>CAKPLZ010000004.1 GCA_934167835.1 uncultured Clostridia bacterium | reverse complement strand
GAAGGCATTACACTAGTTTGTATATATACAGATAATTTACAAATATCATTTAAATATGATGGAAATACGATGTATGATATAACAGATTCGGCTTATAAATATAATGGGAAAAGTTTTAAAAGAGTTTTTGGATATGTAATTTCAGGTGAATTTGATAAGGCAAAATTACAAAAACAAGATGGAGTAGATGGAGTAGAAGAAGTTATTTATGATGGAGATGTTAATCTTGATGGAAAACTAAGCTTTTTGGATGCAAGGCTTATTATTGACATTATGAAGCCAACCACTACAGAAAAGCCCGAAGGCGAAAGTGTAAAAAAATATTTAAAGGGGGATTATGACAAAGACAAAAAATTTACGAGAAATGATGCCGATGGCATTATGAATAAGCTTGGAGGAAAGTAATAAAAATAGTAATATTTCCATATTGATACTTTCCGTTATCTTAGTATTTCCGCACTAATGTGGCGCCACATTTCAAGTGGCGCTTTTTTTAAGTAAATGCAATTTATACAATGAGATATACTCTAAAAGCTGTTCTATTAGAAAAGAATAAAAAATAAATGTGATGGCCCAAAATGCAATTGTAAATTAAACTTCAAAAATAAATATGTACAAACTCCATTTCTTGTGATAAAATATATCACAAAAGATGGAGTTTTTTATGGTAGCGGAGATTATTGTTAATAGATTAGCTAAGGATTTGAATAAAATATTTGATTATGTGGTTCCAACTGATATGGTGGATAGTATTAGAATTGGGGCTAGGGTTTTTGTGCCTTTTGGGGCTAAAAATTCGACTGTTGAAGGGTTTATTGTGGGGCTTAAGGCAGAGTCGGAGTGGGCTAAGAAGGAGATTGTTGAGATTGAGGATTTTCCTTTAACAGAGGAGAATGTGAAGCTTGCTCGCCTTATGGCTAGGAGGTATTTTTGCAATATTTCGGAGTGTATAAAGCTTATGCTTCCTCCGGGTGAGAAAACTACAAATTTGGAGAATAGAATTAAGGATAAAACTGCTAATTTTGTTTACTTGAAAAAGGATGAAGATGAAATTGAATTAGATATTGAAATTGGCAAAATTAAAAATAATAAGCACATTAAGGTTTTAAGATTTTTAGAAGAAAATGATGGAGTGTATAAGGCAGATTTGGAAACACTCATGGAAGTTTCTAGTGCTGTTTTAAAAACTTTGGAAAAAAATGGATATATTGAAATAATTGAACAAAAAATTGAAAGAAATCCTTTCAAGGGAAGAGAAGTAAAAAGAGATAAACCTCTTAGCCTTACAGATGAACAGCAAAGGGCTTTTGATATAATTGATAAAAGTAAATTTAATGAGTTTTTGCTATATGGAGTTACTGGTTCAGGAAAAACTGAAGTTTATTTACAGCTTATACAAAGCGCATTAGATAAAGGAAAAAAAGCAATAGTTTTAGTTCCAGAAATTTCGCTTACACCACAAATGGTAGACAGATTTTCTTCAAGATTTGGAGACTGCATTTGTGTTCTTCACAGCAAATTATCAACAGGAGAACGAAATGACCAGTGGAAAAACATAAAAGAACGGAAAATGCAAAATTGTAATAGGTGCAAGGTCAGCAATTTTTGCTCCTATTGATAATTTAGGAATAATTATCATAGATGAAGAGCATGATACATCATATAAATCTGATATGGCACCAAGATTTAATGCAAAAGATATTGCAAAATACTTAGGAAAACAATATGATATTCCAATAGTCTTAGGAAGCGCAACACCAGATATATCCACATATTATAACTCAAAAAATATTATAAAACTTACCAAAAGAGCAAACTCATCAAACCTTCCTGATGTAGAAATCGTAGATTTAAGGCAAGAACTTGCAAATGGAAATCATTCAATAATTAGTGATAGACTAAGAGAAGAAATTCAAAATAACCTAAACAATAAAAAACAAACAATATTATTCTTAAATAGAAGAGGATTTTCAACATTTGTTATGTGTAGAGATTGTGGTTATACTGCAAAATGCAAAAGATGCAATATTAGCTTAACCTACCATATAAAAGAAGATAAACTAAAATGCCATTATTGTGGATATGAAATGAACAACCCTAAGGTTTGCCCACAATGTAAAAGCAAGAACATAAAATATTTTGGAAGCGGAACACAAAAATTAGAAGACCTAGTAAAGAAAATGTTCCCAGAAGCAAGCACAATAAGAATGGATATAGATACAGTAAGCAAAAAAAATTCACATGAACAAATACTAAATAAATTTAAAAATGAAAATATAGATATATTAATTGGCACACAAATGGTAGTAAAAGGCCACCATTTTCCAAATGTAACACTAGTTGGAGTCATTGCAGCAGATGGAAGCTTAAATACAGAAGACTATAGAGCAAACGAAAAAACATTTGATATACTAGTACAAGTGGCCGGAAGAGCAGGCAGAGAGAAGCTTCCAGGCAAAGTAATAATCCAAACATATTCGCCAGAAAATTTTTGTGTGCAGTGCTCAAAAGAGCAAAATTACGAAAAATTCTATAAAACAGAAATAGAACTAAGAAAACAATTGAAATATCCGCCATTTTGCGATATAATAATGTTTGGAATAAATTCTTCAAGTAAAGAAGAAATAAAAATAGCTTCAGAGAAACTATATAAACTGCTAAAAAAATATGGACAAGACAAAATGCAAATAATGCCACCATTACCAGCACCAATAGATAAAATAAAATATAGATATAGGTGGAGAATAATTGCAAAATGTAAACTTAGCAATACTATTATAGAAGTTATTAATAAATCTTTAGAAGAATATTATAAAGAAAAATTTTTAAAGACAAGAGTTATAGTAGATGTAAATCCAAACAGCATGTCATAGAAGGGAGAAAACAATGGCAATTAGAACAATTAGAACTGAAGGAGACGAGATTTTAAGAAAAAAATCTAAAAAAGTTGATGTAATAGATGAAAGAATAAAAGAAATAGTAAACGATATGATTGAAACTCTTCATAAATATGAAGGAGTAGGCTTAGCTGCAGTACAAGTAGGAATATTGAAACAAATTGTTGTAATTCAAGAGGCAGAAGAAGAACCAATACATGTAATAATAAATCCAGAAATACTATCTCAAAGTGGAACACAAATTGTTGAAGAAGGTTGCCTAAGTTTTCCAAACAAATTTGCAAAAATAGAAAGACCAGAAAAAATAAAAATAAGAGCATTAGATATAAATGGAAAGCCATTTGAAATAAAGGCAAAAGGACTTTTGGCACAAGCTATAAGTCATGAGATAGACCACTTAAATGGCGAAGTTTTTATAGATAAGATAATACCAGGAACTTTGGAAATAATAAAACCAGAAAAATAAAAAGGAGAAAAAAAGATGCTAAATATAGTTTTTATGGGAACTCCAGATTTTGCAAAAGAATCATTGGAGGCAATATATAATGCAGGTCATAATATAATTGCAGTTGTAACAAATCCAGATAGACCAAAAGGAAGAGGAATGAAAATGATAGCCTCTCCAGTAAAAGAATTTGCAAATTCAAAAAACATTCCAGTTTTGCAACCAGAAAAAATAAGAGAAATTAAAGAAACATTAGAACACCTAAACCCAGATTTATTCTGCGTTGTGGCTTATGGAAAAATCCTACCACAAGATGTTTTAGATATTCCTAAAAAAGGTTCTATAAATGTTCATGGGTCTTTGCTTCCAAAATATAGAGGAGCAGCTCCAATACAATGGGCAGTTTTAAATGGAGACAAAACAACAGGAATTACCACAATGTACATGGATGCAGGAATGGATACAGGAGATATGATTCTAAAAGAAGAAGTTCAAATAGGAGAAAATGAAACAACAGGGGAATTGTGGGATAGATTGTCTAAAATTGGAGCACAGTTATTAGTAAAAACACTAAAAGAAATAGAAACAGGAACAGCAAAAAGAATTCCACAAGGAAAAGATTTTACAATGGCTCCAATGCTTAATAAAGAAATGGCAAAAATAGATTGGGAAAACAAAACAGCAGATGAAATAAAAAATCTTGTAAGAGGATTAAACCCAATAATGGGAGCATATACAACATACAATGGCAAGAAAATAAAAATATGGAAAGCAGATTGTTTAGAGTTACCAGAGTTTATAAACGAACATCCAGAATTTGAAGAATATAAAAGAAGATTAGAAGAAATGGCAGGGGGAGCAGTAATTTATTCAGATTTAAAAGATGGACTTTGTGTAAAAGCAAAAAACAGTGTACTTTTAGTACAAGAAGTTCAAGCAGAAAACGCAAAGAGAATGCCAGTTCAAGACTTTTTAAGAGGAAATTTAATTCAAACAGGAGAAATTTTTGAATAAAATGGAAGAAATTTGTAAAAAAATAGTAGAAAAATTAAATGAAAATAAACAAACAATATCATTCATGGAATCTTGCACAGGTGGTTTTTTGGCTAATAGTATAACAAATATTTCTGGTGCATCAAATGTGCTAAAAGTAAGCTTAGTAACATATTCTAGTGAGTATAAGATAAAGTTTGGCGTTAATGAGAATGTAATAAAAAAATATACAGTTTATAGCCAAGAGACATCAATTGAAATGGCTAAAAACATAGTTCAATTTGCAAAAAGTAACATTGGTGTAGGAATAACTGGAGAACTTGGAAATACACTAAATAATAGTCCAAAGGTTTATTATACAGTTTATTTTAAAGATAAAAACAAATATATAAATAAAACAATAACTACAACTAAAAGCAAAAGGAAAGATATGAAAGAAGAAATTGCAGAAAAGGTTTTTGAAGATATCTGGGAGGAAATTAAATAATGAGTTTTATAAACACAAAATTAAAAGACTTTGAAGAAAATTTAAAAAACAAAAAAATTGCTATAATTGGTTTAGGAGTAAGTAATATTCCATTAATTGACTATCTGCACGATTTTCAAGCTAAAATAACAGTTTTTGATAAAAGAAATGAAGAGAAAATAGACAAAGATGTTTTAGAAAAAATAGAAAACTATAAAATATCTAAAAATTTTGGAGAAAATTACTTGTCAAACCTAAAAGATTTTGATATAATTTTTAAGTCACCATCATGTAGACCAGATTTACCTGAAATTGAGGCAGAAGTTAAAAGAGGAGCAATTTTAACATCAGAAATAGAAAAAGTTTTAGAATTAGCACCTTGCAAAATAATTGCAGTAACAGGTAGTGATGGAAAAACAACAACTACATCATTAATATATGAAATAGTAAAACAAAAATACAAAGCATATTTAGGTGGAAATATTGGAATACCACTATTTACAAAGATTAAAGAAATACAACCAGAAAATGTTGTTGTGTTAGAACTTAGTAGTTTCCAATTAATGACTATGAAAAAAAGTCCAGATATTGCAGTAGTTACAAATGTTACACCAAACCACTTAGATATACATAAATCTTATGAAGAATATATTGAAGCAAAGAAAAATATTTTTCTAAATCAAAATGAAGACAATACTTTAGTTTTGAATTACGATAATGAAATAACAAAAAACTTTGCAAAAACAGCAAAATCAAAAGTTATATTCTTCAGCAGTAAAGAAAAAATAGAAAATGGCGTTATATATGATGATGGAATCATAAAAATTTCAGAAGATGGACTTAGAAGACATCTACTAAAATTAAAAGATACACATTTAAGAGGCACACACAATGCAGAAAATATCTGTGCAGCAATAGCAGCAACAAAAGATTTAGTTCAAATAGAAGACCAAATAAATGCAATAAAAGGCTTTGAAGGTGTACCACATAGAATAGAATTTGTGAGAGAAATAAATGGTTCTAAATGGTATAATGATTCAATAGCATCGAGTCCAACAAGAACAATAGCAGGACTAAATTCATTTGATGAGGAAATAGTTCTAATAGCAGGAGGATATGACAAACATTTAGACTATGAACCAATAGCTAAGCCAATATTAGATAAGGTAAAAACATTAATTCTACTTGGCCAAACATCAGGAAAAATATTAAATGCAGTAAAGGAAAAACAAGAAGAATTAGGAGTTAAAATAGATATATATAAAGTAGATACATTAGAAGAAGCAGTAGATAAAGCAAAAATGGAAGCAAAACCAAATCAAGTAGTATTATTTTCACCAGCAAGTGCAAGTTTTGATATGTTCAAAAACTTCGAAGAAAGAGGGAATAAATTCAAAGAACTAGTGAAAAATCTATAGGGGGAGGTAATGAAAAAATGGTAATAGATTCAAAAGGGAAAATGTTTGAAGATAGAAGAAAAAAAGACAGAAGAAAAAATAGTAAAGAAAATACAGGTGAAGACAAAAGAATAGAAAAAGATAGAAGAGATCCAAAAAACAAATATAAGGCATAGATAAGGGGAAGAATCCCCTTAAATATCCCGATGTGGCGGAACTGGCAGACGCACACGACTCAAAATCGTGCGGGAAACCATGTGGGTTCGAGTCCCACCGTCGGGACCAAAAGTATAAAAATTGTTTTTTGCAGAAAAAAATCAAAAAATTTCCAAAAAAGTATTGACAAGTGCAAAAAAAAATAGTATACTTATATTCGTTGAACGGACGGGCGCTTAGCTCAGCTGGTAGAGCATCTGCCTTACAAGCAGGAGGTCATAGGTTCGAGCCCTATAGCGCCCACCATTTTTTTGGCCCGGTAGTTCAGTTGGTTAGAACGCTAGCCTGTCACGCTAGAGGTCGACGGTTCGAGCCCGTTCCGGGTCGCCATTTTTTTATTATAAATATTTGGCTCGATAGCTCAGTTGGTAGAGCAGGGGACTGAAAATCCCCGTGTCACTGGTTCGATTCCCGTTCGAGCCACCAGAGAAAAACCGCTATATCAATAGATATAGCGGTTTTAGTTTAATTTCAAAATTATATTGGCAAAAAGTATAGTTTTGTAATATTGTTTTATATGTTAAGATAAATGAGGGGGGTTAATGTATATGAGATTAAGCAAAGATTTTTTCTACACAATTAAAGAAAATATAACAGATGAAGATTCTACAAGTGGAAAACTTTTAGTTAAAAGTGGAATGATTAAAAAAGTTGGAAATGGAATCTATGCAAAAATGCCTTTAGGTGAAATGGCTGCAAAAAATGTTGAAAAGGTAGTTCGCCAATACATGAATGAAGCTGGTGCAAGTGAACTAAGAATGCCCTCATTATTACCGATGGAAGTTTTTGAAAAAACTGGAAGAAAAAATGCATTTGGACCAAGTATGTTTAAATTACATGATAGATATAACAGAGAATATGCACTAGGACCAACACATGAAGAACTATTTGCTATTTGTTCACTTAATAAAGTAAAATCATATAGAGATTTACATTTTACAACATATCAAATAGGGCCAAAATATAGAGATGAGATGCGTCCACGTTTAGGTTTAATTAGAACAAGAGAGTTTACAATGAAAGATGCATATAGTTTTGATAAAGACTTAGAAGGACTAGACGAATCTTATAAAAAAATGTTTGAAGCATATCACAAAATATTTAAAAGCCTTGGGTTAGAATATACAGTTGTAAGAGCAGATACAGGACTTATGGGAGGATTGCTTTCAGAAGAATTCCAAGCTATAACAAATATTGGTGAAGATATACTTGTTATGTGCGATAAATGTGATTTTTCATCAAATATAGAAATTACACAAAATGCAACTAAAGAGGAGTGCCAAGAAGAGGAAAAAGAAATGCAATTAGTTGAAACACCAAATAAACATACTATAGAAGAAGTGTGCGATTTATTGAAAATTGATGTTAAAAAGACTGTAAAAGCAATGCTTATGAATATAGACGGAGAGCTTGTTATATTATTTATTAGAGGAGATAGAGAACTAAACGAAACTAAAGTATTAAAATTACTTCACGCAAGTGAAATTGGATTTGCAAATGATGAATTAATAGCTACTTCAAATGCAGTTCCTGGATACACAGGACCAGTTGGTTTAAATTCTAAAATTATTGTTGACAATGAAGTACTAAGAATGAAAAACTTCTGTTGTGGAGCTAATAAAGAAAATTATCATTACATTAATGTAAATGTTAAAGATTTTAGATATGATATTGCTGGAGATATAGTAAATGTAAAAGAAGGCGACACTTGTCCATCTTGTGGTGGAAAATTGATTTTCAAAAAGGGAATTGAAGTTGGAAATACATTTAAACTAGGAACAAAGTATTCAGAAAGTTTAGGACTTACATTTTTAGGAAATGATAATAAATCTTACCCTGTTGTAATGGGAAGCTATGGAATTGGAATAGAGAGAATTTTATCAGCAATAGTTGAGCAAAACAATGATGAAAAAGGAATAATCTGGCCAATGAATGTTGCACCATATAAAGTTGCAATTGTTGTTATAAATCCAAAGGATGAAAAACAATTATCAGTAGGTGAGGAATTATATAATAAGTTAAATGAATTAGGAATAGATACTCTACTTGATGATAGACAAGAAAGAGCTGGGGTAAAATTTAATGATATTGATTTAATAGGAATTCCAGTAAGAATTACAGTTGGCAAGAAAATTGAAAATGATGTAGTAGAAATAAAACTAAGAAAAGAAGAAAATGCATGTGATTGTGATGTCAATAGTGTTATCGAAAGAGTAGAAAAAATTGTTAATGAGAAATAAAAAAGTAAAAAGCTAATGTAGAGGATTTTCTCTACATTAGCTTTTCTAATTCTTTTATTTTATCTCTTAATTCGGCAGCATTTTCAAATTCCATATTTGCAGCACATTTTAGCATTTCGTCAGTTAGGTTATTAATAATAGTTTCAACAGATTCTTCTTTGTTAATTTTCAAATCTGATTTTACATCTTCTAAAATAGTTGCTTTTATAGCTTCTCTGATGCCTTTGTTTATTGTTTTTGGAGTGATTCCATGTTCTTCATTATATGCAATTTGAATTTTACGACGTCTGTTTGTTTCTGAAATCGCTTTTTCCATACTATCTGTAAGCTCATCAGCATACATTATAACTTCGCCATTAGCATTTCTAGCTGCTCTTCCTATTGTTTGAATAAGTGATCTTTCAGAACGCAAGAAACCTTCTTTATCGCTGTCTAAAATTGCCACAAGTGAAACTTCTGGAATGTCTAAACCTTCTCTTAACAAGTTGATTCCAACTAATACATCAAATTCACCTAAACGTAGGTTTCTGATTATTTCCATTCTTTCTAAAGCTTTTATGTCTGAATGCATGTAATTTACTTTTATATCAAGGCTTTTTAGGTATGCTGTTAAATCTTCAGCCATTTTTTTTGTAAGCGTGGTTACTAAAACTCTTTCATGTTTTTCTACTCTTTTTCGAATTTCACCAATTAAGTCATCTACCTGGTTTGTAGCAGGTTTTACTGTGATCTTTGGATCTAACAGTCCAGTTGGTCTAATGATTTGTTCTGCTGTTTGTTCAGAATGTTCTTTTTCATAATCAGCAGGAGTTGCACTTACAAATATGCATTGATTTATTCTTTCTTCAAATTCATTGAATTTAAGAGGTCTATTATCATAAGCAGATGGAAGTCTAAAACCATAATTTACTAAAGAATCTTTACGTGCTTTATCACCATTATACATAGCTCTAACTTGAGGTATTGTTGCATGAGATTCATCAATAAGCAATAAAAAGTCTTTTGGAAAATAATCAAAAAGGGTATATGGCGCAGAGCCTGGTTTTCTACCACTTATATGTCTTGAATAATTTTCGATTCCTTGGCAAAATCCTGTTTCAACAAGCATTTCTAGGTCGAAGTTTGTTCTTTCTTCAATTCGCTGTGCTTCAATTAATTTATTGTTATCTTTAAAATATTTAATACGTTCTTCAAGTTCAGCTTCAATAGTAGAGATTGCACCTTTAAGTTTAGTTTCAGATGTTGCATAATGTGAATTTGGCCCAATAAGAATGTGTTGCCTTATTCCAAGAGATTTTCCGATTCAATGGATTTATTTCAGAAATCTTTTCAATTTCATCGCCCCAGAATTCAACTCTTACAGCGCTTTCACCGGTATTAGAAGGATAAATTTCTAGGATATCACCTTTAGCTCTAAAAGTTCCTCTTTTAAAGTCTAATTCATTTCTTGAATATTGCATTTCAACTAATCTTTTCATAACATTGTTTCTAGATTTTGGCATTCCAGGCCTTAAAGAAAGCATTAATTCTTGATAGTCTTCTGGGTCACCTAAACCATATATGCATGAAACGGAAGCTATAATTATAACATCTTTTCTTTCGAATAAAGATAAAGTTGCAGAATGTCTTAGCTTATCAATTTCATCATTAATAGAAGCGTCCTTTTCAATATAAGTATCAGACTGTGGAATGTAGCTTTCTGGTTGATAATAATCGTAATATGATACGAAATATTCAACCGCATTTTCAGGAAAAAACTCCTTAAACTCTGAATATAGCTGCCCTGCTAATGTTTTATTATGAGCCAAAACCAAAGTAGGCTTTTGAACTTTTTGAATAATATTTGCCATAGTAAAAGTCTTTCCGAGAACCAGTAACTCCCAAAAGAGTTTGAAACTTCTTACCCTCCAAAATCCCAGAACTCAATGTCTCAATAGCCTGAGGCTGGTCACCTGTAGGCTTATAGTCAGATACTAATTTAAACATAAATATATTCTCCTTTGAAAAATAAAATGTAGTTTTTGTTAGAACTATATTATATCATGCAAGTCAAATACGTAAAACAAAAAATGTTATGTAAATATGTTGAAAAAGGTCTTGGAAATTTTTTGGAAAATATTGACATTAATGAACCAATAGGATAAACTTTAATTGTAATTATTTTTAAATTTTACAAAAATATAATTAACTAAAGTAAAAAAATGGTGTTAGGAGAAAAAATGAAGTCATTTAATGAAGTATATGAAAAATTAAGTAATGAAAAATTTCACGAATTGGAAAAGGAAAGAAAAAAGGTGAAAATAAAAGCCTTTGTAATAATTACTATGATGATAATTCCTGCTGTTATAGCTTGCTTTTCTGAAGAAAGAATAGGAATATTGTTAGTTTGGGCAGTGATGTTTGGTGGTGTATTATATTCAAACAATGATAGTATTTTTAGTTCATCTAAATTTATAGAACTTTTTAAGAAAAATATTTTAATCCCTTTTGTTGAAGGCCTTGATGAGGGGTTAAAATGTATACCATATAGAGGCGTAAAAAGCGAAGTATATTTAAAAGGAGATTTTGAATATTATGATGAGTTTTATTCACATGATTTGATAGAAGGAACAATAGATGGAAAGTACGATTTGGAAATGGCTGAAGTAACTAGTATAGTTGTGCATGAATATGAAAATAGTACAACCTCTCAAATAGAAGAAAGGGAAGAAGTAAAGTTCCATGGAATATTTGCACATTCTGAGTGTGCTAAAAACATAATATCAACCATGAAAATTCGCTCAGATAAGGGGAAAATTGGAATTTTGAGTAAATATGAGAAAAAAGTGGAGCTAGATTCACAGGAATTTGAAAAATATTTTGATGTATATGAAGACAACAAAATAGTTGCAATGCAGATTTTAACAGCAGAATTAATGGACAAAATGATTGAATTTAGAAAAACAACAGGAATTAAATTTGAAATAACAATAGATCAGTATAATATATATATAAGATTTGCAACAGGCCAAATGTTTGAACCAAAATTGTTTAAAAAAACTTATGATTATAAAATTTTTAAAGAATATTATAAAATAATAGAGCTTGTTTTAAATATTGTAAGGGAAATAAACAAAGCTTTAGAAAATACAGAATTTTAGTGTAGTATTTATTTTCCACAGAAACTATGATATAATTTTTATAGATTTAAATAAAAAAAGAAAGCAAAATGCTTCGAAGGAGAAAAATGGAACAGCAATATATTTGGAAAAAAGTAGATTCTTTTGTGCCTGAACATATATTTGAATGTGGGCAGTGTTTTAGGTGGAATAAGGACGAAAGTGGAAACTTTGTTGGTGTGTTTGGAAATAATGTAATAAGTGTTAAAAGTGATGGAGAAAACATTATTTTTAGAGGTATTTGTGATGGACCAATAGAGCCTATTTGTCGAAAATATTTTGATTTAGATACTAATTATGAAAATATAAAAAAATCACTTTCAAAAATTGATAATTATTTAAAAGAAAGCATTGAATATGGTTATGGAATTAGAATTCTAAAACAGGATTTGTGGGAAACTTTAATTTCGTTTATAATTTCAGCCAATAATAATATACCAAGAATTAAACTAATTATTGAGAGAATATGCAAACAATATGGAAGAGAAATTGTTTTTGAAAATAAAGAATATTATACTTTTCCAAGACCAGAGGAACTAAAAAATGTTACAATTCAGGACTTTAGAAACTTAGGACTTGGGTTTAGAGATGTAAGAGTTTATGAAACAGTGCAAAATGTTTTAGCAAATAAAATAAATTTAAAAGAACTAGAGGAAGAGCAAAATATTCAAAATTTAAGAAATAAACTATTAGAAATACCGGGAGTCGGCCCAAAAGTTGCAGACTGCATAATGTTATTTGCACTAAAAAAATATGAAGTGTTTCCAATAGATGTTTGGGTAAGAAGAGTAATTTCAGAATTATATTTTGATAAAAATGAACAAAAACCGCAGGTAATACAAAAATTTGCAAAAGAAAAATATGGCAAACTAGCAGGGCTTGCTCAGCAGTATTTATTCTTTTGGAGAAGAAGTATATCATAGAAATTGAAGGGAGAAAAAATGGAAACAATAGAAACATACATTTTATTATTTACAATATATGCAATTATAGGATGGTTAATGGAAGTAACATTAGGACTTTTTCAACACCATAAATTTGTAAACAGAGGATTTTTAATTGGGCCATACTGCCCAATATATGGCTTTGGAGGAGTGGCTATAACACTACTTCTTAGTAACTTCATGAAAACAATTGATTCAGTAAGCTTGGTTGACAGCCTATGGATTTCAACAATAGTAATTATGTTTATATGCGGAACATTAGAATATGCTACAAGTTATTTCATGGAGAAAATATTTCATGCAAGATGGTGGGATTACCATAGATTTAAATTCAATATAAATGGAAGAATTTGTTTAGAAACATTATTGCCATTTACAATCATTGGTCAAATTATATTAAGAATCGCAAATCCAGTGTTTTTAAATGCAATAAATAGCATTCAGCAACCTTGGCTACATATAATAACAGGTCTAATCCTTGTAATATTTGCAGTAGATGTATCTGTATCATATAATATAATACATTCATTCAAGAAAATATCTAATGAAACAAAAGATAATACAGAGGAGATAACTAAAAAGGTAAAAGAAATTATAAGTAAAAGCTGGAGAGGAAGAAGACTTATATCAGCCTTCCCAAACTTGGATATTGATGTAATTCGCGAAAAAATAAGAAAAAGAGTAGAAGAAAGCAAAGCGAAAATCGAGGCAAAGAAAAAAGCAATTGAATTAAAAATTGAAGAAAAAACAAAGAAAAATAACATATAATAAATATAAAAGGAGTTGTAATTTATGGATTTAATAGTAGTAATTGGTATAATTTTATTTATTGTTTTTATAGTGCTTGGTAAATACAATGGCTTTATAAAATCAAAGAAGAAAGTAGAACAAGAAAGAGCAACAATAGATGTGTACTTAACACAAAGGTTTGATTTAATACCAAATTTAGTTGAATGTGTTAAAGCATATACAAAACACGAGAATGAAATATTTGAGAAAATAACTAGAATGAGAACTGAATATATGAATACAAAAAATTTACAAGAAGGAGAAAAACTAAATAATGAGTGTAATAGGCTAGTTGCAGCAATAGAAAATTATCCTGAACTAAAATCAAGTGAACAATACTTATCACTTCAACAAAAGTTAACTAAAATAGAAAGTCAATTACAAGCAGCAAGACGTTTATATAATGGAGCAGTAACTGAATATAATACAAAAATTTCATTAGTACCAAGCAATATAATCGCAGGACTTTTTGGCTTTAGAGAAGAAAGATTATTTGAAATAGAATCACCAGATGCAAGAAACAATATACAGATTGAACTTTAAAGGAGAAAATGAATGAAATCTTTTAATGAAATATATGAAAGAATACATAAGGAAAGTTATGAGGAACTAGAGCACATTAGAAAAGATAAAGTTAAAAAAAGCATAATCTTTTTAGTGATAGCAATTATTGCATTTGTAATAGTAAGTAGTTTTACAAAAGGATATTTTGCATTTGTATTTGTGATATTCATGATTATATTAATAATTGGAATAAATATAAACAAATCAAAATTTACACCACTTTTTAAGGAAAAAGTAGTAAAGCCTTTTATTAAGAATATTGATGAAAATTTGGAATTCTTTCCAAACCAAGGAATGCCATCAACAACTTATAGACATGGCGAGTTTGAAAGTTATGATAATTACCATTCAGAAGACCTAATCCAAGGAACTTTGGATAACAAATATAAAGTTCAAATGGCCGAAGTACATACAGAAGATGAAAGCACAGATTCAGAAGGCAACACAACAACAACCACAATATTTCATGGAATATTTGGAAATGTAGATTGTGCAAAAAATATTCAAACAAGTTTAAAAATCCGTTCAGATAAAGGTGTATTCGGAAAATTGTTTAAAGGCAAAACAAAAATTGAAATGGATTCACAAGAATTTGAAAAGTATTTTGATATATATGGAGAAAACAAAATAATAGCAATGCAAATCCTAACAGCAGATGTTATGAACACAATGATAGAATTTAGAAAGCAAAGTAAAATTCAATATGAGCTAACAATAAAACAAGAACAAATATACATAAGATTCCACACTGGGCGGAGTATTTGAACCAAGTTTGTTCAAAAATGCACTGGATTTCGATATGCTAAAAAGATATTATGATATAATAGAATTCATTTTTAAAGTAACAAGGGAAATTAATAAAACAATAGAAAATACAGAAATATAAAATGTGAAATGAATTTCAAGTTTTTTATAAAAAACTATTGACATTTGAGTGTATGTTCAAATATAATGTAATTGAACATACATTCAAATTTTTTATGTGAGGGGAACTGATTATGAAAAAAGGTATAATAAAAATAATCTTATGTTTAATTTTTGGAACAGTAGCTTTTTTAGTTAATATACAATGGCTAAAAATAGTTTTATTTTTTATGAGTTATTTATCAATTGGATATGAAGTAATTTTAGAAGCATTAGAAGGAATAAAGGATAAAGAACTTTTTGGAGAAGAGTTCTTAATGAGCATTGCAAGCCTTGGAGCCTTTGCAACAGGCGAGTATCCAGAAGCAATTGCAGTAATGCTATTTTTCCAAGTAGGAGAAATTTTCGAGGAATATGCAGAAAATAAATCTAAAAAATCTATAGAAAGTTTGATGGAGCTAAAACCAGATAAAGCTTTTGTAAAAATAAATGATACTGTAATAGAAAAATCACCAGAAGAAGTTAAAGTAGGAGATGTAATTATAGTAAAACCAGGAGAAAGAGTGCCATTAGATGGTATAGTTATATCAGGTGAAGCATTAATAGATACATCAGCACTAACAGGAGAATCAGTACCTAGAAAGGCAGAAATTAATTCAGAAATTCTAAGCGGTGTAATAAATACAAATGGAGTCCTAGAAATAAGTGTAACAAAGGAATTCAAAGAATCAACATTAAGCAAAATTTTAGACCTAGTAGAAAATGCAGGAGAAAAGAAAGCACATACAGAAAAATTCATTACAAAGTTTTCAAAAATATATACACCAACAGTAATAGCACTTGCATTTTTGATATTAATAATACCAACACTAATTATGCACAAAGATTTTACAACATGGGTTTATAGAGCATTAAGTTTTTTAGTTGTATCTTGCCCATGTGCATTAGTAGTATCAGTTCCGCTAAGCTTCTTTGGTGGAATAGGTGGAGCTTCAAGAAAAGGAATTTTAGTAAAGGGAAGCAATTACCTAGAACTTCTTGCAAACCTAGAAACTGTTGTGTTTGATAAAACTGGAACATTAACAAAAGGAAATTTTAAAGTTCAAAATATAGATTCAATTGGAGATAAAGATGAACTACTTAAAATTGCAGCTTATGCAGAAAGTTTTTCAAATCATCCAATAGCAAGGTCAATAATAGAAAGTTATGGTAAAGCGATAAATAAACAGGATATTAAGGAATATGAGGAAATTTCAGGACATGGAGTTTCAGCAATTATAGAAGGCAAAAAAGTACTTTTGGGAAATAGCAAATTGATGAAAAAAATAGGCATAACAGTAAAAGAAGAAAACAATTCTGCAACTGTTGTGTACATAGCAATTGATGACAAATATGCAGGCAAGATTGAGATTGCAGATGAACTAAAAGAAGATTCAAAAGCAGCAATAGAAAATCTAAAAAAACAAGGAATTAAGAAAACAGTTATGCTAACTGGAGATAGAGAAAAAGTTGGAAAAGATGTTGCTGAAAAACTTGGAATCGATGAAGTCTACACAGAACTTTTACCAACAGGAAAAGTAGATGAATTACAAAAACTATTAAACAATAAAAAAGGAAATGTAGCATTTGTAGGAGATGGATTAAATGATGCACCAGTACTTGCAATGGCAGATGTAGGAATTGCAATGGGTGGATATGGAACAGATGCAGCAATAGAAGCAGCAGATGTGGTAATTATGACAGATGAACCATCAAAAATTTGTGAAGCAATTAAAACTGCAAAAAAAACAATAAAAATTTCAAAGGAAAATATAACTTTTGCAATTGCAGTTAAATTAACAGTTTTACTACTTGTTTTCCTAGGAGTAGCAACAATGTGGCAAGCTGTGTTTGCAGATGTTGGTGTAACGGTTATAGCAACTCTAAATGCTCTAAGAACACTTAAAAAATAAAATAAAGAAATCTCCCTTAAGTTTTTAGGGAGATTTCTTTTCCATTTAAATAATCTAAAATTCCGCTTTCTGTAGTGAATGAAAATAGTAGCTTGTATGAATAGAGCTCTTGAGTTTTTTTACCAAACTTTTTATTAATTTCATTTTTTCCATATTTACCATCACCAATAATAGGGAATCCAATATGTGCAAGGTGAGCTCTAATTTGGTGAGTTCTACCAGAAAATTCTAGTAACACTTCCAGTATTGCAGTATTATCTTTATAATTTCTTTCCAAAACTTTGTATGATGTTATAATTTTTTTGTAACCTGGTTTTGGGGCATCTGAGATATATACAGTAGATTTTTTGCTATCTTTAAATAAATAGCCTGTTTTGGTTTCAAAATCTTTTTTAGGAATGCCGTAAACTTGGCATTTATAGTATTTTTTTATCTCTTTATTTTTGAATTTTTGCAGTAATATATCTAAAGCTTCCTTATTTTTTGCAAATAAAACTAAACCGAGAAGTGTTTCTATCAAGCCTGTGGCAAGGCTCTACGAAACTATACTTTTCTTTTAGAATGTTGCTCAAACTTTTTTCTTCACTGCCATCGCATACAACTTCTATTCCAGATGGCTTGTTAATAACTAAAATGTTATCATCTTCATAGATTACTTGGTAATCTACTTTTTTAAATAAAAATTCATCAGCAATATATATAGCAATTTCGTCATTTTCATGTATTATAACATTTTCTTTTGTGCGGATTCCGTTTATTCTAATGTCTTTTTGCCTTAGAGCTTTTCCAAGCATGTTTTGGGAAAGCTCTGGAAAAGAGTTTAGTATAAAAGTATTTAATTTTTTATTATCATATTTTTTATCAACAATTAATTTTCTCATATAAACTCCGTTATTAAACTAAATCTTTCATATCATAGAAACCAGCAGGTTTGTTTATAATGAATTTTGCAGCTTTTAGGGCACCATTTGCAAAAACTGCTCTGGATGTAACTGTATGGCTTATTTCTAAGCTTTCATTATCTCCAAAGAAGAAAACAGTGTGTTTTCCAACTTCAGTTCCACCTCTTATTGAATGAATGCCAATTTCTTTTTGGCTTCTTGGAGCTCGTTTGCTGTGCCTATCATATTCGTAATACATTTCGTGGTCAAGTGCTTCATTTATACTATCTGCAATCATAAGAGCTGTACCACTTGGAGCATCCACTTTTTTGTTATGGTGTGTTTCTACAATTTCAATATCTGAACCGGTAAGTTCTTTAGCAAGTTTTGAAACAAGTGCAATCATAAGGTTTGTTTCATAAGACATATTTGCAGATTTAAAAATTGGTAAAGTCTTTGAATATTCCATAATTTTAGCAGTTTGCTCATCAGAAAAACCAGTTGTAGCAATAACTACTGGAATGTTATTTTTTTCAGCATATTGAAGAATTGAAAGTGAAGCTTCAGGTGTTGAAAAATCTATAATTACATCAGGCTTTTCAGTAATTTCATTTATACTAAGAGATACATCTGTTCCGCCAATACATTCAAAATCTTTAGATGCTTTTATTTGGTTTAGAACCATTTGGCCCATTTTTCCATTATAGCCATTTATTAAAACTTTAATCATTTAAACAACCTCCAAACCATAGTTAATAAGCGCATTTCTTAAACGCTCTTTGCCTTTGTTAGACATTTCTACAAGAGGAAGTCTAGGAGTTCCAACATTGTAACCAATCATGTTTAAAGCAGCTTTTACAGGAATTGGGTTTACTTCACAAAATAGGCTGTTTGTAAGCTCTAATGTATTTAACTGGGCTTTTGTAGCTTCTGCAATATTTCCAGCAAAGAAGTCTTGGGTCATTTTATGAACCACATTTGGTACAACATTTGAAAGTACGGAAATTACACCTAATCCGCCTAAAGAAAGAATAGGTAAAATTTGGTCATCGTTTCCAGAATATATATGTAAGTTATCTCTACAAAGTGCAGCAATTTCAGCTACTTGAGATAAATTGCCACTAGCTTCTTTTATTGCCACAATGTTATCTATTTTAGAAAGCTCTAAAGCTGTAGCAGGTAAAATATTTAAACCAGTTCTACTTGGTACATTGTACATTATAATAGGTAAACTAGTTGAGTTTGCAATTGCAGTATAATGTGCAATTAAACCAGCCTGTGTAGTTTTATTATAATATGGTGTAACAACCAAAACAGCATCAGCACCAGCACTTTCTGCAAATTCTGTCATTTCAATAGCAGATTTAGTACAATTTGCTCCAGTTCCAGCAACAATTGGAACTCTATGGTTTGCAACTCTAATAGCAAACTTAATAGCAGCTTTTCTTTCATCTAAAGACATAGTTGAAGATTCGCCAGTAGTACCACAAACAATAATACTATCCACACCACCTTCAATTTGGTCATTAATCAATTTCTCGAATTCTTGGAAGTTAATTCCTTCATTTGTAAATGGGGTTATAATAGCTGTCCCACAGCCTTTAAAAATAATCTTTTTCATAATAAAAATCCTCGCTTTAAAAAGCTATAGAAATAAAATATAATTATATCTTATTTACGTAACTATTATATGATAAATTTAAGTAAAATGGAAGTGATAGAGAGAAAAAAGTGGAAAATATTACAAATTTATTACAATTTTACAAAATAGGTTAATAATATTGCTATTTTTTGTGATATAGTATATTTTTTTAAAAAAATGGGGGTTTGAGCAAATGAAGAAAAATAATGGAATAACTTTAATTGCACTTATAATTACCATAATTGTTATGCTAATATTAATTGCTGTAAGTGCAAATATAGCACTGGAGAATGACGGGATATTTAAAGTAGCAAGAAATGCAACAAAAGATTATGAACGAGCAGCAAGTCAGGAACAAGAGGTAATAAATGAAGCAAGCGATATTATTGATGAAGTTGCTTACAATATAATCAAACCAACTGAAATGTATGTTGCAATTTATTCAGATGGAACAATGGTCATAAAGAATAATAGCAATATACCAGAAACAAGGGGGGAAGCAACATTAGTAAATAAAACGGAAAATATAGCGGATATGACCAATAAAAGCGCCCAAACATATTTCCCTTGGATTAGTGATGCCGAGGTTGCTAAATCTATAACAAATGCAGTAATTGAGGATGTAGTAGCTCCAATAACTACTTCTTGGCTGTTTATGAATTTGGAAAACTTGGAGAGTATTAAAAATATACAAAATTTAAATACATGTAATGTAACAAAAATGTATGCGATGTTTTATAATTGTTCTAAATTAAAAACATTAGATGTAAGTGGATTTAATACGGCTAAAGTAACAAATATGACAAATATGTTTTATGAATGCTCAAATTTGGAAGAATTAGATGTAAAAAAATTTAACACTGAAAACGTTGAAAGCTTTTTATGCATGTTTTCTGGCTGCAAGAAAGTGAAATTTTTGGATGTAAGCAATTTCAATACAAGTAATGCTACAGATATGGCAGATATGTTTGCAGATTGTCAAAGTGTAACTAACTTAAATTTAGGCCATTTCAATACAGCAAAAGTTAAAGATATGCAGTATATGTTTTATCAATGTTTTGCATTGGAAAATTTGAATGTTCAAAAATTTAATACCGAAAATGTTACAAGTTTAGAAGCAATGTTTTATAAGTGCTATAAAATAAAAGAACTTGATTTGAGCAGTTTTAACACAAGCAATGTTACTAATGTAGAGGCAATGTTTGCTTATTGTGAATCATTAGAAAAATTGGATATATCAAATTTTAAAACCGAGAAAGTTGAAAGTTTGTCAGCAGTTTTTTGCGGTTGTTCAAAAATAACAGAAATAGATTTAAGCCATTTTGATACACAAAGTGTAAAAAGCTTAGACTCAATGTTCTATGGATGCATGAATTTAAGAAAAGTTGATTTATCAAACTGGGATACAAGTAAAGTTACAACAATGAGATGGATGTTTGGAAGCGGAGATAATTCTGGTAATGAAATGAACATTGAAGAAATTATTGGAATTGAAGACCTTGATGTTAGCAATGTAAAAACAATGGAAAGAATGTTTAGACATTGCCATAATCTAAAAAATTTAGATTTGCATAAATGGAATGTAAGCAATGTTGAAAACATGCTACAGATGTTTAATAATTGTAGAACTTTAGAGGACCTTAATATTACAGGTTGGGATATGGCTAGCGTAACAAATATACAGTATATGTTTAATTGCTGTTATAGATTAAACTCAACAATAACACTAAGCTTTAACTCAGATAAAATAACTACATACCTTGGAACATTTAATGGCACATCTGAAAGTGAAAACTGTACAACAATAGTAAATTATACATCTTCAGCTAAAACAATTATAGATGATGTAATTAATACAAAATCAGGAAGTTCTAAAGTAGAAAAAGGTGAAGAAATTTAAAAATATAAATCTCATAAAAGAAGAAAAAACTTCTTTTATGGGGCTTTTTTATATATTTTTGAAAGTGTTCTTCCATTTTGTATCATTTAGTGATATAATGTGCAAAGCAATAGGGGGGAGTGTTATATGGCAGTTATTTTGGATGGAAAAGAGACGGCTAGAAAAACTAGAGAAAAGCTGAAGGCAAAGGTAGAAAAAATAAAAGAGAAGGGAGTTTCTCCAAAACTTGCAGTTATTATGGTTGGAGATGATGGTGCTTCTAAAATTTATGTGCGTAATAAAAGCAAGGCTTGTGAAGAACTTGGTATTGAGTATGAGGAGTTTTTGTTAGGGGATGAAACAAGTCAAGAAGAGCTACTTGAATTAATACAAAGCTTAAATGAGAGACAAGATGTTCATGGAATATTGCTCCAGAGCCCAATTCCAAAACATTTGGATATTAATGAGGCTTTTAGAACAATAAAACCAGAGAAAGATGTTGATGGATTTAACCCAGTAAATGTTGGTAAATTGGTTCTTGGACAGGAGACTTTTATTTCTTGTACACCTTTTGGAATTATTAAGATGCTAGAAGAATATAATATCCCAATCGAAGGGAAAAATGCAGTAGTAATTGGAAGAAGTAATATTGTTGGCAAACCTATGCTTCAATGCTTATTAAATAAACATGCAACTGTAACAATATGTCATTCTAGAACAAAAAATCTAGAAGAAGTAACTAAAAATGCTGATATTTTAGTTGCAGCAATTGGTAAGGCTAAATTTGTAACAGAAAAAATGGTAAAACCAGGAGCAGTAGTAATTGATGTTGGAATTAATAGAAATGAAGAGGGAAAAGTTTGTGGAGATGTGGATTTCGAAAGAGTTAAAAACATTGCAAGCTATATAACTCCAGTTCCAGGTGGCGTGGGACCTATGACAATAGCAATGCTTATGACCAATATTGTAAAAGCAGCAAGCAAAAATTGTGAATAAAAAATCTGGGAGAGCTAAATCTTAGGGAGGTTTTATGGATAAATATTGGATTTGGTTCTCAAGAATTAACAAAATAGGTGCTAAAACTCAAAATATGCTATTAGAGAAGTATAAAACACCTGAAAAAATATGGAATCTAAGGAAAAATGAATTAGCAAAAATATTAACAGAAGAGCAGTTAAAAATTATAAGTTGTAAAAAATATAGAGACAATTTAGAGTTGTACGAAAAATATATGGAAAATAATAATATTCAAATGATAACAATAAACGATAATGATTATCCAGTAAAATTAAAAAAGATATATGATAGACCTATTGTATTATATGCATTAGGTAACAGTAAAAGCCTTAACAATGCATCTTTAGCGGTTATTGGAAGCAGAATGTGCTCAGAATATGGAATGTATATTGCAAATCGATTTTCATATAACATATCAAAACATAATATAAATATAGTATCTGGGTTAGCAAAAGGGATAGATTCTTATGCCCATATTGGTGCAATAAAGGCAGGAAAACCAACGGTTGCAGTTATTGGGTGCGGTTTAGATAAAATTTATCCTAAAGAAAACTATGAAATTTATAGAAAAATAATAAAAGCAGGAGGGGTAATTGTTTCAGAATATATTGTTGGAACAAAACCGGAAAAGATAAATTTCCCTGCTAGAAATAGAATAATAAGTGGTTTATCTGATGCAATACTTGTGGTAGAAGCAGCTCGGAAAGAGTGGTTCACTAATAACAGTAGATTTTGCTTTAGAACAGGGGAAAACGATTTATGCTATCCCACGGAAATATAAATAGTGGAACATCAATACGGCACAAATGAACTAATTCAGCAAGGGGCTCAAATAGCCCTAAAAGAGCAGGATATTTTAAATGATTTTCTTGAATTTTGTACATAAATGTAATATAATTAAAAAGGATATTTTAATTTTTAGAAAGGATGAAAGTATGAAAAAAGAAAATAAAAGAACAAAAAAACAACCTAAAAGAATACCAGAAAATGACAATGATATGGATAAAACAAAAAAATACAAAATTAAGGTGAAAAAACATCCAAAACTTAAAAAAACTATAACAATAATAATACTAGCAATTTTACTTATAATAATGATTGCAGCAGGAATTGCAATAGGCAAAATATATGGCATATTTAAAGAAGCTAAATTAAATATGGAAGATGTTGTAATTAAATATGAAAACTCTGTCGTAAAAGATATAGACGGAAATACAATTGCTGTACTAAGTGGAGATGAAAACAGAGAAAACATATCAATCTCAGATATGTCAATATATTTACCAAAAGCATTTGTAGCAATTGAAGATGAAAGGTTTTATGAACACAAAGGTGTTGATATAAAAAGAACAGGAGCAGCAACAGTTACATATATATTACATAGAGGAAAATCCTCATTTGGTGGAAGCACAATAACACAGCAGTTAGTAAAAAACTTAACTGATGATAAAGACGATAACTGGCAAAGAAAAGTAAGAGAAATGGCAAGAGCATATTACCTAGAACAAGAACTATCAAAATCACAAATACTTGAGCTTTATTTAAACTTGATATTCCTAGGTGGAAAAAGCTATGGAGTTGAAGTTGCATCAAACTATTATTTTAGCAAAAGTGCAAGAGATTTAACTTTAGCTGAAAGTGCATTTTTAGCAGGAATTAATGATGGACCAAACTATTACAAACCATTCTCAACAGAAGAAAAAGATGTAGAAAAAATTAAAAAAAGAGTAAAAACAGTTGTAGATAAAATGTATGAACTAGGAAAAACAACACCAGAGCATAAAGCAGCAATTACAGAAGAAGAATATAACACAGCAATTGAAGAAATTAATAACGGCATAGCTTTTAACAAAGGCACAATAGTTCAAACAATTTATTCTTACCATACTGATGCAGCGATAAATCAAATAAAATCAGAACTAAAAGAAAAATATGGATGGACAGATGAATATACAAACTATTATGTAAAAAGTGGTGGAATAACAATATATACAACACAAAACACAACAATGCAAAACATAATGGAAGAAGAAGTAAAAAAAGATAAATACATAGAATATTCAAAATATGAAGTGGATGATAATGGAAACCCAGTAACTGCACAAACAGCAATGGTTTTAATGGACCATAAAACAGGTTATGTATTAGCAACAGTAGGAGGAATTGGAGAAAAGACTACATCTTTTGGATTAAATAGAGCAACGCAAAGCAAAAGGCAACCAGGTTCATCAGCAAAACCTATAGCAGTATTATGCCCAGGAATAGACAACGGAATAATTACAGCAGGTTCAGTATTTGATGATATTCCATATTCAAGTGGAAAATATCAAGGGTATAAAAACTATGGATATTCATATATGGGATTAACAACAGTAAGATATGCAATAGCACAATCTAAAAACATTCCAATGCTAAAAGCAATTAGTGAAATTGGAGTAGAGAAATCAGCAGAGTATCTAAGAACAGTAGGAATATATCCAACAGAAGGACAAATAAACCTTTCAATGGCACTAGGAAGCATTGAAGCAAGCCCATTACAAATGGCAGCAGCATATTCAGCAATAGCAAATGATGGTGTATATATAGAACCAACATTTTATACAAAAGTAGTTGATTCAGAAGGAAATGTTGTTTTAACAACAGAGCAAGAATCAAGAACAGTGTTATCAGCAGGAACAGCATACATAATTAAGGAAATTCTAACAGAAGTTGTAAGGTCAGGTGCAGGTGGATATGCAGCAATATCTGGCATTAGTGTTGGTGTAAAAACAGGTACATCAAATGGAGATACAGATAGATGGTTCTGCGGATTCACACCATATTATACAGCAGCAACTTGGTACGGATATGATAATAATAAAGTAAAAGAACAAGTTAGAGCAACAAATATAAACCCATCAGGAAGAATATGGGATGGAGTAATGGAACAAATCCACAAAGGATTACCAAAAGCAAAATTCTCAGATACAAGACCAAACAATGTAACAACAGCGACAATATGTAAAACTTCAGGAAAAATTGCAACAGACCTTTGCAGACGTGATCCAAGAGGAAACCAAGTATATACTGAATACTTCATAAAAGGTACAGTACCAACAGAAACTTGCACATGCCATGTTGAAGCAAAAATTTGCTTAGATACAGGATTATTAGCAAACCAATACTGTACAAATACAGAATCAAAAGTATTTATTACAAGACCAGAAACAGAAATTGGAAATTGGTCAAAAGCATCTGATGCAAAATATATGCTTACTGTAACAGAAACTTGTACAACACATAAAGAACCACAAAAACCTGTTACACCACCAACACCAGTAACACCAACGAACCCAACAGAAAATGGAAATACAACTGGTGGAAACACTACAACAGGAGGAAATACTACAGGGGGCAATAATACAACAACACCAGGAGGCAATACAACTGGAGGAAATAATACAACAGGTGGAAACACAACACCTGGAAATAATACAGCAGGAAATACTACAACACCAGGGAACACAGCAGGCGGAAATACAAATAGCAGTATAACTATAGAAAATGTTACAAGATAAAGCCACAAGGCAGATTTTAATCTGCCAGCATGGCAGTTTTAGGAGGAAACAAATTTGAGTATAAAATTTTATAATACTTTAACCAAAACAAAAGATGAATTTGAACCACTTGAAGGAAATACAGTTAGAATCTATTCATGCGGACCAACTGTATATAAAGATGCAAGTATAGGAAATATGAAATCATATATATTCATGGATACATTAAGAAGAATGCTTAAATATAATGGATATAATCTAAAACATGCAATGAACATTACAGATGTTGGCCATTTAGTATCAGATGGTGATGAAGGAGAAGACAAAATGTTAAAAGCTGCAAGAGAAGAGAAAAAAACTCCATTAGAAATTGCAGCATATTATACAGAAAAATTCTTTCAAGACTTAGATAGACTAAATGTTGATAAACCTGAAATTATATGTAAAGCAACAGAACATATTCCAGATATGATAAAATATGTTCAAAAACTATTAGATAATGGGTACGCTTACGAAACATCAACAGCAATATATTTTGATGTTTCTAAACTAGATAAATATGGTATTTTATCAGGAATAGATTTACGTAATCAAAAAGCAGGTGCAAGAGTTGAAATAGATGAGGAAAAAAGAAATCCTTACGACTTTGCACTTTGGATAAAAGCACCAGAAAATCATATTATGAAATGGGAAAGCCCATGGGGATTATGCTATCCAGGATGGCATATCGAATGTTCAACTATGAGTAATAAATATTTAGGAGAAGTTTTCGATATCCATACAGGAGGAATAGACTTAGTTCCAACACATCATGAAAATGAAATTGCTCAAAGTAAAGGTGCCACAGGAAAAATACCAGCAAGATTTTGGATGCATTGTGAATTTTTATTAATTGACGGTGGCAAAATGTCTAAGAGCCTTGGAAATACTTACTTAGTACAAGATTTGATTGACAGAGGTTATGATCCATTAAGTTACAAAATGTTATGTTTCACATCACATTATAGAAACAAACTTAACTTTACATGGGAAGGATTATCAAATAGCCAAACAGCACTAATTAGATTAAAAGACGGATATCAAAAACACTATAATGGAACAGAAAATGTTGATGATAGCGTAATGCGGAGAATACAAAAAAAGATTTATAGACGCAATAAATGATGATTTAAACATGCCAGTTGCAATGAGTGTAGTATGGGATATAATAAAAAATCCAATAAAATCAAAAAAACTAGCAGACTTACTTCTTGATTTTGATAAAGTATTAGGAGTAAAAATTGATGAACCAATAAACATAAAACAAGAAGAAATTCCAGAAAATGTTAAAAAATTATTAGAACAAAGAAACATAGCAAGACAAGAAAAAAACTGGGCTTTATCAGATGAATTAAGAGACAAAATAAAAGAATTAGGATACAATGTAAAAGATAGCAAAGATGGAGCAAAACTTGAAAAAATATAAAAATGGAGGACAATATGCCAAAACGAAATAATTATATTGGCTGGGATGAGTATTTTATGGGGGTTGCACTTCTTTCGGGAGAAAGAAGTAAAGACCCCAATTCTCAGGTAGGAGCATGCATAGTAAGTGAAGATAATAAAATTTTATCAATAGGATATAATGGGTTTCCTAAAGGATGTTCAGATGATGAAATCTCTTGGGAGAGAGAAGGAAAATATTCAGAAACTAAATATCCTTATGTATGCCACGGCGAATTAAATGCAATACTAAACTATACAGGGACAACCCTAAGAAATAGCAAAATATATGTTGCTTTATTTCCATGTAATGAATGTGCAAAAGCAATTATTCAATCAGGAATTAAAGAAGTAATATATAAAGAGGACAAGTATGCAGACACAGATAGCGTTAAAGTTTCAAAAAGAATGCTAGAAATGGGAAATGTAAAATACAGAAAATATATACCAACAGGAAGAAAAATAGAACTTGAGTTATAATTATGAAAGGTCAGGGTAATAAGCCAAATGCAAATATTAACTGAAAAAGATAAAAAAGAATATAAAGAGTTTTTAGAAAAAAACGAAAGATGCAATTTCCAACAATCTATTGAATGGGGAAAAGTTAAACAAGCTTGGAAAAATGAAATTGTATTATCAAGAGATAAAAATGGAAAAATTGTTGGAGCGATAAGTGTTTTAATTAGAAAAATACCAGTTTTCGGCAATTTTATGTATGTATCAAGAGGACCAATATGTAATGAGCATGATGAAACAGTTTTAAAAGACTTAACAGAAGGATTAAAGGCATTAGCAAAGAAATACAAAGCCTTTACTCTAAAATGGGAACCAGATATAAAAAGTGATGATACAGAATTTAGAAAAATAGCTGAAAAATTAGGATTCAAAATAAAGGATGATGCAAAAGATTTTAGTGAAGGAATTCAACCAAGATATGTATTTAGGTTAGACCTAAAAAACAAAACTGAAGACGAGATTTTTCAAGCATTCCATCAAAAAACAAGATATAATATTAGGTTGGCTACTAAAAAAGGTGTTGTTATAAAAGAAGGAACAAGAGAAGACCTAAAGGATTTTCATAAAATAATGGAAGTTACCGGAAAAAGAGACGATTTTATGATAAGACCTTTATCATATTTTGAAAAAATGTATGATGAACTAGCTCCTGAACATTTTAAACTAATGATGGCATATACAGCAGAAGGAGAGCCTATTTCAGGAATTATAGACATAATATATGGAAATAAAATATGGTACTTATATGGAGCAAGTAGCAACGAACACAGAAATCTAATGCCAAATTATCTACTTCAATGGGATATGATTAAATATTCAATAGAACATAAAAAAGACATGTATGATTTTAGAGGTGTGGTTGGAATTGTTGATGAAAGCCATCCACAATATGGTTTATACAGATTTAAAAAAGGATTTAATGCAGAGTTTACCGAGTTTATAGGTGAATTATATATTAATTACAAACCTTTAACATACAAAATGTTTAAATTTAGTGAAAAGTTATACAAAAAAATTGCAGGATTGAAAAACAAATTAAAAGAAAGAGGAAAATAATTTGAAGCAATTAGTTGTAAATAAAGATGATTTAAGACATAATATTAATAAAATTAAAGAATACACAAAAAAAATTTCAAACAATTCGAATTATACTATTATTGCAGTAGTTAAGGCAAATGGCTATGGCTTAGGTTTAGCAGAATATTCAAATTTTTTAGTTCAAAACGGTATACAGTATCTAGCAGTTGCAACACTAGAAGAAGCTTTAGAACTAAAAAAACAAAGCATAAATGCACATATATTATTATTGTCACCATTAAATACTAACAAAGATATGGAAATAGCAGTTCAAAATGACATTATAATAACAATAGACTCAAAAGTTAATAGTAATATTGCAAATGATTTATCCAAAAAGGGATATAATATAAAAGCTCATATAAAAATTGATACAGGATTTGGAAGATATGGATTTTTGTATAGTGATAAAAATGTCATCCTTGAAACAATTAATGAACTAGTTAAAAATAACATAAAAGTTGAAGGAATATTCTCACATTTTTCAATGGCATATTATAAAAATAATAAACAAACATTAATGCAATATACAAGATTTAAAGAAGTTTTGACATATTTAGAGAAAAATAATATTAATATAGATTTAAAACATATATGTAACTCACCAGCTATTTTAAACTATCCGGAAATGTGTTTAAATGCTGCGAGAATTGGTTCTGCTTTTACTGGAAGAGTGTGCGCTGAAGAAAATATTGGGCTAAAAAAAATAGGTGAACTAAATTTAAATGTTGCAGAAATAAGAACACTTCCAAAAGATTTTACTGTAAGCTATTTAAGTACATTTAAAACAAAAAGAGAAACTAAAATTGCAGTTTTGCAGATAGGAACAGCAGAAGGATATAATGTAGGCCCTAAGGTAGATATGTTTAGGGTAAGAGATAAATTAGGAAGAATTTATCAACAAATTAAAGCGTTATTTATAAAACAGAAACTTACAGCAGTAATAAATGAAAAAAGATATGATATAATAGGAACAGTTCGGAACATATCATGTTTTGGTTGATGTAACAGATGAAAATATAAGAGTTGGAGATATTGCTACACTTACAGTTAATCCACTTTATATAGATTCAAGGATAAGAAGGGAGTATAAATAATGAAAGATAAAAATAACAACAATAAAGATAAAATTTATTATACTATATTTACAATAATTACAATATTAGCAGTTTTGATAATAACATTTGGTATGTTAAACAAAAACAATAACAGTTCTGAAAAAGAAATATCATACACAGAACTTATTACTAAAATCGAAGAAAATGCAGTTGAAGAAATAGAAATGACAGTTGGAAGCACTTCAATTAAAGTAAAATTGAAAAATGTTGAGGAAAAGAAAAATGCAGTAATTCCAAATACACAAGCTTTCATAGAATTTGTACAAGAAAAGAAACAGGCTGGAAATGGGCTAAATTTGGTGCAAAAACCAACCAGTATACTAGTAAAAATTTCTACAATGTTTATAAATTTATTGCCAACATTAATGATAGTTGCATTATTTGTAGTAATACTAAAAATGCAAGGCTTAGGCGATAAAGGAAAAGTTTATGATGCAGAAAGTGAGAAAACAAATATTACATTTAAAGATGTGGCAGGTTTAGATGAAGAAAAAAATGAATTAATCGAAATAGTTAATTTTCTAAAAGAACCAAAAAAATTCCAAGAAATGGGAGCAAAAATACCAAGAGGAATTCTTCTTTATGGTAAACCAGGTACAGGAAAAACTCTAATTGCTAAGGCTATTGCAGGAGAAGCAGGAGTTCCATTTATTTCAATGAGTGGTTCAGAATTTATTGAAATGTTTGCAGGACTTGGAGCATCAAGAGTAAGAAAATTATTTGAAAAAGCAAAAAGAGTATCACCATGTATAGTTTTCATTGATGAAATTGATGCAATAGGAGCAAGAAGAACAGGTGGCAGTGGAGCGGAATCTGAAAATAATCAAACATTAAATCAATTACTTGTTGAAATGGATGGGTTTAACACAGATGAGACAGTTATAGTACTTGCTGCAACAAATAGACCAGAAATGCTAGATAAAGCATTGCTAAGACCAGGAAGATTTGATAGACAAATAACAATCGCTGTTCCAGATGCAAGAGGAAGAGAAGAAATTCTAAAAATTCACTCAGCAAATAAACCTTTAGGAGATGACATAAATTTAAAAGATATAGCAACAGATACAGCAGGATTTACTGGCGCAGAACTTGCAAATGTTCTAAATGAAGCAGCAATAATTGCAACAACAAGACATCATGAAAAAATAGTTATGGATGATTTAGAAGAAGCCGTAAAAAAAGTAACAGTTGGATTACAAAAAAATAGTAGAATAATTTCAGATAAAGATAAGAAATTAACAGCATATCATGAAGCTGGACATGCAATTGTAAGCAAATATCTAGAAACACAGCAAGATGTAAAGGAAATATCAATAATTCCAAGAGGCTTAGCAGGTGGATATACAATGTATAAAACAAATGAGGATAAATACTACATTTCAAGAACAGAAATGGAAGAAAAACTAATTGCCTTACTTGGAGGAAGAGCAGCAGAAAAAATAGCATTAAATGATATTTCAACAGGAGCAAGTAATGATATAGAAGTTGCAACGGAAATTGCAAAAGACATGGTAAAAAAATACGGAATGAGCGATAGAATAGGTCCAATAAACTTAGAAGCAAAAGAACAATATGAACTTCAAGTATTTGGAAATAACATTGAGGATGTAATAGGTGTTGAAGTAAAAACATTAATTGATACGGCATATAAGAATGCACAAGAGTTAATACTAGCACACATGGATAAACTTCATGCTGTTGCACAAAAATTACTTGAAAAAGAAACAATTACATCAGAAGAATTTGCAAGAATTTTTAATGATTAATTTATAGGGAACGATTTTTGTTGTCGTTCCCTATTTTGAAAGGAGAGAGTTTTAGTGGCAAAGGTAACTACAGTATTTGTATGTAGCAATTGTGGAAATGAATCACCTAAATGGTTTGGAAAGTGCCCAGCATGTAATGAGTGGAATACATGCTATGAAGAAAAAGCTCAAACAAAATCATCAGGAAAAACAACAGTGAAAGAAAGGCATGAACCTACTGTTTTAACCAGCATACAAAAACAAGATATAAAAAGAACAGAAACAGGTTTTGAAGAGCTAGATAGAGTGCTTGGAGGAGGTCTTGTAAAAGGTTCTTTAACATTGCTAGGTCGGAGAACCTGGAATAGGTAAATCAACATTAATTTTGCAGATATGTGATAAAGTAAAAGGAGAAGGCAAGGTTTTATATGTTTCAGGAGAAGAATCAGCAGAACAAATAAAGTTAAGAGCAGATAGGTTAGGAATAAACAACCAAGATATATTATTCTTAGGCGAAACTGATATGGAGTTAATAGAAGATGCTATTCAAAGAACTAATCCAAAATTGGTTATAATAGATTCTATTCAAACAATGTATTCTGATGACATAACTTCAAGCCCAGGAAGTGTAAGCCAAGTAAGAGAAATAACAGCAAGGATAATGAGAACATGTAAAGAACAAAAAATAACTACCATAATAATAGGACATGTAACAAAAGACCGGAAATATAGCAGGACCAAGAGTTTTAGAACACATGGTAGATACAGTTTTATATCTAGAAGGGGAAAGATATTTTTCATATAGAATATTAAGAGGTGTAAAAAATAGATTCGGGTCAACAAATGAAATTGGAATGTTTGAAATGCAGGAAAAAGGAATGGTAGAAATAACTAATCCGTCTTCTGTTTTGCTTGGAGAACGAGAGGATAACCCACCAGGTTCAATAGTAGTTGCAAGCTTAGAAGGAACAAGAACTATTTTAGTAGAATTACAGGCACTAACATCACGGAACAATATTTGGTTTCCCAAGAAGAACCGCAAATGGAATAGATTATAATAGATTAACACTTTTAATTGCAGTATTAGAAAAAATAGTAGGAATGCCATTTGGAAATCAAGATGTATATTTAAACATAGTAGGCGGAATAAAAATAAACGAACCAGCCCTAGACCTAGGAATAATCCTAGCCGCAGCATCAAGCTACAAAAATATACCAATACCAAAAGAAACAATAGCTATTGGAGAAGTAGGTTTAACAGGGGAAGTTAGAAGTGTAAATATGATAGAAAAAAGAATAAAAGAAGCGGAAAAACTAGGGTTTAAAACGTGTATAATACCTATGAATAATAAAAAACAGCTAAAGGATACATATAAAATAGAGATAGTTGGAGTAAAGAATATATATGAGGCAATGAGTTATTTGAAAATAAAGTAGGAAACATTTTAAAGCTAGATGAAAAACTCAAAGGAACACTTGCAAAATGTTTTCATATATATTATAATACACAACATAGTTATTTAATTTTTTAGATAGCTTAAGTTTTGAAAGAAATTTTGTTGATATAAATTTCTAAAAGGAGGTACTTTATGTGTGGTATAATAGGATATATTGGAAATAAAAAGGCTACACCAATTTTAATACAAGGATTAACAAGACTTGAGTACAGAGGATACGATTCAGCAGGGATTGCTGTTATTGAGAATGATAGAATTGAAGTTAAAAAGGATAAGGGTAGAGTAAGTAACCTAGAAAAATTACCTGGAATTAATGATTTAAAGGGAACAGTAGGAATAGCACATACAAGATGGGCAACACATGGAAAACCAGCAAAAGAAAATTCACATCCACATCTTGATAATGATGAAATGTTTGCTGTTGTACATAATGGTATTATAGAAAACTATAATGAATTAAAAAATGATTTAATTTCAAAAGGATATCACTTTATATCACAAACAGATACAGAAATTATACCTAATTTAATTAATTATTATTATAAACAAGATGAGAATAATGATGAATTAAAAGTTTTAAGAGCAGTAAGAAATGCAATTATGGATTTAAAGGGAAGTTTTGCTTTAGAAATAATTTCAAATAAGATGCCTGAAAATATGATAGTTGTAAGAAAAGATAGCCCATTAGTTATAGGAAAAGGACATGGAGAGAACTATATAGCATCAGACATTCCAGCTATTCTTTCATATACAAAGGATTTCTATTTCCTAAATGATTTTGATATAGCATATTTAAGCAAAAACAATGTTAAGTTTTATAATACAGATTTACAAGAAATCAAAAAGGAAACAAAGTCAATAGAATGGGATAGCCATGGAGCTGAAAAGGGCGGATATGAACACTTTATGCTAAAAGAAATATATGAACAGCCAAAAGCAATAAGAGAAACAATAGGAACTAGATTAAATAGTTCAAAAGTTAGCTTTGATGAGCTTATGTTCACAAAAGAATATTTAAGTGGCATAAACAAAATTTACATAGTAGCTTGCGGTACAGCAATGCATGCAGGAATAGTTTCAAAAAATCTATTTGAAAAGTTATGTAAAATTCCAACAGAAGTAGATATTGCATCAGAATTTAGATATAGAGACCCATTAGTAGATGATAAAACACTTACTATATATATAAGTCAATCAGGAGAAACAGCAGATACTATTGCAGCTCTAAAACTTGCAAAGGAAAAGGGAGCAAAAACAATAGCAGTAACAAATGTTATAGGAAGCTCAATAACAAGAGAAGCAGATTATTCAATATATACTCATGCAGGACCGGAAATCGCAGTTGCATCAACAAAAGCATATACATCCCAAGTAACGATACTAACTTTAATTGCTATATATTGTGCAGAAGTATTAGAAAAAGCAGATAAAAGCAAAATTGAAACATTAAAACAGGATTTGTTAAAATTACCAACAAAAGTAGATGAAGTTTTGAAAAATGCATCTGCAGTTAAGAAAATTGCCCACAAAATATATAAAGAAAAAGATATGTTCTTCTTAGGAAGAGGAGTTGACTATGCTGTAAGTTTAGAGGGCTCATTAAAATTAAAAGAAATATCATATATTCACTCAGAAGGATATGCTTCAGGTGAACTAAAACATGGACCAATAGCTTTAATTGATACAGGAGTAACAGTAGTTGCTACAATGACAGATAAAGCATTACTTGAAAAATCAATAAGTAATGTTCAAGAGGTAATAACAAGAGGTGCTAAAATTATAGTAATAACAAACCAAGATGTAGAAAACAAGGGATTTGAAACAGTAATAAAAATACCAGAAATATGTACAGAAATATCACCAATATTATCAATAATACCATTACAATTACTTGCATACTACATTTCAAAAGAAAAAGGACTAGATGTAGATAAACCAAGAAACCTTGCAAAATCAGTAACAGTAGAGTAAGGAGGAAGTATGTTTGCATATATAAATGGAATATTAGCAGATAAAGCAAATAATTATGTAGTAATAGATGCAGGTGGAGTGGGATATAAAATATTTATGTCCCCATCTGCAATAGATAAACTACCAGATGTAGGAGAAAAACAGAAAATACATACATATTATTATGTAAGAGAAGATAACATAAGCCTATATGGATTTTTAAGCAACGAAGAACTTAGAATGTTCGAACTACTTTTGCAAGTTAGTGGAATAGGAGCAAAATCAGCAATACAAATACTTTCAAGCATAACACCATCAAGCTTTGCTCTAGCCGTAATTTCAAATGATGTATCAAAAATAGTAAAAATCCCAGGAATAGGTAGCAAAACAGCAGCAAGAATAATACTAGAGCTAAAAGACAAACTAAAAACAGAACAAGCTATAACCAAAAACGAAAAAGTTACCCAGGCCATCCAAAAAGACGAAACCAGCACAGAAGCAATCACAGCACTTCAAGTACTTGGCTATACAAGAAAAGAAATAGATAAGGCATTGGAAAAAATAGATATACAAAATTTAGGAGTGGAAGAAATAATAAGAAAAGCTTTGGGAATTTTGGGAAAATAGTTTATGAAGAAGGAGCAATCCTTCTTTTTTGTCAACAATAAACAACATTTTGTATTGCTTTTGTATATAAAATGTGATACAATACATATAATAGTTATATGGAGGTGTTAAATATGGCTAGAACAAATACATTGCATGTTAGAATTGAACCTAAAATAAAAGAAAAAGCAGAAAAAACATTAAATTCACTTGGATTATCAATTAGTGATGCTATTAATGTGTTTTTAACACAAGTTATATTGAATGGTGGAATTCCTTTTGAAATAAAAAATCCAAATTTCAATAAAGAAACGATTGACACATTAGAGGATGTAAAAACTGGAAAGAATATTAGCAAGACTTTTGATGATGTAGATGAAATGTTTAAGGAGTTGAATAAATAGTGCTAAAAGTCAGATATAGTAATCAATTTAAGAAGGATTATAAATTAATTCAAAAAAGAGGATATGATGTTGTGAAACTGAAGGATGTTGTCAAAATATTAGTGGAAGAAAAAACTTTGCCACCTAAATATAAGGACCATTATTTAAGTGGCAAGTTTAAACGGCTTTAAAGAATGCCATATTCAGCCGGATTGGCTGCTGATTTATCTTATAGAGGATGATATGCTAACATTAACATTGTCCAGAACAGGTTCGCATTCTGATTTATTTGAGTAAAACTTTATTATCTTATTTAATTATAGTTAATTTAATTCTAAATAATTAAATCTAAAAAACACCCAAAATGTAAGTTGATAAATAAACATAAGTGGTTATATCAAAAATATTTCAAATTCCCTCTTGCAAAACTTTTGTTTTTATTATAGAATAATACAAATAAGGGTAGGTGAAAAGCAAGATGGAGCCTTTAGCACATAGAGTTCGCCCAACAAGGCTTGAGGAATTTGTTGGACAAGAAGAGGTTTTAGGAAAGGATAAAATTTTATATAGAACAATAAAAGCCGATAGATTAACAAGTGTTATTTTATGGGGACCAACACGGATGTGGTAAAACATCTATTGCAAAAGTAATTAGTAATACAACTAAATACAAGTTTATTCAATTAAATGCGGTAACAGCAGGGGTTGCAGATATAAAACAAGCAGTTGAGGAGTCTAAAAATAGTTTGTTTAACCCATCAGGGAAGTGTATTTTGTTTATTGATGAGATACATAGATTCAATAAGTTGCAACAAGATGCTTTACTTCCATTTGTAGAAAATGGAACAATAATTTTAATTGGCGCAACAACAGAAAATCCATATTTTTCAGTAAATAAGGCTTTAATTTCAAGGTCAATGGTTGTAAAACTAAACCCATTAACATATAAGGAAATTTTTAAAATTTTAAAAAATGCATTAGTAAATAAAGAGGGGCTGGGAAATTACAAAATAGGAATTGAGGATAGCACCTTAGAAGCAATTGCAAAATTATCTGGTGGTGATGTTAGAACTGCTTTAAATACACTAGAACTTGCTGTTTTAACAACACAAATGGATGAAGACGGAACAATAAAAATCACACAGGAAATTGCAGCAGAATGTATGGGAAAGAAAAAAACTATGTTTGATAAATCTGGTGATAGCCATTATGATAATATAAGCGCATTTATAAAATCAATGAGAGGAAGCGACCCAGATGCAACTGTATTTTATCTAGCAAGGGCAATAGATGGAGGAGAAGACCCAGTATTTTTGGCAAGAAGAATAGTAATTTCCGCAGCTGAGGATGTTGGGCTTGCAAATCCAAATGCCTTAGTTGTCGCAACATCTGCAATGCAAGCTGCAGCAAATGTTGGAATGCCAGAAGCAAGAATAATACTTGCAGAAGCTGCAATATATGTGGCACTATCAAAAAAATCAAACTGTGCATATTTGGCAATTGATAAGGCACTAGAAGATGTAAGAACAAAAGACACAGGCGAAATCCCAATGCATATAAGAAATGCGCCAGCAGAAGGAATGAGTCAATTTGGCTACGGCGTCGGGTACAAGTATCCACATCTTTACCCAGGGCATGTTGTAGAACAACAATATTTGCCAGACAAAATGGTTGGAACAAAGTATTTTATTAAAGATGAAACAGTTGAACTATAACAATAATTAATTAATTTTTCAACCAAAATCACCAAAATTGACATTATCTGGAAAAAAGTGTATAATATATATTGTAGTAAGCATTTTGCTTAAATTTATTACACTTATGGAGGACGGGAAAATGCTGTGTGCAATTTCTACCGAAAAGCCGAAGCAGGGAAAGAGATGTAGTATTTTCGTAATTAAGGGTGGAAATGAGAACGTTAAGGTTTCTGTTATTCCTACCAAGATTTCGGAAATTTGCTCAGACCTTGTGATGGTGGAGAGTGGAAACGTACAGTACAAAGTGTACGTACGTTAAAGTGAAGAAAGGGTGCTCTAAATGGGCACCTTTTCTTTTTATTTTTTTGAAGAAAATATTGTATTTGATATTCTTTTTTGATATAATAACCGTTGAAAAGATAGGAGGTCGTAAATGGTAACTTTTGAAGATGTTAAAAATAATCCTGAAGTACAGGAATTAGTAATTGGAGCTCAAAAACAGTTAGATGCATTAGGATATACTGAGCATTCACAAAGACATGTTAGTATAGTTTCTAGTAGAGCTGGAAAAATATTAGAATCATTGGGATATAATAAGCATAGAATCGAACTTGCTAAAATTGCTGGGTACTTACATGATATTGGTAATGGAGTAAATAGAGTTGACCACGCACATTCTGGAGCAATACTTGCATATAACATTCTAAAGGATATGGGAATGGATATAAAAGATAGAGCAGAAATTATGTCTGCAATAGGAAATCATGATGAAGCAACAGGTACAGCAGTTAGTGATATTTCTGCGGCACTTATTTTAGCAGACAAATCTGATGTTCATAGAGACAGAGTTGTAAATAAAAATATGGCAACATTTGATATACATGATAGAGTAAACTTTGCTGTAACAGAAGCAAACTTGAATATTGATAGTATTGAAAGAAAAATAATATTAGACTTAACAATTGATACCAAAATATGCCCAGTATTAGACTATTTTGAGATTTTCATGGATAGAACTATGATGAGTAAATATGCAGCAAAATATTTACAAGTTTGGTTTGAACTTATTATAAACAATACAAAACTATTATAGAAGGGATTTGAAAAAAGTGAAAAAACATAAAAAATTAATAACAGTACTTATAATTATAGTTGTAGCTTTAATAATGTTTGCATCATTTTTTGGTGTATATAGAAAAAATGAAAATGGGGAAAGAATTAATATTTTACCAGGTTATAAATTAGGAATGGAATTTGGCAAAACAAGAGTAATTACTGCAGAAGTAAGTCAAGAGGTTACAACAACAATTTATGATTCAGAAGGAAATACAGTAACACCAGAAGAAGGAAAGGAATATACAGAAGAAGAAGGATACACAACAGTTGAAAAAGCCGTAAATCCTTCTAGCAATAAAAAACTTGAAAACTATAAAAAAGCAAAAAAGATAATCGAACAAAGATTAAAAAACAACAATATAACTGAATATTCAATAGACCTAAATGAAATTACAGGAAAAATGAAAATTGAAATTCCTGAAAATTCAGAAGCAGATAATGTTGAAAACCTAATCAAAAATTCAGGAAGCTTTGTTTTATTAGATGGTGAAACTTTTGAAGTTGTATTAGATAGCAGCTATTTGAAAAAAGCAGATGTAATGTACTCAAATGGTGATGTTAAAACAGCTGTCTTTCTTCAATTAGAATTTAATGAAGAAGGAACAAAGAAATTAGAAGAATTAAACAAAATTTATGTTGAAACAACTGAAGAAAAAACAAATGAAAATGGAGAAACAGAAAATGTTACTTCATCAAAAAATGTTTGGGTTCTTTTAAATGATAAGTTTCTTGGAGCCACTACTTTACCAAACATAGTATATAATGACAAAATATTATTTACTTATGGATACTCAAATGACAATGACGAAATTCAAACAGCAATGAATGAAGCAAGAGCAGAAGCAATACTTCTAAATTCAGGAACAGCACCACTTGTATATAAGTACTCATCTGAAGAAAATTCAAACTATATAGGAGAAAAGGACATTTATATTTATGCTTTAGCAATTGGAACTGTATTTGTAATAGCGTATATCTATTTAGTAATAGCATACAAAGCAAAGGGATTTATAGCTGTATATTTCCAAGTTGCATATTTATCAATATTATTATTGGTTTTAAGATTAACTAATGTAATACTAACATCAGAAGGTATGTCTGCAATAGTAATATCAATGATACTTGAGTACATTTTCACATATATAGTATTAAGAAATTTGAAAAAAGAAACTGAAGGAATGTTTAAAAAGGCTAATTTGGAATTTTTCCTAAATTCTCTTCCAATTTACGTTATAGCAGTATCTTTCTCATTTGCAAAAATTGCAAGCATTAGTAGCTTTGGAATGACTTTATTCTGGGGAATACTTTTAGTGTATATTTATAATTTTATATTTACAAAATTTATATTTGAAAATTTAAGTAAAAAATAAGAAAGGAACATGAAAAAATGAAAGTCATTAAAAAAATTCTAATTATAGTAGCTGTAGTAATAATGATTATTGGAATGTTTTTATTAGGAAAAAACGGATTAAATTATGCTGATGGATATACAAAAAATATATTACTATCAACAGCTAGGGAATATATATTATATGTTACAATTTCAACAATAGTTATACTAATTTACTTGGCAATAAAATATAATAAACAAGGAATTGCAAAGGTGCTTTTTACATCCATAATAGGAATAGTTGGCACATTAGTATTTACTTTAGCAGTAATTACAATAACAAGAATGCCAGTAACAAGAATAATTTTTTCAATATTGATTGCAAGCTATGTAGCAAGCATTATTGCAGTAACTGCCAATTTTGAAACAAACAATTAAATTCACAAAATAAAAAAACCCATAATATACTAGTATTAGGGTTTTTTTAGGAGATGAAGGAAATTGTTTAAAAAATTAGTGAAAAAAATATATAGAAATATAGAAAATATTTCTGTAAAAGAAATGTTAGAACTTATGAAAACAAAAGATAAGGTAAAAGTGCTTGATGTAAGAAGCCATCAGGAATTTCTTGAAGGGCATGTTGCTCGGAAGTATAAATATTCCAGTATATGATATTCAAAAAGAAGCAAAAAGAAAATTGCCAATAGATAGTATAATTATAGTATATTGTAGTGCAGGAATAAGAAGCAAAAGAGCAATTCAAATTTTAAAAAAACTAGGATATAAAAATTTATATAACATAGAAGGCGGAATAAAAAATTTATGAATGAAATATTAGAAAAAGCAAAAATAAACATGGTATCGAAGGAAAAAGAACTATCACCTTATGCATGTAAATCTGAAGAAGGAGTATGGTTAAAAGAGGACATAGAAGATATACGACCAATATTTTATAGAGATATAGACAGAATAATACATTCATCAGGCTATGCCAGATATATTGATAAAACTCAAGTTTATTCTTTTATACAAAATGACCATATTACAAGAAGAGTATTACATGTGCAATTAGTGTCAAAAATTGCAAGAACAATAGGAAGAAGTTTAAAACTAAATGAAGACCTAATAGAAGCAATTGCACTTGGACATGATATAGGCCATACCCCATTTGGACATAAAGGCGAAAGCTTGCTAAATGCAATATGCGAGAAAGAAAAAATAGGATATTTTTGTCATAATGCAGAAGGAGTACGAATGCTTCAAAATATAGAAGGCTTAAATATTAGCCTTCAAACATTAGATGGAATACTTGCACATAATGGTGAAATTTTAATTAATAAATATGAGCACAATCCAAATAAAACAAGAGAAGAATTTGAAAAAGATTTGTATAATGCTTTTCATGAAAAGGATTATAGTAGAAAAATAATTCCAATTACAATTGAAGGAAGTGTAGTAAGACTATCAGATGTTATTGCATATATTGGAAGAGACATAGAAGATGCTATAATGCTAGATGTTGTAAAAAGAGAGGACATACCAGAATTCCCAAGAAGAGTAATTGGTGATCATAATTCAAAAATAGTAGATACTTTAATAAAGGATGTTATTATAAACAGTTTTGATAAGCCATATTTAAGCTTCTCAGATGAAGTATTTAATGCATTAATGCAACTAAAAGATTGGGCTTATGAAAAAATATACAATTCAGAAAAAGCGAACGCAAATTATGATAGAATTGAAAAATACTTTGTTGAATTGTACTATTTCTATTTAGAAAAGTTAAAAGAGGTTAATCCACAAGAAGAAATAAAGAAAAATACAATAACTTCATCGGAAAGAGTGCTTTATCATTTTGTAAATAAAATGATGGAAGAACCAAATACTGATATAAGGCGAGTAATTGTAGACTATATAGCAGGCCAAACAGATAAATTCTTTTTAAATGAATGTGAAATATATTTATCATAAAAAAACATGGAGAGGCTGTTTCTCTCCATGCTTTTTTTCGCCAAAACTTCCCATTTTTCATCGAAGGGAAAACGAAAAAAAACTAGAATATATATGATATATACATAAAAAATTAGGAGGGATTTTTTTGAAAGTTACATATAATGAGAAGGACAAGCTCTTAACAATTGCTATTACAGATGAAATAGACCATTACTCTTCTGAAAAAATTAGAACAAGGGCAGATTTTGAAATTCAAAAATATATACCAAAAAGATTAGTTTTAGATTTTGAAAATGTTGGATTTATGGACAGCGCAGGAATAGGAATGGTTTTAGGAAGATACAAAATGATGAATATGATTGGTGGAAAAATGTATATAACCAATACTACAGAGACCGTAAAAAAAGTATTTGAGATGGCAGGAATAACAAAAATTATACCAATAATCGAAAAAGAAGGAGGAACAGAAATTGGAAAATGTGTATGATAATAAAATGAAATTAGAATTTGAAAGTAAGTCATGCAACGAAGCTTTTGCCAGAATTACAGTAGCAAGTTTTGCTTCACAATTAGATCCGAGCATAGAAGAAATTTCCGATATTAAAACAGCAGTTTCTGAGGCTGTTACAAATTGTATAATTCATGGGTATGAGAGCAAAGAAGGAACAATAAAAATAGAATGTACATTATCTCAAAAAACAATTGAAATTATTATAACAGATAATGGCAAAGGAATTGAAAATATAGAAAAAGCAAAAACTCCGCTTTATACTACAAAACCAGAATTAGAAAGGTCAGGAATGGGCTTTACCATAATGGAAAGCTTTATGGATGAATTAAAAGTTGAATCAATTTTAGGAATGGGCACAAAAATTACAATGAAAAAAGTAATTAAGGATTAAATATAATCAGGGGGCAATATGTACGAGATAAATACAGAAGATATAAAAATGGCACAGAACAAATCCAAAGAAGCTCTTGAAAAAATAATAGAAGCTAATACGGGTTTGATTTGGAGCATAGTAAAAAGATTTTCTGGAAGAGGACATTTGCAAGAAGACTTATACCAAATAGGATGCATTGGATTAATAAAAGCAATACAAAGATTTGATGAAAGTTATAATGTGAAAATAACAACCTATTCAGTACCATATATAATTGGAGAAATAAAAAAATTTATAAGAGACGATGGCCCAATAAAAGTAAGTAGAAGTGTAAAAGAGTTAGCAACAAAAATTAATGAGATACAAAGACAAAATATTGTAAAAAAAGGAGAAGAACTACAAATAACTGAGCTTGCAAGCATGCTGAATGTGAGCAAAGAAGAAATAATAGTTGCATTAGATGCAATAAGAAGACCAGAATCAATTGATGAAGAAATATATGATGAGCAAGCAGGAGAAACTAAAATATCAAGAATAAGTTTAAATAAAGATGAAACCGAAAATACAATAAACAAAATATGTATACAAGAATTAATAGATGAATTAAATTCAAAGGAAAAACAAATTATAATACTTAGATATTTCAAAGGAAAAACCCAAAACGAAGTCGCAAAGATATTAGGAGTAAGTCAAGTGCAAATTTCAAGAACAGAGAAAAAAATACTTACAGAAATGCGAAAAAAAATTGCATAATGGAGGGAAATATGAAAAAAATAGTATTATATATTTTTTTATTTGTTTTAATATGTTCAACAATTCCTGTGGTTTTTACCAATAAACCTCAAAAAGATGATACACCTGCGTTAGCCACTGAAGAGAACAACAAAATAGAACAGGAAACAGTAGAACCTTATAAAACAAAAGAATATGGCACAGTAAAACTACTACATAACTCAACAGGAGAAGTTGAAACAATATCAATGGAAGAATATTTACTGCGGAGTTGTTTCAGCAGAAATGCCTGCAAATTTTGAGATAGAAGCGCTAAAAGCACAAGCAATTGTTGCAAGAACATATACAGCCTATAAAATGTATAAAGGAAGTAAGCATGAAAATGCCGATATATGTGATGATTCAAAGTGCTGCCAAGCATGGATATCTAAGGAGAACAGACTAGCTAGATGGAACGAAGCTGAAAAAGAAAATAATTGGAACAAAATCGAAACAGCAGTAAAAGAAACATTAGGTAAAATTATAACATACAATGGAGAACCAATAAATGCATTTTTCCACTCAAATAGTGGCGGAACAACAGAAAAGGTAAGCAATGTATGGGGAGGAACAGACTATCCATACTTGCAAAGCGTTGCAACATCTGGTGAAGATGTATATACCCAATATAGTTCAAATATAACTTTAACAAAACAAGAATTTCAAGAAAAATTACAAGCAGCACACCCAGAAATTATAATAGACTGGAATGAAGAAAACCCAATACAAATAACAGAATACACAGAAAGTGGAAGAGTAAAAACATTAAAGGTTGGTAATATTAATATTTCAGGAGTTGAAGCAAGAACAATATTTGGGCTAAAATCAGCCAAATTCAGTATTGAAGTTGGGGAAAATATAAGCTTTAATGTTGTTGGATATGGGCATGGAGTAGGATTAAGCCAAACAGGAGCAGATGCCATGGCAAAAACGGGTGCAACAGCTGAGCAAATAATAAACCATTATTATACAGATGTAAAAATAGAAAATATTTGAATAACTTCAAAAAAATAGGTACATAATTAAACTAAAGATATTTAAAGGAGGAAGTCCAAATGAGAAAATCGAATAATGGTTTAAAAAAAGTATTGTTAGCTTATGGAGGGGTTTTACTAGTTTTGCTTGTAACATGCTTAATTGTATATACAGTATACAATAACAAAATAAAGGAATCAGCAAAGCAAAGTTTAATTTCAGCACAAATAATTAATGATGTGGTACCAAATAACAACTTATTAGAAGAAGCAAGTGCAGAACTTGGAAAAACAATTAATGAGGTTATTGAAGAAACAAATAATAATAGCAATCAAGAACAAAATGAGGTAGAAACAAATACTGAAAATAATGTAAATATAACTGCAGAAGAAAAAACAGAAGAGCCTGAACAACCAGTAATAGAAGAACCAGTAAAAAAAGAATTAGAGTTTATGAAACCAGTTGAAGGAGAAATAATTAAGGAGTTTGCAATTGATAATTTAGTTTATTCAGCAACTTTACAAGAATGGATAGTTCATAAAGGAATAGACATAAAAGCTCCAAGAACAACAGTTGTAAAATCAGCAGAAGAAGGAACAGTAAAGGCTATAAAAAATGACCCAAGATATGGTCTTACAATAATAATAGAACATAGTGATGGGTTCAAAACTGTATATTCAAATCTGTTAACCACTGAATTTGTAAAAGAAGGAGAAACAGTAAGCAAAGGCCAAAGCTTAGGAACAATAGGAAATTCAGCAGCTTTCGAAATTGCGGATGAACCACATTTACATTTTGAACTACTAAAAAACGAAGAAACGCAAGATCCTAAGTTATATCTTAAATAAAATTAAATTCATGTATAAAAACCTTTCTACAGGTAAAAATATGTATAAATTATATATTTTTACCAATAGAGAGGTTTTTAAATTGAAAAATAATAGATATTTAAATATTAAAGGAACAAATTTAAATAGAGAGCAATTACAAAGTTATATGGAAAAAATTGCTGTAAGTTATGAAATATCACCAACATCAGACATAAAAACATATCCAATAAATAGACTACAAGAAAATTTTAAGTTTATCCAAAAAACATATAACATATTAAATGAACATATAAAAAGAAAAATTAGTATACATCCAGCAGGAGAATGGCTTTTAGATAATTTCTATATTATAGAAGAAACAGTAAAGAATATAACAAATACATTAAGCGAGAAAAAATATAAAAAATTTCAAGGAATAAGCAATGGCACATATAAAGGATTTGCAAGAATATATGTTTTGGCAACAGAAATTGTTGCATATACAGATAATAAAATTGATGATGAAGTATTAAACTCAAGCTTACTTGCATATAAAAGAAAAAAATCTTTAAGCATGGAAGAAATCTGGAATTTGAGAGTATTCTTAGACTTGGCCATAATAGAAAATATAAGGGGAATATGTGAGAAAATATATATAAGTCAAATACAAAAATATAAAGTAGAAGAAATTGTAGAACGATTGATAGAAAAGAAAGATAGCGCTCACCAAGAATACAAGAAAATAAAAGAAAACACCAAACTATACCAAAATTCAAGCTATCCATTTATAGAATATATGTCATACAAACTTAAAAAATATGGAAAAATAGGAAACAGCTTTCTTGCTGTATTAGAAGAACAAGTAAATAAGCTAGGTCTAACAGCTTCAGATGTTATCAGAAAAGAGCATTTTGATATAGCAATTCAAAAAGTCTTAATGGGCAATAGTATAACATCAATAAGAGAAATTAAAAGAATCAACTTCCTAGAATTATTTGAGAAGATTAATGGAGTTGAAGAAATACTAAAACAAGACCCAGCAGATGTATATGAAAAAATGGATTATAAAACTAAAGAAATATATAGAAATAAAATAAAAGAATTATCTGAAAAAACTAAAATTTCAGAAATATATATTGCCAAAAAAACGCTTGAATTGGCTCAAAATGGAAGGAGTTTGAAAAAACGCCATATTGGTTATTATCTAATAGATAACGGAGAAAATGTATTATATAGTAAATTAGGATTGAAAGAAAAAAGATACAAGCTAACACCTATAAAATATATAACATATATATATTTACTAACATTTATTTTAAGCGTTTTAACATTTTGCTGTATGCACAATAAAATCGGAACAGGGCTTTCTGTGGTAATTGCTTTGTTTGCAGTTATTCCAATTTCAGAGATAGTAATTCAAATAATTAACTATATTTTAGTAAAAACAGTAAAACCAAAACCTATTCCAAAGCTTTCACTATCTGGTGGAATTGAAGAAAAAAACAGTACCATTGTAGTAATCCCAACGATACTTTCAAGTAAAGAAAAAGTACAAGAATTATTCAAAAAAATTGAAGTGTATTATTGGGCCAACAAAGATGAAAACCTTTATTTTGCGCTACTTGGGGATTGCACATCATCTAAAAAAGAAATAGAAACTTTCGACTCCGAGATAATTGAAGAAGGAATAAAGCAATCTAAGATATTAAACCAAAAGTATGCAAAAAATCAAAAAGAAAAATTTTTCTTTCTTTATAGAAATAGAACATGGAGCAAAGGAGAAAAATGCTATTTAGGTTGGGAAAGAAAAAGAGGAATGCTATGCCAGTTTAATGATTTTTTACTTACTGGAAATAATTGCTTTAGAACAAATACAATAAAAGAAAAGCTAAATATCAAATATGTAATAACACTAGATTCTGATACAAACTTAACATTAGGTTCAGCAAAAGAACTAATAGGAGCAATGGCACATGTTTTAAATAAACCAGTAATAGATAAAACCAGAAATATAGTAACACAAGGACATGCATTAATTCAACCACGAATTGGAATAGATTTAATATCAAGCCGAAAAAGTTTATTTACAAAAATATATGCAGGGCCAGGAGGAACAGACTTTTATACAAATGCAATATCAGATATATACCAAGATAATTTTGGAGAAGGAATATTTACCGGGAAAGGAATTTATGATTTAGAAGTTTTTCATAATATTTTATCAAATGAAATCCCAGAAAATACAGTACTAAGCCATGATTTGCTAGAAGGAAGTTATTTAAGATGTGGTTTGGCAACAGATATTTTATTATTAGATGGTTTTCCATCTAAATTAAATAGTTATCTATCAAGGCAAAATAGATGGGTAAGAGGAGATTGGCAAATAGCCTCATGGGCAACAAAGAATATAAAAGTAAAAAATAATGAGAAGAAAATTAACCCATTAAATTCATTATCTAAATTTAAAATTTTAGATAATCTAAGAAGAAGTTTAGTTTCAATTACTGCTCTTACACTGCTTATAATTGCAGCCATTTTAGCCTTTTTTAAAATGCCTTATGGGCAGGAAATAGCTATAGGGATAATTGCATTAACATCACCAACAATATTAGATATTGCAAACTATATTATATTTAAAAAAAGTGTAAATTCTGAATTTATATCAGCACATAAAAGCATTTTAAAATCACTAAGTGGAATAAAAACAACAATAATTAGAGGATTTTTGGAAATAGTATTCTTGCCCATTAAAGCATACACAAACTTAAATGCAATTGTTAAAACTATATACAGAATGAATTTTACAAAACAGAACTTATTGGAATGGACAACTGCTGAAGAAGCAGAAAAACAAAGTAAAAATACACTTTTGACATATATAAACTTATTAAAATCTAATATAATATTGGGATTGGCATTAATAATAATTACTATACTAAGTTCTAAAATAATATTTTTAATTTTAGGAGTCTTATTTATTTCAGGTCCTTTTATTGGGTGGTATGTAAGCCAAGAAAAAAAGGAAGAAAAGATAGTTGAAAGAATAAATAGGGAAAATAAAGAATTTTGTATGGAAGTTGCAAGAAAAACTTGGAGCTTTTTTGAAGATAATATTAATGAGGAAAACAACTTTTTACCCCCAGATAATTATCAAGAAGACAGAAAAGAAAAAATTGCACATAGAACATCCCCAACTAATATTGGTCTAGGTCTTTTGGCAGTTTGTTCAAGTTACGATTTAGGATTAATTAGTCTAGAAAAGGCAATGGACTTAATAAGAAAAACAATTGAAACCATCGAAAGACTTTCAAAATGGAATGGACATTTATATAATTGGTATAACACAATAACATTAAAACCACTAATTCCAAGATATATTTCAACAGTAGATAGTGGAAATTTTGTAGGATATTTATATACCTTAAAACAATTTATAATAGAAAATAAAAGCAATGAAACAGATTTAATAAACAAAATAAGTGAATTAATAGAAAACACAGATTTTAGTGTGCTATATGATTTTAAAAAACGTATTTTTTCAATTGGCTTTAATGTTGAGGAAAACAAACTAACAGATTCATATTATGACTTATTAGCATCAGAAGCAAGGCAAGCAAGTCTTGTTGCTATAGCCAAAAAAGATGTACCTGCAAAACATTGGGGCACATTAAGCAGAACTCTTACTTCTCTTAATAAATATAAAGGGCTTATATCATGGTCAGGAACTGCATTTGAGTATTTAATGCCAAATATAAACATACAAACTTATAAGGGAAGTTTATTAGATGAATCATGTAGATTTATGCTAATGAGCCAAAAAGCTTATGCAAAAGAACTTGGTATACCTTGGGGCATTTCAGAAGCGGCATTTAATCTAAGAGACTTAAATAATAACTATCAATACAAAGCCTTTGGAATACCTTGGCTTGGCTTAAAAAGAGGTCTGGAAGAAGATATGGTTGTATCATCTTATGGAATATTTTTAAGTTTAATGTATGATTTAAATGGAGGAATAGAAAATTTAAAAAAATTAAAAAAACAGGAAATGTATGGAAAATATGGCTTTTATGAATCAATAGATTATACTGTATCTAGACTAAAATATGGCAAAATATATGAACCTGTAAAAACATATATGGCGCATCACCAGGGACTTATATTGTTATCAATAAATAATGTGCTAAATGACATGGTTTTGGTAAAAAGATTCAGCAATAACCCAGAAATAGAAGCAGTGGATGTTTTACTGCAAGAAAGAATGCCAGAAAAAGCAATAATAACAAAGGAAAACAAGGAAAAAGTTCAAAAAATTAAGATGCAAAATTATAATAATTACACAGAAAAAACGTATACAAAAATTAATACAGCTTTTAATTTATCAAATGTTTTATCAAATGGTAAATATACAATAGTATCAACTTTAAATGGAAATGGATATAGTAAATTTGATAATCTATTAATTAATAGATATAAGGAAACTGCGGATTATGACCAAGGAATTCAAGTATACATCAAAAATTTAAGAACAAGACAAATATATTCAAATAATCCAAGAAATAATGGAAAGGTAACATTTGCGCCAGATAAAACACAATATATTAAAACAGAAGGCAGTATAACTGTAAAAACAAAAATAACAGTAGCACCAGAAGACCCAGTTGAAATTAGGAGACTGGAATTAACAAATAATGGAAACAATGTAGAAACACTTGAAATAACAGCATATTTTGAACCAGTATTATCTACAGAACTCCAAGATTATGCACATACAGCTTTTAATAATTTGTTTTTAACATTTAAAGAATCAGATGATGGAAATATAATAATAAAAAGAAAAAAACGTGGAGACAAACAAAAGGATATATATGCATCAGTTGGATTTAATACAGAGAGTGAAACAGTTGGAGATATAGAATATGAAATAGATAAAGAAAAATTTATGGGGCAAGGTAATATTGGAATTCCTGAGGCTATTGAAAACTCAAAACCATTTTCTAAAAATCTCGGCCTTGTAGTAGACCCGTGCCTTGCCATAAAGAAAACAGTCAAAATATTGCCAAGTGAAACAGCTGTATTAGACCTTATAATAACAGTAGAATATGAAGAGGACAGAGCCCAAAAGTTACTTAAGGATTATTCTAATACAAATGCAGTGGAGCAGGCTTTTGAATTATCAAGAGCAAAGATGGAAGCGGAAGCAATATATTTAGGACTTAAAGGGGAAGATATTCATAAATACCAAAAAATGCTTAGCTTGTTAATATTAAAAAACCAGATGAAGAAAATAGTATTAGAAAAGCTACCTAAAAGGGTATATTCACAAAGTGAACTTTGGAAGTTTGGAATATCAGGCGATTTGCCGATTCTCCTTATAAAAATTAAAGATGTAAATGATATGCATGTAATAAAAGATGCATTGAAAGCAATGGAGTTTTTTAGAAGCAAAAATATAAAAATAGATTTAGTAATTTTAAACGAAGAAAGAAACAGCTATGAGCATTTTATAAAATTTGAAATAGAAGACGAAATTCAAAATAGCCAATTAACATTTTTAAAAAATGTTTATGGAGGAATTTTTGTAATTAACAAAAAGGAAATTACTAAAGAAGAAGCTGATTTACTGGAATTTAGATGCAATTTAGAACTAGATGCATCATCTGGAAATATAGAAATGCAGCTTAAAGATTTAGAAGAAGAGTATGAAGAAAGCTTAAAAAATATTGGTGATGAAGAAAAGAAAATATATATTCCAAATGGTGAAATGGAAACTTTAAATGAAAACTATAATGATTTAAAATATAATAATGATTATGGTGGATTCACAGAAAATGGATTAGAATATAAAATGAAAATAAGTAAATTTCATAAACTACCAACAGCATGGAGCAATATTTTGGCAAATAAAAACTTTGGTACACTAATAACACAAAATTTAGGTGGATTTACATGGAATCAAAACAGCAGATTAAACAGATTATCTGCATGGAATAATAATAGCAATATTGATATTCCATCGGAAATAATTTATATAAAAGATAAGGAAACAGGCAATACGTGGTGTTTAAACGAAAATTTAGTGCATGAACCACAAGAATATCACCTAACTTATGGGTTTCGGGTATGTTGTGGAAAAAACATTTAAAAATCAAATTTTACACGAAATAGAAAGCTTTGTTGCAAAAGAAGATAGAATCAAAATAAATATTATAAAATTAACCAATACGTCTGGTCAAAAGAAAAAATTAAAATTATTATATTATATAAAACCAGTACTTGGAGAAGATGAAATACAAACAAATGGATATATCGATGTAGGAATGTCTAATAATGTTGTAATAGCCAAAAACCTTTATACAGACAATTTTAAAGGGGATATTGCTTATGTTGGAAGTAGCGAAAAAATAAAATCATATACAGGAAGCAAAAATGTATTTGTAGGAAACGGAAAAATAGATGAGCCACAGGCTTTAAATAAAGTGGCTCTTGGAAATTCAAGCGGACTTGGTGAAAATTCATGCATAGCTATTGAACTAGAAGTTGAACTTGGACAGTATGAAACAAAAGAAATTACTCTATTTTTAGGAGAGGACAGTAATGAGATAAATGTAAAAGATATAGCATATAAATATTCAAATATATCAAAGGCAAAAGAGGAATTAAATAAAGTAATAAATTTCTGGTATGAACTATTAACAAGAATACAAGTTAAAACTCCATTAGAATCAATGAATATAATGCTAAATGGATGGGCTGTGTATCAAACTATAGTTTCAAGGCTTTGGGGAAGAACAGGGTATTACCAGTCAGGAGGAGCAATAGGTTTTAGAGACCAGCTTCAAGACACTTTAGGTATTAAATATATAGAACCAGAGCTCATGAAAGAGCAAATACTAGTGCAAAGTAGACATCAATTTATTGAAGGAGATGTGGAACACTGGTGGCATGAGGAAACCCAAAGAGGAATAAGAACAAGATTTTCAGATGATTTATTATGGTTATGCTATGTTGTATCTGAATATATTGAATATACAGGAGATGTAAGTATTTTAAAAGAAGAAACACCGTATTTAAAAGGAAATGAACTAGAAGATGGAATAGATGAAAGATATGATAAATATGAGGAAGCAGAAATAAAAGGAACTATATATGAACATTGCATAAAGGCAATAGAAAGATCATTAAATTTTGGAGAAAATGGATTGCCTAAAATAGGCTCAGGAGACTGGAATGATGGACTAAACACAGTAGGTAACAAGAAAAAAGGCGAAAGTGTATGGCTAGGCTTTTTCATGTATGAAATTTTAACTAGATTTATTCCAATATGTGAAAAAATGGAAGACGTAAACAGAGCAGAAAAATATAAACGGAGTAAAAGAAAAATTAAAAACAGCATTAAATAATAATGGTTGGGATGGAAGATGGTTTAAAAGAGCGTTTACTGATAAGGGAGAAGCTATAGGAAGTGTTGATAATGAAGAATGCAGAATAGATAGTATTTCACAAAGTTGGGGAGTAATATCAGGAGCGGCAGATAATGATAAAAAGTATATATCTATGGAAAGCTTAGAAAATCACTTAATAGACAAGGAAAACGGAATAATTAAATTATTAGATCCACCATTTAATAAAACCAAACTTGAGCCAGGCTACATTAAATCTTATTTACCAGGAGTAAGGGAAAATGGAGGGCAATACACACATGCTGCAATTTGGGCAATTATTGCCTATACAAAACTTGGGTTTGGTGATAAGGCTTTAGAATATTACAGAATGATTAATCCTATTGAACATTCAAGAACAAAAGAAACGGCTATTAAATATAAAGTTGAGCCATATACAATTGCTGCAGATATTTATGGAGCTGAAAGCCTTGCAGGTCGTGGAGGGTGGACATGGTATACAGGTTCTAGCAGTTGGTTTTATAAAGCAGGAATAGAAAATATTTTGGGACTTGTTATTAAAAACAATAGGCTAAAAATAGAACCATGCATCCCTAAAGAATGGAAAGAGTATAAAATAAAATATAGGTATAAAAATAGCATATATAATATCACAGTAAAAAACGAAAATGGAAAGAATACAGGTGTTGATAAGCTTTTCTTAAATGGTGTTGAGATTGTGGAAAAAGAAATTGTTTTGAATGACGATGGTGGAATTTATGAAATCGAAATAAAAATGTAGTAAAAAGAATCCGAAATATAAAATTTTCGGATTCTTTTGAAATTAAATAATACTTCTAATTTTTTCTATAATCATATTTAAAGCAACATGGTTATATCCACCTTCAGGAACAATAATATCAGCATATTTTTTACTTGGTTCAACAAACTGCTCATGCATAGGTTTTACAGTTGTTGTATATTGCTCAATAACAGATTCTAGAGTACGTCCTCTATCTCTAACATCACGAACTAATCTTCTAATAAAGCGAATATCAGCATCTGTGTCTACAAATATTTTAATATCCATCATATCTCTTAATTCTTTATTTTCAAATATTAAAATACCATCTAATACTATAACTTTCTTAGGAACAACTTCAAAAGTTTGTTCTTCTCTTAAATGGTCAACAAATGAATAATTAGGTCTATAAATTGTTTCACCATTTTTTAGCTTAGTTAAATGTTCAATAAGTAAGTCAGTATCAAAAGCATCAGGATGGTCGAAATTCAATTTTTTTCTTTCGTCAAAAGAAAGGTCAGAATGGCTTTTATAGTAATAATCATGAGAAAGCATTGAAATATCATTTGCAAATTCTTTTCTAATATTATCAGCCAAAGTACTCTTACCAGAACCAGTTCCGCCTGCAATTCCAATTAAAATAGGATTAAGTTCCATTATTAAAACCTCCAAAAAATAAACTATATATATTGTAAACTAATTTTACAAGAAATGCAATAAAAAACGACAAAATATTACAATAAACGTTATCAGAAACAAAAATAGAAAAGAATTGCCCAAAAGTATGTCAATGATTTTTGAAAATGTCCCCAAATTTTTTAAACATTAGCCCTAAAAATTAAGTTTTTTAGGGTTAGTTTTTAGGGTCAGGGTACTCAAGTGATTTTTAAAATTTGCTTTCAGCACCATTATTTTTGCTACCATTCATGTACCCTACGCAAAAATGATTAATTTTAAAAATCACTTTAAGAAGCTTCTTGTGCAAGCTGTTCCTCAATTTTCTTAGATTGTCTTTCAACAAAATGCTCAAAAGATGCTCTTTTCCAAGGATGTATCATTCGAGGAATGTAATTTTTTTAGCTTCTGTAGGAAGAACTTTATCGAAATTTACTGAACCTGCCTGAAACTCAGGTATTTCTTCAAGAGCAAATATACTGTCTTCTACAGTAGCATACAAATTCTTGTCAAATGCTTCAATTACCATACTTTTAGTACCTTTACCAAAATATATTGGTGTTCCAACAGAATTTACGAACCTGTAATGTTTCTTTTTAAAACAAATTGAATGACCACTATCAACAACTCTTCGGGATAAAACAGCTAAAGTTAAATTAATTTTTTGCTCAGAGGGTTGCTTTTCAAAGACAGATTTGGTATTATCTATACATAGGGCAAACCTTGAATTGTATTTATCTAAGAAAGCTGGTAGGAAGTTATTGGCTTCCTCAATGGTAGTAATATTAGCTAATCTTAGAGCCACATTTAAGCGATTTTGAAAGGTTCCAAAAAGTCTTTCGATACGTGGTTTAAATTCAGGGGTACTACTAGTTTCAATACTTGTGCCTAATTGGGAACAGGCATAGGCAAATTGTGTAAAGGTATTATCTTCGTCAGAGGTAGTACCTTTTCTATTGTATTCAAACACAGTACATTTATCAGCTTTGAAAAGGTAAGGGATACCGATATTTAGTTAAAATTTGATAGTAAATATTGTAATAGCCATTTAAAGTTTCTTGACTGTCAAAATATGCAGCAACAACCTGTCCAGTGGAATCATCAATAGCAGCATGAAGAGCAGTTTTGACATTGCCAAACCAAAGATGGATAGAAGCATCAACTTGAATTTCTTCACCAAAATATATGCATCTAGGCTGTCTAGGGTGTGCATCTTCAGCAGCAACAATACTTTCTTGAATTTTAGCAATTTCTTTTTTAGAAGTAGCCTGTTTTTTCTTATGTATAAATCCTCAATTTGGTCTTTTTCTTCTAAAGTTAAAGCATGTTTTGGCTGTCTACCTCGATTACCATGAACAAAGAATTCTTTACCAAATTCATTGTAACCTGCAATTAACCTGTTAATTTGCCTAACACTAAGGTCTAGCTTAGTGGCAGCACGATTTTTGTTACCATTAGTTTCAACTAATTTTTTAATAGTTAAATATTTTTGACTTTCTTTCAATGTCAACACAACCTTTCTCATAAGTCCTCCTTGAATTTAAATGATATTTTAAATTATACCACTTAAGAGAACAAATTTTTTCAGTTGGGACATTTTCTCATTTCATTACTTAAGACATTATCACATTTCATTCATAAAAAAAACGGAGAATTTTATCAAAAACTATTGACAAAAGTTAACATAAAATATATAATATTACATGACAGGTCGATATAATCGACAATGTTAAACCTAAGTCAGGTGGTTATAACAATCTAAACAAAAATAATAATAGGAGGACAACTTATGTCTAAGATTGATTCTGATTACCTGAAGGACCTTGATGGTTTCCTGAAGGGCGATGATGCAGTAGAACCTGAAGAGGAACTTACCTTTGATGATGGCCTTGAAGGCAACATCTCGATGGATGATGTTCGTTCTACCGAACAGGCTCTGTTGTATCTGCTGGTCGATAAGTCCGGTTCTATGTATAACAACGGTCTTGAAGAAGGCGTTGTTGAAGGACTTAAAGAAGTTAAGGACGTTGTAAACGGTTCGGTTGAAAGCCGTGATGGCATCGAAACTGCTATGACGTTCTTTGGAACATCACTGGATATGCGTCCGTTCCAGTATGGTGAATGCATCGATATCAACTACAAAGCTGAAGATGCTGAAACTCATCTGTACGATGCTATCGTGGAAAGCTCTAAGAACATGGTCAGCCAGTATGATAAGCTGGAGGGCGAAAACAAGGTTAAGGGTGTTATGCTTATTATCACCGATGGTGGTGAAAATGGTTCTCAGAATTATACTGAGAAAGATGTGGGCAATGCACTCGAAGAACTGAAAAAACGTGATATTCCCGTGCTGCTGGGTTGCTTTAAGAAGGCAGATTTGACTGCATTTGCAAACAAGTTCAGCTACATGAAGAAAGTTACGTTTGAAGACGCACATGAACTCAGACGAATGATGCGGTTCGTTTCTTTGCGTGTTATGTGAAGAAATGAAAATCACCTGACTTAGGGGGAGGTTGGAGAATAGTTCTCTGACCTCTTTTTTTATATGAAATTAGTCGAAAAATGTTTACATAACTAACAAAATATGGTACAATGAAACATATGAGTTTTATAAAAGGGGATTCAATATGAAGAAAATAGGGAGTATATTAAAATCAATTGGTAATAAAATAAAAAGTTTTTTTAACAATATAAGAACTAAATTAAAAACTTGGTCAGAAAATATAAAAAATAATTTTAAAAACAGACGTAGTAAAAACAACAATGTACAGACAAATACATATTCTCAAAATGAAAATAATAAGCCATTAGAGAAAGATGATAAAAGTTATTCATTTGTACCAACTGAGAATCTAAATATATATAAGCCAAATACAGTTGAAAAAAATAAATCAGAACAACAACAGGAAGTAATAAATCTTGAAGAAGAAGAGATTCAAGAGGATAGTAATGAACAAGAACAATTTACTACAGAAAAAATAAGCAGAATTGATATTAAAGAAGAAACAGGAGAAGCACAATATACTACAGTTGATGGAAAAGTATATACTGTTAATATAAATAGAATATTAGATAACAAAAAAGGAATTTACAAAGATTTTAGAATAAGTAAAAAATGTAAAGATTTAACTGGTTCATTTTTTAAAGGTAAAAAATTAGAAAAAACTTTAAATCCATTAGTTATTGACGGACTTAATAATGAAGAAGATATAGATAAATATATTAAATGTGTGAATGACGAAGAAGCATTATTTTTTGATTTGCAACATAATACACAAAATTCTGCATTAGGATTTTTTAATAAAAACAGAATGAGAAGTATTGCAAAGATAGAGGAAAAAATAGGGGCAGATGTACAAATGGATTTAGGCTTTTGGGATAAAATGAAAAAAAATATTAAAGGGCTATTTAATAAAGAAAAAGAGCAAGAAGGAAGAGAAGAAAAAATGATAGCTAAACAATATGAACAAGCTTTGAAAAATTTACAAAAAAAATCAATTAATACATTTTATGAAGGTAAAGCATATGCAAAGATAGAAAGTACATTAACTAAATGTGCTGAGTGGTATATGAATAATGGAAAATTTGAAAAAGCAGATGATTGCTTAGATGTGCTTTCAAATATGTTTGAGGATAAATATAAAAACTTTTATTTACCGAAATATAATGAAGCAGAGAAAAATGGAAATCAAGAATATGCTATAGAACATTTTGCTCAGGAAGCGAATATAAAGAGATACAACTTAGAAAAGTTAAAAATTAGAAGAGATTATTTAAGTGGTAATAAAGAAGCCGCAATCCAACGATATAATAAGATGTTACAAGAGTTAGATATTATATTAACACAAGAGGAATTGGAAGCAAGTATAAAAAGTAATGGATTAATGGATGGAACATATTCGAAATTAATAACTAAAATGGAACAAAATCCAGACGGTTCATATTCAATGAATAATATTTTTGAAAATATACCAATTATAGGTAATGAAAGAGCACTGGCTGTATTAAGTCAATTAAGAAGCATAAAAAACGAAAGTACAGTAATTAATTCAATAGAGAAAGAAGAGCAACAAGAACAAGTAAATAATCCACTACCAGGAGAACAAAATGGTGAACAACAAAATGGTGAACAACAAAATGATGAACAACAAAATGATGAACAACAAAATGATGAAAAGCAAATTAATAATGAACAAACTGATAGTGAACAAAAAGCTGAGAGTAAAGTAATTCCAAAAGAGGAAAAGAAAGAAACTAAGCCTATAGATCAAGATGCTAGAAGAGAAATTGTTAAATTAATTAATAGAAGCAATAAATTAACAGCTGAAGCTAAATATAAACAAGGAGCAATAGTTCCATTAGTTAATAGAATGGTTAATTATTTACAAGAAAATAATGATGTTGAGGTACAAAATAGATTAAAGATAGAATTAGAAGCATTTCAAAATCTTGTAAAGGCTCCTTATGTTGCTGGAAGTAATATTGCTATATGGAATTATTTTCATACAGTATATAAAGATGGATTCCAAGCTGATGATGGAAGAACAATAATAGAAAAAGATGAAAAGAAGTGGGCATATTATTTATATATAGCAAATAAATATGCATATCAGTCAAAATCTAGTGATATTCCACTATATTGGAATATTAGTAAAGAAGAGCTAGAGCAATTAAAAAATGAGTATGCAACAAATAAAGAAAAAGTAAATTTTTTATATTTAGATTATTTGAAAGAAAAAAATCATAGTGAAAATGCAACTGGTATAGATAAGCTAATTGAAGAAGCAAAGTTCTATGATGAATTATCAGAAATAAAAGTTTCCGATAATAATTCAGATTATTTAAATTTATCTATTGCTTATGAAAACATAGCAAGAGTTAATAACAGAAAAAATCAGTATATATTAAGAGAAACAATTAAATCAATAGAAGAAAAAATGAAACAAGGAAAAAAAGTTGAGAAAAAGGCAGTAGAATTATTAGGAGATATTTATTTTGAAGGAATAAAAAATAATGGTTCTGACGAAAAAGTAATTGCTCCTCACATGATACAAGCTGCAAAAATATATTCATATATAGCGGAAAATGGAGGTAGTGAAATTGCCTATACAAGATTGCATAAATTATATTCAGACAAAACGTTGCCAATATATGATAAGAAACAAGCTCATGAATTAGAAAAGAAAATGAAAGAGAAAGGAATTGAATACACAGAAAATCAAAATTCTCAAAAGAAAGAAAATACAAAATCTCCATGTACTTATGTATGTAGCGATATACATAGTGAATATGCAGTTTATGAGGCTATGATGAAACATATAAAAGATAATGATAAATTATATATCTTAGGTGATGTAATTGATCGTGGACCAGATGGAATAAAAATATTACAAGATATTATTGAAAGACAAGAAAAAGGACAAGTAGAATTTTTTGTAGGAAATCACGAATATATGATGATACAATCACTATTCTTTAATAATCAAGCTGAAAAAGAAAATTGGGAAAACAATAATAATGGAACAATAACTGAGAAAGCATATTATTCTTTACCAACAGAACAACAAGAAAAAATTAAACAATTTTTGTTAAATGCCTTAGTGTATAAAGAAATTAAGGTTAATGGAGAAAAAATATACTTAGTTCATGCGAAAGCTGTAAAAGATTCTAAAAAACTACAAGAAACTGTAACAGATATGATAAATACAGGAAGGGAACAGGAACTACAAGATGCTGTATGGGCAAGAGAAAATGCAAGAAAGAGTAGTAAGTCTGGTGAAGTCTGGAAAGCTAAAGATATTCCAAAAGAAGGTGCTTTTACTATAATTGGTCATACACCGACTTATAAACGTGAATCAAATGGAATTAATTATGATAATCATGGTGTATTGTATATAGACTGCGGTGCATCTTATGGGGAGAAAGAAGCCTTAGTAAGATTGGAAGACGGGAATGTATTATATTTTGATACTGAAACTGAAAGAGAAAATATGAAAGCTCAAGAAAGTGAAAAGGTTTAACATATAGTAGAAGAAGTTTAGTAATAAAGCTAGACTTCTTTTATATTAGAGATAATACTTGACATAATATTGTAAAAATGATATTATTACTATATTAAACTCATAAAAAAATAACTTGAAATGAAAGGGGTATAATGATGTATCAGAATTCAACAAGGAGCTCTATTATACGTTCACCGAATATTAGTGATTCAAAACTTAATGCTATAAAAAAGCAACTTTCGAGATTGCCCAAGTTTTGGAAAGAACGGTTTTTAGTCGATGAATGGCAGATGATTCTTACAGACAAAATGCCGGAAGAAATAGGTAGTTTTTTGACACAATACTATTTTAATGGCGGTAAAAAAGAAATCTGGATAAATGTTTCAATTCCTACATTACAGAATAACGTAATATATAAAGGTATTGCTTGTTATGTAAGTATGGAATACGGAAATGTTTCACAGTATAAGACGTTTTCTGACGTTTGTGAAAAAGAGAGTAAGGAACTAAAAGTATTTATGGCTTTGAGAGGATTGTTTTCTTTTTCACAATTAGACTTATTTACTGAATTATTTTCGTATGTAATTGAAACAAATGGGAGAAATCCTAATTTTCAAATTGATTATTCTTACCAGTATATAAAGAAATGGATTACTGGAGAAATTTTTGATTTGAGTAGGATGAATATTCCTAATTATTTAGATATTGGTAAGTTTGTGATTAAAGACCAAATTGATTTGGTAAAAGACGCTTATGAGAATCTTCCTCAAAGGATAAGAACAGTTTTTGTAAGAGAGGGTTGGAGAATAAATCTTTCTAATCAAAAGCTTATGAATAATACCACATATGGTATTTGTTCTAGTGCTGAAAGGAAAGTTTCTATTAGAAGTTGTTCAACTGATATAAAGCTTACTATGTATCATGAATTTGGACATTACTTAGACTATAAAGAAAATTTCTGTAGTAATAAGATTAGTTTTAAAATAATCTTTGCTCAGGAAAAACAAGACTTTCATAAAGTATGTAAGGATGAGGCAGAATATGCTTATGCTATCTCAAATAACGAAGAATATTTTGCAGAACTATTTGCATACTATATTAAAAACTCTAATGAACTAAAATGTGCTGTTCCAAGCAGTTATGAGTTTATGCATAGATTAGTTTCAAAATGGAGTTAAAAATGTTATTTGGAGAGGGAATTTTAATAGATTCCCTCTTTTATTTACATAAAACATTGACTAAAAGTGAAAAAAGTGATAAAATGTATGAAGTTAAGTTATATGCTTTTTTTGTAATTGCAAAATTCTTAACAAAGAACTTTGACAAAATGGTAGTAGAAATACTATCACATACTGTAAACCTAAAACAAAATTTATTAATGGGAGGAACTTTTGATGAAATATATGTTCAAAACCAAACAAGAATATGTCAAATTCCTCTCTAATCTTAGAGAGGGAGCAGTAGGCAACGAAGCAACAATTTACTTTGATGACAAAGCAGGAAAGGCAATTAAAATTTTTGCACTCAATAATCCTGAAATGAATATGCAAAGAAAAGAAAAAAAACTTCGTGAGCTTATGAAGTACAAGGACAAATTTCCGAATGCAGCATTACCCGAGGATATCATAACTTGCCAAGGAAAGTGTGTAGGTTATACAATGCCTATGTTAAAGGGCTGTACTAGCCTAAAAACTTTTCAGACTAATGCAAGAAATCAAAAGGACGATTTAAAGTATCGGCTGAAAATTGCATGCAAGTTAGCTGAATTTGTGGAATCATTGCATAAGGAGGATATCATAATTGGAGATTTTCATCCAGACCAGTTTATGGTGAAAAATGAGGAACTCTATATTTGTGATACTGACACGTGGGGATTTGAAACTAAGGGAGAAGACTATGCAGTTGAGCTTTCAGGAAGACCTGAATATATTGACCCAAATGTAAGAGTCTTTGATAAAAAAGGTGTTATTATAAAGAAATACACAAAATCGTCAGATCACTTTGCTTTAGCAGTAGTGGTATTTGAAATGCTTGTGGGATTTCATCCTTTTGATGGTAAATATACTATTGTTAAGGAGTACAAGAGACCTTTAAGGGCTTACAATCGGCTTTCCATTATAGGAAACCATGATTTCCAGAGTCTGACCAGTTTTCAAATTAAACACGTTGCTTGGATGTCGGAGGAGCTGCATGATGCATTTTTAAAGATTTTTGAGACTGGAAAAAGATTTAATATCTTAAAACGGCTTAAGAATCAAGAAAAAGATTTAGTAACTTGCAGAAGACATGGTTACTATAGCTCAAGATATTCTAAGTGTCCTATGTGCTCAGCAAGTAAAGATCAAGACAGCTTAAAGAAGTTTAGAACTTCATATGTTGACAGAGTTTCGTATGAAAAATACTACACACTTCCTGAAAGAGAAGTTAGAAAAGTTGTTGATGAAGCAACATACTTTGATTTCGATAAGAATGTAGTACATATAAGAGACGATGGAAACATCAGGAAGGAAACAATCATTCCTCGAACAGATAAGTATTTCTTTACTAAGGATGGAATGACTATTAAGGTTGAAAAAATGAGCAAGGTAAAACAGTTGTTTTCTACATTGCTTGGAAAAGCTAGTTCAATCTATGGTAATTGTTCTTTCTTTGAGAGAATAAAGAAATGCTTCAGTTCAAAAAATCCAGCTTGTTCGGTAGAAGTCCACAATGAAAATGGCGATAAATTGTTTTCTACTATTCTTCTGTTAGCAGCATCCAGGCTTAAAGTGTATGGGCAGTATCTTTTCTATATTAAAGATGGAAAAGAATTAATGAGAGTTTATATGACTCCCAGAAACTGTGTTGCTAAATCTATTTATACAAGTACAGATCCATTTGACTATGAAGGAAACGAAAAAGGCGAATGTTGTATTTGTAGAATAGATAAAAGCAAATTCCTAGACATTTTGATAGATGGTGTTAGATGCAAGCAGGTGCCGTTGCAAATTCCGAAAGCTATAAGCTATGACAGCATAAGCGGAAAATGGTGCATTATTGCAAAAGACAGGAAAGTATATAATACTTTTATTGTATTGAAGAATAAAACTGTAAAGCAACAGTTTGAAGCTTTTTCGTATGGTGGTTTGAATATCAATAATAGTATTTTTTATAATTCTATGATTGTTATTCCGTCTGATAAGAGGTTAATTTTCCTTAAGTCAGGTGCTACTACCGAGAAATCTACTGTCATAGAGAAAGATATAGGTATTGTGAATAGCAATTCTATAATATCTATGAAAGAGGACAAAATACATCAGCATACCTATCTTACTATTCAAGATAGTGCTCAGGTTTGCAAAATTCCGTTAGACTAGGATTACAGTATGGGTTTAAGGTGCTACATTGTAGCACCTTAAATTTTAATTTTTTATACTTTTGAAAGGTGGTATCAATAATGCGGGAGGACCGAGATAAGAATTTTTGGAGTGAATTCTTTAAATGGTTTCTTATCTGGGAATTTATAGGATTAATTTTTAAAGGAATAATTTATGTTTGTAAACTAATCTTGTTAGCTTTCAAGCAACTAGTATGGCTTATATACATAGGCATAAAAAAAATTACTCCTATTATCAGAGAAAAAGCATCTGAATTCTATACAAATTTCAACACACAGTATAAACCCAAAATTGCAATGAAGGCTTCGCAATTTAGAGATTCTGCTAAGATGTGTAAAAATAAATTAAAAAACAAATTAGTAGAATTTGTAAATAGCTATAAAACTAAGAAAAAAACAAAAAACAATACAGAAAATAAAATAGGAAAGCTTTTTAAAACATTATTAGGTAAAATAAAAAGGTTACTATCAGTTTTCTATATTGGTTTTATTGGTTTTTTTACAAAGCTTAGGAAAAAGAAAACTTCAAAAAGGGAAGACAATGAGAGTAATAAGGACAATGGCAAAGTAAATAAAATAAAAATCCAAATTAAGAAAGTAAAATATAGCTTTTTAAATTTTTATTATGATTATGAACTACTAATTTTAATTGGTGTGATTATAGTTATAATAATAGTGATTTTTATTATCTTTCAAAGTAAGTAAAGCAACATGAGTCGATATGATAATACTAATGTATTTCATATCGGCTTTTGTTAATATTGGAATGTGCGAGTATTGACAAATTATGTAAAGTGTGATAAAAATATATTATATCATTTTAAGTTTATATGTCTTTAATAAAAGACATATACAGAAAGGAATGGTATAAATCAAGTTTACTAAAAAATTTTAGAAAGGAAAATAAGCTATGAAAAAAGGCATTAAGTATTGGAACAAATTTACTGTGTATGGTTTTTCTTTCTCTGGTCCAATTGACTTGTGCGAATATGCGAGAAATGCTCGGATAAATACAGAGATATTTCCGCTAAATTCAATCAGGGAATATGGAAGCGAGGGAAGTGATACCACATTGTTGGGTGGAGGATGGTACAAAACAGATAGTCTGGAACAAGCTTTAAAACTCTGTGAGGACGGATGGAATGAAGGTTATGATTTCTACAAATCTTTAAAGAATAAGTTAGAAAGAAGGACTGACAGATTACAGGCAATTCCTGCCGATAAGAGTAAACCGATAAATATTTTTGTTAATTTATCTTATTGTTGGGAAACCCCTGCATCTGCAATAATTAATCGGGGAGTTATAATTCAGAACTTGATTAGAGTTCTTGAAAACAATGACTACAAGGTTAATCTTAAAGCTTTCACATTGAACTCAGTTAAAGATTTAAGACAAGAGGTACAGAACTGGAGTTTTAATGCACAAGACATGAGGGATGAGGAACGGAGCTTTTATGAAGCTTTTAATGAGAAAGATGAATTAAGCTGTGTTGTTATCACTCTTAAGGAACCTGACAAGCAACTTGACCCAAGAAGAGCATACTTTGCTTTTTGTAATCCTTCTTTTTTAAGGAGAATTATATTCAGAGTTATGGAAAGCTCAGATTTTAAAAATCCTAATTGGGTTGGAGTTTATGGCTATCCTTGCGATGCTGACGTAATGAGTCATGCATTTACTACAAACAAACTTGATATTATTATTCCTCAGGCTTGGGATATAGGAATCAAAGGAGAGAATATAGTTAAAGATTGGAAACAGTTTTTACAATATGAACATCTTGAAGAATTTTTCTATATCTAACAAGAAGAAAGAGAACGTTACATATTAAAGTGTAATGTTCTCTTTTCATGTATGTCAATGATTTTTGAAAATGTCCCAAAATTTTTTAAACATTAGCCCTAAAAATTAAGTTTTTTAGGGTTAGTTTTTAGGGTCAGGGTACTCAAGTGATTTTTAAAATTTGCTTTCAGCACCATTATTTTTGCTACCATTCATGTACCCTACGCAAAAATGATTAATTTTAAAAATCACTTTAAGAAGCTTCTTGTGCAAGCTGTTCCTCAATTTTCTTAGATTGTCTTTCAACAAAATGCTCAAAAGATGCTCTTTTCCAAGGATGTATCATTCGAGGAATGTAATTTTTTTAGCTTCTGTAGGAAGAACTTTATCGAAATTTACTGAACCTGCCTGAAACTCAGGTATTTCTTCAAGAGCAAATATACTGTCTTCTACAGTAGCATACAAATTCTTGTCAAATGCTTCAATTACCATACTTTTAGTACCTTTACCAAAATATATTGGTGTTCCAACAGAATTTACGAACCTGTAATGTTTCTTTTTAAAACAAATTGAATGACCACTATCAACAACTCTTCGGGATAAAACAGCTAAAGTTAAATTAATTTTTTGCTCAGAGGGTTGCTTTTCAAAGACAGATTTGGTATTATCTATACATAGGGCAAACCTTGAATTGTATTTATCTAAGAAAGCTGGTAGGAAGTTATTGGCTTCCTCAATGGTAGTAATATTAGCTAATCTTAGAGCCACATTTAAGCGATTTTGAAAGGTTCCAAAAAGTCTTTCGATACGTGGTTTAAATTCAGGGGTACTACTAGTTTCAATACTTGTGCCTAATTGGGAACAGGCATAGGCAAATTGTGTAAAGGTATTATCTTCGTCAGAGGTAGTACCTTTTCTATTGTATTCAAACACAGTACATTTATCAGCTTTGAAAAGGTAAGGGATACCGATATTTAGTTAAAATTTGATAGTAAATATTGTAATAGCCATTTAAAGTTTCTTGACTGTCAAAATATGCAGCAACAACCTGTCCAGTGGAATCATCAATAGCAGCATGAAGAGCAGTTTTGACATTGCCAAACCAAAGATGGATAGAAGCATCAACTTGAATTTCTTCACCAAAATATATGCATCTAGGCTGTCTAGGGTGTGCATCTTCAGCAGCAACAATACTTTCTTGAATTTTAGCAATTTCTTTTTTAGAAGTAGCCTGTTTTTTCTTATGTATAAATCCTCAATTTGGTCTTTTTCTTCTAAAGTTAAAGCATGTTTTGGCTGTCTACCTCGATTACCATGAACAAAGAATTCTTTACCAAATTCATTGTAACCTGCAATTAACCTGTTAATTTGCCTAACACTAAGGTCTAGCTTAGTGGCAGCACGATTTTTGTTACCATTAGTTTCAACTAATTTTTTAATAGTTAAATATTTTTGACTTTCTTTCAATGTCAACACAACCTTTCTCATAAGTCCTCCTTGAATTTAAATGATATTTTAAATTATACCACTTAAGAGAACAAATTTTTTTCAGTTGGGACATTTTCTCATTTCATTACTTAAGACATTATCACATTTCATTCATAAAAATAGAAAAGAATTGCCCAAAAGTATTGACTTTTGGGCTCAAATTTGGTATACTATACAAGTTGAAAAATACGCACGCATTATTTAGTTCATAATTGTGCCTTATGCTCTAAAGGAGTTTGTGAGGTGTTTATGAGCGTTTTGACGATTTTGCGGAGGTAAAAACAAGGAGGAATGAATTATGGCAGTAGTTGCAATGAAACAATTACTTGAAGCAGGTGTACATTTTGGACACCAAACAAAGAGATGGGACCCTAAGATGGCTGAGTATATTTATCAAGCTAGAAATGGTATCCATATTATCGATTTACAAAAGACATCAAAGAAGATTGATGAAGCTTATGCATTCGTAAAGGAATTAGCAGAAGAAGGACAAGATATTCTATTTATAGGAACAAAGAAACAAGCACAAGAATGTGTTAAAGAAGCTGCTGAAAAGAGCGGTATGTTCTATGTTGACCAAAGATGGTTAGGTGGAATGCTTACAAACTTCAAAACAATCAGAACAAGAATTGAAAGATTAAAAAAATTAGAAGCTATGGAACAAGATGGAACATTTGATGTTTTACCTAAAAAAGAAGTAGCAAAATTAAAAAATGAAATGGAAAAACTAGAAAAAAACCTAGGTGGAATTAAAGAAATGACAAAACTACCAGGAGCAATTTTCGTAGTAGACCCAAAAAATGAAAGAATAGCAGTATTAGAAGCTAAAAAATTAGGAATTCCAGTTATAGGATTAGTAGATACAAACTGCAGCCCAGTTGATGTTGATTACCCAATTCCAGGAAATGATGATGCAATTCGTGCTGTAAAATTAATTACAGATGTAATGGCAAATGCAGTTATAGAAGGAAAACAAGGTGAAATTCTTGAAGCAACATCAGAAACACAAGAACCAGTTGCTGAAGAAGAAAAAAGCATGGAAGAAGTAGTTGCAGAAAGTAACGAATAATTAATTTAAAAGGAGGAACTATAAATGATTACAGCAAGTTTAGTAAAAGAATTAAGAGAAAAAACAGGTGCAGGCATGATGGACTGCAAAAAAGTTTTAACAGAAACAGATGGAGACATGGAAAAAGCTGCAGAATTATTACGTGAAAGAGGAATAACAAAAGCAGCAAAAAAATCTGATAGAATTGCTGCAGAAGGATTAGTTTACTGCTATTTAGCAGAAGACAAAAAACTAGGAGTTGTTCTAGAAGTTAATGCAGAAACAGACTTCGTTGCTAAAAACGAAGAATTCAGAAAATTTGTTGCAGATACAGCAAAACATATAGCTGAAAAAAATCCAGCAACAGTAGAAGAATTACTTGAACAAAAAGCTTTAGCAGATGAAAGCAAAACAATAAAAGACATATTAACAGACAAAATAGCAACAATAGGTGAAAATATGTCAATAAGAAGATTTGCAAGATTCGAATCAGAAGGCTTAGTTGAAACTTATACACATGGTGATGGAAAAATAGGTGTTATGGTAGAATTTGCAAAGGGAACATCACAAGTTGCAAGAGATGTTTGTATGCAAATTGCAGCAGCAAGACCAGAATACTTAAATGAAAAAGAAGTTCCAGCAGAAGTTGTAGAACATGAAATGGAAATATTAAAAGCTCAAGCTATGAATGAAGGAAACCCTGCTGAAATAGCTGAAAAAATGGTTAAAGGTAGAATTGGAAAATTCTATGGAGAAATTTGTTTAGTAGACCAAGCATTTGTTAAAAATCCAGATATAACAGTTAAAGAACTATTAAAACAAAATGATGCCGAAATTATTAGATTTGTAAGATTTGAAAAAGGAGAAGGATTACAAAAAAGAGAAGAAAACTTCGCAGAAGAGGTTGCAAAACAAATTAAGTAAATCAAAAAATATAAGGCAGGAATTTAAACCTGCCTTTGTAATTTTTAAAAGGAAGGAAAATGTATGAATAACGAAAAAATAAGAAATGTAGCAATAATTGCACACGTTGACCATGGAAAAACTACTTTAGTAGATGCTCTATTAAGACAAAGCGGAACATTTAGAACAAACGAACAAGTAGCAGAAAGAGTAATGGACTCAAACGCAATAGAAAAAGAAAGAGGAATAACAATACTCGCAAAAAACACATCTGTAATGTATAATGATGTAAAAATAAACATAGTAGATACTCCAGGCCATGCTGATTTTGGAGGAGAAGTTGAAAGAGTTTTAAAAATGGTTGATGGTGTACTTCTTTTAGTTGATGCTTTTGAGGGAGCAATGCCTCAAACAAGAGAAGTTTTGAAAAAATCTCTAGCACTTAACTTAAAACCAATTGTTGTTATAAACAAAATAGACAGACCAGGAGCAAATCCTGCAAAAGTTGTTGATGAAGTTCTAGAATTATTTATAGAGCTAAATGCAACAGACGAACAACTTGATTTCCCAGTTATATACGCATCAGCAAAAAATGGAATAGCAAAAATGAGCTTAGATGAGGAATCAGACAATGTAAAATGTATATTTGAAACAATAGTAAACACAATTGAACCACCAAAATGCAATCCAAATGGCACAGCACAAATGCTTGTATCAAATATTGAATATGATGATTATTTAGGAAGACTAGCAGTAGGAAGAATAGAAAGAGGAATTATAAAATCAGGAATGTCTGTAACAGTATGCAAAAATGACAAAAACATCCAAGGCAAAATCGCAAAATTATTCACATACATGGGCCTAAAAAAGGTCGAAGTAGATGAAGCAGAAGCAGGAGACATAGTTGAAATATCAGGTATTGCAGATATAAATATAGGAGATACAATTTGTGACCCAGCAAATGTAGAAAAAATCCCATTTGTAGACATCGATGAACCAACAGTATCAATGACATTCTCAGTAAACAATGGACCTTTAGCAGGAAAAGAAGGAGAATTCGTCACATCAAGACACATTAGAGATAGACTATTTAAAGAACTTGAAAGAAATGTAAGCTTAAGAGTAAAAGAAACAGACTCAGCAGATAGTTTTGAAGTATGTGGACGTGGAGAATTACATTTATCAGTATTAATAGAAACAATGAGAAGAGAAGGCTTTGAACTATTAGTATCAAGACCAAAAGTAATTATAAAAGAAATTGATGGTGTAAAATGCGAGCCAATGGAAAGACTAGTTGTAAATGTTCCAGATGAATCAATTGGAACAGTTATTGAAAAACTAGGAAGAAGAAGAGCTGAAATGGTAAACATGGAACCAGCAGAAGCAGGCCATACAAAAATAGAATTCAAAATTCCAGCAAGAGGAATAATAGGTTATAGAACAGAATTCCTAACAGACACAAAAGGTTCAGGCACAATGAACAGTATATTCGACTGTTATGAACCATTCAAAGGTGATATTCAATCAAGAACAAGAGGAGTGCTAGTAGCATTCGAACCAGGAGTATCAGTAACTTATGGATTATACAATGCACAAGAAAGAGGAGAACTATTCATTGGTGCAGGTGTAGAAGTATATGAAGGTATGATAGTTGGAATAAATGCAAGAAATGAAGATATATCAATAAATGTATGTAAAGAAAAACACTTAACAAACACAAGAGCTTCAGGCTCAGATGATGCGTTAAGACTAGTACCACCAATTCAAATGTCACTAGAAAAAGCAATTGAATTCATTGAAGAAGATGAATTAGTTGAAATAACACCAAAAAATATCAGATTAAGAAAGAAAATACTAGACACCAAAACAAGAGAAAGACTAGCAGCAAGAGCAAAAAAAGCATAAATTTAATTCAAAATCGCTTAAAGCCATTGACTTTAGGCGATTTTGTAGTAATATAATATATGAGACTTTTGAAAGGAGTTTTTATATAATGAAGACAATAGAAGAAATAAAGCAAAAAGCGTTAGAGAATCATATACCAATAATTATGGACGATACATTAGAGGTAGTTGGCAAAATATTGGAAGAACAAAAACCACAAAAAATACTAGAAATTGGCACAGCAGTTGGATATTCAGCAATAAGATTTTCCAAGTATTTAACTCCAAATGGATATATTGATACTATCGAAAGAGATGAAGAAAGAATAAAAGAAGCAAAACAAAATATAAAGGATTTAAATTTGCAAGAAAAAATACATATATATGAAGGTGATGCACTAGAAATTTTACCAACTCTAAAAGGCCAATATGATGCAGTTTTTATAGATGCTGCAAAAGGCAAATATCCAGTATTTTTATCAGAAGCTTTACGAATGCTGGGAAATAATGGTATAATAATAGCAGACAATGTTTTATACAAGGGCTATGTTATGAGCGATTACAATAAACACAAACAAAGAACAGCAGTAAGAGGACTTAGAGAGTTTCTAAAAGAACTAACAGAAAACGAAAAACTAGAAACAAAAATCCTAGAAGTCGGAGATGGCCTAGCAATAAGCAGATATAAAGGTGAGTGATATTTATGAATGGGGAAAATAACGCTTGGAGAAACAGCTTAAAAATACTAAATCAAGAAACCCAACCAAATGAAATGGAAAAATATTCATTATACAGTGATTACACTACGGAACAAAAACGTGGTTTTATAGAGATGTTAAAACTTGTAGACGAATGCATCAGAATACTTCAAGAAGAAGGAGAGTTAACAGAATATATTGCAATTAATGCAAGAATAAAATCTGCCGAATCAGCATTAAGAAATGATGACAGAAACAATAAACCATTAAATGATGTATTTGGAATTGAAATTGTAGCAGGAAATGAAAAAGCACTTGATAAAATAATGAATAGACTAGATGAAATAATGAATGTTACAAAATATAAAAAACATGATAAAGATAATGGCTATAAAGCAACACATAAAATAATGGAACTAAAAAGGGAGTTCTTTGAAAAATTAGAATTAGACAATTTAATATATGACCATGTTCCAATGGTAGAATTCCAATTTAAAACATTTGCAGTTAAAGAAAATGCTACATCAGGAAATGCAAATCATTGGAAGTATAAAGCAGAAAACAAAGAAGAAATTCAGGCAAAGTATGACAAAAATGAATTTAATGAGCACAACTTACCAATAATGTATACAATAGAAGGTCACAGAATAAGAATATTAAACAAGCAAGAAACAATTAAAGCGGTTTACCCATTTATAAAATTGAAAAATATAGAAAAAGGAGTACAAAGATAATGAAAAAACCAGAATTATTAGCCCCAGCAGGGTCTTTTGAAAAGGCAAAAGTAGCATTTGAATATGGAGCAGATAGCGTATATTGTGGAACTTCAAAGCTTTCACTAAGATCAAGAGTAGAAATAGATGATACAGAGTTAGAAAAAATAATAAAATATGCACACAGTATAAATAAAAAAGTATATGTACCACTAAACATATATGCAAGAGATTATATGTATGATGAAGTAAAAGAACAAATAAAAATGCTAGATAGAATAAAAGCAGATGGAGTTATTGTTTCAGATGGTGGAGTTGTAGATGCAGTAAAAGAGCTTGCCCCAGACCTTCCAATACACATAAGCACACAAGCAAACACAGTAAGCTATCACACAAGCAAATTTTGGTACAATAATGGAGCAAAAAGAATAATACTTGCGCGTGAACTTAATAAAGAAGAAATAAAAGAAATAATGAAAAATAAACCAGAAGACTTAGAAATAGAAATGTTCATACATGGAGCAATATGCTATGGATATTCAGGAAGATGCCATTTAAGCGACTTTTTAGCAGGAAGATGTGCAAACCTAGGCGATTGTGCACAAAGCTGCAGATGGGCATATAATCTTTATTTAGAAGAAAAAAACAACCCAGGTTTAATGATGCCAATTGAACAAGATGAATATGGAACATATATTTTATCATCAAAAGACATGTGCTTAATAAAAGAATTACCAGAAGTAATTCAAATGGGAGTAGACAGTTTGAAAATAGAAGGAAGACTAAAAACAGAATATTATCTAGCAACAATAATAAACACATATAGAGCAGCAATAGATGATTATATGAACGACCCAGAAAATTATGATTACACAAAATACCTAAATGAGCTAGAAAAAACAAAAACAAGAGGATTAACAACATTTTATTTTAATGATAAAAATAACCGAGATTTCCAGGAATATGAAGGAAAACAATACAATCCAAATTTTGAATTTGGAGGAAAAGTGCAGGAATTTAATAAAGAAAAGAGTATAATAGAAATAAAGAACAGATTACAAATTGGGGACAAATTAGAACTATTAATCCCAGACAAAATAGAACCATATAAATTTACAATAGATAAATTATGGGATGCAGAAACAGATGAACCAATAGAATTTGTAAACCCAGGAAAAGAAGGTCAAAAAGTAAAATTACATATTCCAGTAGAAGCAAAGCAAAACTGGATACTAAGAAGACAAAAGAATTAAAGAAAGGATGAATTTATGACAGACAAGTTAATAATAGTCGAATCTCCAGCAAAAGCAAATACAATAAAGAAATTTTTAGGAGGAAATACTAAAGTTGTAGCATCAATGGGACATATTAGAGACTTACCAAAATCTAAACTAGGGATTGATGAAAAAACTTTAGAACCTCAATATATAAATATAAGAGGAAAGGGAGACTTAATAAAATCATTAAAAAAAGATGCAAAAGATGCAAAAAAAGTATATCTCGCAACTGACCCTGACCGTGAAGGAGAAGCCATAGCATGGCATTTGGCGTACATTTTAGGAATAAATCCAGATGAAATATGCAGAGTAACTTTCAATGAAATAACTAAAGATGCAGTAAAAAATGCAATAAATCAGCCAAGAAAAATAGACATGGACTTAACAGATGCACAACAAGCAAGACGTGTATTAGATAGAATAGTTGGTTATAAAATAAGTCCAGTACTATGGAAAAAAGTACAAAAAGGATTATCAGCAGGAAGAGTACAATCAGTTGCTGTAAGGCTAATAGTAGAAAGAGAAGAAGAAATTGAAAACTTCAAACCAGAAGAATATTGGAATATTTATGCTGATTTAAAAGAACCAAAAAGCAAAAAAAGTTTCCAAGCAAAATTATATGGAAAAGATAATAAAAAAATAGATATACACTCAGAAAATGAAGCAAATAGCATTTTACAAGACTTAGAAAAAGCAAAATATATTGTAGAAGAAATAAAAAAACGGAGAGAAAAAACGTACACCAGCTCCACCATTTACAACTAGTACAATGCAACAAGAAGCATCAAGAAAACTAGGCTTTGCAATTAGAAAAACAATGTCAGTAGCACAAGGCCTATATGAAGGTGTAAAAATACCAGAAAAAGGTACAGTAGGCTTAATAACATATATGAGAACAGACTCAACAAGAATTTCAGAAGAGGCAAGAAAAGCGGCAAAAGAATATATTGAAAGCGAATACGGTGCAAATTACTATGAAAATAGATACTATAAAACAAAAGGTGATGCACAAGATGCTCACGAAGCAATTAGACCAACATATATAGAACTTTCACCAGAAAAAGTAAAATCTAGTTTAAGCAATGACCAATATAAATTATATAAACTAGTATACAATAGATTTATAGCAAGCCAAATGTCAGCTGCTATCTATGATACAGTTGCAGTAAAAATACTTGCAGATGGTTATAACCTAAGAGCAAATGGCCAAACAATAAAATTCAAAGGATTTATGACATTATATGTAGAAACAGCTGATATTGAAGAAAAAGAAGAATTTGAAAAAATACCAGAATTAGTGGAAAACCAAGAACTAAAAAAGGAAAAACTAGAATCAAAACAAAGCTTTACAGAACCACTACCAAGATACACAGAAGCAAGCTTAGTAAAAACGCTTGAAGAAAAAGGAATTGGTAGACCAAGTACGTATTCACCAACAATTACAACGATTCTAGCAAGACGTTATATAGAAAAGATACAAAAACAGCTACATCCAACAGAACTTGGAAGAATAGTAAACAAACTATTAGTAGAGAACTTCCCAGATGTTCTAAATGTAAAATTCACAGCAGACATGGAAGAAAAATTCGATAAAATCGCAGAAGGAAAGGAAGAATGGAAAAAAGTAATTCGCGACTTTTATGGACCATTCGAAAAAGTAGTAGAAAGAGTTGAAAAAGAACTAGAACATGTAAAACTAGAATATGAAGTATCAGATGTACCATGTGAAAAATGCGGAAGAATGATGGTAATAAAATACGGCAAATACGGCAAATTCCTAGCTTGCCCAGGCTACCCAGAATGCCAAAACGCAAAACCACTAGTAGAAACAATAGAAGAACCATGCCCAAAATGTGGAGGCAAAGTTCAAATAAGAAAAACCAAAAGAAAAAGAAACTACTACATCTGCGAAAACAACCCAACATCATGTGACTACATCTCTTGGAACAAGCCAGGTGCAGAAGAAAAGAAACCAGTAAAAAAGAAAGTGGCCAGAAAAAAGACAACGAAAAAAACGAAAAGAAAATAAAAAAATTGAAAAAAACTCTTGCTTTTTAAATTAAAAAGTAGTAGAATATTCAAGGTGAAAAAAATGAAGGAATTTTTCTATAAAAGTAACTTAATAAAGTTGTTTAAAAATGCAATTTATTTTGCTTTTATAGTTGTTTCCTTTTCATTTATATTTCAATTTTAGCACTAATTTTTATTAGTGTTTTTTTTTGGAAAAAAATCGCGAGTTTTCCAAAAAAGTAATATTAAAAAATTTAAGAGGGGGATTTTTTTATGGAACAAAAAAGAATGCTATTAGATGTAAACGAAAAACCAAAAATTGCTAAATGGATTGTTTTAGCATTTCAACATGTATTTGCTATGTTTGGTGCAACTGTGCTTGTACCACTACTTGTAAACAGTGCTGCAGGAGCAGAAGTATTATCAACAGGAATTGCTTTACTTGCATCAGGAGTAGGAACTTTATTATATATACTTTGTACAAAAGGTAAATCACCAGTGTACTTAGGAAGCTCATTTGCTTTCATATCACCAATGATAGTAGCCTACGCCGCAGGAGGACTTGGTGGAACTATGACAGGGGTTATGATAGTTGGATTAATTTACATGATAGTAGCAACAATAATTCACTTTACAGGAAAAAAATGGATAAACAAATTACTTCCACCAGTAGTAATAGGACCAATGATTATGATTATAGGATTAAGCCTTGCTTCAAGTGCAGTTTCAAACATAGGCTTAGCAAGTGAAACAATAGAATGGAAAACTGTAACAGTAGCAGCATTTACATTTTTAGTAACTGCAGTAGTTGCAGTAAGAGGTAAAGGATTTTTAAAAGTAATTCCATTTTTAGTAGGAATTGTTTCAGGATATGTTTTAGCAATAATCCTTGGAATGGTAGATTTTACAGCAGTTAAAGAAGCAGCTTTCTTTAGCATACCAAACTTTGCAATACCTTTTGTAAACTATATGCCAGATTTCATGGTTGCAATTTCAATGGCACCAATTGCATTAGTTACAATGGCTGAACACATTGGAGACCACAAAGCTCTAAGTACAATAATAGGAAAAGATTTAATTGAAGAACCAGGATTAGATAGAACTTTAATGGGCGATGGTTTAGCAACATTTGTTGCAGGAGCGATTGGAGGACCTGCAAATACAACTTATGGAGAAAACACAGCAGTAGTAGGAATGACAAAAGTAGCATCAGTATGGGTAATAGGCTTAGCTGCAATTATAGCAATAGTACTTGGATTTTTAGGAAAATTCACAGCACTAATCTCAAGTATTCCATGGGCAGTTTTAGGAGGAGTAACAGTATTGCTTTATGGATTCATATCAGTAAATGGTTTAAAAGTATTAATTGAAAATCAAACAGACTTTGGAAAAACAAAAAATGTTGTAGTAGCTTCAGCAATGCTAGTTCTAGGTCTTGGAGGAGCAGCAATTTCATTTACAACAGGAAACTTCACATTATCATTATCAGGAATGAGCTTAGCAGCAATAGTGGGAATATTGTTAAACTTATGCTTACCAGATGAGAAAGAAGAAGAACAAGCCGTAGAAAAATCAAAAAAAGAAAAAGCAAAAGTATAAAAAAAGACAAATGTTAGGCTGAATAAGTCTAACATTTGCTTTTTTTTACTCGCGAAGTAAACCAAACCATTTTTCTACAACAAAGGCAAGCATATTGCCAAATGTTAATTTTTTCACATCATTTTCTGATATTAAATCTACTGTACTTAAAACTTCATCATTTAAACTAAATGTCACTTCGCCGTATTTTATCACCCTTTTTTATTGGAGCATTAACGCTTTCAGGCAATTTTACCGTAGTTACAATGTTGCTTGATTGTCCTTTGGGAATTAATCCTCCTGCGTCGTTTTTAAAACCTATTTGAATGTGTTTTTGGGTTCCTTTATTTACAATAACAGTTTTGGAAATATCTCCAGTATTGGCATATTTATAGTATTCAAAATTACTAAACCCATAGTCTAGAAGTTTCTTTGCCTCAGAAAAACGTATGCTACTGGTTTCGCCACGCATTATAACAGCAATCAAAGATAAATCATTTCTTGTAGCTGTAGCTGAAAGATTGAATAGAGCCATAGATGTTGAACCTGTTTTTAAACCAGTGCAGCCTTCATAATTTCTTAAAAGCTTATTTGTATTTACAAGTTCAGATTTACCATCTCGAAGACTATCCATCCATATAGTTGTATAATTTTTTATTGTAGGATGTTTAGTCATAAGTTCTCTAGACATGAGAGCAATATCATAACTAGAAGTTAAATGACCATCTTCGTCTATTCCATGGCAGTTCTTAAAACAAGTATCATTCATACCAAGTTCTTTAGCACGTTGGTTCATTTTTTCAACAAATAGTTCTTGTGAGCCTGCAATATGTTCTGCCATTGCAACACAGCAGTCGTTTGCAGAAACTACACAAATTGCTTTTAACATTTCATTAACTGTTAAGCTTTCAGTTGTATCAAGCCAAATTTGTGAGCCACCCATCTTAGAAGCAGCTTCTGAACAAGAGACTTTATCATCTAAGGAAATAGTTCCGTTATCTAGAGCTTCCATAATAAGCAAAATGGTCATAACTTTAGTAACACTTGCTGGTCTTAATTGCTCATGGCTGTTATGCTCATAAAGAACAGTTCCAGTAGATTGTTCCATTAAAACAGCGCCACCACATGTTAAATTTAAAAAATTACCATCTCTACTATTCAACACACTAGAAGTAGAAACCGCCTCAGGCAAATTCATATCTGACCATACGAAAACAGTATCTGAAGCTAGAACAGGAATACACCATGAGAATATAAAAATAAAAACAAATAAATATATAAATTTCTTCATAAACTCCTCCATAGTGAAAATGTATGTGGGTTAAGTAGGGAATATGATAATATAAGTGAAATTTGCAAAATTTACATAATTATGATATAATTATAAAAGTTTCCGAAAGGATAATTTAGAAAGGGTTTAACTTATGGTTAACTACGAAAAGCAGGCCAAGAGCATCATTCGCAAGATGCTCAAGAAGCACCACATCGACTGCAACGGGAAAGACTTTTCATACTACAGAAATCAGCCTATCCGGGTTGAGAGTCTGGGTGATCAGCTCATAAGTGTCACTATCAATACTGAGGAAATCTGCGAAGATCTTGATGTAGCGATGGAGGCTATCTGTGATTTGGTGAATGCTTTTGAAAAAGTGTTCGAAGTGGATTCCAGGTTCATGTATGACTTCTTGTTTGTGAACCTTGAACCCAAAGCAATCTAAACCCCAAGGGTGCCAACTAAAATGAGTTGGCACCTGATTTTTTTATTTTATATAAAAAGTATTGACAAGGAGAAGCAAATAGGATAAACTTTAAATGTAAAATTTATTAGAACAAAAGCACGAAGGGAAACGAAAAAAGAAGGAGAAACTAACCAATGAAAAACGCTGAAAGCCTTGGGGCCCTATATATCGATAATTTTATAAAAAACAAGCTATATATAAAATATAAAAGACTAAGAATTAATCTAATGTACAAACTATATATGGTTGGACCACCGTGTCTACCATGAGTACAAGTAGGTTAATTTTAAAAATATATAGATATAACAAAAAGTTATATAAAATAAAATTTTAGGAGGTAAATCATGAAAAACACAAAAGGAATAACGCTCATAGCGCTAATAATCACAATAATCGTAATGCTTATATTAGTAGCAGTAAGCATAAGTGTAGCACTAAACACAGGACTATTTAAGTCAGCAGGGGATGCCACAAAGAATTGGAAATCAGCCCAAGATGCAGAAGCAAATGTTGGGTCTGAAATTAAAATTGGGGATAAAACTTATTCGAGCATAGAGGATTATATAGAAGGCAGAGAAAAATTAACAGAAATAAAAGCAGGAGAAAGAGCAACCACAACTTCAAAATACGAAACAGCAGTAATTCCAGAAGGATTCACAGTATCAGGTGCAGGAACAGAAAAAACAATAGATGGTGGATTGGTAATATACTTAATAGATAAAAAAGAAGATGGTTCATCATGGACAGAAGAAGAAATAAAAGCAATAAATTGGGACAATGATGAAACATTAGCAGACTTAAGAACAAAATATGACCAATTTGTGTGGATACCAATTTCACATACAAAAATAAATGATATGTTCATTTGCCAGGCAAAAATAGAACCAAATGATAAATGCAGTATAACTGTAAAAAATGGAGTCGCAACATGTACAAAACATCATTCAAACAAAATGGCAGGAAGATTATATGCAGCTAGTGTAGGAGAAACTTACAAAAATGCGTATACAGATGTATATACAGAAAACATAGACCTTCGAGAACCAGATATAGTAATTGGAAGTGGAACAGGCTGGGATGCAAATTCTAGATATTTAGAAAATATTGCATCAGTAACAGGAGAAAGTACAAGTTACACAAGTGCCGAGAAATTCAAAGAAACAATGCAAACAGAATACAATGAAATAGTAAAAAGCATATATAATGCAGAAGGCTTTTGGGTAGGAAGATATGAAACAAGCAATATGACTCAAAATCCAAATACAGCAATAAAAGTAATAGCTGGAACAAATACAGGAATAAGCAATGTAAATTGGTATTATATGTATGGACAACAAAAGGCGTATTCAACAAATAAAAATTTAAGCGGAGTAAAAAGTAGTATGATATTAGGAGCATGCTATGACCAAGTATTAGAGTTTGTGAATAGTGCAAGCTATAATGTAAAAAAAGCTGAAAATGTGGGGCATGAATCAGCAAAATTTACAACAACACCATATTTAACAGGAGGAATAGGATACAGCGAAAATTATTCCGGGACAATAGCTTATAAAGATGTTTCAAAAAATATATATGACTTAGAAGGCAATGTTACGGAATGGACTACAGAGCCACACTCTACAGGTGTTCGAGTTCACAGGGGCCGGCAGCTGCAAAAGCAGTCATCCAGCCAGTTCTCGTTACGACTTTCCTCCTCACATCGAGGACCAAAACTTTCGGTAGTCGCTCCACACTTTATGTAAGCCTATAAGCTTGCAGGCGATTTGGTAATTAAATAAATGATGGTAGTTTTTGGGTAAGGCTACTAGAAGCTAAGTGTTTATGGGTGCCAATTAAAATGAGTTGGCACCTGATTTTTTTGTTTTAGGTGTTGAATTTTTTAGAGTTTTATAATAAAATAAAGCAAAAAAGAATGAGGTTAGTATGGTAATTGTGGTGATTTTTGGAATTGTGTTTAGTTTGGCGGGGAGTTTGGCTTTGGTGTTTGAGCGAAGAATTGAGGAAATGATGCCGGTTTGTGTGGGCATTATGGTTTTACCGATTTTTGTGGCTGGTCTTTTGGATAATTTGGTGTTTGGGGTTTTGGCGGTATATTTTCTGTGTATTTGTGGACTTGCTTTTTTAGTTGTAAGTGTTTTGAAATTGGATAAAGGGGGAAATATAAAGAGGGTTAAGGAATTTATTTTTACTCCGGGGCTTGCTATATTTTTAGGTTTTTTAGTGTTAGGTTATTTTTTGTGTAAAAATAGGCTTTTGGAGAATATAGATGAATTTAATCATTGGGGATTAATTATTAAAAATATGTTTCTATTTGATTCATTTGGAACTAATGCTGAGTCTATAGTAGTATATAATGATTATCCGCCATTTACTGCGTGTTTTCAATATTTGTTCTTAAAGATACAGAATGTGTATGATGAAGGGATAATTATAATGGCACAAAGTGTATTATATTTGCTATTTATAATGCCAGTTACTAAAAATTTGAAATGGAATTTTAAGGGGGCAATTAAAACTGTATTTTTAATTGCATTTTTGCCAATGATTTTCTTTAAGAATTTTTATTTAGAAATTTTAGTTGATGGAATTTTAGGAGTAGTATTTGCTTATACTGTGTATTTAGGGTATGTAGAAACTGATGAAAAGATTAAGTACGCGAAAGTCTTGAGTGGACTTATAATGCTATCTCTTACAAAAACAACAGGAATTGCACTTGTGGTTTTGGCAATTTTGATGATTGGCATTAAAAGCGTTATAGATAAAAAGAAGGAAATGAAATTTATTGCTATTGTGTTATTAATTACAATACTTGTAATATCAGCATGGTATATTAAAGTTCAAAATGCTCAGAAAATGTGGAATTTTACGGAATTAGCTGAGAGTGAAAGTGATAGGGATGAAAAAGAGGTTACCGAAAATTTTGTACAGGCAATAATAAAAGGACAAGTAATAACAGAAAAAAGGCTGACAGTACTTTCGGCAACAATGGTGTTAATCGCATTGGCAATTATATTAGATTCAAAATTAAAAGACAAAAATCTTAGATTTTATTTGGTAGCGATGCTTTTGTGTGTTCCAATGTATTTAATTGGAATGCTAATGATATACCTTAAAATATTTCAACCAATTGAAGCTATGGTGTTGGCATGCTTTGATAGGTATGCATCAACGATTCTACTTGCGGTAGCTGCTTTCTTAGTGTATGTATCACAGGAAAAAATAGTTAGTAGTATGAAGGAGAATATCATTATTATATTTCTAATTTTTGCAGTAATACCAATGGCGAATATCGATGAAAAATATATAAATAGAAAATCTTCAATAAAAAAGGCAGAAATAACAAGAAATATATATACAAAGATAAAAGAGTATAACAATATTTTTGATAAGGATGATAAGATTCTTTATATAATTAATGCAGAAGCAGACCAAACTTATTTGAAGAAAATAAATGAATATGAGATAATGCCAACTAGAATATCGAAAGTTATGATAGGCAATTTTGCAAATACAGAGGAATTGTATATGGTTGCGAAGGATTACGATTATGTATATGTTTATAGAATAAAAAAAGAGGTAAAAGAAAATATAAAGGATGCTTTTGAAAATGAAAACATACAAAATGATACATTGTATAAGGTAAAATATGGTGAAAAAACGGAAGAAAAATTGCTAGAAGAAGTAAAGTGAAATTCAAAAAAACTATTGTAAAATATGAACTTCTATTGTGATAACTATGGAAAAGTCAAAGTACAAGTGATTTATGCAAAATAGTTTTGAAAGAGGGGAGAAAGCCCCTCTTTTTTGGCTTTTTATATTGAAAATTTTAATGTTTTAGTATACAATAAACCATAAAAGAGGTAAATTAGATGAAAAGTGATGTTGCGGTTGTTGTTCCTGCTTATAATCCGGGGAAGAGTTTGTTGGGGGTTGTTCAGGGATTAGTGGAGGCAGGTTTTGAGCGTGTTGTGGTTGTGGATGATGGTAGTGGTGATACTTTAGGGTTTGATGGGCTTGGTGGTGATAGGGTGTGTTTGGTTAGGCATGATGTGAACATGGGTAAGGGAATGGCTTTGAAGAGTGGGTTTAGGAAGTGTCTGGAGAGTTTTGAAAATTTAAGGGGAATAATTACAGTAGATGCTGATGGGCAGCATTGTATTTATGATTTAAGTAGGGTTTATGATGAGTTTAGATGTAGAGAAAATGAAAATACAGTGGTTTTAGGATGCAGGAATTTTGAGGAAAAAAATGTGCCTTGGAGGAGTAAAATTGGAAATAATGTTACAAGTAAGATTCTTGAGAAAAAAACTGGAATTAGGATTCAAGATACACAAACAGGGTTAAGAACAATTCCTGTGCGGATGTGTTGAGGATTTAATAGAACTAGCAGGCAAAAGATATGAGTATGAAATGAATATGATAATGTATTTTCTTGAACATAACATACCAATAAAAGAAATAAAAATTCAAACAATTTATGAAAGCAACAATAAACAAAGCAACTTTAGAGCTTTAAAGGATTCTATTGAGATATATAAAATAATAAAAAATGGAGGAATAATATGACTTTAGAAGGATTTGTTACAAGTGGTATTGGAACAGCTAAAATGTGGGTAAATAAAATAGAAAAAGTATTTGAAAATAAAACTGGAATAAAATTATTTAATGGGACTCTAAATGTATGTTTAGAGAAGGATTATGTAATAAAACCAGATTGGATAATTACTCCAAAAGAATATGGAGGAACGGAAAATGTTTTAGTAAAAAAATGTGAAATTTTAGGTGGAATAGCCTATATTGTAAGAGCAGAAAAAAACCAGAATGGAACAGGTGACCACGATTTAAAAATAATTGAGATAGTATCAAAAATTAATTTTAGGGAAAAATATGGACTAAAAGACGGAGAAAAAGTAAAAATTACGAATTTGTAATTTTTACAATTCTAACATCAATACTATCAGGAGTGTTTGTAAAATACAATTTTATATCAAAATTATTGTCATTTCTAAACTTGAAATCACAAGAACCATAAGCAATACAAGCATCTTTACCTTCAGGCACATAATAAACAGGTCCACTATGTTCATGTCTTTCTATAACAGTTAAACCAGAACATGCAAGAACAGCATTATATAAAGTGGAGCTAACTTGGCACTTGCCACCACCATAAGCCTGAATAGTGTTTCCATCTGAATCAAATGTATCTGCCTTTTTGTACCCGTCTTCTGGGGTTGCTTTGCCAAGAATGCCACAAAAAGAAAAAGTCTCTCCAGCCTTAAGAATAAAGCCATTTAAACTATTACAAGCAAGAGTTATATTTGTTTGCCTATCGGGATCTTTTTGTGAAATTTTGGTGGAAAAAGAAGATAAAGCTTCTTCTTTATAAGTAACCACATTTTGAATATTATTTCTTTCTATATAATCAGCCTCTTGCACTTGAGCTAGGCTCGAAGAATTATAATTTCCGAATATTTTTATCTATAGCGTTTCCGCTTACAACCAGTTAAAAATAACATACATAATGATAAAACTAAAAAGAATTTCAAAACAAAAACCTCCTTTAAAAAATAATCTAATAATATTTTGCCCAAAAAAAGCAATAAAATTCGCGATAAACCTACAAAAAATACGAATTATGTGGTATAATTGCTAAGGTGAAAAAGAAAAAAGGAGTATTTAAATGGAATTAAAAGCAGTAATTGTAGCAGTTTTTATAATGTTGGGTATAATATTAATATATGATGCACGAAGTATTGCTAGAAAATCTTTTAGCCTAAGTGACCAAAATGGTGCAACCTTTGCAATTAAACTAATTGGCTTTATAATAAGCGTAGTTCGGAGGTTTAATAATAATGCTTGGCTAATTTGAGAAAGGAATAAGGGTATGAAAAAAAATGAATTATTAGAAATATCAAAGAAATTTGATATTAACGGAAATCCAATTGAAGTCAATCTAATAGAAACAGGACATATCAATAAGACTTATCTTGTAAAATGTGATACAGGAAATAAATACATATTACAATATGTAAACACAAAAGTTTTTCCTAATATTGATGAACTAATGAGTAATATTCATGAAGTAACAAGCTATATAAAAAGAGAAGAAAACGGTAAAACACTTGAATTTATTAAACTAAAAGAGGGTACCAATAAATATATTTATAACAATAACTGGAGAATGCAAAAATATATTGATAATACAAAAACATATATATCAACAGAAAGTTTGGACATACTCACAGAAGCCGGAAAAGCTGTAGGAGAGTTTCAAAAACAGCTAGACGGATTTAATGCAGAAAAACTATATGAAATAATACCAAAATTTCACTATACTCCAAACAGAGTAAATCAGCTAAAAGATGCTATTTTCTCTAAAGAAAATAACGAAAAAAGAAGCGAAAGGTTTATAAAAGCTAAACCTTATATAGAATTTTTAACAGATGAAAGTAGAACATCTAGAGCAAATATAATAACAAGTAAACTTGAAAATGGAAAAATTCCACTTAGAGTAACGCATAACGATACAAAATTAAGTAATATATTATTTGATAAAGACACAGATAAATATGTAGCACTAATTGACCTAGATACTATAATGCCAGGTTCAATTGTATATGATTTTGGAGAAGGCATACGTACAGGAGTAACCACTGCTGCAGAGGATGAACAAGACTTATCTAAAATCTATGTGGACATGGAAAGATTTGAAGCATTTACAAAAGGATTCTTAGAAAAAATGAAAGGAACAATAACAAAAGAGGAATTAGAGCTATTACCTATAGGTGGATGGATGATGACTTATGAAAACACAACCAGATTTTTAGCAGACTACCTAAATGGTGATACATATTATGCAATAAATAAAGATATACCAGACCATAATTTAGTAAGAGTAAAAGCACAAGTTGAAATTATTAAACAAATGGAAAATCAAGAAAATAAAATGAAAGGAATGATAAATCAATATGGATTATAATGAATTAGCAGACTTAATTTTCCCAGAAGCAAAGGAAATAGAATATTATGAGGAAAAATACCCAGAAAGAAATCTACCAGAAGGAGCAATGGTAACAAGATTTGCACCAAGCCCAACAGGATTTGTTCATATAGGAGGCTTATTTGGAGCAATTATAGATAGAAAACTAGCAGAACAATCAAAAGGAGTATTTATCTTAAGAATAGAAGACACCGACCAAAAAAGAGAAATTGAAAACGGAACAGCTCAAATAGTAAACAGTTTAAAGGATTTTGGTATTATTCCAGATGAAGGAATGGTAGGAGAAAATGAAGAAAAAGGTATATATGGACCATATAAGCAAAGCCAAAGAAAAGATATATACCAAGCTTATGCAAAATCATTAATAAAAAGAGGATTAGCTTATCCATGCTTCTGTACACCAGAAGAATTGGAAGAAATAAGAGCAAAACAAGAAGCTGCAAAACTAAGACCAGGATATTATGGAGTATGGGCTAAATATAGAAATCTTCCAATAGATGAAGCTGTAGAAAAAATTAAAAATGGTGAAAAATATATAATAAGATTTAAATCTCAAGGAAGAGAAGATAGAAAAATAAAACACAAAGACATTATAAAGGGAAACATAGAATTTCCAGAAAATGATCAAGATATAGTTATAATAAAAGCAGATGGACTTCCAACATATCACTTTGCACATGCAATAGATGACCATCTTATGAGAGTAACAAATGTAATTCGTGGAGACGAGTGGGTTTCATCAATTCCTCTTCATTTAGAATTATTTAAAGCACTTGGATTTAAACCACCAAAATATGCGCATACTGCAACAATTATGAAAGAAGAAAATGGAAGCAAAAGAAAAATAAGCAAGAGAAAAGATCCAGAAGCAGCAGTAAGCTATTATCATGAAGAAGGAATTCCACAAGAAGCAGTTGTTGAATACTTATTAAACATTGCAAATTCAAATTTTGAACCATGGAGAAGAGCAAATAAAAATGCAGATATAAGTGAGTTTACACTAGAATTAAACAAAATGAGTGTAAGTGGAGCAGTTTTTGATATGGTAAAACTATTAGATGTTTCAAAAAATGTTATTTCAAAGTTTACAGCAGAAAAAATATATAGTGAAACACTAAAATGGGCTGAAAGATATGATGAAGAATTAAAAGAAATACTTACAACAAATAAAGATTATGCAATGAAAATTCTAAACATTGAAAGAGGAGGCAACAAGCCAAGAAAAGACATTTCAAAATGGTCAGAAATAAAGAATTCTATTATTTATATGTATGACGAAAAATTTGAAAACAATACAGAATATGAATTTCAAAACATTACTGACAAAACAGAAATAAAAGAAATACTAGAAAGCTATTTAAAAAATCATTTTGATATAAATGATGACAAACAAGCATGGTTTGACAAAATGAAAGACTTAGCCGAAGAAAGAGGATATGCAAGAGAAGTAAAAGAATACAAGGCAAATCCAGATAATTATAAAGGACATGTTGGAGACATTAGTACAGTAATAAGAGTAGCTTTAACTGGAAGACATAACACACCAGATTTATATGAAATAATGCAAATACTTGGAAAGGACTCTATAGAAAAAAGAATAAATAAAATATGTGGAGGAAACTAATGAAAAAACAAAAAGGTGCAATTAATATATTTGCGATGATTGTTACAACAATTCTTGTAGTAATTTTAGTAATATGCTTCAAATTCTTTAAATTACACTATTTTAACGGATTTGAAAAGGCTAAAACAGAACTAAAAGAAGCTAAATTTACAAGAGATGCAAATGTAAAATATTCAGAGTATTCAAGCTACAAGCTAGAGAATATAGAATTTAATGATACCACATTCTATAAAGAAATAGAAGTAGAACCTAACACCCCATACAAATTATCATGCATGGTAAAAACAGAAAATGTTGTATGCAAAGATGAAGGAGAAGATGGCGGAGCAGTAATTGGCTTATTAGACACAACAGAATATTCAGAACCAATAGCAGGAACAAATGACTGGCAAAAATTGGAATTTATATTTAATTCAAAAGAAAGAACAAAAGTAACAATCAGTTTTAGACTTGGTGGAAATTCTAATGATTGTACAGGAACAGCTTGGTTTTCAGATTTTAAACTTGAAAAAGGAATTAAAAGAAATTCAAGCAATTGGAATATAGGATGCTTTATTTTAAAAAACGTAGATGTAAATATAAATGGCAAAAACTATAACTTAAAAGCAAATGTTCAAGACATAGATAATGTAAAGCTAAATATGGAAAGATTCAGAGAGGACTGCTATATCTTTTCAAATAAGAAAATGACAGCAAACTATGAAATTATTGAAGTAGATACACCAATAACAACAATTTCGTATGCAGATGAGCACGGATACTATTTTAGTTATAGAGATATTAAAAATGTAATATATAATCAAATCAAAGAAAAGAATTTTGACCATGTTTTTGTAGTTGCACGAATGGAAGATGATGAAGGAGTTGTATCAATTCCTATAAACGATAATTGGATAGGTCTTGGAGGAATGGATATATATGGCATTGGATATTCATTAATTAGAGTAAACAAAAATGCTAACACATATAATTACAAATATGGAATAACAAACCAAGTACCAGAAGAAGTATATGTACATGAATTCTTACACACTTTAGAAAGAAACCAAATACAAGGAGGATACAATGTTCCTGCACTTCATGATTATGCAAAATATGGCTATACAGAGAAAACAACTGAAGGGCTAAAAAAATGGTATGAAGCATATATGAGAAAAGAAATAAAAGACTCATCTAATAATCTAATAGGATTAGATGAAAGTGCATATAAAACACAACCAGCCAACAACAGTGAGTTTAAATATGCCATTGAAATAGAAATAAATAAAGAACCAAGTAATATAATAGAAGAATTATTAACTGTTATTAAAACAGCTAAAAAAGCAAAAAAATAAAAAATTAGAATAGAACGACTGATAAATAAGTCGTTCTAAAAATGTTAAGGAGGAGAATATATGAAAGTCTCAGATTTTAATTATGATTTACCAAAAGAACTAATAGCACAACACCCAATGGAAAAAAGAGACGAATCAAGACTAATGGTTTTACATAGAGACACAAAAGAAATTGAGGATAAAACTTTTAAAGATATTATAGATTATCTAGAACCAGGAGACTGCTTAGTTAGAAATAATACAAAAGTAATACCAGCAAGACTATATGGAAAAATTATAGGAAAAAAATCACAAAAAGATGTAGAATTCTTATTGCTAAAGCAATTAGAAAATGATAATTGGGAAGTTATGGTGAGACCAGGCAAAAAATTAAGACAAGGCGCAAAAGTAGAATTCGGAGATGGCTTGCTAAAAGCCAAAATACTAGAAGTACTAGAAAATGGTGACAGAAAAGTACACTTTGAATATAATGGAATATTTAATGAAATTCTTGATAAAATAGGCCTAATGCCACTACCACCATATATAACTGAAAAACTAGAAGAAAAAGACAGATATCAAACAGTATATGCTAAATATGAAGGTTCAGCTGCTGCCCCAACTGCAGGTTTACATTTCACTCAAGAACTATTAGAAAAAATCAAAGAAAAAGGTGTAGAAATAGCAAATGTTACTCTTCATGTTGGAATAGGAACATTTAGACCGGTAAAGGTTGAAAACATAGAAGAACACAAAATGCATACAGAACATTACTATATAAAACAAGAAGATGCAGATAAGATAAATAAAGCAAAAAGAGAAGGCAAGAAAATAATTGCAGTTGGAACAACATCATGCAGAGTATTAGAATCAATAGCAGATGAAAATGGCTTTGTAAAGGAAACTGAAGGAGATACAAGCATTTTTATATATCCGGGATATAAATTTAAATGCATAGATAGATTAATAACAAATTTTCATTTGCCTGAATCTACATTAATTATGCTAGTTTCAAGTTTAGCAACAAAAGAATTCATAATGGAAGCATATAATAAAGCTGTACAAGAAAAATATAGATTTTTCAGCTTTGGGGATGCAATGATAATTTTATAAAAAAAATCCCTTCTGGAAATACCAGAAGGGGAAGGAGCTCTTCAGAACTCGAATGTAACAAACACGTTAGAAACGGTTACGTTAGTTTCGGGTTCGAACGAGGGTGAGGTGTTACCAGAAATGCTCATCATGGCTTCGCCAAGATTTACGTCGATAAGGTCGCTAGCCCTAATCATCGTCGAGCAAGAAGTGCTTTCGGGTCTCTTGCGGAAGAAGGTGATCTGGGTGGGCCTACGATGAAATCTGTCCGGATAGTGCTTGCAGCAGGCAGTAAAAACTATCTGCCTCCACTTATCGGGGAACTTTTCGGAGAAACCTTCGATGATGTCGAACTGGTTCTTGTTACCAACAACCCAAGGGAAGTTCTTATCAAGAACGGGGAAGTCAAACATACGAGCGACTTCGGCTGCGGATGCTAATGTGGATGACATATAAGTATGCTCCTTATTAAATTATTTGACTCGGTAAAACCGAGGTCATAATTATATTATACAATGTTTTACATAAAAAAGCAAATTATGGAAAGTACCAAAGCGATTTTAAAAAAGTTTTAAGTCTATTTTAAGATAAAAGTTTTAAAATATTACACGCAAAAAATATGAAAGGATAAAGAATTATGATAAAAATGTTAAAAACTTTAGGCAAATCTGTAAGAGAATATAAAAAGCCAGCACTTGTTACACCACTTCTTGTAACACTAGAAGTTAGTATGGAAGTTGTTATTCCATTGCTTATGGCAGAGCTTATAGATAAAGGAATTTATGCAGGCCAAATGAGTGAAGTGTTGAAGTTTGGTGTAATTTTGATAATATCATCTATTTTATCATTAGCTTTTGGAGTTCTATCAGGAATTACTGCATCAAAGGCATCTGCAGGTTTTGCTAAGAATTTAAGAAAGGATTTGTATTATAAAATACAAGATTTTTCATTCAATAATATTGATAAATTCAGCACATCAAGTATTGTAACAAGGCTTACAACAGATGTATCAAATGTTCAAATGGCATTTCAAATGATTACAAGAATAGTGGTAAGAACGCCATTGATGCTTATATTTTCACTAATAATGTCATTCTCAATAAATAAAAAACTTTCACTAATATTCCTAGCTTTAATGCCAATAATCGGAGCGACGCTATACATTATTATTAGAAAAGCATACCCAGTTTTTGAAAGAGTATTTAAAAAATATGATGATTTGAATAATGTTGTAGAAGAAAACACAAGCGGGATAAGAGTTGTAAAATCATATCTATTAGAAGAAAGTGAAAAGAAAAAATTTGGGAAAATATCACAAGATATTTATAAAGACTTTAGTAAAGCACAAAAATTAATGTCTTTAACAAATCCAGTTATGCAATTTGCTATGTATTCAGCAATAATTCTAATATCATGGTTTGGTGCTAGAATAATTGTGGCTACTAATATGAGTGAATTAGAAGTTGGTCAGCTTACTAGTTTAATTACTTATGGAATTCGATTATTAACAAGTTTAATGATGCTTGCAATGCTACTTGTAATGAGCACAATGGCAAGAAATTCAGCAGAAAGAATTTATGAAATATTAATAGAAGAACCAGATTTGAAAAATCCTAATAAACCAATAAGAGAGGTAAAGGATGGTTCAATAGAATTTAAAAATGTTTCATTTAGTTATGTTGGAAACAAAAAAAAGGAATGCTTGAAAAACATTAATCTTAAGATTAAATCAGGAGAAACTGTTGGGATTATAGGAGGAATTGGCTCAGGAAAATCAAGTTTAGTAAACCTAATACCAAGGCTTTATGATGCAACAGAAGGAACTGTTTTAGTAGGTGGAAAAAATGTAAAACAATATGATATTGAAACTCTAAGAAATGAAGTATCTGTTGTTTTACAAAAAAATGTATTGTTCTCTGGAACAATTAAGGAAAACCTAAGATGGGGAAACAAAAATGCAAGTGATGAAGAACTTATAAATGCGTGCAAACTTGCTCAAGCAGATAACTTTATTCAAGAATTTCCAGACAAATATGCGACTCATATTGAACAAGGAGGAACAAATGTATCAGGTGGGCAAAGGCAGCGTTTATGTATTGCAAGAGCAATCTTGAAAAAACCAAAAATATTGATATTAGATGATTCAACAAGTGCGGTAGACACAAAAACAGATAGTTTAATTAGAAAAGCATTTAAAGAAGAAATTCCGAATACAACTAAACTAATAATTGCCCAAAGAATATCATCAGTACAAGAAGCAGATAAAATAATAGTATTGGATAATGGAACAATAAATGGAATAGGAACACATGAGGAATTACTAAAATCAAATGAAATTTATAGAGAAGTTTATGAATCACAAGTAAAAGGAGGAGAGGAAGAATGAAACAGGGCAGTAGAAGACCTGGAGCAGGAATGGCACCTAAAATGGTAAAAAACAAGAAAAAAACTGCTAAAAGGCTTTTAGGATATATTACTAAAAATTATAAAAAGCATTTAGTTATAGTTTTTATATGTATAATACTTAGCTCAGTTGCAGGTGTTGCAGGTTCAATGTTTTTAGGAACATTAATAGATGACTATATTTCTCCACTTTTATTAGAGCCAACCCCAGTATTTACAGGTCTTTTAAAAGCAATAATAACAATGGGATTGATTTATTTGGTAGGAGTTATATCAACACTTGTTTATACAAGAATAATGGCAAGAATTTCTCAAGGAGTTTTAAAGGAAATAAGAGATGAAATGTTTAACAAAATGCAATCTTTTCCAATAAAATATTTTGATACACATACACATGGAGAAATAATGAGCTATTACACAAATGATGTAGATACACTTTCACAAATGATAGGTCAAAGCTTACCACAGTTTATAGCATCAATGACTTCTGTAATAGCAGTATTTATAGCAATGTTAATAACAAGCATACCACTTACAATATTTATTATAGTATTTATCTTCTTAATGCTAAGCATAACAGGAAAAGTTGCTGGTAAAAGTGGAAAATACTTTATAAAACAACAAGAATCTATAGGAAAAGTAAATGGATATATAGAGGAAATGATAAACGGGCAAAAAGTAATAAAAGTATTTACTTATGAGGATGAAGCAAAAGAACACTTTGATAAAATTAACGAAGAACTATGTGAGAATATGACAACCGCGAATAAATTTGCAAATATCTTAATGCCTCTTCTAAATAACCTTGGAAACTTAGAATATGTTTTAGTCGCAATTATAGGTGGAGCAATAGCAATAAAAGGAAATGGAGCACTAACAGTAGGTTCAATTGCAACATTTTTACAATTAACACAAAGCTTTAACCAACCAATAATGCAAATGTCTAACCAACTAAACTCTGTAGTAATGGCACTTGCGGGTGCTGGCAGAATATTTGAATTAATAGATACTGAGCCAGAGCAAGATGAAGGATATGTAACACTAGTAAATGCTAAAAAAGTAGATGACGAGATTATAGAAACAGAAGAAAGAACAGGAATGTGGGCATGGAAACATCCACATCATGATGGAACAACAACATACCAAGAACTGAGAGGCCATATAGAACTTGAACATGTAAACTTTGGGTATGAACCAGAAAAACTTGTACTTCACGATGTTTCACTATATGCAAAACCAGGGCAAAAAATAGCATTTGTAGGAGCAACAGGAGCTGGAAAAACTACAATTACAAACTTGATTAATAGATTTTACGATATTGATGATGGAAAAATAAGATATGATGGAATAAACATAAAGAAAATAAAAAAAGCAGACTTAAGAAAATCTTTAGGAATGGTATTACAAGATACAAACTTATTTACAGGAACAATAAAGGAAAATATTAAATATGGCAAAGATAATGCAACAGATGAAGAGGTAATAGAAGCGGCAAAACTTGCAAATGCTCATGACTTCATAATGCGCCTTCCACAAGGATATGATACAAAATTAACTTCAAATGGAGCAAATTTATCACAAGGACAACGCCAGTTATTATCAATTGCCAGAGCTGCAATAAACGACCCACCAGTAATGATACTAGATGAAGCAACAAGCTCAATAGATACAAGGACAGAAAAGATAGTTCAAGAAGGTATGGATAAATTAATGAATGGTAGAACTGTATTTGTTATAGCACACAGATTATCAACCGTAAGAAATTCAAAAGCAATAATAGTATTAGAACATGGCCAAATAATTGAAAGAGGAGATCATAACGAACTGATTGCTCAAAAAGGCAAGTATTATCAATTGTATACTGGTGCATTTGAATTAGAATAAAATCTTAAATTTTAGTTCTAAAAAATAAATTTCTAGCATATAATTCTAAGTAAAGGAGAATATATGCTAGAAATTTTTAAGTTTTTTTCAAAAAATGTTTCAGGAGTGTTAAAAGAAAAATTAATAGACAAGCCAAATGAAACTTTAAATTCATTAGAAGAAATCAGATTAAGGAGTAATGGAAGCATTGGCTTAAAATTTAGAGATAGAGAAGATATACTAGAAAGGAAGATTGAATATCAAGACATTTTAGAGTCACTGCAAATTATGTGTGATAATTCAATTTATTCATACCAAAATGAAATAAAAAATGGATACTTAACAGTTAAAGGTGGGCATAGAGTACGGAATAACAGGAAACTGTGTTATAGAAAATGGAAAAGTATTAAATATTAACTACATATCAAGCATAAACTTTAGAATAGCCAAGGAAATAATAGGATGTGCAAACAAAGCTCTTCCTTACATATTAGATTTAAAAGAAAATAGTATCTATAATACCTTAATAATATCTCCACCAGGGGCCCGGAAAAACAACACTTTTAAGAGATGTTGTAAGAAGCATAAGTCAAGGGTTGGATGAAATTAATTTTGATGGTCTAAATGTTGGCCTTGTTGATGAAAGACGGAGAAATAGCAGCATTATATAAAGGAATTCCACAGAATAATATTGGGATAAGGACAGATGTATTAGAAAACATTCCTAAACCAATAGGAATTAAGATGCTTATAAGGTCAATGGCTCCCAAAGTTGTTGTAGCAGATGAGATAGGAACAAAAGAAGATGTGAATGCTATAAAAGAAGCTGTATGCTGTCGGAGTTAAAGGCATTTTTACAGCACATGGAAGAACAAAAGAAGAATTGTTAAAAAATCCAATATTAAAAGAATTAATAGATGAGCGAATAATAGAGAGAATAATATTTTTAAAAACAAATGGGTCCAATAGAACAATTCAAGTGGAGGAGAATGTATGTTAGGAATAAAAATATTAATTTATAGCTCTATTTTTTTAGTTTGTTCAGCATTGGGACTCATCAAATCTCAAAAATATGCGTATCGTGTTGAAGAATTAAGAGAATTCAAAAATGCCTTAAATATGTTCAAAACCAAAGTAAGGTTTACATACGAGCCAATACCTGAAATATTTAAACAAATTTCAAGTAACATAGAACCAAGCATTGGTAGTATATTCAAAATTGCAAGTTATAATATGCAATTTTTCCCAGCAGGGGATGCATGGAACCAAGCAATTGACACTAATATTTTAAACATAAATATGGAAGATAAACAAGCCTTAAAAAATTTGAGTAAATTGCTAGGAGCAACAGATGTAGAAGGCCAACTGAGTCAAATAGAAATAACATCAGGCGTGTTAGATGAACAGATAAAAAAAGCGGAAAAAGAAAGAGAAAAAAGTGAAGGAATGTATAGAAAGCTTGGAATGTTACTTGGTTTAGGAATTGTTATTATATTAATATAGGGAAGGTTTTGAGTATGGAAATTGATTTATTGTTTAAAATTGCTGCAATAGGCATTTTAGTTGCAGTATTGCACCAAGTGCTAGTAAGAGCTGGAAGAGAAGACCAGGCGATGATGACAACTCTTGCAGGAGTTGTTATAGTATTATCAATAGTTATAAAAGAAATTAGTACTTTATTTAATAATGTCAGAGTTATTTTTAATTTATAGGAGAAATAAATGGACATAGTGAAAATTATAGGAGTAGGTTTTGTATCGCTTATTATAATTGTTATATTAAAACAGTACAAGCCAGAATTCAGTATGTATGTTTCAATTCTTGCTGGTGCAGTAATTATTTTTATGAGTATAAGTAAAATTACAAGCATAGTTAAGCTACTTACGAATCTTAGTCAAAAAGCAGGAATTAATGCAGAATATCTTACAATACTATTAAAGATAACTGGAATAGCGATACTTACCGAATTTGCCGTTAGTATATGTAAAGACAGTGGTGAAAGTGCTATTGCAAGTAAAATAGATTTTGGAGGAAAGGTTATTGTTATTAGTATGTCAATCCCAATAATTTCAGCACTTCTAGAACTCATACTTAAAATAATGCCGTAAAATATATGAAAAAAATTATACTGCTGTTAATAATGATAATAAGTATACCGATTCAAAGTTTTGCAACAAATGCAATTGTAAATGATCAATTGGAAGCCTTAAATTTGGGAAGTTTTATCTCTGAAAGCGAAAAATACACAAAAGAAGCCCTTCCAGAATTAGATATTAAGGAATTAATTACTTTAAGTCTTACAGGAAAAGTGGATAATAAGATTTTCTATAAAGCAGTATTAAAGATTTTAGGTCCAGAAGTTTTAACGGCAATAACTTCAATTGGTAGTATTTTAATTATAATTGTTATACATAGTATTTTAAAAAGTATTGGAGAAAATCTAGGAAATGAAAGTACATCTCAAATTGCATATTTTTGTGAGTATATTTTAATAGTAACAATAATAATGGCAAATTTTGCAACAATTATTGCAACAGTAAAAGAAACTACAACAAATTTGGTAGGCTTTATGAATACATTAGTTCCACTACTCATAGCATTAATCACTGCAACAGGACAAGTTGCATCAGGAGGAATATTGCAACCTATATTGCTTTTTACAATAATATTTGTTGGAAATGCTATTAATTTGGTAATTATTCCAATAGTTACAATAAGCCTAGTATTAAGCATTGCTTCAAATCTTTCGGAAAAAATTCAAATAGAAAATTTAGCAAAGTTTTTCAAATCAAGTGTTACATGGTTTTTAGGCTTTGTAATAACGATATTTGTGGGACTATTATCTCTTGAAGGCACACTAACCAGCAGTGTAGACGGAATTACCATTAAAGGAATAAAGTCTGCAGCATCTACATTTATACCTGTTGTAGGAAAAGCTCTTGGAGACTCGGTAGATACAGTACTTGGAGCCACTTCACTTATAAAAAATTCTATTGGATTTGTAGGAATAATAATTGTAATTGGAATATGCATAATCCCAATTATAAAACTAACAGTATTAAGCACACTATATAGTCTAGTTGGTGCTATAAGTGAGCCTTTAGCAGATAAAAAAATAGTAAGTGTAATAGAAAAAATGGCAGGAATATTTAAAATTTTACTTGGAATAATGTTTTTTATGGCAGTGCTTTTAATTGTAGGTATTGCATTAACTCTAAAAATTTCAAATGCAAGCCTTATGTATAGGTAGGTGGTTTAGCTTGATTCAGTGGATTAGTAATTGGGCTCAAGGAATAGTAATTGCAGTTATTATATCAACAATTGTAGAAATGGTATTGCCCAATGGGAATATCAAAAAATATATACGAACAGTTATGGGAATATATATTGCATTTATTATTATTTCACCATTTTTTACAAAGATACCAGGTCAAAAAGTTAAAATAAGTTTTGCTGAAATGGAAAACACGAGTCACTTTAATAGTTATTCAATAGACACGAATTCATATATAGAAACAACATACATAAATTCAATGAAAGATAAAATAATTAATACTATTCAAGAAAATGGGTATAAGGTATCAAATATTGAAATTATTATAGACAAAACTGATGAGAATTATGGAAATGTTAACGAAATACACTTAGAAATATCTAAAAATAAAACTAAAAAAAATGTGATAAATAAGGTTGAAATAAAAATTTCAAGAAACATAAGCAATACAGAAGAAATACAAGAAAACGAAAAACAAAGCTTAAAAGATTTACTTTATAAAACTTACAATGCTCAAATCGTTATGATAAATGAAAGGTGAGAACTATGTTGAATGAAAAAATTAAAAGTTTAATTGCAAAGAAAAAAGGAAAAGATAATAAAAAGACTATTGAAAATTTAGTTGCATTTTTAGTATTGCTTGTAATAACTATAATATCAATTAATATAATTTGGGGGAAAGATAAAAAACCAAATAAGAGTACAGAAGAAGAAACATACAAAACACTCGCAGGAGATGTTAAAAATAGTAATAATTCTGAAATTGATACATATAATTTAGAGAAAAAATTAGAGGACATTTTATCAAAAATATCAGGTGTTGGAAAAGTACAAGTACTAGTTACATATTCATCTACAAGCGAAATAGTTGCAATGCAAAATGAAAAGAAAAACACGAGTAAAACTGAAGAAAGCGATTCTAACCGGTGGAACGCGAAAAATTGAAACAATAGACGAGAATAAAGAAATAATAATGGATTCAAGTAACTTGCCAATAACTAAACAAGTAATTAGCCCTAAAATAGAAGGAGCAATAATAATAGCAGAGGGGCGGTGAAAATGCCAAAACTAAAACTGAAATAATTCAAGCAGTTTCAGCAGTTACTGGACTTGCAACACATAAAATTCAAGTCTTTAAAATGTCAAAATAATAGAAAGGAATTAGAATTTAGATGAAAATTTTAAAGAAAAACCAATTAATAATATTGGTAATATCATTAATGTTAGTAACAGCTGGGTATTTAAATTTTACAAGTACAAATAACAATGGAGCAATGGAAACTTCAAAAGTTGCAGAACTTGGGGATGCAACTTTAGTAAACAGTGAAAAGGTAGAAGAAAGTTCAAAACAAAATATAGCAGAAGAGAAAGAAAAAACAAACATTGATGAAAATAAAGAGACAAAAGAAAATGAGACTACTCAAACAGTTCAGGAGGACACATACTTTGAAAATTCCAAATTAGAAAGAGAGAATATTTATTCACAAATGCTTGAAACATATCAAGAAATATATAATAATGTGAATTCAACCCAAGAACAAAAAAATGAAGCAATAAAAGAAATTGCAAATATAAATGAAAAACGAAATAGTCTTATGATAGCTGAAAATTTAATAAAAGCAAAAGGAATTGAAAATATAGTGATTTTCGCAAATACAAACAGTGTAAGTGTTATAGTAAAAGCAGAAAAATTAGAACCGGAACAAATAGCTCAAATACAAAATATAGTATCACGTGAACTAGAAGTAGGAGCAGAAACAATTAGTATAAGTAAAAAATAATTTAAAAAATATGTAAAATATTAGAGGAAAAAAACAAAAAAGGGAGAATAATATATTAGTACATCATAACAATAATGTACAATAAAACTTTGGAAGGCGGTGCACATACATGCAAATAACAGACGTACGTTTAAGAAAAGTAAATTCAGAAAACAGAATGAAAGCTGTTGCTTCTGTAACATTCGATAATGAATTCGTAATTCACGATATCAAAGTTATCGAAAGTCAAAATGGATTATTTATAGCTATGCCTAGCAGAAAAACTCCAAACGGAGAATTCAAAGATATAGCTCATCCAATCAATGCTGAAACAAGGGAGAAAATTCAAAATGCTATATTAGAAGCATATAACTCTCCTGACGCTGAAACAGCTGAATAATTAATAAATAAAAAAACACCTTCGGGTGTTTTTTTCGTTACATAACAAAATAAAATAAAAAAATATAATAAAACTATTCACAAATACATAATTTATGATATATAATATATCTATCAAAAGAAATAATGTTTAGATTTAAATATTATTGGTATTTTTATTTTAAAAAGAGGTTCCATAATGGAAATAATTGTACAAAAATTTGGAGGAAGTTCTGTAGCAAATACAGAAAAACTATTTAATGTCTGTGGGCATATTACGAAAGAAAAAAATAAAGGAAAACAGGTAATTGTTGTTGTTTCAGCACAAGGCGACACAACAGATGAATTAATCGCAGAAGAAAAGGAAATTACATTAAATCCAGACAAGAGAGAACATGATGTTTTAGTATCAGTAGGAGAGCAAATCACAATTGCAAAATTGAGTTTATGTTTGAAAAAAATGGGATATGATGCAGTATCATATTTAGCTTGGCAAGTACCAATTGTTACAGATTCAGTATTTGGAGATGCAAATATAGTAAAAATTGGGACAAGAAAAATCAAAAATGCTTTAAAGCAAGATAAAATTGTTATAATCGCAGGATTTCAAGGAATTGATAAAAATGGAAATATAACAACATTAGGAAGAGGCGGTTCTGATACAACTGCGATAGCAATAGCAGGAGCTTTAAAAGCGGAAAAATGCGAAATCTTTACAGATGTAGATGGGGTATATTCAGAAGACCCAAATAAAAATAAAGATGCAATCAAATTCGAAGAATTGTCTTATGACAAAATGCTAGAAATGGCTAATAATGGAGCTAAAGTTTTGCACAATAAATGTGTTAAATTAGCTAAAGAGAAAAAAGTTAAGATAGTAGTAAAATCAACATTTAAGGAAGAAAGTACAGGTACAGTTGTAAAATAAAAGGGGTAGTAAATGGAAAAGAAAAATCAAAAGACAAGTTTTTACAGAGTTATGGCATATTTTATAATATACAGTTTTGCTGGTTTTGTAATAGAAACATTATTTGCATTAATAAACTACAATGTGTTGGAAAGTAGAAAGAGTTTCCTATATGGTCCGTTTTGTGGAATATATGGAGTAGGAGCAGTTGTACTTATATTACTTTTGAAATTTTTTAACAAAAACAACTATACACTTTTCTTTGGAGGAGCAGTAATTGGATCTACAATAGAGTACATAATGAGCTTTTTAGGAGAAAAACTTTTTGACGCGCGTTGGTGGGATTATTCAAAACGATTTTTGAATATAAATGGAAGAACATGCCTTCTGTATTCGATCTTTTGGGGAATTCTAAGTTTAATATTAATGAGAATGATAAACCCCGTGGTTGATAAATTCATTGATTGGGTAAAAAAGAAAGTAAAAATAGAACTCTTAAGAACCATAACAAGTGTAGCGATGATCTTCTTAATGGTTGATGCAATATTATCTGGAATTGCAGTAAATTTATTCCTAAATAGAACTGCAGTGGAGAACAAAATAAATGTTAAAAATATGGATAAAGCAATAGAACAATATATGCAAATCAATAAAAATGAAAAGCTTGCCAATACAATAAATAAAGTATGGAGCAATGAAAAAATGGTTAAAACTTTTCCAAATATAAAATTAACAACAGCAGAAGGAAAAACAGTTTTAGTAAAGGAATTATTCCCAGAGATTAAGCCATATATTTATAAATTCCAAGAAGATTAAAAAAATTTTGAAAAAATTAGCAATATGTATTGACATTTGCTAAAATAAGGTGTATGATATTAGCAGTCCAAGAAAAGGACTGCTAATTTTTGAGGTGAGTAATATGTTAGAACAAAGGCAAAGGCAAATTTTACAAGCAATAATTGAAGAATATATAAATACAGCTGAGCCAGTAAGTTCAGGAACTATCGTAGAAAACTATAATTTAGGCTGTAGTAGTGCAACAATTAGAAATGATATGGCTGAACTAGAAAGATTGGGCTATATTGAAAAAACTCATACATCATCAGGTAGAGTTCCATCAGCTAAAGGATATAGATTTTATGTTGATGAACTTTTAAACGATGAAAAGATTAGCTTAGATGAAATTCAGTTTATAAAATCAAAGCTTGAAACAAAAGTAAATGAAATTGAAGATTTAACCAAAATTGCAACAGATACAATTTCAGAAATAACACATTATACAACAGTTGCAATAGGGCCAGAAGCAAGTAACAATATAATAACAGATGTTAAACTTGTATCACTTGGAAATAGATTATTAATGGCAGTTGTTTTAACAGAAAACGGAGCAATAAAAGAAACTATTATCAAATATAATGAAGACATAACAGAAACACAAGTTGAAAGCTTAAATTACTTGTTTAAACGAAAATTGATAGGTAAACCACTTACGAAAATAGATAAACCTATGGAAGAATACATCTTAGAATCAATGGAAGACCAAGTAGATGTTATAAAACCTATAATTGCACAAATGAATAAATCCCTTGAACAATCAGAAAAAATATACCTAGAAGGTGCAAATAATGTATTCGATTTTCCTGAGTTTAGGAAAATTGATACAGCAAGAAACTTTTTAAGTATTCTTGATACCAAAGAGCAAGTAATGGAAATATTAAATTCTGGTTTAGCAAAAGACATAAATGTTTACATTGGTGAGGAAAATGAACAAGATGCACTTAAAGATTTAAGCATTGTAACATTTAAACACACAGTTGGAAATAAAGATTTAGGAACAATAGGCATTATAGGGCCAACAAGAATGGATTATTCAAAAGTAATTTCAGTAATGAAATATATTAGCAAAAAGTTGAATGAAAAATTTAAAAGTGATGAATAAGAGAAAGGAATGATAACAAAATGTCAGAAGAAAATTTAGAAAACAAGCAGGACGTTAAAGACGAAATTAAGCAAGATGAAAACGCAGAACTTACAAAAACAGAACAAGAACTTGAAGAAACTGTTGATAGACTAAAAAGAGTAATGGCAGAGTTTGAAAATTACAAAAAGAGGAATACTAAGGAAAAAGAAAACTTATATAATTCAATACTTGCAGATATAATTTCAAGCTTTTTACCAGTATTAGACAACCTAGAAAAGGCAGTAGATAGCAAAACCGAAGATGCAAATATGAAACAAGGCATAGAACTTGTAGTAAAACAAATACATGATATATTTACAAAATTTGGAGTAGAAACAATAGAAGCAGTTGGAAAACCATTTGACCCAGAAATACACGAAGCAGTAAGCAGTGTACAAGATGAGTCTTTAGGTGAAAAAATAATAAAGGAAGAATTTAGAAAAGGCTACAAAATAGGACCAAAAGTTATACGTCACTCAATGGTAATTGTAGCAAATTAATTAGTTATTAATTTTAAAATATATAAATTTTAAGGAGGTTGACAATATATGTCAAAAATTATAGGTATCGACTTAGGTACAACAAACTCATGTGTAGCAGTTATGGAAGGTGGAGAACCAGTTGTAATTCCAAATCCAGAAGGAAATAGAACAACACCATCTGTAGTTGCATTTTCAAAAAATGGTGAAAGATTAGTTGGACAAATTGCAAAACGTCAAGCAGTAACTAACCCAGACCATACAGTAATCTCTATTAAAAGAGATATGGGAACAGATAAAAAAGTAAAAATTGATGGAGAAGAATTTTCACCACAAGAAATATCAGCAATGATATTACAAAAATTAAAAGCAGATGCAGAAAACTATTTAGGACAAAAAGTAACTCAAGCAGTTATAACAGTTCCAGCATACTTCAGCGACAGTCAAAGACAAGCAACAAAAGATGCAGGAAAAATTGCAGGACTAGAAGTTCTAAGAATTATAAACGAACCAACAGCAGCAGCACTTGCTTATGGTATGGATAAAGAAGACAAAGACCAAAAAATAATGGTTTACGACTTAGGTGGAGGTACATTCGATGTATCTATACTAGATATTGGTGATGGAGTATTTGAAGTTCTAGCAACAAGCGGAAACAACAGACTAGGTGGAGATGACTTTGATGATAGAATTATAAAATACTTAGTTGATGAATTCAAAAAATCAAACGGTATTGATTTAAGCACAGATAAAATGGCTATGCAAAGACTAAAAGAAGCTGCAGAAAAAGCTAAAATAGAATTATCAGGTGTTGGACAAACAAATATTAACCTACCATTCATTACAGCAGATAGCACAGGACCAAAACACTTAGATGTAACATTAACAAGAGCTAAATTTGAAGAATTAATTAGAGATCTAATTGATGCTACAACAGGACCAGTTAACCAAGCTCTAAAAGATGCTGGATTAACAGCAGACAAAATTGACCAAGTATTATTAGTTGGTGGTTCAACAAGAGTTCCTGCAGTTCAAGAAGCTGTAAGAAAAATAACAAACAAAGAACCAAATAAAGGAATAAACCCAGATGAATGTGTTGCAATTGGTGCAGCAATCCAGGCAGGAGTTCTTTCAGGAGATGTTAAAGACCTAGTATTACTAGATGTAACACCACTATCACTAGGTATTGAAACTTATGGTGGAGTATTTACAAAATTAATTGAAAGAAATACAACAATACCAACTAAAAAATCACAAGTATTCTCAACAGCAGCAGATGGTCAAACAAGTGTTGAAGTTCATGTATTACAAGGTGAACGTGAAATGGCCGCATACAATAAAACTTTAGGAAGATTTCAATTAACAGGAATACCACCAGCACCAAGAGGAATACCACAAATCGAAGTAACATTTGATATTGATGCAAACGGTATAGTACACGTATCTGCAAAAGATATGGCAACAGGAAATGAACAAAATGTTTCAATAACTGCAAGTTCAAACTTATCTGAAGAAGATATTGATAAAGCTGTTAAAGATGCAGAAGCACATGCAGCAGAAGACAAGAAGAGAAAAGAAGAAGTTGAAGTTAAAAATAATGCAGAAAGCTTAGTATATAGTAGCCAAAAAACACTTGATGAATTAGGAGACAAACTTAGCGGTGAAGAAAAAGCTAAAGTTGAGACTGAAATTGAGAATGTTAAAAAAGCTTTAGAGACAAATAATACAGAAACAATTAAAGAGGCAACAGAGAAATTAACTGGGGTATTCTATCAAATTTCTGAAAAATTATATAAAGCAAATGCTGCAGCACAAGGTGCAGCCGGAGCTGAAGGCGCAGAAGCAAATACAGAAAATAATGCAAATAATGGAAATGTTTATGATGCTGATTATAAAGTTGAAGATGATGGAAATAGTGACAATAAATAGATTCTAGGTATTGGGCGGGTGGTTTGCAGTCCGCCCAATCTGGTTTGTGAGTTATATGTGTAGTATTGTTTTTGATAATATAGATATAATTTACAAAAAAAGGAGTAAGTAGTTAAGATGGCAAATAAAAGAGATTATTATGAGGTTTTAGGTGTTGATAAAAATGTTAGTGAAGAGGATTTGAAGAAGGCTTATAGGAAGTTGGCTAAAAAGTATCATCCTGATGCAAATCCGGATAATAAGAAAGAAGCTGAGGAGAAGTTTAAAGAGGTCTCTGAAGCGTATGAGACTTTGTCTGATCCTCAAAAGAGAAGAATGTATGATCAATTTGGCCCTGATGGACCACAAGGCTTTGGCGGAAGTGCAGGAGGACCAGGTGGTGGCTATTATTCTTATACAGGTTCTGGCTTTAATGGATTTAGTGGCTTTGATGGTTTCGAAAGCGATTTTGGTGATATTGGTGATATTTTCTCAAGTTTTTTCGGCGGAGGTTCTGGGTTTGGCTCAAGAACAAGACAAAGATCATCAGGACCTAAAAAGGGTAGAGATTTAAAATATAATTTAGATGTTACTTTTGAGGAAGCTTATTCAGGCGTAAAAAAAGAGATCACCATTATGCGTGAAGAAGAATGCCCAACATGCCATGGAACAAAGGCAAAACCAGGAACAAAAACATCTACATGTGCAGCATGCCATGGCTCAGGTAGGGTTACTCAAACTGTTTCAACAATTTTAGGTCAAATGCAAACAACAAAAACTTGTCCAGAATGTGGTGGAGAAGGAACCAAAATAGAAGAAAAGTGCCCAGATTGTAAAGGAAAAGGTACAATTCGTAAAACAGTAAAAATTAAAATATCAATACCAGCAGGAATTGATAATGACCAAACTATAGTATTAAAAGGAGAAGGCGAATCAGGCACAAAAGGTGGACCAAAAGGAGATTTATATGTTGTAGTCACAGTAAGAAATCATAGAATCTTTAAAAGACAAGGAAACACTGTAATTTGTGAGGTACCAATAACATTTACTCAAGCAACCTTAGGTGCAAATTTAAAAATACCAATGGTAGATGGAACAGAAGAAACTTATCAAATCCCAGAAGGTACACAAAGTGGAACAAAATTCACAATAAAGGGCAAAGGATTTAAAGCGGTAAATAGTACATATCAAGGAGATTTTGTCTTCGTTGTAAATGTACAAATCCCAAAAAAACTAACAGCAGAACAAAGAGACTTACTTACAAAACTTGCTCAAACAATGAATGAACAGCCACCAATTAAGAAAAGAGGAATATTTGGATAAATAAAAAGAGTAGGATTTTATGAAAATTCTGCTCTTTTTTGACTTCACAAATTAGGAAAAGTGTGGTAAAATTAATATAGTATTTTGTTTGAAGGAGAGTTAGTATATGAACCAAGAAAGTAAACCAAAAATTAGTGCAATGAAAAGAACCGAAACTGCATGGGATAAAAAGGAATATATGGACATTTTAAAATCTGCAATCATTAATGCAAATAGTGTTAATAGGTCAGGAGATAAGCCAATGGCAGCTTTGTGGGATAAGTTTGATTCTCATTTAACTTATAGGTTAGTACATGAATTAAATGCGGCATCTGTTATTAAAAGATTAGCAGAAGGCATTGGGCTTAATGGAGAACTTGCATACGTAGGTATGATGATGCATGATGTTGGACATCCTTTTAGTGCGCATGATGGTGAGGAAATTTTCACATCATTAGGTAAAATAAATAATTGTGGCTATTTTCACCATAATGCAAAAGGTGTTGAAATCATACAGGCTGAAAATATTCTAAATACAGCATTAAGCATGATTCCAAATATTGATAATTTACCAGATACAAAGAAAAAACTAAAAATGGATTTTAATTATTTCCTAGATATAGTTATTTCACATGATGGAGAGGCAAAACCAGGAGAAGAAAACAAAGAACCAGAACATTATGATACAATTAAAGAAGCTGTTGAAGATAAACTTGAAAGATCAAATACAAAAAATGATTATAAATTCACATCACAAACACCAGAAGGAATGCTTGGTAAATATGCTGATGTTATAGCATATTTGAGCAGTGATATAAGAGATGGTTTTAGACTTGGAATTCTAAAAACTTTTAATGATAAATACCTTGAATTATTTGGGGCTATTATATCAAAAGACTACTTAGACCTTGATAATGCTGAAGAAAGACAAGAGGCTATAAATATCGCAAAAACAAAATTAGGATCAATACAGGAAAAATATTTAGAAGAAGTTACAGAAGATGTTTTTGCAGATAGTAATAGAAATATTTTAGAAACTACAAGAAATATAATTAATGAAATTAAAGAAAAAAATATTGATACCTTCAGACTTTCAAAATACAGTGAAGATGAAGAACAAAATATAGAACATGAAGAAATGGCAAGCTTAAGAGAAGAATATGAACGAAAATATGAAGAAGAAAAAAACGATATAGAAGATGAAATAAACAAAATAATGCAAAAACATTTGGAAAAATATATACAATCTCAAGGTGAAATAACTGATGAAAAAGTTGAAACCATAAAAGGTGATATATGCAAAATTTCAAACTATGTTAATAATATGTTATATGTAAATACAAGAGTTGTAAACCATGTTACTAACATTGTTCAGGAATATTTTATAAATGATTTAATTAGAAACACAAAATCTTATAATCAATCAGAACATTCAGAAGAATTTAGAGCACCAATGCTTTCTGATGCAGCTAAAAATCTATATAAGAGAGCCAGAAATTTTGGATATACTTATTATGTTCCAAACACAAAAACTGAATACCAGAAACATTTATTACCAAAGAATGTAGAAAAGATTGTAAATTATTGCTCAGAAGAACTTATAAAGTCAGATTTGGTACAACAAAAACTTAAAAATAGCGCAGTTAGAGAAAAAATACCAGCAGAATTTTTGAAATATGCTGATAAGGAAATGGAAGAAAAAGGAACAAATAATAAAAATCCAGAAGAAAATAAGAAAGAACTAATAGACATAGCAAGAGCTGTTACTATTAAAAAACATTACACTAGAGACATGAGAAATAAAAAATCTAGATTTGATATAGTGAAAAAAATAGAGAAAAATGTTCAAGGGCAAACATCAAGATTTGCTAGAACTTATGTTTATACTTGTAAAGCTTTAGAAACACAGGTAAGAAATAAAATAGAAAGAGCGCTTTCACCAGATTATAAATATGGTGAGGAAAAAGGAATTAAGAAGACAGAAGTACTTGAAGAAACAATCGAGAAAGAAATCAAAGGAATCCGTGAAAATATTTTATTTAATAATCCTGAATTAGCTGCAACACCTAGAAACAAGGAAGAAGAAATTAAAAGAAAAGAAAAAATTGAAGATATAATCCAAAAAAGAATACAAGAAGAAAGAAAAACAATACTAGAAAAAATGGCTACACAATTATCAATAGATTATATAAGCGGTATGACAGATGAGGGTATAAAAGATCTAGCAATAGACCTAAAGTATATGACGCAAAAACAATATGAAGATGCACAACAAAATAGAGGAGGAGAAATATCTGGCAATTTACAGGGATTACAGGAAATGACAAGAAGCTAAAAAGGTTATAAAAAGTATAAGAATAAGTAAAGGAGCGCTTTCAATGAAGAATCTTAAAAACAGTACAAACCAAGGATATGAAAATGATGTTTTTACAAAAGAATCAAAAACTGCATTAAAAATGAAGGAAATGATAAGAAACTTTAGAAAGAAGAATTTATTCTATTTGGAACATTCAAAATTTGCAACATATATTCCAGATGATTATTTGACTGTTTTTAAGGAAGTAATAGTTCAGTATTCAAAAGCATGGATAAGAATGCAACAAAAGAATATGTCATCAGAAAAAAATCCAGGAATTGAAGGACATGCTAACACAAGAGGACTACATGTTCAAGATACAGCTTTAAATGCTCAAATTGCAGCACAAGAATTATTACTAAATGAAGATTTGGCCTATGTAGGAGGCTTGATTCACGATATAGCACACACAGCTTTTGCACATGAAGGAGAGCACTTCTTATCTACATACTTACAAAAGCAAGGAATTTGCGAAGTACACCATAGTTCACTTGCAAGATTATTATTAGAAATTGAAGGCGTACACGAAAAAACATTAGAAAGATTAGAAGAACAGAAAGGGAGAAAACTAACAGAAGAGGAAAAAAATACTTATAATTCAGCTTTCTTAACCATTTCTGACATTGCAGTTTGCCATAATGGAGAAGGCACACAACATGAAGTCAAAGTTAATAGAACTAAAACTGATGAAGATGTAAATTCTGAATATATTATGACATTTGTAAAAAAAGGACTAGATAGAAAAACTCAAAATAGAACTAAAGAAGGGGCAATAGTATTATTTTGTGATCCAATATCTTATGTGGCAAAAGACTTTAGAGATGGAATAATTAAAGAAACTGTTAATGTGGATGATAAAGACTATGAAAAACTATTCATAAAAATGGGCCTTACAAAGGATAAATTAGATGAATGGGGAAGCATCGGAGGGAAAAAAGATAGAATAGTTGCGTGGATAACAAGAAAATTAAGAGATGATTTAGTGAAAAATTCACGTGATATTGATGGCATAAGAATGAGCGAAAGCATGGCAAATAATATGTATGAACTAAGAAATCTAAATTACGAAAAAGCCGTAAAACCAAGCTTAAGAAAAATAAACGACATATTGCCTGAAAGAATAGAAATGCTTATAGAAAAGTATTCTAAAGCTTTTATAGACTATGAGAACACATCAATTGACCAAAGTGATGTATTTACAAAGTATTTTAAAAAGATGCATAAGAAATTTACAGTACGAAAATCAGAAAAAGTAGAAAAAATTTATAGGGAAATAGTAAAAAAGGGAATAATTCAAAATTTGCTAGATGAATACGATGATGTTTTAAAAGGTGAAAAAAATAATGTAACAGAAAGAAGAGCAAGATTTGAAGAAGAAATAGGTAAATTAAGAAAGCAAGAAAGAGAAGGCAAAATAGTATTTGATACTAATACAAAGAAAAAATGTATTAGTAGCCTTTTAGAAGAAATTATGTGGAGCCCAAATGAAAGCAAAAAACAATTTCACTTAAAAGTGAAAAAAATGTATCCAAATGCATCAGCAAAAGAACTTGCCCAAAAAGAAAAAGAATTAGAAAAGATGAGATTACTAACTTATAGTGAATGTATAGCAAGAATGAAAGTTGCAGTATACATTGGTGAAGCAACAAATGATTTTCTACTAAGCATGCTTCAAGCAGAGGGATTAATGACAGCAGAAGAAAAAGAACAAAGATACATTTTAGGTGGAGATGCAACAAATTCATCTATTAACAGCACCATAAAACAACAGGATGAGGAAAAAAGAAAACAAAAAATAAAAACAAAACAAGCAGAAGGTGAAGAAAGGTAAAATATGCCAAAATTTTTTATAAAATCTAGTCAAATTGAAAATGATAAGATAACAATAATTGGCGAAGATGTGAATCATATTGCAAATGTTTTAAGAAAACAAATTGAAGATGAATTAAACATTTGCAATATAGACACATCTGATAATTTTTTGTGCCAAATAAAAAAAATAGAAAAAGAAAAAATAGAATGTAAAATTATAAAAACTACTGCATCAAAAACAGAAACAAATACATATATTACTGTGTTTCAGGGATTGCCAAAAGCTGAAAAAATGGAATTTATTATTCAAAAATGCACAGAAATAGGAGTAAAAGAGTTTGTTCCAGTTCAAATGGAAAGATGCATAGTGAAATTTGATAGTAAAACAGCTAATAAAAAAATTGAAAGATGGGAAAAAATTGCTGAAACTGCAGCTAAACAAAGTGGTAGAGATATTATTCCGAAAGTGGAAAATGTATTAAATTTTCAAAATCTTTTGAATTTAATTAAAAAATATGATATAGTATTATTAGCTTATGAGAATGAACATAGAAATACATTAAAAAATGTACTAAAAAAATTAAAAAAGGCTGAAAACCTAAAAGTAGGAATAATTATTGGTCCAGAAGGTGGAATTACAGATGCCGAAGTAAAAAGCCTAGAACAAAATGGCGCCAAGACTATTACCTTAGGAAATAGAATTTTAAGAACTGAAACAGCTGGAATTGTTACAAGCAGCATTATAATATATGAATTGGAATAAACATAAGAGAAGGGAATGAAAAGAGTTTGAAAAAAAATATATTGAAAAATATAGAAGAAATAAAGCAAGAACGCGAATTACCAGAAAATTTGAAAAAAAATATTCGCGATAAAATCATTGCAAATGGTGCCATTGGAATTTCTATATTAATATTAGTAATTGCATTTATGGTAGCAGCAAACTTTTTATCTAAAAATATAACAAAAATTATATATAGTTCTTGTTCAGCAGTATTGTTACTTTTTTCACTAATAGTTGTTGAAATTGCATATCACAAAGATAGTGGAGAATGGGCTCTGACAGGAATTGAAATTATGATTTTATCTATATTTGCTTTGTTTTCTCCATACATTTTCTTAAGATTACGAAATGAGTATTTGTTTACAATAATGGCTTTTACTACAGTTTATTATGTTATTAAAATAATAAAGCTATATTGCAATGAAAAGAATAAATATCTAAGTGAAATTAGTGATATATCAGAAATTATAAAGAAAGAAAGCCAAGATGTAAAAGCACAGGAAGAAAAAAATAGAATTCAAGAAATTACTCAGCAAAAAAGAAATGAAAAAAAGGAAAAAATAGAGGAAGAAAAGAAACAAAAAGATGAAGAAACTATAAAACAGAAAAAAGAACAACCTGCAAAAATAAAGAAAAAACCAGGTAGAAAGCCAAAAAATGAGATGAAACCAGAGGTAACAGAGACTGCGCCAAAGAAACGAGGCAGGAAACCAAAATCAGAAGTAAAAGAAAAAATACAAGAAGAAATTGTTGAAAAAACACCAAAAAAGAGAGGCAGAAAGCCTAAAGTAGAGATAACAGCAGAACCAATAGAGATAATGCCAAAGAAACGAGGCAGAAAACCCAAAACAGAAGCAAATCAAGAAAAAATAGATGTGGAAAAGAAAAAACGAGGGAGAAAACCAAAATCAGAAATAGAAAACAAAACTAAAAAACAAGCAAAAACCACAAAAAAGGAGACAAAATAAATGTTAAGAAGTATGACAGGCTATGGGAGAGCTAAGTATGAAATAGACTTTAGGGAATATATAATAGAAATAAAGTCAGTAAATAACAGATATAGTGATATATCTGTTAAAATGCCTAGAAACATAAGCTTTTTAGAGGATTATGTAAGAAAAATAATTCAAAATCAAATTACAAGAGGAAAAGTCGAAGTTTTCATTACATTTGTAAATAATAGTGATAAAGGAAGAAACATTGAAATTAATAAAGAACTTGCAAAAAAATATATTGAAGAAATGCGAAAATTAGCAAGCGAAACCAATATAGGTTCTAATATTGAAGTTATAGACGTGATGAAAATGCCAGATGTGCTTACAACAAGCATGGTTTCAGAAGATGAAGAATTAATAAAAGAAGAGATAACAAAATGTTTACAAGAAGCAATTAAAAACTTTATAGAAATGAGAGAAATTGAAGGAAATAAAATTAAGGAAGACCTAGAAAGCAGAATATATAAGATTTCCGAAAAAATAAATCAGATAAATGCGATTTCTACTGGACTTACAAGAGAATATGTAGTAAAATTAGAGAAAAGGGTAAATGAATTATTAAAGCCCAATACAGTAGATGAAACAAGGCTAGCTCAAGAAATAGTACTTTATTCAGATAAATGTTCTGTAGAAGAAGAAATAACAAGAATGAAAAGCCACATTTCACAATTTTTAAATTTACTTGAAGACAATAGCAGTAATGGAAAGAAAATAGACTTTTTAATTCAGGAAATGAACAGAGAAACCAATACAATAGGTTCAAAAGCAAATAATTTGGAAATAACAAATTATGTTGTAGATATAAAAACAGAACTTGAAAATATTCGTGAACAAATACAAAATATTGAATAAGCATTGGAAAAAGGAGGAAATATAAGTGCAATTAGTTAATATCGGGTTTGGAAATATAGTTTCAGCAAACAAAATAGTTTCAATTGTCAGCCCAGAGGCAGCACCAATCAAAAGAATAGTACAAGAAGCAAAAGATGGAAAAACAGCAATAGATGCAACATGTGGAAGAAGAACAAGAGCAGTTTTAATTATGGATTCAGGTCATGTAATTTTATCATCTGTACAACCAGAAACAATTGCAGCAAGACTTGACAAAACCATAACAAAGGAAGATAATATAGAAGAGTAATTTTAAAATTTGAAAGGAAGAGTTAAAATGATTATTAAACCAACAGTAACAGACTTATTAAAAGTTGTTGATAACAGATTTGAGTTAGTAATATTAGTTGCTAAAAGAGCAAGACAAATTGCAGCAGGACAAATACCACTTACAAAGGTAAAAGAAAGATCAACAGTAACACTTGCAGCAAATGAAATTGCCGAAGGAAAGGTGAAAGAATGCTAGTATTATTATCAGGTGTATCAGGAGCTGGAAAAGATACAATAAAGAAAGAATTGATAAAGAGAATGGAAAATGTAACATCAATGCCTTCCTATACAGATAGAAGTCCAAGAGAAGGTGAAGTTGATGGAGAAATTTATAACTTTATCACAACAGCTGAATTTGAAGAAAAAATTAAACAAAATGAATTTTATGAGTATTCAGTACATCATGAACATTACTATGGAACATCTAGAAAAATATTAGATGAAAAGATTAAATCTGGAAAAATAATAGTAAAAGATATAGAAGTTAATGGAACTGAAAACTTACTAAAATTATTAAAAGACGACATGAAAATCGTAACAATCTTTTTAAGAGTTCCAAAAGAAGAACTTCGTAGAAGATTAGAACATAGGGTAGAAAAGGCTAGTATCAAGGAAATAGAATTAAGACTAAATAGATTTGACTATGAGGAATCAAAAATTGGAATATATGATTATGTTTTAAAAAATGATGATTTGGAAAAAACAGTACAAATAATAATGACAATTATTAATGGAGAAAGAGAATTATTATTATCCAAATAAGATATTGCTAAGGAGGAAGTATTATGAATAAGAAAAATAAATTATTTGTTAGAATTTTTGCGGGATTTTTAGCTGCATTAATGGTTTTGGGTTCATCAATAACTTTTATCTATATGATAATAAATAAATAGGAGGAACCAAAAATGCTAAAGGGAATAGAATTATTATCAATAAAGGAATGGGATTTGGCTAACTATTTCAATTCTTTAGTTAATAGCCCTTATGAACTGGTAACCTTTATTGTTGATATTACATTGGTTATTTTTATAGCCGTTAAATTCTTTCAAGTTGTTAAAGGGACAAGGGCCCTTCAACTTCTTAAGGGAATTTTACTATTAATAGTAGCAACAATGCTAAGTTCATTGCTGAATTTGAGAATACTAAACTTTATTTTAACCTCATTTATGACTTATGGAGTTATTTTACTTATTGTGATGTTCCAACCAGAACTTAGGCGTGCTTTAGAGCAACTGGGATCAAATAAAATTAATAGATTTTTTGGAATTGAACAAGATATAGCATCAAAAATCAAAGAAAATATTTATAAAATATCAATTGCTGCAAAAGAACTTTCAAACAATAAAACAGGAGCCTTAATAGTAATTGAAAGAGACATAAAATTAAAGGATATAATAGATACAGGTGTAGTAATTGGAGCAGAAATATCACCACAATTATTAGTAAATATCTTTCAACCGAATACTCCACTTCATGATGGTGCCGTTATAATTAGCGAGGGAAAAATCATGGCAGCAGCATGTATGCTACCGCTTGCAAGTGATAAAAACATTTCTAAAAGCTTAGGAACAAGGCATAGGTCTGCAATAGGAATTTCAAAAGAGTCTGATAGTATTGTAGTAGTTGTATCAGAAGAGACTGGAAAAATTTCAGTAGCAAAAGATGGAACACTAATTGCAGATGTAAAGGAAGAAGCATTGAAACAAATTTTAATAAAAAATCTAGTGCCAAAGATTGAAGAAAAGAAAAAATTTTCATTCAAAAAAGAAAAAGAAACAAAACAAGAATAAAAAACAAACGACTTAAAAATAAGTCGTTTAATTTTATGAAAGGAAAATGTTATGAGAAATATTAAACTTACAATTGAGTATGATGGAAAGAAATTTGGTGGCTGGCAAAAACAACCAAATGAATTAAATATTCAAGGAGAAATTGAACAGGCTATAAAGCAAATAACAGGAGAAGATGTTGAGCTTAATGCATCAGGGAGAACAGATAGTGGGGTTCATGCTTTAGGCCAAGTTGCAAATTTTAAAACAAATAGCAATTTAGACATAGAAAAATTTGCAGTAGCAATTAATTCAAAATTAAAGAAAAGCATAGTAATAAAAAAAGCAGAAGAAGTTCCGGAAAATTTTCATGCAAGGTATAATTGCAAGGGTAAAAAATACAGATATATAATAAATAATTCGTACCAAGGCACAGCAATATACAGAGATTTAGAATGCCATATCCCACAAAAATTAGACATAGAAAAAATGCAAGAAGGTATAAAGTTCTTTGAAGGAAAACACGATTTTAAAGGCTTCAAAGCCAGCGGAACTAGCGGTAAAAGCACAGTTAGGGAAATATATAAAGCAGAAGTAAAACAAGATGGAGAACGCATAATTATAGAACTTACAGGGAATGGCTTTATGTATAACATGGTAAGAATAATTTCTGGAACAATAGTAGATGTAGGACTAGGAAAAATAACACCAAATCAAATTCCAGACATCATAAATGCCAAAGACCGAACTAAAGCAGGGAAAACCTTACCAGCATCTGGATTATATCTAGTTGAAGTATATTATTAAAATTACAACCTAAAAATGGTAAAAATTATAGAAATATTTGAAAAAATCTTGACGTTTTGCCTATAAAGGTGGTATAATAATAAACGTTAATGTTTATTTTCTAGGAGGTGAAAAACAAGTGCCAACAATTAATCAATTAGTAAGAAAAGGTAGAAAAACATCAACTACAAAATCAACAGCTCCAGCTTTACAAAAAGGATTTAACTCAAAGTTAAATAGACAAACAAATTCAAGATCACCACAAAAAAGAGGAGTATGTACAGTAGTTAAAACAGTTACACCTAAAAAACCAAACTCAGCTTTAAGAAAAGTTGCAAGGGTTAGACTATCAAATGGATATGAAGTAACATCATATATTCCAGGTGTAGGACACAACTTACAAGAACACAGTGTTGTTTTAATAAGAGGTGGAAGGGTTAAAGATATCCCAGGTGTTAGATACCATATTATCAGAGGTACATTAGATACAGCAGGTGTTAAAGATAGAATGCAAGCTAGATCTAAGTATGGTGCAAAACGTCCTAAAAAATAAATCTAGGATGTAAAAAGAAAATAAGTGTTAATGAAGATATATAACAAAATTATGTAAATAAATTAGCACTGACTGAAAGAAGAACTCTTTCAGAGTAACTTTGATATTTTTAAGTAAAATATCTGAAATTTTAATAAAAAGGAGTGAAGAAAAGTGCCAAGAAGAGGATATATAGCAAAAAGAGATGTTTTACCAGATCCAATATATAATAGCAAAATAGTTACAAAACTAATAAACAATATTATGTTAGATGGTAAAAAAACAGTTGCTCAAAAAATAGTATATGATGCATTCGATATAGTTAAAGAAAAAGAAAACAAAGATGCATTAGAAGTTTTTGAGACAGCTCTTAACAATATAATGCCAGTTCTTGAGGTTAAAGCTAGAAGAGTAGGTGGAGCAACATACCAAGTTCCAATCGAAATAAGAGCTGAAAGAAGACAAACTTTAGGCTTAAGATGGTTAGTAACTTATGCTAGAAACAGACATGAAAAAACAATGGCTGAAAAATTAGCAGGTGAAATCATTGATGCTGTTAACCAAACAGGTGGAGCATACAAGAAGAAAGAAGAAACACATAGAATGGCAGAAGCTAACAAAGCATTTGCACATTACAAATGGTAAAATTTAAAATATAGGAGGAAAAAATTAATGGCAGGTAGAGAGTTCCCATTAGAAAGAACAAGAAATATTGGAATAATGGCTCATATTGATGCAGGAAAAACTACTACTACTGAAAGAATTCTTTTCTATACAGGTAGAACACATAAAATAGGAGAAGTACATGAAGGTGCTGCTACTATGGACTGGATGGAACAAGAACAAGAAAGAGGTATTACAATTACATCTGCTGCAACAACATGTCACTGGTTAAATCATAGAATAAACATAATTGATACTCCAGGCCACGTTGACTTTACAGTTGAAGTTGAAAGATCTCTAAGAGTGTTAGATGGTTCTGTAACAGTATTCTGCGCAAAAGGTGGAGTTCAACCACAATCAGAAACAGTTTGGAGACAAGCTGATAAATATCAAGTTCCAAGAATGGCTTACGTAAACAAAATGGATACTACAGGTGCTGATTTTTATGCATGTGTAGACCAAATGAGAAGCAGATTAAATGCAAACGCAATCCCAGTTGAATTACCAGTTGGAGCTGAAGATACATTCCAAGGAATAGTTGACTTAATAAAAATGAGAGCATTCATCCATAAAGATGATTTAGGAAAAGTTATTGAAGAAACAGATATTCCAGAAGATTTGAAAGAAAAAGCTGAAAAATTCAGAAGCCAAATGGTAGAAGCAGCAGCAGAACAAGATGATGAATTAATGATGAAATACTTAGAAGGTGAAGAACTTTCTGAAGATGAAATCAAAATGGGATTAAGAAAAGGAACAATAGCAAATAAAATAGTTCCAGTATGCTGTGGATCTTCATACAAAAATAAAGGTGTTCAAGAATTATTAAACTACATTGTAGCATTTATGCCATCACCACTTGATGTACCACATATCAAAGGTGTTGACCTAGATGGTAATGAAGTAGAAAGAAAAACATCTGATTCTGAACCATTTGCAGCATTAGCATTCAAAATTGCAACAGACCCATTCGTAGGAAAACTATGTTTCTTTAGAGTTTACTCAGGAACATTAGATTCAGGTTCAACAGTTTTAAATGCAAACAAAGATAAAAAAGAAAGAATAGGAAGAATTCTTCAAATGCACGCAAATCATAGACAGGATATAGATAAAGTATATTCTGGAGATATTGCAGCAGCAGTTGGTTTAAAAGATGTAACAACAGGTGATACACTATGTGATATAGATCATCCAGTTATATTAGAATCAATGGAATTCCCAGAACCAGTTATCGAAATCGCAATTGAGCCAAAAGATAAAGTAGCTCAAGAAAAAATGGGTATAGCTTTAGCAAAACTTGCTGAAGAAGATCCAACATTCAAAACATATACAAATCATGAAACTGGTCAAACAATTATAGCAGGTATGGGTGAATTACACCTAGACATTATAGTTGATAGATTAAAAAGAGAATTCAAAGTTGAATGTAATGTAGGTAAACCACAAGTTTCTTACAAAGAAACAATTAGAAACAAAGTAAGAGTTGAAGGTAAATTCATTCGTCAATCAGGTGGACGTGGACAATACGGACACGTATGGCTAGAAATGGAACCATTAGAACCAGGTTCAGGTGTTCAATTTGAGAGCAAAATCGTTGGTGGTGTTGTTCCAAAAGAATACGTAAAACCTACTGAAGAAGGTATTAGAGAAGCTGCTGAAAGCGGTATCTTAGCTGGTTACCCAGTTATAGACTTCAAAGCAACTCTTGTTGATGGTTCATACCATGATGTTGACTCATCAGAAATGGCATTCAAAATTGCAGGATCTATGGCTTTCAAAGAAGGATGTAAACAAGGTAAATCAGTTATCCTTGAACCTATAATGAAAGTTGAAATAACAGTTCCAGAAGAATACATGGGAGATGTTATTGGAGATGTAAACTCTAGACGTGGAAAAATGGAAGGAATGGAAGCAAGAAACGGAATGCAAATTATAAGAGCATTCATACCACTAGCAGAAATGTTTGGTTATGCAACTGACCTTCGTTCAAAAACACAAGGTAGAGGAACTTATGCTATGGAACCATCTCATTATGAAGAAGTTCCAAAATCAATTCTAGAAACAATTGTTGCTTCTAGAGCTAAAAAGGAAGAATAATTAATTCCAGTTTGAGGAAGAAATACAATGAGCTTCCTCAAACAAAATAAAAAAAATACATTAAAACTATTGCAAAAATAGCGAAAATGTTATAAAATAACAATGTTTAAAGAATTTGTTATTAAATTTTAAAAATAAAAGAGAATTAGAAGATATCTAATTCCAAATTGAAGGAGGATTTTTAAATGGCAAAGGAAAAATTTGAAAGAACCAAACCACACGTTAACATTGGTACAATCGGCCACGTTGACCATGGTAAAACAACAACAACAGCAGCTATTACAAAATATTTAGGATTATTAGGAAAAGCTAAATTTACAGCTTATGACCAAATCGATGGAGCACCAGAAGAAAAAGCAAGAGGAATCACAATCAACACAGCTCACGTTGAATACGAAACAGAAAAAAGACACTATGCACACGTTGACTGTCCAGGCCATGCTGACTATGTAAAAAACATGATTACAGGTGCAGCACAAATGGATGGAGCAATATTAGTTGTTTCAGCAGCTGATGGACCAATGCCTCAAACAAGAGAGCACATCCTATTAGCAAGACAAGTTGGTGTTAAATATATCGTTGTTTACTTAAATAAATGCGATATGGTTGATGACCCAGAATTATTAGAATTAGTTGAAATGGAAGTTAGAGACTTACTATCAAGCTATGATTTCCCAGGAGATGAAATCCCAATTATAAGAGGATCTTCTCTAAAAGTTCTAGAATCTACATCAACAGATCCAAATGCACCAGAATATCAATGCATGAAAGAATTAATGGATGCAGTAGATAGCTACATCCCAACACCAGATAGACCAACAGATGGTGACTTCTTAATGCCAGTTGAAGACGTATTCTCTATCACAGGTAGAGGAACAGTTGCAACAGGTAGAGTAGAAAGAGGAACAGTAAAAGTTTCTGATGAAGTTGAAATCATTGGTTTAACAACAGAAAGAAAGAAAACAGTTATCACAGGTGTTGAAATGTTCAGAAAATTATTAGACCAAGCAGAAGCTGGAGATAACGTTGGATTACTATTAAGAGGTATCCAAAGAAACGAAATAGAAAGAGGTCAAGTATTAGCAAAACCAGGTTCAATACATCCACACACAAAATTCAAAGCACAAGTTTATGTATTAACTAAAGAAGAAGGTGGACGTCATACACCATTCTTCAATGGATACAGACCACAATTCTACTTCAGAACAACAGACGTTACAGGTGTTATAGATTTACCTGCAGGAACAGAAATGGTAATGCCAGGTGACAATATCGATATGACAATCGAATTAATCACACCAATAGCTATGGAAAAAGGACTAAGATTCGCTATCCGTGAAGGTGGTAGAACAGTAGGTTCTGGTATAGTTTCTGAAATCATTGAGTAATTTCAAAAATAAAAAAGCAAGGATAATCCTTGCTTTTTTTGTATTTTTTTTACTTTACCACTTGATTTTTTCCTAATAAAAGCATACAATAGTAACATCAAAAAAATCTAAATAAAAGGCTTTAGCTAAATAAAAAGGAGAGATTTATGAAAATTATTTTAGATGCGATGGGTGGAGATAATGCACCAGAGGCAACAATTAAGGGAGCCGTAAAAGCTATAAAAGAAATTGATTCAGAAATTATTTTAGTTGGAAATGAAGAAATAATTAATAAAAAAGTAAAAGAATTATATAATAAAGAAAATATAGGTCTAATATCAGACAAAATTTTAATACATAATACAACAGAAGAAATAACAATGGAAGATATTCCAACACAAGCAATTAAACATAAAAAGGATTCATCAATGGTTGTAGGATTTAGACTACTAAAAGAAGGAGAAGGGGATGTATTTGTTTCAGCAGGAAACTCTGGAGCATTACTTACAGGAGCAACTCTTTTAGTAGGTAGAATAAAAGGAGTAGATAGACCGGCAATGGCACCAATGCTTCCATCATATAAAAAAGGTGTAATGCTAGTTGATGCTGGTGCAAATACAAACTGCAAACCAATCAACCTTCTACAATTTGCACAAATGGCTAATGTATACTTAAAAAAGATATATAACATTGAAAAACCTGCGATTGGGCTTTTAAATATAGGTACAGAAGAAACAAAAGGAAATGACTTAGTAAAAGAAAGTTATAAACTATTAAAACAAGAAGCTGATGAACATGGAATAAACTTTGTTGGAAACATAGAAGGCCGTGATGCCTTCACAGGCAAAATTGATGCAGTAATAACAGATGGATTCACAGGAAATGTATTTTTAAAAACAACAGAGGGCTTAGGAAAACTTGTAAAAAGAACATTAACAGAAAGTCTAAAGAAAAACTTATGGAGCACAATATGTGCAGCTCCATCTTTACCTGCAATAAAACGTTTTAGCAAAACAATGGATTATAAAGAATATGGAGGAGCACTATTCTTAGGAGTTCAAAAACCAGTTGTAAAAGCACATGGAAGTAGTGATGAAAAACTATTCTATTACACAATTAAACAAGCCGAAAACTTTGCTAAAAGTGGCACTGTGGACATTATAAAAAAAGAATTTGAAAAAAATAAGTAAAAAGTATTGACATTTTCAGTTGGATATAATATCTTATAGTAGATAATAGTTATCGCAAAACTAAAAGGGGGTGTAAACAAATGAGCTCAGAAGAAATTTTTGATAAGGTTAAAGAAATAATCATAGAACAATTAGGAGTTCCAGAAACAGCAATAACTACTGAAGCATCTTTCATAGATGATTTAGGAGCAGATTCTTTAGATATAGTTGAATTAATAATGGCTTTAGAAGAAGAATTTGATTTGGAAATACCAGATAGTGATGCTGAAAAAGTAGTTACAGTAGGTGACGTTGTTGAATATATAAAGGACAATGTTTAAAAAAAATAAATTTTAATTGCAAATTAATCATTCCTATGATATAATTTATTAGTCAAAGGAGTGATTTTTTTATGCCAAATAAATATGATGTAATAGTAGTAGGAATGGGTCCTAGCTCTATTTTTTGTGCTTATGAATTAATAAAGTTAAAGAAATATAATAAGGTGCTATTAATAGACCAAGGTAAGCGTGTTGAAGATAGGTGTTGTCCTATTGAAAAAACAAAGAAATGCATACATTGCAAACCTATGTGTAATATTACAAATGGATTCTCAGGTGCAGGAGCCTTTTCAGATGGTAAATTATCTTTATATAATAGCGAAGATGATGATATACATGTTGGCGGAAATCTACATAAAATAATAGGAGTTCCTGAAACAAAAAATCTAATTGATTACGCAGATAAAATATATTTAGACTTCGGTGCAGATAAACACTTAGAAGGAACAGAATATAAAGAAGAAATAGCAAAGATTAATGATAGAGCCAAAAAAGAAGGAATAAGGCTTATAAATATTCCAATAAGACACTTAGGAACAGAAAAAAGCCATGAAGTTTATGGAAAACTTGAAAAATATATTGAGGATAATGGAGTGGAAATGATGTTCCAAACTTCAGTAACAGACTTAATAATAGACAATGACCACATTCAAGGAGTAAAGATAAAAGCTTCAAAAGACTTAGAGAATGAAGAAATTGAACCAACTGAAGTATATGCTGACAAAGTAGTTCTAGCAGTAGGCAGAAAAGGTGCTAACTGGTTAGTTGACATGGCAAATAAACACAATATAAATACAGAAACTGGAATAGTTGATATTGGTGTTAGATACGAACTTCCAGATGAAGTAATGAAAGATGTAAACAAATATATGTATGAAGCAAAATTCATAGGTAGAGTTGGACCATTCAGAGATAAAGTACGAACATTCTGCCAAAATCCAAGTGGATTTGTTTCAGCAGAAGTTTATGATAATAACCTAACACTTGTAAATGGTCACTCATACAAAGAAAGAAAAAGCACAAATACAAATTTAGCAATACTAGTATCACACCATTTTACAAGCCCATTTAAACGCCCAATCGAATATGGTAGAAATGTTGCACAAAACTTAAACGACCTAGGAGCAGGAAACATAGTAGTACAAAGACTAGGAGATATATACAGAGGAAAGAGAACTTGGGATTATGAACTAGAAAGAAATACAGTGCAAGCTACATTAAAATCAGCAGTAGCAGGGGATATAACTTTTGCATTAGGATATAGAACAATGGTAAGTATTCTAGAATTTATAAGAGCAGTAGACAAAATAGTAGAAGGATTTGGAGCACCAGACAATCTACTATATGCACCAGAAATAAAGTTCTATAGCAACAAAGTAGTAATAGACAAGAACTTTGAAACAAACATAAAAGGCCTATACTCAATAGGAGATGGCGGAGGAATGACAAGAGGACTAATGATGGCATCTTGTTCAGGAATACAAATGGCAAGAAATTTATAAAAATGAAACTAAATTAAAACTTAAAAAGTATTATATGTGACTTGTAAGTAAAATTTACATTTTTGTAGATTTATGGTATAATTTATAGAATAAAGAGAACAAAAAATGAAAGGAAAGCCTATGAAAATACTACTAATAAATCATCTACCATTAGTAGGGTCAGGTAGTGGCGTATATACCACAAATCTTGCAAAAACCTTACAAAAAATGGGACACGAAATTTGTATAATAATGCCAGAAAATGAAACAAAAAATGTCGAAAATGAAGAATTTAAAAAATTTAAACTACACCCAGTGTATTTTAAAAATGAAGAAGAAATTCCAGGACAATTAGATTTTAACTTTCCATGTTTTACAAGTCACTCACGAAGTTCATTTAACTATTATGAAATGACAGATGCACAACTAAAAGAGTTTTGCAATAGCTTTGATGTAGCAATTAAAGAAGAAATCGAAACCTTTAAACCAGATATAATACACTCAGGCCATATATGGGTAATTTCAAGTATAGCATGTAAATATAATGTGCCAGTTGTAGTAACATCACATGGAACAGATGTTATAGGTTTACAAAAAGGTGATAGATTTAAGAAAATGGCAGAGTATGTAATAAAAAGAGCAAAAAAAATAATAGCAGTATCAAATGAAAATTGTAGACTAATTAAAGAAATTTTCCCTGAATCAAACCCAGAAGTAATACAAGCAGGATATGATCCAAAAGTATTTAACATACAAGAATACAACAAACAGGAAATTCTTTCAAAATATGGAATAGAATACACAAATCAAAAAATAGTGCTATATGCAGGAAGATTATCAGGATTAAAAGGTGTAGATATTCTTTTAAATGCAGCTAAAATTTACGAAAATGAGAATATAATTACTGTTATTGCAGGAAATGGTGCATTAAGAAAAGAATTAAGAAAACAGGCAAAAGATTTAGAATTAAAGAATACATATTTTATAGGTCATAAAAGCCAACGAACACTTAAAAAGTTATACAACATAGCAGATGTTTTTGCAATGCCATCAAGAATGGAAGCATTTGGATTAGTTGCAGTTGAAGCCTTAGCATGTGGAACACCTGTTGTTTGTACAGAAGCAGGAGGAATGAAAGAATACATAACAGAAAAAGTTGGAAAAATAGTAAAAACAGAAGATTACGAAGGACTATCTAAAGCTTTAATGGAGATTCTAGAAAATAAAAATAGATATAACAGAGAAGAACTTTCAGAATATGTCAAAGAAAAGTTTGCACAAGAAAAATCAATTGCTAAGTTACTAGAAATTTATAACGAAGCAATAAAGGAGGAATGCTTATGATAGCAATAGTATGTAATTGTAGTGGATACAAATTAAAAAAAGAGGTATTAACATATCTAGAAGAAAAGAAAATTGACTATAAGGATTTTGGAACTTTTGATGAAGAAACACTAGATGACCCAGAAGCAATAAAAGAAGCTTGCAAAAGCATTCAAGCAAAAAAATGTGATGTTGGAATATTTATCTCAGGTAGTGGATTTGGAATGGCAATGTTTGCTAACAAATTCAAAGGAATAAGGAGTGTAGACTGTTTCAACATTGAGGGAGCTAAAAGAGCAAAAGCACACTATAATGCAAATGTACTTGCTTTACCAGCAGAATTTGTAAATCTAGATACAGCAATTAATATAATAAGAGGCTGGCTAGGAACAGAAGTTCTTGGTGGAAGGTATAAAGAAAGAATTGATGTAATTCAAGAAATTGAAAAAGAAAATATGAAATAGCTATTAACAAACGGGGGTAAAAATGAAAGATACAGTTGAGTTTCGGTATAGGATTCGTTACAGGAAGGCCAAATGTTTGCAAAGTTATAAATAACTATTATAAAAATATGCTAGAACAATTTGAAAAATCAGGAAAACAGGTGAATTTAACAATATTCCTGCTGTATGATTTAAACTATCAATATACCATAAGAACAGATTTTTATAGTATAATACCTGAAGTATATAAAAACATAAAAATAAAATATATAACTCCTGAAAACATTGAGGAGGAGAAGAAAAAGCTTATATCAAGGCACAATTTTACAAGAGAAGAGGTTGACTTATTTTTAGGCAATGGACATGCAAAAGGAAGAAATACAGTTATGTACTATGCACTAAAATGGAAAATGGACTATTTGTTGTTTTGGGATGATGATGAATACCCAGTAGCAGTAGTAAAAGATAATGATAATTTATCTTGGATACCACAAGATAATCTATTAAAACACTTAGAAAACATTGACAATGCAGATGTTACAATTGGATATCACTGTGGATACATATCACCAATTCCGTATGTAGAATTGGATGAAGAAATTAGCGAAGAGGACTTTAAAAATTATATTGAAGCAATAAGCAATGAAATAGTATCATGGGAATCAATAAAACAAAAAATGATAGACAATAATGGTGTTACTTATGCTGATAAAAACATTGCAGAGGGAAATGGACTATACGAGCTTCAAGATAAATGGGTAGCAGGCTCAACACTATGCTTAAATCTTGACCATATAAACAGAATACCAGCATTTTATAATCCACCACAAGCAAGAGGAGAAGACACATTTTTCTCAACCTTGCTAAAAGATGCTAAAATACTTAAAATACCAGTATATCATTTTCATGATGGATTTTTAAAATATACAAGTATTATAAAAGGTAAATATCCAAAGAAACTTAGAAGAATAAAGGTTGAAGAAGATGATATTGAAAGCAGATTTTTAAAAGCATCTAAAGGTTGGATAAAGTATAAACCATTATTAATGTATATACAAAATAAAGAAAATTATAAAGATAATATGCAAATTGCAATAGAAAAACTTGAAAAAAGCGTTCCAAAAATAAATGAACTATTCCAAAGTTCAAATTTTAGCGATTTAGTAAAAGACCTTAAAGAATATGATAAAAATGTTGAAAAACATTATGAAGAATACCTAAAAACAAACGAAATATGGAATAGACTAAAACAAATTATAGAGGAGAAAACATGTATTTAATAGTAGGACTTGGAAACCCAGAAAGCGAATATAGCAATACAAGGCATAACATGGGATTTAATGTTATAAATAAAATAGCGACAGACTGTGATGTAAAAATTTCACAGTCTAAATTTAATGGGCTATACACTGTAGAACATATTAATGGAGAAAAAGTGATTTTATTAAAACCACAAACATATATGAATTCGAGTGGAGAGAGCGTAATAGAATTCAAAAAGTTTTATAAAATCCCGGATGAAAATATAATTATTATATATGATGACATAGACTTAGAACCAGGAACCATTAGAATAAGAAAAAAAGGCGGACCACGGAACACATAACGGAATGAAATCAGTTGTTCATTGTTTGCAATCAGAAAACATGGTAAGGATTCGAGTTGGAATTGGCTCACCTAAGTTTAAAGAAGATATAATAAATTATGTTATTGGACCAATACCAGAAAATGAAAGAGAGATGCTTTTACAAGGAGTGGAAAAGGCAGCAAAAGCAACAATGGAAATATTAAAAAATGGCGTAGATAAGGCAATGAATCAATTTAATGTTAAATAGAAAGGATAGTTATGTTAGAATTACTTATAAATAAACAAGAAAATTTAAAAACAATAATGCTAGTTGAAAATGGAATTTTAGTTGAAAAACATGAGGAACATGAAAAGCAAAGAAGACTCGAAGGCAATATTTATATTGGAAAAGTTCAAAAGGTTTTAAAAGGAATGCGGCTCAGCTTTTATAGATATTGGAGAAGCAAGACATAGCTTGATAAGGGTTCAAGACGTTCTTCCAAAAGTTGATATAACAAAAAATAAAATTCCAGAAAAACCTATAGAGGAAGTATTAAAAGAGGGAGATCGAATCTTAATCCAAATTAGAAAAGATGGAACAAAAACAAAAGGTGCTAAGGTAAGTACACACATTAACCTATCAGGAAGGTTCACAGTACTAATGCCTAACACTGATATTATAACAGTATCTCAAAAAATAGAAAACGAAGAGGTAAAAGAACGCTTAATAAATATGGCAAAAAAATATGTACCTCAAAACATGGGCTTAATATTAAGAACATCAAGTGAAAATGCAACAGAAGAAGAAATAAAACAAGACATAAAAGATTTAGAAGAAAAGTGGAATAATATTACGGAAAAAGTAAAAAACACAAAAAAAGTTCCATCCCTTATTTACGACAATATGGCATTAATAAGAAGAACAGCAATAGATATAATTGATAGAGGTTTAAATAAAATAATTGTAAATGATGAAGGAATATATAATGAGATACAAGAAACATTAAAAAACACCAAGGGCATAGAATTAGAATTAAGAAACGAAGATTTATTCAATCTGTATTCACTAGAAACGCAAATACAAAAAATAAATAACAGAAAAATTTGGCTAAAATGCGGTGGGTTTATTACCATAGATATGACAGAAGCACTAACTGCAATAGATGTAAATACAGGTAAATATACAGGAAAGAAAAACATAGAAGAAACAATTTTCAAAGTAAATCAAGAAGCAACAGTGGAGATTGCTAAACAATTGCGCTTAAGAGATATAGGCGGAATAATTATAATAGACTACATAGATATGCATAAAGATGAAAATAAAACAGCAATTGAAGAACTACTAAAACTAGAATTAAAAAAAGACAGAGCAAAAACACAAGTAGCAGGATTTACTAAACTAAACTTATTAGAAATGACAAGAAAAAATATGTGTAACAATGATTATTGTGAGGAGTAGAAATGAAAGTAGGATTTATATCACTAGGATGTACTAAAAATTTAGTTGATACAGAAATGGCAATAGGTCTATTTAAAGACCATAATTATGAAATTGTAAATAATGTAAAAGAAGCGGAAGTTATTATAATAAATACATGTGGATTTATCGAAAGTGCTAAACAAGAAGCAATAGATACAATGCTAGAAATGGCAGAATATAAAAAAACAGGAAAATGCAAGTATTTAATAGCAATGGGATGCTTAGTTGAAAGATATAAAGAAGACCTTGAAAAATTAATCCCAGAAGTTGATTTATTTATTTCAATAAAAGAGTATGATAAACTATGGGAAAAAATAGAAAAATTAATAGATGAAAATAATCAAAATATAACTACAGCAAATCTTGAATATCTAGATAGAGTAATAACAACAGGCAAAGTTACAGCATACTTAAAAATTGCAGAAGGTTGCAGCAACAAATGCACATATTGTGCAATTCCAAAAATTAGAGGAGAATATGTAAGTAGGCCTTTTGAGGATATAATAGAAGAAGCAAAAAGCTTAGCAGACAAAGGCTATAAAGAAATAATAATAATCGCACAAGACACAACAAAATATGGAGAGGACTTATATGGAAAACAACGTTTACCAGAATTATTAGAAGAAATAAGTAAAATAGACGGAATAAAATGGATTCGCTTTCTTTACGCTTACCCAGAAAGCATTACAGAAGAGCTAATCCAAACAGTAAAAAACAACCCAAAAATCTGTAAATACTTTGATATACCAATACAACACATATCAAATACAGTACTAAAAAGAATGAACAGAAAAACAACAGGAGAAAAAATAGAAACACTAATACAAAAAATCCAAAAAGAAATACCAGAAGTAATCTTAAGAACATCACTAATAGTAGGCTTCCCAGGGGAAACAGAAGAAGACTTTGAAAAACTACAGAAATTTGTACAAAAAGGATATTTCGATAAACTAGGAGTCTTCAAATACTCAAAAGAAGATGGAACGCCAGCATCAAGATTACCAGAACAAATACACCATAAAACAAAGCAGAAAAGACTAGACCAAATAATGACGTTAGCACAAAAAATATCAAAACAAAAGCTAGAACAAAAAATAGGCAAAGAATATGAGGTACTAATAGAAACCAAAACATTTGATGAAAGGCAATATGCAGGAAGAACATACATGGATATACCCGAAGAAGATGGTCTAATATTTATGCCAAACACAAAACCAAACATAGAAAACACTTGGGTAAAAGCAAAAGTAACAGGCGTAAAAAATTATGATTTATTTGGAGAAATATTATAAATACAAAAGGGCTAAATAAATAAAATAAGCCCTTTTATTTATTTGCTTTTTTGCCTGTAACCCTTGACATTTATGGACATAAGATATACAATTAATTGTAATATTTTTTAGGAGGGAAAATGGAAATAGAGAAAATAGCAAAGATAATTAAACAAAATGGAGGCGAAACCTATCTAGTAGGTGGAGCAGTGCGTGATGCTATATTGAATATACCTATAAAAGATGAAGATTATTGCGTAACAGGTTTGACAGCAGAAAAATTTTTAAAACTATTTCCGGAAGCCAAATTAAGAGGAAAATCATTTGAAGTTTTCGATTTAGAACATAAAGAATTTGCATTAGCAAGAAAAGAAACTAAAATCGGGAAAGGCCATAAAGAGTTTAAAATAGAGGCAAATGATGAAATAACTATTGAAGAGGATTTGGAAAGAAGAGATATAACAATAAACTCAATTGCACAAAATGTATTAACAAAAGAAATTATAGACCCATTTGGTGGTCAGGAAGATTTAGAAAGAAGAATTATAAGGGCTACAAGTGAAAAATTTAAAGAAGACCCATTAAGAGTTTACAGGGTAGCAAGAATTGCAGCTTGTTTGAACTTTGAAGTTTCTAAAAAAACTATAAATATGATGAAAAGCTTGAAAGATGAGTTAAATACTCTATCAAAAGAAAGGGTGTTTACAGAGTTTAGAAAAGCACTAGAAGCGGATAAACCATCAATTTTCTTTAATGTTTTAAGAGATGCTGAAGTTTTAGATGTACATTTTAAAGAAGTTTATGATTTAATTGGAGCAATTCAACCAATAAAATATCATCCAGAGGGAGACAGCTATAATCACACTATGCTAACTTTAGATAACAGTGCTAAAGTTACAAAAGACACCAAAATAAGGTTTTGTGCATTAGTACATGATTTGGGAAAAGGAAGAACTCCAAAAGAAATGTATCCACACCATTATAACCATGAGCAAAGAGGAGTAGAACCATTAAGGTTATTATGCAAAACATTAGGAACACCGAATGAATGGAAAAAAATGGGGACAACTTCTGTTTTAGAACACATGAAAGGCGGAGTATTTGCACAAATGACAGTTGCAAAAAAAGTAAGCTTCATAGAAAAAATAGACAAAAGCCTACTTGGACTAAAAGGCTTGCAAATAGTAGTCTACTGTGATAGAAGCCGAAACATAGAGAACAGCAAAGCAGAAATAATTGATAAACAATATGATTTTTGCACAATAGGAAACAAAATTCTCAAAACAATTGATGGAGAACACATAAAAAACAAATACAACCTAAAACCAGGAATAGAATTCGGAAGAAAATTACATGAAGAGAGAGTTAAGTGGTTAAAAAATAATATTAAATAGGAGGCAAATATGAACGAATATAGGACACATAATTGTGGCATGTTAAGAATTTCAAATGTAGGAGAAGAAGTAAGATTAGCAGGATGGGTACAAAGAATAAGAAATCTTGGAGGAATGAAATTTATTGATTTAAGGGACCAATATGGAATCACTCAAATCATCATATCAGAAAACGAAGAATTACAAAAACAAGCTAAAGACTTAGTAACAGAATGTGTAATATCTGTACAAGGTGTTGTTACAGAAAGAAGTAACAAGAATCCAAAGATTCCAACAGGAGAAATTGAAATTCAAGCTAAAAATATTGAAATACTTGGAAAATGCAAAAACATTTTACCTTTCGAAGTAAATTCTGAAAAAATTGATATATCTTCAGTAAGAGAAGACCTAAGATTAGAGTACAGATTTTTAGATTTAAGAAATGAAAAATTACATAGAAATATTTTACTTCGTTCTAAAGTAATGAAGTTTTTAAGAGATAAAATGGATGAGCTTGGATTTAGCGAAATACAAACTCCAATTTTAGCAAACTCATCACCAGAAGGAGCAAGAGACTTTTTAGTACCAAGTAGATTACACCCAGGTGAGTTCTATGCTTTACCACAGGCACCACAACAATTCAAACAATTGCTAATGGTTTCAGGATTTGATAAGTATTTCCAAATAGCACCATGTTTTAGAGATGAAGACCCAAGAGCAGATAGAGCTCCAGGAGAATTTTATCAATTAGATTTTGAAATGTCTTTTGCAACACAAGAAGATGTGTTCAAAGTACTAGAAGAAGTTTTCACATCAACATTTAAACATTTTACAAACTGGAAGGTTGATGAAGGACCATTTATAAGAATACCATATAGAGAAGCAATGGAAAAGTATGGAAGTGATAAGCCAGACTTAAGAAATCCATTAATAATTCAAGATGTAACAAAAATATTTGAAAACACTGAATTTAATGCTTTCAAAGGTAAAACAATAAAAGCAATTATAGTACCAAATGGAGCAGCACAAGGAAGAAAATTCTTTGATAGCATGACAGAATATGCAGTAAATGAACTAGAAGCAAAAGGTTTAGCTTGGTTAAAATCTGATAATGAAAACAATATTTCAGGAGGAATTGCAAAATTCATAACAGATAATATAAAGGCAGGCTTAGTTGAAATAGGACTAGAGCCAAATTGTAGCATTTTCTTTGTAGCAGATGAATTAAAAACAGCACAAAAAATTGCTGGAGGGCTTAGAATTGAACTGGGAAATAGACTAGATTTAATAGAAAAAGATACATACAGATTCTGCTTAATAGTAGACTTCCCAATGTATGAATTATCAGATGAAGGAACAGTAGACTTCAACCACAACCCATTTTCTATGCCACAAGGTGGAATGGAAGCATTACTAAACAAAGATCCACTAGAAATTCTTGCATATCAATATGATGTAGTATGTAATGGGTATGAAGTGGCATCAGGAGCAGTAAGAAACCATAATCCAGAAATCATGGTAAAGGCATTCGAAATAGCAGGATACCCAGAAGAAGAAGTTGAAAAACGATTCGGAGCACTATACAATGCTTTCCAATACGGAACTCCACCACACGCAGGAGCAGCTCCTGGATTAGACAGAATGGTAATGCTACTAGCAAACGAACCAAACATCCGTGAAGTAATAGCCTTCCCAAAAAACAAACGAGCACAAGATGCCCTAATGGGAGCACCAAGCGTTGTTACAGAGCAACAGTTAAAAGATATACATATTCAAGTTGTAAAAGAAAAATAAAAAATTATACAACACAAATTTGCAAAAATATATTGCAATTTGTGTTGCTTTATTATAGAATGTTTTCATAAAAATAAAAAACAAAGGAGAGAGAAAAAATGAACAATAAAAAAGGAATAACGCTTATAGCGTTAATAATCACAATAATCATAATGCTAATCTTAGTAGCAGTCAGCATAAACATAGCCATAAACACAGGCTTGTTTAAATCAGCAGGAGATGCCACAAAAAACTGGAAAGCGGCTCAAGACCTTGAATCAAATATAGGCTCTGAAATTAAAATAGGGAACAACACTTACGAAAATATTGAAGAATATATTAAAAGCACTAAACCGTTGCCAGAGATAAAAGCTGGTGAAAAAGCAAAAGAAACTTCTAAATACCAAACAGCAGTAATACCAAAGGGATTTACAGTATCAAATATAATAGGAGAAAAAGATGTATCCACAGGATTAGTAATTTATGATATACCTGATGAAACCACTGTGGACTGGACAAAGGCTGATAGTGTAAAAACAACATATAATCAATTTGTGTGGATTCCGGTGAATGTAAACACAGCAATAGATGATGAAACTAGTATAGGAGATTTTTATAGATCAGAATGGGCAAATAATTCAAGAAATACAGACCTTACCCAAAGTACAGATTATACAGAGCCAAATGAAGCAAATGATAAAATATCAGGTATAGCAGGCCAAATAGAAAATTTGACTCAAAGCATATATAAATATGGAGGATTTTATATAGGCAGATATGAAACTGGTAGTGAAACAATAAGAGAAAGTTCATCTGGAATCACAACATTAGGAATAAAACAAGATATGTATCCATATAATTTTGTTAGCTGGGGAGATAGTATGTCAAACGTTGGAACTGCTGGAGCGGTAGCATTAAGCAATGGACTATATACAGGTAAAATAGAATATGAAGCAACAAGCATGTTGTGCACAGGAGCAGCATGGGATTGCATGTTAGATTTTATCAAAGATGCAGAACATGATGTGACAGATAGCACGAAATGGGGAAATTATATGGATGCTGAATTTGAACTCGCAAGAGGGGAATGGTCAACATCAAGAACACCGAGCGATTTTAATCCAATAGAAGAAACGACTTCAAAGGGATTATATTCTGTAAGATTTTTAACTACTGGAGCGACAGATAGAAATTCTTCAAAAAACATATATGACGTAGCAGGAAATTGTTTTGAATGGACTACAGAGTCCTATTCTTCAAATGCAAGAGTTGGTAGAGGACGGAAGTTGTAGTGGTGGCGGAAGTGTAGACCATGCAAGCAAGAGAGGATATGTTAATCCAGACTATAGCAATTCTGATTATTCATTTCGCATTTTACTATATGTAAATATATAAACGATTTAATAACACAAATTTGCAAAAAAGGTATTGCGATTTGTGTTGTTTTATTATAGAATGTTTTCATAAAAATAAAAAACAAAGGAGAGAGAAAAAATGAACAATAAAAAAGGAATAACGCTTATAGCGTTAATAATCACAATAATCATAATGCTAATCTTAGTAGCAGTTAGCATAAACATAGCCATAAACACAGGCTTGTTTAAATCAGCAGGAGATGCCACAAAAAACTGGAAAGTGGCTCAGGAGGAAGAAAGTTATGGTGGAACTTTAGAAATAGACGGAAAAAGATATAACTCAGTTGAGGAATATATGAAAGATATTAATAGTAAAATAGAGATGGATTATACAGTAGAAAATGGATACATAGAAGTTACTATTCTATATAAGGGAGAAGAACCAACACTAGAAGAATATGAACAATACATGAGACCGCTGTTAAAAGGAAAAGGTACATCTGAAAAACAACAAATGTTTTTAGATAGCGAGAATTTTTGGGCAGAAATAAATGGCAATCCTAAATTTGAAAGTTTAAATGATGCTTTGAAAAGTTATAACTATTCAACATGGGATGTGCTTGTTGAGAAAGAGGGAAATGGTAATGAAGATCAAGCTTTAATAAAATTAGGTGATGTATTCCCTCAATATTCATTTTATGTTATTACATTACCAGATGGAACTAAAAAAGTTGAAAAAGTGACTGATTTTGTAAATTCTACTCGTGTTATTAGAACCATTAAAGTGGGATATAAGGCAAATGAACCAGGAGAGTATGAATTTAAGACCGAATTATTTGGAGATGAGAACTTAAGAAAAATTAGAATATCTTTGAATCAAGTATCAACTATAGCGTATAATGATGCCTTGAAACAATTAAAACCAGGAGATTATGTTATTTATGATACAGAAATCGAAGGAGTAGGAGAAGTAACCTGCAGAGTACTATATGATGCAACATCACCTTATGGGTTACAAATAATAACAGATGACTGCATAAAAAAGAACGGAGAGTATGTTTATATTCCATTTGGAATTATAAACTATTTGAAAGACGGCTATAGTTCAAGATATGAAGGTTTCGATACAAAATTTAAGGACTATGATTTTAGTGAATGGTATATTTATGAAGGAAAAGAACAATATAACGATGCAATTGCAATACTAAATAATAAAGCGATGGAATTTTACAATGCAAGGTATGTGGTTGATGCAAGATGTGCAGGCAGCCATCCAGGAAACAAAGAGAGAGAAACAAAATCTTTTGCAGTAATTCCAGATACTCTAAAATTCCAAACAGGTATTACAGACGCTAAGGATGAAGATGATAATTATGAAAATGATTATAACCAATTACAAGCAAATAATATACTAGAGACTAATAAACATTATTGGTTTGCTTCAAGATATAATGAAGTAGGACCAGTTTATAGCGTTGTAAATGGATTAGCTTTTTATTTGAGAACTGATGGTGATACAGAATTTCATGGAAGAAGAAGCGATGATAGAATTTTGGTTACCCAGTATTATTCACCTTCACACTATGGTGCGCACGATACAACTATAACGGACCAGTTAGTCATAAACGCTTTTCGTCCAGTATTTACCTTAAAGGGAAACTTGAATGTTGTTAGTGGAGATGGAAAGAGTGAGAGTACGGCTTATAGGCTTGGGGTATAGCGGATGAAGAGAAATAGGATTGTTGTAATTTTTTTAATAATAATTATTATTGCGGAATTGGGTTTTAAGGTATATATAGATTCTCACAAGGAAGATTTCTTCCTTGATGAGCTATATTCTTATGGCCTTATGAATTACAAAACTGCATATCTTTTTGATGAAGAAAACTTTAGAGAGAATTGGCATGATAGTGCGTATTTTGATGAGTATTTGATAATAAATGAGGATGAAAAGGGGGATTGGAAACCTATTTATAATAATCAGGCAGAGGATTATCATCCACCTTTATACTACTTATTGTTACGAGTTGCAGCAAGTTTTACTGTAGGCAGATTTACAAAGTGGACAGGATTGATTTTAAATTTGTGTATTTTTGTGCTTGCTGCTATTACTGTATATTTTATAGGAAAAGAAATATTTAAGAACAAAATATATGCTTTACTGCTTGTGGCTGTGTATGGCTTTTCAAGGTTTTCGGCGGAAAATACTTTGTTTATTAGAATGTACCAGTTATTGGAGCTTAATATTTTATTGCTAGCATATTGGGCTGTTAAGAATTACTATAATAGAAAAGTGAAAATACTTGATATGCTAAGCTTGATTGCAATAACAGTTTTAGGAACATTAACACAATATTACTTTATATTCTTCTATCTTGGAATATTTATTGCAGAAATAATAAGATACATAAGAAAAAAACAAATAAAAAACCTAGTAAAGTTTATATTAACATTCATAATATCGGAGATTTTAGTTTATTTAATTTGGCCACCATATTTTGAACAATTAACAAGAGGTTCAGGAAGAAATGAAACAGGCGGTAATACTTTTGTAGAGAAAATATTAAGCTTTAGTAGTAGACAGAAAGAATATTTTGAAATTTTAGATAACAATATGTTCAACCTAAAAGTAAGCTACTTATTTGTATTTGTAATACTTGTAGGAATTATAGTTTTGACAGTTAAATTAATAAAAAACAGAAAAAGCAAAGTGTGCTTTAATAAAAAAATAAACATGCTATTGGTACCAACACTAATTTACTGGTACATTGTAACTAAAACTTCACAATTCATCGCGCTAAGATATATATTACCGATTTTTGTAATTGTAATGATTATATTAGTGTATTTGTTAAAAAGGGAGCTGGCTTTTCTAATAAAAAATAAAAAACACGCCTTAATAGCCACAACTGCAATAATGATTATATTTTTAGTAATGCCAACTACAAAAGCATTAGAATATCAGTATCCGGAAAGCAAAGAAAAAATTGAAAACTTGGAAAAATATAAGGACATACCATGTATTTATATGTACACTCATAAAAATGTATTAGAAAATAGATTCACTTTAAACCTAAATTACGTAAGAAAGCTAGATAATGTCTATATTATGAACTCAATGCTATTTACAACTCAAGAACTTAAAAAGGCTTTGCAAAACGTGGATATATCAAAAGGAATATTAGTGTTTGATAATACAACTAAAATTGAAAAAAGAGTAAACAAAATAATAACAGAACTAGATGAATTTTCAAGCTACAGAAAGATCGAAACATTTACAGCAGATAGAGTTTATCCGGATGATGTATATCTTATATATTAAAGGGAGAGAAAATGATGACATATTTTTTACCAATCAGCTTAATATTAGTATATGCAACAACTATAGCCATCATATTAAAAAAAAGAATAGAACAGACAATACCAATAGGATTAACACTAATTGTTCTTATAGTATATTTATTTGGAATATTCGACAATTTAAAGCTAGGTATTACAGCAGTAGAAATACTTGCTGTAATACAAATGTTTGTTATTGCATATATGGTATGCAAACAAAAAGATAATGTAATAATTAAAGAAAAAATAAAAAAGATAATCACTCCAGGATTGGTAGTATATTTATGTTTGTGTGCTATGGCAATTTGGAGTAACCAAAGTAGAATGTTTGAAAACCACGATGAATTTACACATTGGGGAAAAATTGTTAAAAATATGTTTCTATATAGTACTTATGGAACAAATGCAGAATCTGCAATAACCTTTAATGAATATCCTCCGTTTACAGCAACTTTTCAGTATATCTTTGTAGCAATTAAAAATGGGTTTAGTGAAACAATACCAATAACGGCACAATGCATATTATACTTTTCAATAATAATACCAATTACCCAAAATATAAAATGGGATAAAAGCATCAAAAACTTAGGTGTTATTATTCCAATGCTTATATTTATCCCAATGATTTTCTATTCAACATTCTATATAGATATTATGGCAGATGGAATATTAGGAGTAATGTTTGGAACATGCATTTTCTATGCCTGCCAAAAAGAAGAATTCAAATTCAAATACACAAAAATCTTCACAATGCTAATAATGATGACACTTACCAAAACTTCTGGAATAGGGCTTGCCGTTTTAGCCATTTCTATAATAACTATCAAAAACATTATAACTATTAAAAATTCAGAAAGTAAGATGGAACTTAAAGGAATAGTTATTAGCATAATATTATTAGCGATACTAACAGGAACTTGGTACATAAAAACAAACAATGCAACTAAAACCTGGGATTTTACACAGTATTTAAAGACCGAAAATACTATACCAGATGAATCTATTGGCAGAAAGTATATAAAAGCAATTTTTGAAAGTCAATCAATAACAGAAAAAAGAATGACAGTATTTACCATAACATTAGCTCTCATCTGCATCAATATGTATTTGAACAAGCAGACAAATGATGGCAATAAAACAGAACAATATTATCAAACTTCAATGTTGGTTTCCATAGTAATATACCTATTATTTTTATACATATCATACACAAAAATCTTTAAACCTGATGAGGCTGAAATACTCTCATGCTTTGAAAGATATGCTTCAACAATATTACTTGCCAATGCCATCTTTCAAATGCTAAAAATTGTAGAGATAAAAAAAGAAATAAACTTCAAAACAGGAATTGTAATAATAACTATACTAGCATGTATGGCGCCACAATATAGTATAATGGAAAAATACATACATAAAGAAGAATATTTAAAAACATCTGGAGAGTTTAGAAACGAATATACCAAAATCAGATTATATAAGAAGTTTTTAAAACAAACAGATAAAGTACTATATATTATAGATAGCAAATATAACATCAAATATATGATGGCAATGAACAACTATGAACTAATGCCAGTACAAATAAAAGACGTAAGAGGAGGAGCTTTCTACTCAGATGATGAGTTTAAAGAAACTGTAAAAGGCTATGATTATGTATATATCTATAAAATAAAGAGTAAAGAGGCGGAACAAATAAAAAGCAATTTTGAAAACAAGCTAGTATTAGAAGATATATTATACCAAGTAAAATTCGATAAAAATACTGTTAAATTGGCTCCAATTATATAGGTTAAAAAGTTAAAAAACTTAAAGTAAAAAGTTTTTTAACTTTTTTTCAAAAAAGTGTTGACAGAAGTCGAAAAAAGTAGTATTATATTTAAGTACCAAGCAGAACACATGAAGATTTAGTTATATGAAATATGTATAATTAGTAAT
>CAKPLZ010000003.1 GCA_934167835.1 uncultured Clostridia bacterium | reverse complement strand
GAACCAGAGACGACTCGAACGTCCGACCCACGGCTTAGAAGGCCGTTGCTCTATCCAGCTGAGCTACTGGTCCATTTGGAACATAAATAATGATACCACATTTTTTTGCTTTAGTCAACATTTTTATTGAAATTAGTTGAATTTTTTTGTTTTTTTTGATATACTTATACTCGAAATTCAAATAAGGAGGATTTGATTTTGATGGGGAAGCATGAAAAAACTGAAGAAGAGATAATTGTAAATTGTGTTGTTAATGATAACAATTCTAAAAGGAAAGTAAAACCTAAGAAAAAAAAGAAAAAGCACATTTTTTTAATAATATTTTTAATTTTGTTAGTTTTATTGGCACTTTTTGTTGCTAAAAGATTACATGATGCAAGAGGAAATGTTATTGGTGCAATTCTTGGCCATAATGAAGAAACATTGAAAAACCTTGACAAATTGCAAGTTTTAATTTTGGGAGAAAGTACTGGTATGTCTGATACAATAATGGTAGCATCCTACGACCCAAAAACTCAAGAAGCTGCTTTACTTTCAATTCCAAGAGATACTTTTATTGGTAATGATAAAAAGCATACTACTGTATATGATAAAATCAATTCATTATATTCAAATGGAGATACTCCAGAAAAAACCTTGGCTGCAGTAAATAAATTAACTGGTCTTGATTTGAAATATTATATAATAGTTGATACAAAAGCGCTACAAAAATTAGTTGATACAATTGGTGGAGTAGAATTTGATGTTCCTATTGATATGGATTATGATGATTATTCACAAGACCTATTCATTCATTTAAAAGCTGGTGTGCAAACACTTAATGGCGACCAAGCAGAACAATTAGTAAGATTTAGACATAATAATGATTATTCTTCTTACTCATATTCTTATGGAGATAATGATTTAGGAAGAATGAGAACACAAAGAAACTTTATAATAGCAACAATCAAACAAACCATTAGAATGAAGAATGTAGCACAAATTGGTAATATTATTGATATTTTCAAACAATATGTAAAAACAAATTTAGATTTCAACAATGTTAAAGATTACATACCTTATGCAATAAAAATAAATACAGACAACATTAAAGCTGCTCAATTACCTGGAACAGCACAGTATTTGGGATATTTATCTTTCTTCCTTTGTGATGAAGAAGAAACTCAGGAGTTAGTAAAAGAATTTTTCTTAGATAAACCTGAAATTGTTGAAGAAAATGATGAAAATATAACGGTAACTACTCCTTAAATAAAATTAGGGTGGATTTTAAAATTAATTCCACCCTAATAATTTCTTAATTATTTCCCTCTTATTTTTCTTAAAGTCTTTGTTCTTTTATATATACTTCTTCCTCTTAATCCACCAAGTAAAGCAAATACCCCGATAAAAATAAGTAAAAATGTTACTCCAACCTTACTTTTCTTAACATCAGTTTCTGCAATAACATCTGATTCATATATTCTTCCTTCAACTTCATAAGTTGCCTTTCCGATTACAGTTCCTTTTTCAATTGGTGCTTTTAGCTTTTCATTTATTACTACTTTAGGTTCAATTGTTAAATTTTTATTTTCAGCTTTTACCACCCCAATTATCTTTTGAGCTAAAATTGCATTTAATTTTTTAGTATCTTTTGAGCCTTTTTTAACATATATTGTTTGCATATTGGTTCCGCTTTCTGCAATTGTTCTTAGTACATTATTATCAAAAGAATAATTCAAAATTTCTTTTGCATCATCATACCTGCTGTTTTGTGTTGTTGATTTCATTACAACTGCAATAACAGGTAACCCATTTTTCTCAGCATATACCATTAAACAATATCCAGCAGGTGTTGTAAAACCTGTTTTTACTCCTTTTGAATATCTGTAATAATTTTTGCTTCCTGTTAAAAGCATTTCATTTGCAGTATAATAAACTCTATCATCTTTCTCATATAGTTCTGTTGCAGGTAATGAAAATTTTATTTGGCTGGCAGCTGATTTTATTACATCAAATTTCATTGCATATTTCCCAATTAAAGCCATATCGTATGCTGTTGAATAGTGTTCTGTGCTATGTTCTCCACTACTATTTTCGAAATGACTATTTGTGCATCCGTATTTCTTTTGCTTTTTCATTCATTAGACTTACAAACTGTTCACTGCTTCCTGCAACATGCTCTGCAAGTACATTTGAAATATCATTATATGATGATATAAGTAGCAGGTTTAATAATTCCTCAACTGTAAATGTCTCCCCTACTTTTATTCCAGATGTTAAATATCCTGATTGAACATGTGATATTGCACTCTCTGTCATTGTTACTTTATCATCTAAATTGGCATTTTCTGCAACTACAATTGCTGTTAATACTTTTGTTAAGCTTGCTGGATATAATTTATCATTCATTTGCTTACTATATAGAATTTTCCCATCTATGCAATCCATTGTAACTGCTGATGTTGCAGTTACATCTGGCTCTGCTGCATAAGTAACAGGAATAATAATTAATAAACAAAATACAAATATTATCAATACTTTTTTTAATCTCATACTTAAAACTCAATCCTTTCAAATTTAATAATAATATAAAATTCAAAAAAAAACAATATTTTAGGAGGTATTTATGAAAGATTTTGACAAAAAAATACTAATTATTACAATTTTTGCAATTTTAGCCATAATAATCGCTATATATTTTTTTATAAAAGATAACAAAACTTGTGAAACGATTTCAGAAAATTTTTTGGTTTCTCGGTTCTGAGGAAAATGAATTAAATGAAACAAAAGAAATCATTGTACATATAGATGGTGAAGTTATAAATCCCGGAATTATTTACCTAAAGCCTCGGCTCTCGAATTGCAGATGCAATAGAAAATGCTGGTGGCGCAACTGCTGAAGCAGATTTTTCAAAAATCAACTTAGCTTATGAATTACAAGATGGGCAAAAAATTAGAATTCCAAACTTAAATGATAAAGAAACTAATACTCCTGATTCCTCTGCTGGTGAAAATATTATTATCTCTGGAAGCAATTCAAATTCTGGTTTAATTAATATAAATACTGCAACGCAATCAGAGCTTACAAATTTACCTGGTATAGGTGCATCTACAGCTTTAAAAATTATTGAATATAGAAATAAAAATGGTAAATTCAAAAAAATTGATGATTTAAAAAATGTAAGTGGAATTGGTTCTTCTAAGTTTAATTCTATAAAAGATTTAATTACCATCTAATTCTTAAACTCAAAGTATAATTTTTTTCTTTTTAGGAAATAATTAGTACATAAAATAATTCCTAAGGAGGTTTTTCATTTGATAAACAAGGTAGAAATATGTGGTGTAAACACATCAAAATTACCTGTTCTAACAAATAATGAAAAAAAAGAATTATTAGATAAAATAAAAAATGGAGATAAAAATGCACGTAAAGAATTTATTAATGGTAATTTAAGATTAGTTTTAAGTGTTATAAAAAAATTTAATGGAAGAAATGAAAATATTGACGATTTATTTCAAATTGGTTGTGTTGGACTAATAAAAGCCATTGATAATTTTGATATGGATTTAAATGTTCAATTTTCAACTTATGCAGTCCCAATGATTATCGGCGAAATTCGTAGACATTTAAGGGATAATAATCCAATTAGGGTAAGCAGATCTATGCGAGATTTAGCATATAAAGCTCTTCAAGCGAAAGAAAAATTATTAAAAGAAACCCAAAAAGAACCAAGTATTGATGATATATCCAAAGAACTTGGAATAGATAGGGAAGAAATTGTAGTAAGTTTAGATTCAATTCAAGACCCTATCTCCCTTTCAGAACCTGTATATAATGAAGGTTCTGAAAGCATCTATGTTATGGATCAAGTTAAAGATTCAAAAAACACTGATGAACATTGGGCGGAGAATTTATGCTTAATGGAAGCTATGCAAAGATTAAATAAAAGAGAAAAATCAATTATTTCAAGACGTTTTTTTGATGGGCGAACACAAATGGAGGTAGCTGATGAACTTGGAATATCACAAGCCCAAGTTTCAAGACTTGAAAAGGCTGCAATTTCGCGTATTCAAAAAGCCTACAAATAGCTTAAAATTTGCATTTTTTGTCAATTAATAGTATAATAAAATTGGTGATTATTATGATTGACAAGAAATTGCAAGCTAAATTTCAAGCAAGTAAAAATTATTGTCCAACACAAAGGGAAATAGCCGATTTACATGATAGTATTTATGGAATAATTCCTTTATTTAATTTGCTAAAAAAAGAATATGAAGTAAAATCTCCTGCTGACTTAAAAACAGCAACTCAACAATTTGCCTATGGACTTTTTGATAGATTTCAAACTGTTGGATATATAGATTCTCGATTATATGAATATCAAGCAATTACTAGCATTTTAAAAGATCCTACCATCATAGATAGAGAATACGAAAATTTAAAAGACAAACCAAACACACACTCAATTTATACTGCAAATCTTTTGCGTTCTCAAAGATTAGCAATTATAAATGCAATAGATGAAGTAAAAAACCTAAAAAAAATAGCCAAAGATTACTCAATCACACCAAAATCCAAAATTACAGATTTTGTAATTGAAGGAGAAAATCCCAAAATGGTAGCCGATTTTATAAAATTTGCTATAGTTATGCTTCAAAAAAATTCACTTCGAGACCAATTAATTTTAATGTTAGAACGTGAAAGAAAAGCCAATGTTGAATTTGTAAGAGATAACTTGACTACTCATTTAGGTTTATTACACGAATTTTTCTCAGCATTTTCATTATTACATTATTACTCTGATGTTTATACAAATAACAGCGAAAAATTCAAATTTAGTGCTTTAGATTACCAATATAAAAGTGGTTCGACTAAAAAAGACGAAATAGGCTTAAATGAATTGTTCTCAAAGGAATATTTACAAACACTATCACTTGAAGATTTGTGCTTTGTTGACGCCTTTTGGGTTAATAGATTTGCAAAAGAATTATCTGATATGTCCCTTACATTTTCATCAATTAATGCATTAAATTTATGGCCTGAAATGTTTAACCAGGATAATAATTTTGATTTAACAGATAATGAAATTATTGCTGCATATAGGAAATATCATTTTGTTTCAAAAATGTTAAAAGGAACTTGCGAAACTCAACAAGAAAAAGTTTTCAATGACGAATTTAAAAATGGTGTAGCTTCAAAACAAGTACTTGCTAAAGATTATTCTGAATACTTTGCACAACAATCAAGATATATAAGCAAAGATTATCAAGACTTTTTCTCTGAACACCTACATTGTAAACAAGACTTTTATTATGATTCTTGCTTTAGTGCATCTTTAATTAATCTTGAATCACAAATATACCGCAGGAAGCAAACAACAATTGAGCCAATAATAAAAAGTATGCTAGATAACACTCATTGCAGAAACTGGGGTATAATTCGAGATGAATGGAAAGATAACTGTTTTGTAGATAGTTTTAAAGCAAAATCCAATATGTGTTTAGTCGCATTTGATATTGAAGGATTTAATATGCCATTTAGATTCCATATAAATAAAGACTCACTTATAAATATTGTTAAAGCAAATAATCTAACTGCACTAATTCCTGAATATCAAGGCGGAGAAGATTTTGTTATAAATAACGAAGTGGTTCCAACAAACATATTAATGCCAATACAGAAAAGACATAAAAACGCAATAATTCAAAACGCCACTAACGATGCTGAGAACAAAAATTTCTGGGAACACATATATTTTCTAATGAACGGAAAATTCCCAAAACATCTATCAGATGCTACTAAAGTTGGTAAAAACCAAATAAAATATGCTAGAAAACCAATACGTTATACAAGCTTAAATACAGGAAAACAATACATAAAAAATGGTAACACTTTTAGTGAGTTAAGAGAATTAGACGAAGAACGTTAAAAAAGAGCCTTAGGCTCTTTTTTTATGTTCGTGGATTAAAATTCGAAATATTTTGTAACTCTGTAAATAACTCTTTTTCCTTTTCTGTTAATTCCTTTGGAACTACAGTTTGAATTTGTGCTATAAAATCCCCTCTTCCACCTTGTCCGTCTTTATATCCTTTATCTGGTATTTTCAGTTGTTCACCGCTTTGTATTCCTGCTGGGATATGTAATGTTATGTTTTCTTCTATGGAATCTATACTAATATCTTTGCCTAATGCTGCCTCCCATGGTGAGACATTGATTTTTGTTATTAAATCACATCCTTGGAGTTTGAATTTTTTATTGTTTTCTATATTAATTTTAATGAATAAGTCCCCATTTCTTCCACCATTTATGCCTGTTTTACCTTGACCTAGAAGCCTTATTTTTTCTCCGTTTCTAATTCCTGCAGGTATTAATACTGAAAATGTTTTCATTTTTCCGTCTACTGTTCTTAGTGATATTTTTTTATTTGCCCCGAAGTAGGCATCTTCTAAGCTTACATTTATTCCTGTTTCTATGTCTTCTCCCTTACATGGTTCTTTGGTATTTGTTTTTATTATTGGAACTTCACTTTCTCCAAAAAACATATTGAAAAATTCATTAATTCCTGAGCCTTTTTCTCTTCTATTTTCTTCTGATGAGGCTTTTTGCTGTTTTCTTCCAACTTTTGAATACCATAATCTATCATACTTTCTTTTTTCTCTAGTATCTGATAATACTCTATATGCTTCATTTATATCCTTAAATCTCTCTTCTGACTGTGTGCTTTGATTATTAATATCTGGGTGATATTTTTTTGCTTGTTCTCTAAAAGCATTTTTAATTTCTATTCCGAGTAACTTTATTTGAATTTAAATCTAGTATTTTATAATAATCTTTAAAAACCATTTTTTTCTCCTTAAATCTCAAAAGTTATGTTTACCTTTTTTATTATATCATACTTTAGCCAAGTTTTCCATATTTTTGAATATTTTTATTTTACGCTGTGGTATATGTTTACTTATTCCTTTACTTTTTAAGCTTATTTTTACTTTTTTCGCCTTTTTCCTTGTTTTTTTTATTTTTTATTATATAATGTATATAACAAAAACGTTATGGAGGTATATTATGCGAAAAAATATTCATTCTAGTGTTAATTCAAAATATAAGATAATTGCTGTTGATGATGAAGTGGGAATACTTGATTCTCTTCAAGTATTTTTATCAAAAGCTGGTTATTCTTTTGTAGGTGTTACAAATCCGCTTGAAGCTATTGAAATGGTAAAAACAGAACATTTCGATTTGATGCTTTTGGACTTTTTAATGACTCCAATTCATGGTGACCAAGTTGTTGAAGAAATTAGAAAATTTAATAAAGAGCTTTATATTTTACTTCTTACAGGTCACAAAGATTTTGCTCCACCTCTTGAAACAATAAAAAGACTTGATATTCAAGGTTATTGTGAGAAAAGTGATAAGTTTGACCAATTACTTCTTTTAATTGAATCTGGAATAAAAGCAATTTCACAGATGCAGCTTATTAAAAATATAAATACTGAACTTAAAGATACATACAGCAAACTAGAATCTGCATATATGGAAACAATTGAGATTTTGCGTTTTACTGTTGAAGCAAAAGATGCTTATACTCGTGGCCATTCTGATAGAGTTGCAGAATATTCTGAACTTATTGGTAAAGAGCTTGGCCTTTCTGAAGCAGATTTAAAAACTTTAAAAATTGGCGGATTATTCCACGATATAGGAAAAATTGGAATTCCTGACAGTATTTTGCTTAAAACAACTAAACTTGATGATGATGAATACTCAGAAATCAAAAATCATCCTGCTATAGGAGCACATATTCTTTCTAATGCAACAATTTTCAAAGATATTATTCCTATTGTAAAGCATCATCATGAGAGATATGATGGTAATGGATACCCTGGTAGATTAAAAGGTGAAGATATTCCATATCTTGCACGAATTGCAACTGTTGCCGATGCTTTTGATGCTATGACTTCCAAACGTTCATATAGAGATTCTCTTCCTCTTGATGTTGTTAGAAATGAAATAGAAAAAAACATGGGGCTTCAATTTGACCCCGAAATTGCCAAAGTTTTCTTGCATATTTTAGATACAAAACCTGATGAAATAAAAAGAATTCAAAGTTTATAAAAAATAACGGCTTAAACATTTAAGCCGTTATTTTCTTTTATTTTACTACATATTTTTTGATAACAACTATTCCTGCTGTAATAATTCCAAATCCTATAATTGATGCGATTATAATAACTGTAGTATTATTATCTTTTTGTATTTCTTGTGTTTCTCCTGTTGGCATTGTAATTAAAACTGTTTCTGCTAAGTTCTCATCTCTTTCTGGTGCTAATTCTAGAAGTGGAACACTGACTAAGTCTGCATAAGATTGAACTTTTTCTAGATTGCTTAATTTCATGCCTTTGCATAATGTACCTGAACCACTTACTATTGGCTTACCATCTTGTCTGTATATTGCTTGTGCTACATAGCTTCTGTAAGTAAAGTCTTTAATACCACTTGTTGAATCTAGACTCTTATTAAATACTTTTTGTTCTAAGTATGCTGTGTCTCCTGCTCTTAATGTTAATACATTTGTTGTGATATTAATTTTTACATTTTCTTTTCCTGCATCTGCATATCCTGTTGTTTCTGAAGTCTTAACCCAAGTCCAGATATCTTTATCTGCTATGTCTGGTGTTGCTGGTTTAAAGTCACTTGATGTATCTAGTTCTAGTGGGTTTGTTTTTGTATTTTCAAAGTAGTCTTCAACTTGGAAGCTTGTTCCTACTTTGATATTACCTTCTTCTTCAGGATTTCCTGAATAATATGCACTTCCTAGGTATTTACCAATGCTACTTGTTCCATTATAGAATGCATTATATGATTCATTTGCAATTTGGTCATAAGTTTTTGATTTTAATTCATTTATTAAGTCTTGACCTACATATTCTGCATCACCTAAGTTTCTAACTCTGTAGCCATAAGTGATGTATAATCCTTCTCCTGCAAGTTTATCAATTTCTGCTTCTACTTTCCACATACCTCTGTTGTTTCTGTTTTTATTTGTAATATCTGCAACTACTTTCTTTGTACCTGTATTTGCACCAAGTATTAATGTGTTGCTTGAATCATTTAAAGCATTATCAATATTAGTCCAGTTTGCTATTGCATCTGCAATATTGTTATCAATTCTTAATGATGTTATGTGCTTTTCAACTGTTATTAATGCACGTAATCTTTCAACTAAACCAAATTTAACGTCTCTTACTAAATAATCTCCTGGATAATCACCTGCTGTGATTGTTCCTCCATTACTATTTGAGTTATTCTTTGATACTTCTAGTGAAAGTATTGAAGAATCTGCACACATCCATGTTTTATCTAATTTTTCTTTTGAATCTATTGTATCAATATTGCCTTTTGTTGCAACTGTTATTGTATTTGCATACGCCATTTCTTCAAGTCTTCTTGCTTCATTGTCTCTAGCTTTTGAAGCATTTGAGCTATATGGTATACTCTCGAAGTTTTCTTCTTTGTAACCAATATCTATTGTTGACTTATAATCTTGGCCATTATATTTCATTATGCTTTCTTTTTGTGCTTGTGATGTTGCTGTTCCGTCAATTGTTGTATCAAAATATGTTCCATCTCCGTAGATAAATCTTATGATATATTTTCCAGGAATTATGTCTTGATTAAATGTGTATTCACCTGTTCCGTTTGATACTCCATAAGTTCCTTGAGATTGGCCATCTGCTGTCAAGTATTTAACTGTATTTGAACCAGATACTGTTTCTTGCCAAATATATTCTAGGTTTAATGTTGTGTTTCCTATTGTAGTCTTTTTAATTTCTATTAACTGTACAATAACTCCATTTAATTTTCCTTCGCCATTATCATATACACCATTGCCAACATTGTATGCTGCTTCTACAAATGGCTTACCATCTTCAAATACGAAACCACTTACAATTCTTTGTTCATTATTTAGTTTGATTTCTAATCCTGGTGCATCATCTGAGTCGTCTTCAAAATGTCCATCTTTAATGTTTCCTGGTTTAGAATCGCAATCTATTAATCCATCTGGAGTAGAGTATTCTGTGATTTCTACCCAGTTTTTATATGTTGTTAAAGGTATTTTGTTATTGTCTTTCTTTACTGTAAATTGTAAGTATATAATTTTTTGATTTGTTGTACTATTAAAGTTTGCAAATGAGCTTGTGTTAATAATTACTTTATTATATGTAACACCATTTACAGTTTCAAGTGTTAATCCTGAATATGCTAAGCCTGTTCCATCTGATGTTCTTACTGAATCAAGATCATAATTTCTATCAAAATAGTATGCAATTTGGTTAATTCTTGCATCCGCAGCACTTTGATTATTTAATAGAACTTGGTACATAACTTGAACGCTTAAGTCTCCATCAGCTTCTCTTTCATCTTGTAATTCATCTTCTGCACCGTTTTTCTTTGTTACTAAAATATCATTTTTTGCTGCTCCTAGTTCATAATCACCAATTCTGTAGTTATAATCTGAATTGTATAGGTATAGGTTGTATGTAACATTAACATTTTGTAATTTGTCTATAATTGGGTTACCATTTGAATCTTTACCTAAATTTGCAATATCATTATAACTGTAAATTTGTTCTTCTCCATTTATATACACTCTAGCTTTGTAAATATCTGTAACTGTGGCTAAGTCAACACCTCTTTTTACTAAGCCAAATCCAATGCAACCATTGTTCATTTGGTTCATCATAACATCACTGTTGACCCATTTAGTTAAAGCTGCCATTTCATAATTACTGTTTGCTTTACCTGCTCTTACGTAAGTAAAACTTGAATTTACTTCAGTGTAACCAGGGTTGAATTTAGCTACTGTGTTGTTATTTTCATATCTATAACTAATGTTAGAGCCTGAATTTATAGTCTGGAATTTACGATTAAACTCATCTCTTCCATCCTCTCTAGCATCAGAATCTACTGAGCTAGCCCATGGAGAATCATATCCATAAGCAGCTGTTGCAATATAGTTTACACCATCATAAGTAAATCTAATACACCATTGAACACCAACTGTGTCTTGGCAACTTTGTGGACAGTAATAACATGGATATGAACTATCGCTATAATAACTTTCTGGGTCATCACAATCGTGGTGAACTCCTCCTGGGTTTTTAGTTGTTATTTTGGTTTTCTTTAAATAACAAACAACATCCCCACCATTATCTACACTATGGTACCAATCATGGTGATTATCACTACATCCATTAGCATGTGAATGTGTACACTCATATTTATAACAACTGCTTACGTGTCCGTCTTTATGATCGCATGTGAGACCATAACATGCAGCTGTGTGTTCGTGTTTCTCATTTCCACATATTATTCCTATGCACGCATCTGTATGTTCATCATGTTTACATACTCTCTGATAACATCCACTAGGGCTGTTACCTGCTTCTCCACAGTCATGGTCACAATAACCTATGTCCCCTCTACATATACTATCTAAGGCGACGTGTCTAAAACATTCTGCTGTACATGATGTGTGTACACAGTTTTTTGCGATGTGAGTACATTGCTCGTTCTTTGGTTCCCATGAATATACAGGTTTTTGATATGCATGATTATTCCATAATGATTCTGTTGATTTTAATGTTCCTATATTATCAAATGAGAATGTTCCATCTTTCGCTGTTGTTGTACTTCTATCAACATGTAATTCATCAAATTGACCTTGTATATGTCCTGAATAATCTTCTCTCTTTTTTCCACCTTTTGTTGTTTCAGATAGTGGAACATATTTATAGCATAATTCTACAATTACTCCCTGTACAGTTTTTTCGTCTGCTTCTCTATTTCCATTTGCAGACTGTACTGGTTTTAATCCCCTTTGACCATCTAGCCATACTATTCCTGAAAGTCCTCTTGGTTTTACTGTTATAATATCGTTTTCTGCTGTAATTGTAATATCATTTCCAACAACTGATAATTTAATATCTGCTGTATATGTTACCCCATTTTTTGTATATGTAACATTATTTTGTCCATAAATACGCCATTGTTTAGTTGATTGTATATATTGTACAGAAAATTTCAATGAATTATTATACACAATATATTGTCCATCTGCTGACGTCTCTGTTAATGTTATTTCAATTGGCTTACTAATATCAATTGGTTCAAGTGATGCAAAGTTTGAACTTGTATAATGTGTATCAAGTGTATTTCTATTAACTATTGCATTTGTAGCGCTAATGCTAAACACTGCACCAACAGCCTCTCCATTAGGTCCAACTTTATCAAGATTTAACAATAAATTTTCTTTTCTTCTGTTTACTGCTGTAATTGTTGCAACATTATTATTAAATGTAACAACAAGATTCTCTTCAACTGATGTTCCTGCATCACTAAAGTGAGGTTTAGTATAAGAAGCTAACACCCATTTTTTAGCAGTTTCATCATAATTAAATGTAATACTAAATTTCTCTGAATATTTAATATAACCTTTATCTTCTTCTGTTTTTGTTTCCATTAAGTCAAGTACAATTTGTTTGCTATCTTTGTTGGGCTTAAAGATTAGATTAGCACTTGATATAACCTCTGAACTACTTCCTACAATAGATGCACCATTTATTCCAACAATTGAAAATGTTGCATTTACATTTTCTCCTTTTGGACCTTTTTTAACTAAGTTAAGTTGTAAGTTTTCTTCACTTCTGTTGACAGCTGTAACGACCATTATTTTACCGGTTGAGTCTTGGTCTATTATTAGATTTTCCTCTTGACCATTATTATATGTAGGTTTTTCAATGTTAGTTATCTTCCATTTATTATTTTCTGTATTAAATTTTAGAGTAACTAAAATAGGTGATTCATATTTAACATATCCTTTTGCTGTTTCTTGTTCTTCAAGAGCTATAACTATATCTTCATCTTTATTAATTGGTTTAATAGATGCTGCCCCTTTATCTTGTGTGTTTGCTATAATACTGCTTGAAATAATTTGAATATTTTGTGATTTCTCAAGATTAACAGTAAATCTTGCATCAATTATTTCCTCAGAAGGTCCTTTTTTTATTAATTGAATTTGGATGCTGTCATCAACAACTTTCCATTTTCTTCCAACAAAAACATCTTTTGCTGCTTGTTTAATAAGAATAAGTGTTTGATCATCTTTATGTCCTCTTGTGTTTACTAACCTTGCATATTTATCTACATAAAAATATGTGCAAGAATATTGTATTGAAACTTCTTCAGGTTTTTGACCATCATTTACTTTAATATAAAATTCTACTCCACTGCCTGGTAAAGAAATATTTTCTTCCTTATTAGTTTTCATTGATTTAGCAATTGAATTTCCATTTGCATCTACAATGTTAGAACTATTTACTGTTTCTCCACCTATTGAAATTGTTACGTTTCCATAAATATAATCAACACCGTTAATTGAACAATTTGGATATTGAATTACAAATGGTCCCATTTTCCCACCAATAATTTCTATTGTTTTTCCTTCTTCAGGGCTAATTTTGAAAATATTGTTTTGAGTATTATTATGATCATTAACTGCGATTGTTGCAGATAATTCACCAAACTCATTATATTTTATATATTTTTCTCTTTCTTTGCTATAGTAATTCCATGCTGTACTTCTATTGGCTAATTCTGGAATATAGCTTCTATCTGTACTATAAATAAAGTTATTATTAATATAAGACCAATTATTATTCCAAGAATTTACATCTGCATAACCTGGCTCAAAAATGCTCTCACCTTTGCTCTGTCTATCGCCTGAACCAAATGCATTATTCTCTTTTGCATATTTCCATACCAAGTTTTGAACTGCATCAATTTCAACCGCTCTTTTTCCAGTTTCCTGATATGCAACTGCATAACCTACTCTAGCTGAGTTAGCAATATCGTTTATTGTTGTTACTTCAGTACATTTATATGTTCCTCTACTGTATTCATATCCATGCTCTATACAGTATAAGTAAGGATCAAATAGATAAGAATAATTAGTTCCACCACCAATTCCAACTGTATATGTTTTTCCTTCTACTGGTAAATCTAAAGCTTTAACTTCATTTTTTAGGAATCTACTTGCAATTCCTATACTCAAAGAAAATATAAGAATTGCAATTCCTATGATTGCTATCTTTTTCTTGGACATCTTACTTTCTCCTTTCTTCTACAACGTTTACATCTTTATTAGTAATTTTTATAACTCCAAAAGTTCCTATACCTATAATTGCAATTACCACAATTACAAGCCACATATAAGATTCTGCTTGACCAGTTTTAATTGAAACGATTAAACTTGCTTCTGATGAATCATTTTCTTTATTTGTATCATTAATTAGATACTCATTGTAAACCTCTTCAATATTTGCTTTGTTTAAAATTGTTCCAACTTTATCATCTTTCATCTCTTTTGTTAAAATTAATTTTACAATTGCTGTTTCACCTGGTGCTAATTCTTTGTCTGCCATACTGTTGCAATATAATTTTCCATCTGTTCCTTCATACCAAGCACTATTTAATTCTGAATTAAATGTCATTCCTTCTGGCATATTATCTGCAATTTTCTTTGTAAATCCTTCTAATTCTCCAACGTTAGTAATTGAAATCTCATATTCAACAAGGATTATAGAACCTTTTACATACTTATCTTTAATTTCAACTTTAGCTAAATCTGCACTGTTAAATGAATAAGATTCTGTTCCACTATCATTTCTTACTGTAACCTTTGTAATGCCTTTATTTAGCCACATATCGAATTTTTTATTAACTACAAATCCTGCATCAAATATTGCTACTTTTTCTCCTGAAAGTTCTACTACTTCTGTCTTAGCAACTGTTTCTCCATTTTGTGTTGTTCTAATTACATCTGAATTCAGTTCTTCATCTACACCTTGTTTTTTATAATCTGTTACAGTAAATGTATCTGTATTATATCTAAACTCTACAATGTAACTTCCATCTTTTACTTTAGTAAATTCATATTGACCTTTTGCATCAGTAACAGTTTTTGCAACTTCTTCTGATGTTTTTGAATCTATTAAAACTGCTTGAATATCTTTTAATAAGATTTCATCGTTATCTCTTCTACCATCTTGATTTTTATCAAGCCATGCTGTTCCTTTTACTGTGTTATTATTCTTAACAACTACAGGTTCGTCTGGTTTGTCTGGTTTATCTGGTTTATCTGGTTGGTCTGGTTTATCTGGTTTGTCAGGGTTGTCTGGTATTGTTTGTGTTTTTTTGCTTATTTTATTTGTTAACTTATTTGTTTCTGTATCAACAATTTGTCTTCCTGTAATGCTTGCATATACAACTTGTGTTGAATCGTTTTCTAGTTCTTTTGCAATGCAATAAAGTTTAATTTCTGCTTCATCCTCGCCATTTAAGTAAATTGATGTTATTTCTCCTAAAATACTTGCACCTGAAATATATTTTGTCTGTCCTGTTGTTTTGTTTTTGTACTCTATTTTAGTAATATCAAATTGAGTAATACTTGGAAATTTTACATTAACACTTGCAAATTCGCTACTTTCATTTTTTAAATTTACTGTATAAATAATTTCTTCATTTGGTTTTAATGTTACTCCTTCTTTATTGCTTGTTAAGGTTGCTTTAATAGTTGCTGGAGCAATTAATTCGATTGAATCTGATAATTCAATAGTTTTGTCCTCATATAGAACAGTTGCTGTTATTGTTTCAACTGTTTTTTCAAAATCTTCTGGTACAATATTTATTAATATTGTTTTGATAGATTTCTTTTCAATTGTAATGTTTGGTATATGTAAAATATTTGTTTTTTGGTCCCATGAAGAGCCTTCAAATTCTTCTACTGAGTAAATTTGTTTAAATACCATTGGTAATTTGACATCAAGTGTTACATTAGACATATCTTCGTCTGTTAAGTTTTCTATATTAATTTTAAATTTTGTACCATTCATAATTTTTAATTTCATAGAATGATCAATTTCTATATTTGCTTTTATTTTATCTGTAATAACTTCAATCTCTCTCTTAGCTTCTTGTCTGATTGTTACTTTTGATGTTTTCTTAATTTCATTATTTTGGTATATATCCATTTTAATCTCATGGTCATAGTCTTCTTTTATTCCGTCTACCATATTTACTGAATAAGAATATTTTATTATTTGTCCCTGTTCAAAATTATTTACAACTATTAAATATTTTTTTGCATTCTCTGTTTTAGTTGTTGACCAACCATTTTGTGTGTTGGTTAAATCTATTGTTGCATTTTCATTTTCTGTATAGTAAACATTTTGCATTTCTACAATTTCACTCATATTTGTTACAGTACCTAAAATTACTGCATCTATTTTTTCTTCTGTATTGTTTATAATTGTTTCTTCTATTTTAACTGTTCTTGCATCATCTGTAGTAACAACTAATGTATTATTAGCTGTTGCACTTTTTTCTCCAACAGTTGCTTTTGTTTCTGTGATAATATCTTTATCTGAAACAAATTGAACTTTTACTGTTTCAGAACCCATTGTTGCTGTTCCTGATACATTGTAAGATTTTGCAGCTTCATTTGTATAGAACAAATTAAACTCTTTTTCTACTGTTGGAATTAGTTTGTCTGTTTCAATTGTTGTTTCTACAACTATTTGTGTGTTTTCTTCTTCTGATGTCATTGCTACTTGTTCTCCATTTAGTTTTACAAGTATTCCTTTATTTCCTGTTGACAAATCCGCAATTTTTGTTTCAGCGATTGTGAATACTGTGTTATTTATTAATACTGTACCATCAATAGTTACATCTCTTACTATGTCTGGCACTTCTATTATAAATTGAGGATTTTTATATAAATCATAAATATCACTATTTGTTTTCATTGTTATTGTGAAATATGTTTTGTTTGCAACTCTTGTTGAAAATTTATCTCTATCAATTCCTAGTAATGCAGTTGTTCTTGAATAGCCAATTTGCTTTGATGTAGTTTTATATAGATTTAATAGAACTTCATCATCACTTGCTTTAACATAAATTCTTTTTGTTATTTTTAGAAGTTTAACATTATCAACATTTTCTATTGCTTCTATTGTTCTTGTATTAATAATTTTTAAATCTGAAACTTCTTTGTTGTCTGTTGAAATTTTTGCACTTGTAAAGTTAACTTTGTTTGGATATATTATTGTAATATTTCCTTCACTATCTGCAACAGTTGAATTATCTATTTTAACATTTCCATTTTCTGCAATAATTACCCCTGGATTTAAAACTCCATTTTCATTTAGATTGCTCAATATTGTCATGCTATAAGAATCTGGTTCTTCTAAACTGTTTTGATTACTTTGTACCTGAGCTTCAGTGTTATTTGTTGTTTCAAGCACTGTATAATCAATTTCAAGAGTTCCATTTTCTCCTATTTTGTTAATTAACTCATTTTTATTAATTTTTGTAGATTTATAAAAAACATTTGCAAGACTTTTTTCTTCTGTCTCAGTTGTTTCTTGGGTTTCACTTTGGGTGTCGTTTGTAATTAATGTTTTATCCTCTGAAACAGTTATTTCTTTAAGTGCTTTATCGTGTGAAAAATTAATTGTTAATTCCTCTTGATATTCTGTTTCTTGCTCAGACATTTTGTTTTTTACAAACTCGGTTGTTTCGATTTGTAGTTCCTCTTTAGGCTCTTCATTTTCTTCGCTGTTTTCTATGCCAGTTGTTTTAACATCATTGGCATACGAAATAATGCTAAATAAAGCCGTGTTACAATTAGCATAAATTAGACTCATAATCAAAAATATAATAATTGTTTTTTTAATTCTCCTTGTTTTTAACATATAAACCTCCTACAACTTAAAATAAATATAATATTATTACCCCACATTGTCAACTAATAGTTTTTTATGTCTAAAATTGCCTCTCTTAGGGATATTTAAAATACATGTTATTTTAGTCACATTTTTACATTTTTATGACATTTTCATACACTTATTATTATACACTCTTATGTAAACTTTTTCAAGGGTTTTCGCGCATTTTTCGGCATTTTTTCGTGGTTGGTTATGTGAACTTTACCTCTATTGTTTTTTCTGATATAATCATAGCATAAATTTACTTAGGGAGGTATGTATTTTGGGTATTTCAGTTCTAAATTTTGGCAAAACAAAGTCAAATGAAAAAGTTGATTTAATTAATTTAACAAACAATAATGGAATGACTGCTAGGATTACAAATTTAGGTGCAACTTTAGTTTCACTATTGGTTACACCAAAAAATGGAAAAAGCGTGGATGTTGTATTAGGATTTGATAATCTTGATGATTACTTGGTAAATCACTGTTATTTTGGTGCTATTGTTGGTAGAAATTGCAATAGAATAGGTGATGCATGTTTTAAAATTAATGGTAAAACTTATAATTTAGATAAAAATGAAAGGAATAAAAATAATCTACATAGTGGGTTTAATGGCTATCAAAAAAGGATTTGGGATTATTCTTTGGAGAAAGAAACAAATTCAGTTTCATTTAAGTTACATAGTCCTGATATGGACCAAGGATTTCCTGGAAGCTTTGATATTACTGTTACATACACTTTAACAGATAATAATGAGCTAAAAATTTCTTATGATGGTATTTCAGATAAAGATACTGTTGCAAATATGACTAACCACACATATTTTAACTTAAATGGTCATAATAGTGGTACAGTTCTTTCGCATTTAGTTCAGATTAATAGCAAAAAGTTTGCAGAGGTTGATAATGAATCAATCCCTACGGGAGAGCTTATTGACGTAGAAAATACTCCGTTAGATTTTACAAATTTTAGGAAAATATCTGATGGAATTGACTCAGAATTTGAACAAATAAAATTAACTAAAGGCTATGACCATAGTTTTCTTATTAATAAAGCTAAAGAAGGTTTAGAAAAGATTGCAAATGTTAAATCTGACAAAACCAATATAAGCTTAGAAGTATTTTCTGACTGCCCTGCATTGCAGTTTTATACTGGAAATTACATTGATGAAGTTCCTCAAACTGGAAAAGGCGGATATTTATATCCAAATCGCAGTGGGCTTTGCCTAGAAACAGGCTTTTTACCAAATTCTATAAATCAAGATGGCTTTAAATCACCACTTTTAAAAGCCAATACTAGATATTTAAGCACAACAATATATAAATTTAATTAAAAATAAAGGCAAGAGTTATATTTCTCTTGCCTTTATTATTACTCTGTGTTCGTCATTTGCATTTGTGCAAGTAATTAAAGTTACTTCTCTTTTTCCTTCTGTCATTTGACTTGTACAGCTTGTATCTGTTTCTAATACTATGTATTTATCATAAACCTTATACTTTATTGTTTTTCCAAAAGTATCGCTTATTTCTATTATGTCTCCATTTTCAAGTTTTGGTACTTTACTGAAAAATTGGGAATTTTTATAGTTGTGTCCTACTATGCATAAATTGCCTATTTCATTAGGGTTTGAGCCATAAAATTTTACTGGTGCAATTTTAAGTAATGTGTCAAAACTTTCTGTATCACTTGATAATATTGGATATTCACATTTTATTGCTGGTATATTTATTCTTCCAATTGTATAATAAACTGTACCATCTTTTGCTTTTACTTTTTGCTCGTCTGGCACTGTTATTTCTCTTTCAACTGTGATTCTTTCAATTTCATCGATATTTACTGAACTTCCTGTTCCATTTTTACTATTTAACACAAGGACAACTGCTTGCTCTTCAACTGTTGTTTTTTCAGGCTGAACTTCCATTGCTGCCAAGATTTCTTTAGAAACAGCCTCTCCCTTGCTTTTATCATAAGCTGAACAAATTCCATAAGCTGATAAGCCGATTAAAGCTACAACTGACAATATAAATTCTATTTTAAAAACTCGTTTTTTTCTTTTAGTTCCTGGTGTTACATATAATTTTTCGGCTATTAAAATTTGGTTCATTTTTGCCCGCCTTTCTTTAATTATTAATACTCCTTTTTTATTTTATCATAATTTCGTAAGTTTTTCAATAACATCCTTAATACTTTCTTCTGGAGTGGACGCTCCTGCCATTACCCCAATTTCGCTAGCTAACATTATTGAGTCTATTTCAAGTTCTTCTGCCGTTTCAATAAATTGGGTATGTTTACAATATTTTCTAGCAATATCATATAATTTATTTGAATTTGAACTGTGTTTTCCTCCAATTATTATCATATAATCTGCATGTTTTGCAAGCATTTCTGTTTCTTCTTGTCTTTCTTTTGTGGCATTACATATGGTATTTATAATTTCCATTTTTTCCAAATATTTTTTTAATTCTTTTGCAATTTTATTGAATTTTTCTAGGCTATATGTGGTTTGTGATATTAATAATACTTTATTCTTTTTTGATTTTCTATATTCATTTATTGCTTTAGAAATATCATCTTCACTTTCTATACAGAAATATGAATTAGGGCAAAAACTTAGTGTACTGACCATTTCTGGATGTGCTTTTTTGCCTGTGATAATTATAAAGTATCCTTCATTTACATATTTTTGAACGATATTATGGATTCTCAAAACCTTTGGGCATGTTAAATCAATTAGCTTAATGCCTAATTCTTCAGCCTTTTCGTATACTTCTTTTTCTGCTCCATGTGATCTAATAATTACTGTTTCCTCGGCCTCTTCAATATTATCAATAAATTTTATTCCATCTTTTTTTAGTTTTTCGGTAACTTGAGTATTATGTACTAATTCTCCCAAACAGCTAATTTTTTCATTGTTTTTTATAGCCTCTTGGGCCTTTGTTACTGCATTTCTGACGCCAAAGCAAAATCCAGCTGTTTTTCCAAGTATTATATTCATTATCATTCTCCTACATTTTCATAATTTCTTCTTTTAATGTTTTTACTATATCCTCTTGCTTTACTTTTTTTACTATTTCGCCTTTTTTAAATAATAGACCTTCTTTTACTCCTCCTGCAATACCTATATCTGCATGTTTTGCTTCTTCTGGGCCATTTACTCCACATCCCATTACTGCAACTGTTATATCTTTATGAATTGTTTGCAAAAATTCTTCTATTTCATTTGCTATTGGTATTAAGTCATATTGTATTCTTCCACATGTTGGGCATGCTATTAGTGTAGGTGATTTATATAGTTTGCAGTCTTTTAATATCTCCTTTGCAACTTTTATTTCTTTTACAGGGTCTGCTGATAATGATACCCTCATTGTGTCTCCAATTCCTTCTCTAAGTAGCGTTCCAAGGCCTATGCTTGAAGCAACTGTTCCACTAAATTCAGTACCTGCATGTGTTACTCCAAGATGTAATGGGTAATTTATTGTTTTTGATGCTTCTTCATAACTTTCAATGCATAAATTTAAGTCTGATGCCTTTAGTGATAATGCTATATCGAAAAAATCCAAATCTTCTAAAATTTTTATATGTCTTAGTCCACTTTCAACCATCCCCGCTGCAGTAGGTTTCCCACCGTATTTTTGTAAAATATCTTTTGGCATTGAGCCACTATTTACCCCTATTCTAATTGGGATTTTTCTTTCTTTGCAAGCTTCAACAACTTGTTTTACTCTATCTACTCCACCAATATTTCCTGGATTTATTCTTATTTTATTAACACCAGCTTTTGCCGCAGCTAGTGCTATTCTATAGTCAAAATGAATATCAGAAACTATTGGGATATGTATTTGCTTTTTTATTTCTTTAATTGATTTTGCATCTTCTTCATCTAAGCATGCAACTCTTACAATTTCACATCCAGCGTCTTCTAGCTTTAATATTTGATTTACTGTATTTTTTACATCTTTTGTTTTTGTATTTGTCATTGATTGTATTACAACTTTATTTTGTCCACCTATTTGAACATTTCCAACCATTATTTTTCTTGTATTATTTCTTTTTTCCATTTTCTTCACCTTTTTAATTTTATCATTAAAATTTATCAAAATCAATTGTTTAGTAAAAAAATACATGTTATAATATAGTTATGTAAAAAAAATGGAGGTTTTATATGGACACTACCGTTATAGATATGGATAAAATAACAAACGAAACCAAGGCAAAACTTAGAGATTTCAATGAACAAGAAGCGTATTTTCAACTTTGTGAAATTTTTGCTTTTGCACAATCAACTGGTAATTTTGCTAAATTTCAGCAAGACCTTAATGAATGGAAAAAACGTTATCCAATTGATTTGTTTAGTGATGATTTAAAATACAAAATTAAATATATGCTTAGTAAAGAATTTTTAGAAACTGTGCTAAAGGGATTTTTAGCTTTTGAGGCTCTTTCTAAAAAAGATCCATCAAAAGGGCTTGAAAAACTTCGTAAAATCTTTGAAAAAGCCGAAGTTCATAAAGACGAAAAAAAATTAGACAAAGATTTAAATACATTGTATAAAGAATATCCTCTAAAATATTTAAAAGAGAAATATCCTCATGTTGTACCAAAGCTTGTGAGCGAATCTAATAGAAACCGTGTTTTAGGAATTGATGATATTGATTTAAGTAATGGAGATGTTATTCCTCTTGAACTTCAAAAAAATATTAGTTTAATTAGTAAAGATGCTTTTTACGATTTTTCTAATATTGTTCAAGCGAACTCAGGAGATGTTGCGGCTCTTTTCGATTGGATTTGTAAATACAAACAATATATTAATAGTTTTGAACCTAGTGTAAAACAATCTATTGTTTCAACACTTATGAATAGATTTGGTGGAGAACTTTCTCCCGCAGATTTTAGAATTCCTGAAATGGAAACAAATGCAAATGGCCTTTTGTCTCGTGATGAGTATGTGAGTATAGATAGTATAAAAAAAGCCTCTGTATTGCAATTTCTTGGGATTTTATCTTCTAATAATGAACTTACTCATGATGATATTTATAAACTTGGAGTTATTGAGCAAAACAATGAAAAAGCTAATATTATTAAGGATTCTACTATTGATTATGATTTATTTTGCTTTATGGAAAATAAGCTTGAAGATGAACTTGAATTTGATGAAGAAAATGCATTGTATCTATCATCAAAGCCAAATAGTTCTACTGGTGGAGGCGCTTCTACTTCTCTTTCTAAGCAAGGCAAAGAAGAAAAAGAGCCAGTTCAAAGAACACCTTTTAATATAGCACATACTTCAAAAAAGAAAGACAATGAAAAAATCAAAAACAGGAAAATTGATTTTCAAAGACAGATAGATGATGATTATGAAAGATAAAAAATGGCCAGTTTGGCCATTTTTTTATACTTCTAAATGCGTATCTACATTTTCTAATAAATTTTTATATTTTTCTATTATTGGATTTACATCTTGCTCAATAAAATCTGTAACTTGATTTTTTGCTCTTCCACATAAGTGTTCTGGTTTTAAAATATTTATTATTTCTTCTTCTGTTAGTCCAAAACTTGCATCTCCTGCAATTCTTGATACTAAATCATTTGGTTTTCCATATTCCTTTACTTGCTTTGCAGCTTCCATTGAATATACACGAATTTTTTCATGTAATTCTTGTCTATCTCCACCTTTTAGTACTGCATTCATAAGTATTTCTTCTGTTCCCATAAATGGTAATTCTTCCATAATATTTGCTCTAATTCTGTTTTCATAGACTACAATTCCAGATGTGATGTTTGCATATATTTTAAGTATTCCATCAACTGCCAAGAAACTTTCTGGAACACATATTCTTTTATTGGCAGAATCATCTAATGTTCTTTCTAGCCATTGTGTTGCTGTTGTAATTTTTGTATCTGTGCTTAATGTTATTACATGTCTAGACAATGAATTAATTCTTTCACTTCTCATTGGATTTCTTTTATATGCCATTGCTGATGAGCCTATTTGCTTCGTTTCAAACGGTTCTTCTAATTCTTTTTCGTGCTGTAATAATCTCATGTCATTTGCAAATTTTGAGGCACTTTCTGCTATTCCTGCAAGGCAATTTAGAACTCTTGAATCCACTTTTCTTGTATATGTTTGGCCAGATACTGCAAAAGTTTTTTGGAATCCCATTTTTTGAGCAATTTTTGTATCTATTTGTTTTACTTTTTCTTCATCTTTAAATAGTTTCATAAAGCTTTCACTTGTTCCTGTTGTGCCTTTGCAGCCTAGTAATTTTAAGTTTTTTTCTACAAATTCAAGTTCTGTTAAATCTTCTAATAAATCTTGAAGCCATAGGGTTGCTCTTTTTCCAACAGTTGTTAATTGTGCTGGCTGAAAATGTGTATAGCCTAAACATGGAATGCCTTTATATGCGTCTGCAAAAGTTTTCAAGTTGTTTATTACTACAATTAATTTTTGTTTTATTAAGCCTAATGCTTCTCTCATTATGATAATATCTGTATTATCTGTTACATAACAAGATGTTGCTCCTAAATGTATTATTGGTTTTGCATTTGGGCATTTTGTTCCAAACTCATATACATGTGCCATAACATCATGTCTACATTCTCTTTCTCTTTGTGATACAACATCATAATCTATATTACTAACATTTGCTTTCATTTCATCTATTTGCTCTTGTGTGATATTTAAGCCTAATTCTTTTTCTGTTTCAGCAAGTGCTACCCACAATTTTCTCCATGTTGAATATTTTGTGTTGTTTGACCATAATTTGTTCATTTCTTTACTTGCATATCTGCCACTTAACGGGGTTACATATATATCATTTTCCATTTAATTCAATTCCTTTCATTTTACAATTACCAACACTGTTTCTAATTTAGAAAAATCAACAGCTGGTTCAATTATACCATATTTTTCTGTAATATTCGATGCTTCTACTATTTTTTCTAGTTTACCTATTTTTAAGCCTTTGGGATATATTCCTCCTAAGCCTGATGTTTCAACATCATCATTTACCACTAAGTCTGCTTCTGCTCCTATATATGTTGCCTTTAATTTTGTACTATCCCCCAATTCTCCTTTTACTATTACATTATCCCTTGATATGTTCATTATTGCACTTATGCTACTTGATGGATCTATTATGGGTTGAACTTTGGCTGTATTTTCAGTTGCTGATATTACATGACCAACTACTCCCTGCCATGATACAACTGCCATATTTTTATCCACGCCATCTTTTGTTCCAACATTTATTACAATTGTACTACTAAAATTACTTGAGTCTCTATCTATTATATATGCAGGCACTGTAGAGTATTTTGTATATTTGTCAGATAAATTTGCATATTCTCTTAATGTTTTGTTTTCCGCCTTTATAATACCAAGCTCGCTTACTGTTTTAATTAATTCTTCATTTTTATTTTTTAGCTCTTCATTTTCTTTTTTTAAGTTATTTATATCTTCAAAAAAGCTATTATTTTTTGCGATTTTATTTTTTAAATATGTTAAACCATTTTGAATTGGCATAACCAATTTATTTGCAATCGAATCTATTTTTGAAAATTTTGAAATGTCTGTATTGCTAATAATTACTAATGTTGTAAGTATTATTATTGTTACTATTATGCCTATTATCTCACTTTTATGATTTTTATGCATCTTAGCCTCCTGTATTTAAAAACTATCTTCTTTTTCTTGCATTTATCAAAACGCTCTTTAGTTTTTCAATATCTGCTAGTGTTTTGCCTGTTCCTTTTACTACACATTCTAGTGGGTCTTCTGCAATATATACTGGCATTTCGATTTTTTGGCTAATTGCTTTATCTATATTTTTAATTAATGCTCCTCCTCCTGATAGTACAACTCCTTTTTCAACTATATCTGCTGCAAGTTCTGGCGGAGTTTTTTCAAGAGTTACTTTTACTACATCTATTATTTCAGCAATTGAATTTCTCATTGCTTGTTCTATTTGTGAAGATGTTACTATTGCAGTTCTTGGGTAACCTGTTTGTAAGTCCCTGCCTTTTATTTCCATGCTCATCTCTGTCATAAGTGGCATTGCTGAGCCTATTTGGATTTTTATTTCTTCTGCTGTAGTTTCACCTATTGCAAGTCCTAGTTCCCTTTTTACAAAATTTATAATATCTTCATCAAGTTCATCTCCGGCGGTTCTTAGGGAATTACTTACTACTATTCCTCCTAGTGATATTACTGCAACTTCTGTAGTTCCTCCACCTATATCTACAATTATATTCCCTGTAGGTTCTGCAACATCTAAACCTGCTCCAATTGCAGCTGCCATTGGTTCTTCTATTAATAGAACTTCTTTTGCACCAGCTCGAATAACTGATTCTTCAACTGCTCTTTCTTCAACTTCAGTTATTCCTGATGGAACCCCAACAACAACTCTTGGCCTTCCAGCGTTATATCTTTGGCATACTTTGGTAACTAGGTTTTTAAGCATTAGCTGTGTTGCCGTAAAATCTGCAATTACGCCGTCTTTCATTGGTCTAATTGCTTCTATATCACTTGGAGTCCTTCCGAAGCATTTCCTTTGCTTCATAGCCTGTTGCTAATATTTCATTTGTTTTTTTATCTATTGCAACTACTGAAGGCTCTCTTAGTACTATTCCTTTTCCTTTTAAAGTAACTAGGGTATTGGCTGTTCCTAAATCGATTCCTAAATCTTTACCATTAAGACTAAACATATTCATCATAATATTATCTTCCTTTCGGCTAAAAATGTTTATACACTTAACATACAAAAATGCCTTTATTTTCTATTTTTTTCTAATAATAAACTTCTGTAGTTTCCATCTCCTATTATAATATGATCTAAAAGTTCTATGCCCATAAGTGATGCTGCTTCAAAAATTCTATCAGTAACCTTAAAGTCTCCTTTGCTTGGAGTGCTATCTCCACTTGGATGGTTATGTACAAGTATTATCCTAGGTGCTTGCATTTTTATTGCTTCCGATAATACGTCTCGTGGTTCTATGCACGCAAAATTACTACCTCCGAGTGAAATAGTAGCAACTTTAAGAACTACATTTTTATTATTCAAAACAATAACTCTTACAATTTCCTGTTTTTCATATCTTAGTTCGGGAATTAACATTTCTGCAACATCTTTTGGAGATTTAATTGTTTGCTTTTGCTCATTTATCGGCCTTGCCATTCTTTTGGTGAGTTCACATATTGCTTTTAGTTGAATTGCTTTTACCTTTCCAATTCCTTTTATTTGCATAAATTCTTCTATGGATATATCCTGCAAGAATCGCAAATTATTAGAATGCATTCCAGTGTTTAAACTTAAAATCTTCTGTGCTATTATTATAGATGATTCGTCTTTTGTACCTGATTTTATTATTATTGCCAATAATTCTGCATTAGATAAGTTCTGTTCTCCATAATGTTCTAATTTTTCATAGGGTCTTTCTGATTGAGGTAAATCTTTGATTTTCATATATGTTTCCTTTCTCTTTAATTTACCCCCACATATTTTTTCTACACTTTTCTATAAATAAATATTGCTAACGCCATTCCTATTATACTTGCAACATTCATTCTAAATCTTAATCCGAATGTAATTGTTATTACTTGCAAATCCAACTCAACTGGTGAAGTAAGCCCAAAGCTATCTCCATAGGATAACCACCATAAAAAATCCACCTTAGATGCAAACTCACCCAAAAGCCCTCCTAGGACTAATCCAGCAAGTAAAAAAACAATTAATACCCAAATATTTTTATCTCTTGTAGCCATATATTTCCTCCTACTTTTGTTTTCCACATAATTATATATTCAATTGGATTTTTTTTCAAGATATATGTTTGTTTTTTATTAAAAATATGCTATAATTTTAAAATCACATTTTTACTATGTTTTAATATTATATATAAATTACATTTTTTCCATTATTTAATCATTTATTTTTAAGGAAAATGGTGATATAATTATATTATTAAAACAATCTGGAGGTATTTATTTAATGCGTATTGAAAAATTGAATGAAAATAAAATTAGGATTTTTTTGAATTTAGATGATTTGAAATCCAAAAATATAAATGTGCATGATTTTATGTCTAACTCATTGGAGTCTCAGGAATTTTTCCTAGATATGTTAGATACTGCAAATGCTGAAGTTGGATTTAATACAGCGGATTATAAGCTTATTATTGAGGCTCTTGCATCATCTGACCGGCAATTTTATTTTTACGATTACTAGAACAAAATCTGAAAAAGGAGCTCTGCCAGGATATCCAAAAATTAAGAGAAGAAATATTAAGCCTAATAAAGCTCTTTTAATATATAAATTTGATACTTTTGATAATTATTGTGAATTTTGCAAATATTTTGCGCAAAGTCCACTTTCACCTTATATTACAAAGCTTAAAAATTCTTGTTTAATTTGCTTTCAAGGCCAATATTTCCTTGTTGTAAAAGGCTTAAGGCTTGATATGGCTAGTTTGAAAAATTTTACATACTCAATTTCTGAATTTGGCTCAATTGAAAAAGATGCCTCATTAGTAGAAAGAAAGCTTTATGAATATGGAAAAGTAATTATGCCAAAAGACGCGATTTCAACATGTTTAAAATATTTTAACGACATAAAAATAGCGACTATTTAATAGTCGCCTTTATTTTTAATATAAATAATATTGTGGATTATATCTTGAACCATTTATCCTAATTTCCAAATGTAAATGTGGTCCAGAAGAATTTCCCGTTGACCCTACTGCTGCTATTGTACTGCCTTGTTCAACATAATCTCCTTCACTTACATATAAAGCACTACAATGCCCATATAGAGTTTGAACACCATTTCCATGTGAAATTATAATATATTTTCCATAACCAGTACTTGATACACCTGATACTACTACTGTTCCAGATGCTGCTGCATGTATTGCTGTTCCTTTTGGTGCTGCAATATCAAGTCCTGTGTGCATTCCACTACTTCTTGTTCCAAATCTTGATGTTATTGTATAACCAGATGAAATTGGTTTTATTAAACTTATTCCTAAATCAACCTTTGAAGAAGCAATTTTATATGAGCCTGAATATGTATAAACTTTTTTCTTTTCATATAACCCTGCAACTATTGTATCTTCATCTGTAAAATCAGTTGATTCTGTGTTATATATTTGAGTATATGCAATATCTTTAATGTTGTTGCTATCCTTTTTCTTTAATGTATCTATTACTTCTTCTGCTTCTTCTTTACTAGAAACATAGTATTTTTCTTCATCTTTTAACATTATTGCATAATATTCATAATATGTTGTTCCTAAGCTTTTTACTTTTTCTAAAATTTCTTCACTATTATCTGGGCTATCTTTCTTTACAAAACATAAAGAATATTCTGGTAATGTTTCTATATCTCTAAATGCTATATTCTCTGTTTCAACACCCTTCATATAATCATTAATATTCTTTTGTAATTCATTCTTATCTGTAGTGTATCCTACAAATTCGCCGTTTAAAGTAACTGAATATGTGGGTTTATAAAAAATTGAAATGATTCCTATTATTATTATTACTGCAACTGCTATCATCAAAATAAATTTTAATGAGCTTCTAACGTGTATGAATATGTTTTTTAAACTTTTTAAAATAATAAACACCTCTTCTTTTTTGATTATTAACTTACAATCTTGTTTATTTTACCTGTTTTTGTCTATTTTGGCAAGTTTTATATGTTTATATTTTTTCTAGTTTTTAAGTAATTTACTATTATTTTCTCTATTTTTCTCTCATTTTCTCCGGTTTTCTTTTGCTTAGGCGAGTATTGTACTCGCCTGTGTTTTATTGTGATACTTCGTTTTTTACTTTATCAACTTCAGTTTGTGGAGCTTTTCCAGCTGGTGTGTAATATCCTTTAAGTTCTGCTACTTTGAATAGTTCATATTGAAATGATTCATCATTATTTCTTATATCTTGAATCGCTTGTCTTAATTGAATATTTTCAGCTTCTGATATAACACCTTGGTATGTTGTAAGTCCCGCTTTTGTGCTTTCCAAAATATCATTAACCATATATTTTTCTTCCATCTTCCATACCTCCTAATTTAAAAAAGTTAGCAATTTTTGCTTAGTATTTAAGCAATCTTGAGCAGCTTTTGTAAACATTTGCTTTATTTGTGGGTCAACGCACTGTGAAGCATAAGTGTTTAATTTTTGATATGATGTGTCTTCTGCTCCAATTAAATGCCTCAAATTTTGTAATTCCACTTGAGTTAAATTTGCCATTTTTTTCTCATCCTTTCTTTACTTTTTATGAATGTATTATTAACTTTTTTTGTTTTTTTATGCAAAACAAGATATGCATTTTTGCATATCTTGCTTGAATTTATCTTATTTCTAATCCGGCAAATTTTGCCATTAATCTCTTATGTCCAACTTTTTCAAATGTTATATCTAATTTTAAGTCGTCTCCCTCTGGTGATATTTCTGTTATTACGCCTTCTCCAAACTTTTTGTGATAAATAGTTTGACCAGTCTTATATTGGTCCAAATTCACATTTGTTGTTGTTTTTGCTGTAATATTATTTAAAAATGTTTCTGCTGTTCTAAAACTAAAGCTTGGTTCACTTTGAATTCTGCTTCCCGTAATCACAAAAGATGTTCCTTGTTTAGCTTTGCTTCCATATTGCCATTCGGTTTTTTCCAAAGTTTTCTTTGGTTTTGTTAATTCATCTGCACCTTCTAGCAATTCTTTTGGAATTTCTTCAATAAATCTTGAGATTTTATTAAATGTTGTTGAACCAAAGATTGTTCTTTGTTTTGCACATGTTAAGAATAAATATTCTCTAGCTCTTGTTATTCCAACATAGCATAATCTTCTTTCTTCTTCAAGCTCCCTTTGTTCACCTATTGACCTGTAGCTTGGGAAAAGGCCTTCTTCCATTCCTATTAGGAAAACAACTGGAAATTCTAGTCCTTTGGCACTGTGTAGTGTCATTAAAGTTACAGAGTCATCTGTTTCTTCCATACCATCAATATCACTAGATAGGGTTATGCTTTCCAAGAATTCTGCTAATGAATTTTCTGCATTTTCTTCTTCAAATTCCATTGCTACTGTTAAAAACTCATTTATGTTTTCTATTCTGCTTTCTGCTTGCGCAGTATTTTCTAGTTCTAATGCTCTTGTATATCCTGTTTTATTTAAAACTTCTTTAATTAATTCTGATATTAGCATTTTGTCTTTTTTACTTGCTAAATCTTCTATTGTATTTATAAATTCTCTTGAGTTTAAAAATACTTTGTTTAGTCCATATTGTTCAGCATTTTTAATAACATTATACATTGAAATATTGTTAGCTGCTCCAATACTTTCTATTTTTTCCATACTTGTTGAGCCTATTCCTCTTTTTGGCTCATTTATAATTCTTTGCAAACTTAAATTATCTGCTTGATTATGTATTAATCTTAAATATGCTATTGTATCTTTAATTTCCTTACGCTCATAGAATTTTAATCCACCTATCATTTTATATGGAATATTTTCTCTTCTGAATATATCTTCTATACTACGTGATTGTGCATTCATTCTATATAATACTGTAAAATCTGAATATTTATAATATTCTTCTCTTTTTAGTCTATTTATTTGCTCTACAATATAGTTTGCTTCTTCATACTCATTATCTAGTCTCGCAATACAAGGAAGTTTTCCACCTTCTTTTTCTGTCCACAAGTTTTTTTCGTATTTTTTTTCATTATGTTTTATAACTGCATTTGCTGCATCTAATATTGCTTTTGTTGACCTATAATTTTGTTCTAATTTTATTATTTTTGTGCCTGGGAAATCTTTCTCAAAGTTTAATATGTTTGTTATGTCTGCTCCTCTAAATGAGTATATTCCTTGGTCGTTATCACCTACAACTGTAATGTTTCCATATCTGCCTGAAAGTAATGTTATAAGTGTAAATTGCGCTTTATTTGTATCTTGGTATTCGTCTACTAACACATATTTGAATTTTTCTGAATAGTATTCTAGTGCATCTGGATTTTCTGTTAGTATTTGGATTGTGTAATTTATTATATCGTCAAAATCTAGTGCATTGTTTTCTTTTAATTTTCTTTGATACATATCATATACTTCTGCAATTTTTTCTTTTCTCATTTCATTGTTTGTTCTTAGTTTGTATTGCATTGGTGTTAGCATTTCATTTTTTGCATTGCTTATTTCTGATATTACCCCTCTGTCTGTAAATATTTTATCATCTAAATTTAAAGATTTTATACATTGCTTTGCTAGTGTCTTTTGGTCTGATGTATCAAATATTATAAAGTCGCTATTAAATCCTATTCTATCTATATATTTTCTAAGTATTCGTATGCATATTGAGTGAAATGTTCCTATCCACATTTCATTTGCATTTTCCCCGATAAGGTTTGTTATTCTTTCTTTCATTTCATTTGCAGCTTTATTTGTGAATGTTATTGCTAAGATATTCCATGGCTTTATTTGTTTTTCTTCTATTAAGTATGCTATTTTATGTGTTAAAACTTTTGTTTTTCCACTACCTGCACCTGCTATAACAAGGCATGGTCCTTCTGTGGCTAATACTGCTTCTTTTTGTTTATCATTTAAATTTTCCAATAAATTCATTGTTGTTTCCTTCCTAAATTATATCTATTATATATTTTTCTGGACTTACTTCTTCATTAACTATTTTATATGCATTTTGCACTTCTTCTACTGCTTTTTTACCTTTTATTTCGTCATTTGCATGAATGTATGCTAGTATTTCGTTTTCTTTAACCTTGTCTCCTATTTTCTTTTCTAGCCATATTCCAACACTGTAGTCTATTCCATCTTCTTTTTTTACTCTTCCTGCTCCTAAATCTACTGATGTTTCGCCAATTTCTCTTGCATTAAGTTTTTGTATATATCCGTCTTTTGGGCTATATACAGGCAATATGTATTTAGCTTTTTCAAATTTTTCTGGATTTTCTATATAACTTATATCTCCATTTTGATTTTCTACAAGTTCTAGGAATTTTTTATAAGCCTTTCCATTTTGTATATTTTCTAATATTCTTTTTTTATTTTCTTCTAAATCGTTTCCTTCTCCTGCTAAATATATTATTTGAGCTCCAATTCCTAGTATTATTTCTTTAATATCTTCTGGAATATTGCCTTTTAGGCATTCTATTGTTTCTTTTATTTCTAATATGTTTCCAATTGCTTTTCCAACAGGTTCATCCATATTTGTAAGAACGCAAACTGTTTCTCTATTAGCTAGAGTTCCTATGTCTTTCATCATTTTTGATATTTCTACTGCATCTTCTTTTGTTTGCATGAAAGCTCCACTTCCAACTGTTACATCTAGCACTATTTTTTCTGCACCTGCTGCTATTTTTTTGCTCATTATACTTGATGCTATAAGTGGCTTATTATCAACACATGCTATAACATCTCTTAATGAGTATAACTTTTTATCTGCTGGTGCTAAATTAGATGTTTGGCCTATTACACTTATTCCTATTTTTTGTACATTTTTAATAAAATCATCCATTTCAACTTGTGTATTGTATCCTGGTATTGATTCTAGTTTATCTACTGTGCCTCCTGTAAAGCCAAGTCCTCTTCCTGACATTTTTGCAACTGGAATCCCAAGTGATGCTATTATTGGCATTAATACTATGGTGATTTTATCTCCTACTCCTCCTGTTGAGTGTTTGTCAACCACTGTTTTGCCTATTTTTGATAAGTCTAGTATTTCCCCTGAATGTGCCATAGCAAGAGTAAGGTCTGTTGTTTCTTCTTTTGTCATGCCATTTAAGTATATTGCCATTACCAATGCTGCAGCTTGATAATCAGTTATATTTTCTTTTACATATTCTGTAATAAAATAGTTTATTTCGTCTTTGCTTAATACTTTTTTGTCCCTCTTATGGGCAATTACTTCTTTTATATTCATTTTTTCCTCCCTTATATAAAATTTTTTATGAATGTTTTTCTATGTATTGGGCATGGTCCAAACTGTTTAATTGCTTGTATATGCTTTGCTGTTCCATAACCTTTGTGTGCTGCAAAGCCGTAATCTGGGTATATTTCATCATATTCTTTCATTATTCTATCCCTTGTAACTTTTGCAATTATTGATGCTGCTGAAATACTATATACCTTTGCATCTCCTTTTATTATTGATGTGTATGGTATACCACAAGTATCAATATGTTCTAGGGCATCCACAACTATTCTATCTGGTTTAATTTTTAAATTTTCAATTGCCATGTGAAGTGCTTTTTTAGTTGCATTTAATATATTTATTTCATCAATTTCTTGCTGGTCAACAATTCCTACTGCCCAATCTATAGCTTCTTCTGTGATTTTTTCGTATAATTCTTCTCTTTTTTTCTCTGAAATTTTTTTAGAATCATTTACGCCTTCTATAAAAGAGGCTGGATTCATAATAGCTACACCAACTACAACAGGACCTGCTAAAGGTCCCCTGCCTGCTTCGTCTATTCCTGCAATTGTTTTTATTCCAGTTTTATATAAATTTTCTTCAAACTCTTTTAAAGCTTTCAATCTCTCAATTTCTTTTTCCTTCATAAAATCCCTCTAAATTTCTGACAATTTGTATTTTCCTTCAACTCCTAAAGAATAAAAAACCTCTTCTGAATTATAATCAACTATAAAAAATTCGTTACTAGAAACATTAACATTTTTTATTCCCATATTCTCCAAATCATCTCTACTTAAAATATATAACTCAGCTCCCTCTAGGCTTTGAAGCTCATCTCTTAATTCATCAGAAATTACAAACTCAGTTTCGTTATTCTCTAGATCAAGCTTGGTTCCAAGTAAAGCATTGTTCTCTTCATCAACAATATGCTTATTTCTAACATTAGTAATCATCCCTTGAATAGTTAGCATAGTAGACTCAATATCCACATTCTTCTCCGCACTAATATAATTTCTAGCATACTGCAATCCAGCAAAAATAACAACCCCAACCACAACCGTAAAAATCACCAAAGCAACCAGGGCAATCCCTCTTTCCTGCTTCATCACAAAATCATCCTTCCTAAAAATTTTCTCCATATATTATATATGTATATTGCTTTTTTTTCAATATGCAATTTCAAAATAAATGGAAAATAAATTTTTCACTTATTTTAATGTTTTTTTAAACTTCCCATTGTATTATTTTAATAGTTTAGTATAATATATATTTGTGGAGGTAATTTTATGGAAAACAATGATGATTTTTATACAAAATTTGATAATTCAAAAAGTAATAAAAAGGGAGTGTTTGCTACTGTTGCTACTTCGTTTGTTTCTGCTGCTATTGGTGCTGTTATTGCTGTGGCTGTTTGCTCTGGTGGTAATTTAAATGCTAATTCTAAGGAGGTGGCTTCTACTCCTTCTAATGAATCTTCTTATCAAAATATTAATTTATCCCAAGTTTCTTTATCTAATTTTTCTGATACAGCTGTATATGCTGCTCAAAAGGCTTTGCCTTCTATGGTTAGTATAAGTGTTGAGTATGATGTAAATTATATGGGAATGAAAAAAGTCGCTTCTGGGTCTGGTTCTGGTGTAATTATAAGTGAGGATGGATATATTTTAACTAATAACCATGTAATTAGTTCTTCAGATTCTTCTTCATACTATCAAGTTTCTGATGCAAAATCAGTTAAGGTAAGTATTTATGGAGATGAAACTGAGTATGATGCACACATTATTGGATTAGATAATCAAACAGATTTAGCAGTTTTAAAAATTGATAAAACTGGTTTGACTCCCGCTGAGTTTGGAGATTCTGATTCTGTTTTAGTTGGTGAATTCGTTTTAGCAATTGGTGATCCTTACGGCTTAGAGCATTCTGTTACTTCTGGTATTATCAGTGCTTTAAATAGAAAAATGACTGTTGATGGTAGAGATTATCATGTTATTCAAGCTGACTGCGCTATAAACTCTGGAAATAGTGGTGGTGCTTTAGTAAATAGCAAGGGTCAAGTTATTGGTATAACTACTCTAAAGCTTGCTGGTAGTGGAATTGAAGGTGTAAGCTTTGCTATTCCAATTAATGATACAATAGATATTTATAAAGGATTAATTGAGAATGGAAAAATTTCTAGACCTTTCCTTGGAATCTCAGGTATTGCAATTGATGAAGCTACAGCTATTAGAAATGGATTAACAAAAGGGATTTATGTAGATAGCATTATAAGTGATAGTTCTGCTGAAAAAGCTGGAATTAAAGCCGGAGATGTAATTACTGAATTTGATGGACAAAAAGTAGAAACAATGGATGAATTAAATGCAATAAAAAATACAAAACAAATTGGTGATACTGTTTCTATTAAATTGTATAGAAAAAGCCAAGAAATTTCATTGCAAATAACTTTAGGTGAACAATAAAAAGTGCACGGAGCTTATAATTAACGCTCCGTGTTTTTTTATTATTCTTCATTATAATAAGGCATTACCTGTTTTAAATCTTTCCAAAATGCAATTTTTTTTGTTTCATCTCTTAATAAAGCTGCCGGGTGAAAAGTTGGCAATATTTTTATTCCATCTCTTTCAAACCATTTTCCCCTACTTGCTGTAATTCCATATTCTTCTCCTAGAATGTTTTTTAATGCCACACTACCGTAACAATACTATGACTTTGGGTTTTACTAATTTTATTTGTGAAATTAAATATTCTTTACATGCATCTGCTTCATCTTTTTCTGGATTTCTATTTTGTGGTGGTCTACATTTTACTACATTTGCTATATATACATTCTCTCTCTTTATTCCAATTCCAGCAAATGCCCTATTCATTAATTGACCTGCTTTACCAACAAATGGAATTCCTTGCAAATCCTCATCTGCTCCTGGACCCTCACCAATAAACATGATTTTAGCGCTTTTATTTCCAGTTCCTATTACAACATGTTTTCTCGCATTAAATAATTTACATTTATTACAATTTTTGCATTCATTTTCTAGGTCTTCCCAATTTTCGTACATAACTCCTCCAAATATTTTTCATTAATTTCATCATTGTTTTCTACAATATAATCAGCTTTTTCTTTATAATATTCTTCCTTAGCTTGAATTGCAAGTCTTTGTTTTGCAACTATTTTAGTAATCTTATCCCTTTTCATTATCCTTTGAATTTTATTTTCTTCATTTGCTAGAATGGCTATAGTTACATCACATATTTTATCTAGTTTACTTTCAAATAATAGTGGCACATCTAAAATTATATTATTATCTTTTTTAGATTTTACAATTTTTTTGATTTGTTTTACTACATATTTGTTTGTTAATCTGTTTAATTTATTTCGATTTTTTTTATTGTTATAAATAATTTCGGCCAATTTTACTCTGTTAATATTTTCACCATCTAATATTTTTTTACCAAATTTTTTAACTATTTTTTTATAATAAATATTACCTGGTTCTGCTAATAATTTTGCCTCTTTATCAGCATCTATTATTATGGCATTTAATATATTCGCCAACTTTTTTGATATTTCACTTTTCCCAGAACCAGAATTTCCTGTAATTCCAATTACCATTTTTTACCCCTATTTTTTAATCAATATTTCTGCAACCGCAGTTGGTACAAAGTTTGAAACATCTACTCCATTGTTCCATAATTCCATTACTAAACTTGATGACAAATATCCTAAGTCTCCTGCTCTGAAATAACATGTATCTAGTCCAAATATTTTTTCATTATTTTCTGCTATGTTTTCTTCATATTGATAATCTGTGCCATTTCTTAGGCCTCTTACTAGAATATCGGCTCCAAATTTTTTTGCTTCTTCAGCGGTTAAACCTGAATATAGCGTTACTTTAATATTTTCTAATTTAAGTTCTTGAATTGTTTTTTCTATAGCTTGCTTCATTTTTTCCTTATCTAGTCTGATTTCTTTTTCACTATTATATGCAATTCCTATTATTACTTCATCAAAACATTTTGCAGCTTTTGTTACAATTTGTAAATGGCCATTTGTAAATGGATCAAATGAACCTGCATAAAATCCTATTTTTTTCATTACTAACCTTCACTTTCCTTGTTTGTAATTTCTTCTAAAATTAGTTCTTTTGTTTTATTTTGTAGATATTCATATTTATTCTGTTTTGAGTTAAATGCACATATTGTTTTATATTTGCAATATTCACATGATGATATTTTTTTAGCTTTATTGTACATTGGTTTTATATCAATATTTCCACTTAATATTGAATTTGAAATCTTCCTTATTGTTCTTCTTATTGTTTCTTGCAGCCTTGTAAACTCTTCTTTTGTAATTATGTTTGATTTAGATTTACTAATATTTCCTGTTTTATCTATAAAAACTGGAATTATGTCTGATGAACCTTTATCTAGCTTTTTATCCATCATTTTTACTACTTTTATATCTGCTAAAACTAATCCATTCATTTTAAATGCTTTTCGTATTCTCTCTTCAATCTCTTCATTGCTTAAATTGTTAGAACTATTTATAATTGGTTCTATTAAACTAAAGTATAAAATTCCTGCTGGTTGTTTATGTGTTTGCTCTGATATTGCGTCAATATAAGTCATTAATTGAATTTGTGTTCCTGCTATCATTTGATTTAGATTAATAGTTTTAGCTGATGATTTATAATCAATTATTCTTATGTATTCTCCATCTTCATTTTGTGCAATATCCATTCTATCAATTTTACCATAAAGTTCTATGTTGCCATCTTTTCTGGTAAATTCAACTTCATGTCCTGCTGGTTTAAAATCACTTTGATTTAATTGATATACTATGTATTTTATAGATTCTTTTATTGTTTTCTTTAGTCTATTCGTTAATGCAATAAATTTTGGCGAAGTTGAGAATATATAATTTTTATCTAATCTTAATTTTTCGTTAATTATTTCTTCAACTATGCGTTCCATTTCATCTTCTTCTATATTTAAGTTTGGTACTCTTTCGAAAAAAGTATCTACAACATCATGCATAAATGAGCCTGTATCTAATGAATTAATTTTATATTCTTCTTCTGGCTCAATTTTTAATCCGTAAGTCAAATGAAATGAAAATGGACAGTTTTTATATTGTTCTAACTTTGATATACTTGTTCTTAATTTTTCACCATATAATTTTTTTATATTTTCTAAAGTAATGTCTTCTGCTTCATTACTATAGGTCAATCCCTTTAGACTCACTTTTAGCTTATCTTGCCATTTTTGGTTTTGTATATACCAACTATATACATCCATCCAAATAGAATTAATTTTTTCTCCATTTTTTAATTTTCTTATATTTTTTAATAATTCTTCAAAAGTTGCATCTTCATTTGTAATGCAAGATTCTTCATTTAGTACATTGCTTTCCTCTTTAAGTTCTGGAAATAATTTTTTTATTTTAGTAATAATGATTGAAGGCCTTTGTGCTTGCCCATCTTTATTTGATGAGTTATAAAATAAATATAATTTTTCTTCTGCTGTTGATAATGCTTTATAAATATTAAATTGTTCTTCATATAAATTGTCCAAAGTGCCTTTGGCTATTTCCATGTTATGCTCCTTTAGTACTTGTCTATCTTTATCATTGAAAAAGCCTTCGTTTTTATTAACACTTGGGAAGATTCCATCGTTCATATCTAATATAAATACTGCTTTTACTTTATGACTTTTTGTTCTATCAATATTACCTAGAATTACTTGATCTATGTTTTGTGGGATTTTCCCAACCTCTTTGTTTTGCAACCCTATTTTTAATATTTCTTTATATTGCTCTATGCTCATTGTTTCAGTTCCAAAGACTTCCACAATTTCATCCAAGACTTGAATAAATGCATTAAAACTTGATTTATATTCATCAATTTTTATGTCTTGTCCTTGTGTTTTTAATTTTTCTATTTTTTTATTTATTTTTTCTTTAATACTATTGTTAATTAAAAATTTATATAAATTCTCTGATATGTTTTTTGCATTTTTTTGACTTTCCAATTGTGTTTTTAATTTTAATAATGGTTCAACTGTTTTTTTTCTTAATTCCTCATTTTCTTTCCATGCTGATTTATACCATTTATTACGATTTATTCCATATTTTTGTGCGTATTTTTCAATTATATATATTTCATCTTTCTCTAAATCACATAATCCAGATTTTATATAATTAAAAACTGCCTCACTGTTCCAATTACTAGAATATATTTCTAGGATTGATAAAATGTATTTTATAATAGCATTATCTGTTATTTCAGACTTTTCATCTATAAACACTGGAATTTGATATTTTGAAAATATTGCTTTAACATTATTGCTTATTGAATCCATATTGTTAGTTATAATTGCTATATCTTTATATTGATATTTTTCATTTTTTATTAATGCATTTATTTCTTTTGCAACATGCTCTATTTCAGAATATGGATTTTTTTCAATGAATAATTTTATATTTTCTACTTTTTTATCGTATGACCTTGTATCTTTATTGAAAATATTTTCTTCTAAATATTTTAATTCTAAATTTTTGTATCTATATTTTTTATTTAAAAAAATTGGTTTTTCCTGTTTTTTGTCCACAATCTGTGCACAATTTGTTAATAACTTTTTGAATTGCTTGTTAAAATAAAAAATATCGCTTTCTTTTTGTGTATTTTCATCTAAATTGTCTGTACATAATGTTATATTTACTTGTTTTGCCTTTTTTAAAATTTCTGTTAAAACATTATATTCTTGTTTTGTAAAACCTGCAAATTCATCAATATATACAATTGAATTATCAAACATTTTGCTTTTAGATATATTTATAGCCAATTTTGTTAATAAGTCTTCTTCGTCAATATAATGATTTTCCATATATTGTTCATATATTTTATAAATGTTATTTATCTCATTTAATTTTTGTACTAGGTTTGGATTTTCAATATTTTTTATTCCTTGTTCAAGTGCCTGTATTGTAATGTTATGTTTTTTGAATTCTGTAATCTCTTTTATAATAATATCAATATTATCATTTGAAGAATTTAAGACTTTTAAATTTTTTCTTTCTTTTTTGAGAATAGAATATATCAGCATCGCTTTGCTTGATTTGGAAATTAGTACATCATTCAATCCTCCAACCTCAGTAAAAACTCTATTTGCCATCCTGTTAAAACTAATTACTTCAGCATTTATAGATGACTCTCCATCCACAGCATTTAATAGCGTTTTTTCTGCAGAATAAGAAAACTGTTCTGGTGTTATTATATATATTTTTTCTTTATTTTTTATATTATTTTTTATTTCATTAAAACAGAAAGTGCTTTTACCCGTTCCTGCCGTGCCATATATAAATCTTAATCCCATCTTCTTCTCCTTTTTTCTACATATATTTTAGCAAATTTTGTTTTATTATGCAATATGAAAAATAAAATACACACCTACTATTTTTCAGTGTGTATTATCTTTTTTATTCTTCTTTTTCTGCTTCTATTTTTTCTATGCTTACTACTTTTCCTTCATTAGTTCTCATTAATGTTACTCCTTGAGTTGAACGACCTAAGATACTTATTTCAGCAACATTTAGTCTTATAATAGTTCCTGTATCTGTTATTAGCATTACATCATCATCATCGTTTACTATTTTAATTCCAACGATTACACCGGTTTTTGGAGTGATTTTATATGTTATTACTCCTTTTCCACCTCTTGTTTGTACTCTATATTCATCAAGTTCTGTTCTTTTTCCAAATCCATTTTCTGTTATTGCAAGTAATGTAGATTTGCTTCCTTGAATAATTGATTCCATTCCTATTACAGAATCGCCTTCATCTAGCCTTATTCCAATAACACCTTGAGAAACTCTTCCTATTGGTCGTACATCTTTTTCACTAAATGTTATGCATAATCCTTGTTTTGTAACTAACACAACATTATCTTCACCATCTGTTAACCTAACATCTATTAATTCATCGTCATCTTTTAATGTTATTGATAACAAACCTGTTTTTCTTGCAGAATTATATTCTATTAATGGTGTTTTCTTAATTAAACCATTTTTTGTTGAGAATAATAAATATTTTCCTTCTGCAAAGTTTTGTATTGGTATGATTGTTGAAACTTTTTCACCTGCATCTAGGCTTAGTAAGTTTACTATTGCTGTACCTTTAGCTGTTCTTCCTGATTCTGGAATTTCATATCCTCTAAGTCTGTATAATTTACCTTTATTACTAAAGAATAATATTGTATCATGTGTTGATGCTGTGAATATTTGCTTTACAAAGTCATCTTCTTTTGTTGTTATTCCTGTGATTCCCTTTCCTCCACGTTTTTGACTTTTATATGTATCTATTGGCATTCTTTTTATATAACCAAAATGAGTTAATGCGATTACACTTTGTTCTTCTTTTATTAAATCTTCAACATCAAATTCGCCTTCTGCTGCAATTATTTTTGTTTTTCTTTCATCTCCAAATTTTTCTTTTATTGCAAGTAATTCTTCTTTAATAATTTGATATACAAGTGTTTCACTTGCTAATATTTCTTTTAAATGTGCAATTAATTTCATTAATTCATTATATTCTTCTTCTATTTTTTCTCTTTGCAAACCTGATAATGTTTTTAATCTCATATCTAGTATTGCTTGTGCTTGAATTTCAGATAAGCCAAATCTTTCCATTAATCTTTCTTTAGCGTCATCATAAGCTGAACGAATTATTTGAATTACTTCATCAATATTATCTAGCGCTATTTTTAATCCTTCTAATATATGTGCTCTTGCTTCTGCCTTATCCAAATCGAATTTAGTTCTTCTTAATACTACTTTTCTTCTATGTTCAATATAATGATCCAAACATTCTCTTAGTGTTAATATTTTAGGTTCTCCATCAACTAGTGCAAGCATAATTATTCCAAATGTATCTTGCATTTGTGTGTTTTTATATAGCAAATTTCTAACTACTTGTGGATTTGCATCTCTTTTTAATTCAATTACTATTCTGACTTTTTCCTGTCTATCTGATTCATCTCTTATTGCTGATATTCCTTCTATTCTTTTTTCTTTAACCAATCCTGCAATATATTCTATTAATTTTGCTTTATTTACTTGGTATGGCAATGAAGAGACTATAATTCTTTGCTTTCCACCTGACATTTCTTCAATTTCAGTTTCAGCTCTTAAAGTTATTTTTCCACGACCTGTTGTATATGCTTCTTTTATTCCTTCTCTGCCTAGAATAGTTGCTCCAGTTGGAAAATCCGGTCCTTTTATAATTTTCATTAATTCTTCGTCAGTAACATTATCTTCATCTATTATTTTTACTATTCCATCAATTAATTCCCCTAAGTTATGTGGTGGAATATTTGTAGCCATACCAACTGCAATACCTGATGAACCATTTGCAAGTAGTGCTGGAATTTGTGCTGGTAAAACTGTTGGTTCTTGCAATCTATCATCAAAGTTTGGCATAAAGTCTACAGTGTTTTTTTCAATATCTGTAAGCATATATTCTGCAAGTTTAGACATTCTTGCTTCTGTGTAACGATATGCAGCAGGTGGATCTCCATCTACTGATCCGAAATTTCCGTGTCCATCAACAAGCATGTATCTCAAAGAGAAATCTTGTGCCATTCTTACTAAAGCATCATATACTGATGAGTCTCCATGTGGATGGTATCTACCAAGCACATCTCCAACTGTTGTAGCACATTTTCTATATGGTTTGTCTGGTGTAAATCCATCTTCATGCATTGTATATAAAATTCTTCTATGTACTGGTTTCATTCCGTCTCTTACATCTGGTAATGCACGTGCAACTATTACACTCATGGCATAATCAATATATGCTGTTCGCATTTCTTCTTCAATATCTCGTTTTATAATTTGTTCTTCAACTTTGTCCATTCTTTTTCCTCTTTCCTTACTCATTTTTAACACCCCTATTATATATGAAGAACACAAAAAATTCAAGCCATTATCTTCGATTTTTTACTTAAAAGTTTATTTATTTAACATTTCAGCTAGTTCTTTTTCCTCTTCAGTTAATTCAAATCTTTTTTCTCTGTCATTATTTTTTATTAATTCATGTAAATTTTCCACAGTTCTTGCTTTATTTATTGTACTTTCTAGTGGAAATACCTGGCTTAAACACTCTTGTATTTTATTATATTGATATTCCATGTTTGGTAAATTTTTTTGTTCATAATATTGGTACCATTTTGTAATGTATCCATCAATTTTTTCTATTATTTCTGCTTGATTTTCCAGTTCATCATCTATATTTGATTTTATAGTTTTTATTATTGATTTTTTTCCATTTTTTAAAGCTGTAGCTGTTTTAGATTTGATTTTTCCTCCTTTTTTTGCTAAATCTATTGTTTTATCTAGCACATCGGCTAAAGAATCAATAAGACCACCTTTTTTTATTGCTTTTTTTATTTGTGAAATATTTTCAAAAGTACCTGTAATAATTCCCATTGCACTTTTACCTAAATTTGTTGCCTCTTCTATTGCAGTATCCACTGCTGCAGAAAATCCTTCTTCCAATAACGAATCTTTTACAGCAATAATTTCATTTTCTACAAAATCAGGCATTACAATTTTTATTCCTATATCCATAGTTCCATTTATTATTTTTCCAAAATTGGTTTTTAAAAATTCATTTTGCTTATTATTTAATTTTTCTATTTCAACTGCTTCTTGTAATGTTAAATTTTTATCCTTAGCAACTTCTTCTGCTTTTTCATATAAATATTTTATCATATTTCTCTCCTTAAAATTTTATTTTTTTATAATATTTTCATAATTTTTTTATAGTCTTTTTTAGTTTTTCTAGATAAAAAATTGGTGTTTAAATTTATAAATGCGTCCATTGATTTGTCATAAGGTAAATAATAAATTTTCTTAAAATCCCAAAATAATATTCTTAAAATAATTTTGTTTATTGACATTTTGTTATACTTATTGATGATAATTTTTATGTTGTCTTTTTGGATTTTAAAATTATGCACTAGTTTTTCTAAAAATACATGGCACCCATTTATCCCTAGCAAATTAGCTTGGCATATTAAAACAATTTCATCTGATTTTTTTATAAAACAGCTTTCCTTTTCCATATCCTCTATCTCAAAAAAAACATAATCATAATTACCCATATTTTGTTCACCTTTATTGTTGCTTTTAAGCCAATTTTCAATTTTATTAGTATCGTTTTTAAATGAATCTATTGTTTGAATATATACCATTTTTTTCCATTGAATAAAATCTTTAAATTTTTTTGCTATAATTATTTCCATATTTTTTTTATTTTTTTCTGAATTTATGATTAATATTTTCTTATTTTTTTTACATAAACTAAAAATCAATAAAAAAATTGTTTTTCCTATTTTGGGTTCTCCAATAATTGATATTATTTTTGTTTTTTTATGAATATTTTTTTTATTTTTTATTTTAAATAATTCTAATTTATTTTTTATTTTTTTATTATTAAATATTTTTGTTTTTTTTATATTTTTTTGTTTTATTGTTTTTTCTAAATTAATATCATTATTTTTATTATTATTTTTTATATTAATTATTTCATTTATTTTTTTTATTATATCATCTATTGTATTTTTATTATTAAAAAAAATATTATTAATTCCTTTTGATATTAAAAAATTTTCTATTTTATTATTTTCCTCTTCTAAAATAATAATTATTTCTAAATTTGGATTTTTATATTTAATTAAATTAATAAATTCATATATTGTATATTCTCCTTGTAAAATACTGCTTAGGACTAATATATCAAAATTATTATTTTTATCTAAAATATCTAAAATTGCTTCTTGATATTGTATATCATTTTCATTGGATACATTTATTCCGTTTTTTATTAATTTTTCAACTATTTGCTGATTATTCAGTGCTGTGATTATTTCCATTTTTTTCCTTTCTTATTTTCCATCAATTAATTTTTTTTCAAAATCGCCGCAATCTATTTTTGTTAAAATATGTTCATCTCCAGAAAACAATAAACATTCTCCTCTTTTTAATGTTCTTATTTCAATTTTTTCTTTTTCTGATAGTTTTGTATATTCATTGAGTATTGAAATATTTTCTTCTTCTAGTGAAAAAAATATTTTATTACTTGAATTATTTATTATACTTTTTCCATATATTCCATCATCTAAGCTAAATAAATCTGAAATATCCTGTGTTATTGCAACACTGCTTCCTCCAAATTTTCTTATTGTTTTGAAAATTTTATAAATAAAACTTGCAACTTCTTTATTAGATGTAATCCCAATTAATCTCCATACTTCATCTAGATATATTGTTTTTTTTACTTTTCTATTTATTTTTATTTTGTCCCAAAAAAAATCAGTAAATAAATACATTGCATATTTTAAATTTTCCTCTCCAAGATCATAAATATCAGAAATAATTAATTTATTATCTAATTTAATGTTTGTATGTTTATTAAAAAAATTTAATGATCCCTTCACAAATGGTATTAATTTTATTTGCATTTTTTTTGTTTTTTCATCTTTGCCTAAAATGTTATATAAATCTTCTAAAATTGGCATATCATTACTTTCTTTAAAAACAGATTTTATATTAATTTTATTTTGATCATTTTTATATAAAGTTTTGTCATCAAATGTTATTCCTTTTTGTTTATAACATTCAATTATTTTTTCCTCTAAAATTGCCTTTTCTTCTTCATTCAAATTTCCAAAAATTAGGTTAAAGAATCCAATTAATCTGCTAATTTTAGTAGCCAAATATCCCTTTTCATCTTCTATTGATTCTTGCCTTATATCCAGTATATTTATAAAAGTTTCTGATGTGGCACCGCAATTTTACTATTGTTCCATTTAATTCTTTTGCGATATTTCCATATTCTCTATCGGGGTCTATTACGTATTGTTCTATTCCCATTAAATAATTTCTAATTATTTGTAATTTCGTAAAAAATGATTTTCCTGAACCACTTGTCCCAAAAATACACATATTTGCATTTTTATATTTATTTTCGTTATATTTATCTATAAAAACTAAAGATTCATTATATATATTGGTTCCAAAAAATATTCCTTCTTCATCAAAAATACTGGATGTTATAAATGGATATGTACCTGTAATGCCTGTTGTAAGGACATTTCTTTTTGCTGCTGGTTTTAGTTCTTTTTCATTTATGCAAAAAGGTAAACATGCTTTAAATAATTGTTCTTGTCTGAAATTTGCTCTTCTAGTTTGCAGCCCATTACTCTCTAAAAGGCCTTCCATTTTATTTAATAAAAATTCCATTTCTTTTTCATTTTCTGTAAATAGATTTAAATAAATATATAAAAAATACATATCTTCATTATTTACTTGCATTTCTTTTCTTATATATTTTGCATCATTATATGTAAATGCAGCTATATCAATATCTGTAGCTGTTGTTTTTCCATCTTTTAAGTCTACTCCCACGTTTGCAATATGATAGCTTAAATCTCTTATTGTTTTAAATGAATTCTGCTTTTCATAAAAAATAGAAATATTCATATTAATATTTGTATCAATTATTTTTTTTAAAATTAAATCATTGTATTCTCTGTTATAATTTACAATAATTAATCCAGAATACAGCATATTATCTATTTCTATATTTTTAGGATTTTTTGTACTAATATATGCTGGAGAAATTTCATCTTTTTTATTAAAAATACCATTTAATTTATTTATAATAGTTTTCATATTGCCTTTAGCTCCTTTCTGGCATTTAGAAAGGAATTTATTATTTTTTCCACTTCATTTTTCGAATCAATTTGATAAACAATATTGCCACATCTTGAAATGCTTTCTTTTATTTTGAAATATTTTTCATTCAATTTTTCACAAATTATTTTTTCATTTTCTTCTAACATTTTTTCTTTTTTATTTTCATTAAATTCTTTAATTAAGATAAAATAATTTTTTGAAGATGATTTTCTTTTTTGATTTATTTCTTGAATATAATTAATATATAATTCAGATATTTTTTTTATTTTTTCTTCACTATTTAAATTAATATTTTTTTGGATTTTTGAAATATGCTGAGATAAATCTTCTTTTTTACTTTGAATTAATATTTGAATATCAAAATTACAGGTTTTTAAAAACATTTTATAAGAATTTAATATTGATTCTTTTTCTAAATTAGATTTTAGATTAAAATTAATTGGCGAAATTTTTAAAATTTTAACATACGAATTTTCTTTGGTTTTAATTATTCCATTTTCCAGGACTTTATCATAAGGTAGCCATCCTTGAACTGTATTTATTTTATTTTTCACTCATTTCCCCTTTCTGTTCTTTCTTTTTCTATAATATATTATTTTTTAAAAAAAGTCAACAAAAATCGTTCGACTTTTTTCGACATTAAAACTTGTAAAATTTTCCAGTATATATTCTTTTATATTGATCATAATATTATCATAAGGTTTTTATTTATTGAACTAAGAATTCTATAAGATCTCTTAAGGTTTTATATAATTCGAGCTAAGATGTTATATAGCTGTTTTGTGGTTATATATTGTCGGAGCTGAAAGTTATAATATGTATGTAGAGGCTATATTTTGTTTTTCTTTGTTTATATGGTTGAATATGTATATATTATAGCCGAGTTAAGACTATATCTATATCTATTTTTAAATTACCTTAGGGATTAATTTTATTCCCTTTGGGAGGAATTTAGTCTCTTATGATGTTTTTATAGTTGAGCGAATGTGCAAAATGAGTGGCTAATTGTTTGAGTTCATAGTAATATGTGCCAGATGAAAACGTTATTTGTTTTGTATTTAGCTGAAGATAAATATGAGCTTTATCGATAATAGCTCGGGATATTCTACCGAGCTATTAGATTTTTTTTAATTAAATATCAAGATTTTTTACAAATTTTGCATTTTTCTCAATAAAGTCTCTTCTTGGAGCAATTTCATCTCCCATTAATATTGTGAAAATTTCATCTGCCTTAATTGCATCATCCATTGTAACTTGGACTAGTGTTCTTGTTGCTGGATTCATGGTTGTTTCCCATAATTGTTCTGGGTTCATTTCTCCTAGACCTTTATATCTTTGTATATTCATACCATCTCTACCTAGTTCTTGTAGATGTTTTTCTAATTGTTCATCTGTGTAACAATAAACATCTTTCATTCCTTTTCTAGATAGTTTATATAAAGGTGGTTGTGCTAAATATACATTTCCATTTTCAACCAATGGCCTCATATATCTAAAGAAGAATGTTAGTAACAATGTTCTAATATGTGAACCATCAACATCGGCATCAGCCATTATTATAACTTTGCCATATCGTATTTTTGTTACATCAAAATCTGCACCTATTCCTGCTCCTATTGCTAATATTACAGGGTTTAATTTATCATTTCCATATATTTTATCTGCCCTTGCTTTTTCAACATTTAGCATTTTTCCCCAAAGTGGCAATATTGCTTGGAATTTTCTATCTCTACCTTGCTTTGCGCTTCCTCCTGCTGAATCTCCCTCAACGATGTATACTTCACAAAGTGATGAATCTTTTTCACTACAATCAGCTAATTTTCCGGGTAAAGTTGAACCTTCTAATGCATTTTTTCTTCTTACTAGTTCACGTGCTTTTCTTGCTGCTTCTCTTGCTCTAGAAGCACTAATGCACTTATCTAATATTGCTTTTGCGACAGCTGGGTTTTCTTCTAAGAATGTAGCTAATTCCTCTGTTACTGCTGTTTGAACAAGTCCTGTTACTTCACTATTTCCCAATTTTGTTTTTGTTTGTCCTTCAAATTGTGGTTCTTTTACTTTAACTGATACAACTGCAGTTATACCTTCTCTTATATCTTCACCTTGTAAATTGCCATCTTTTTCTTTTAATATGTTATGATTTTTTGCATAATCGTTAAATACTTTAGTTAGAGCTCTTTTAAATCCCTCTAAATGTGTTCCTCCCTCTATAGTGTTTATATTATTAACAAATGTTAGTATTGTATCTGAATATGCTGTTGTATATTGTAATGCTATTTCTATTGGAAATTCTCCCTCTTTATCTATATATATTGGCTTTTCATGTAATTTCTCTTTATTTTTATTTAGGTATTCTACAAATGAAACTAGTCCACCTTCAAAGCAAAAGTCTGCTTCTTTAACTGGTTCAACTCTTTCATCTTTTATTGTTATTCTTAAACCTTTTGTTAAAAAAGCCATTTCTCTAAAACGATTTTCTAGAACTTCGTATTCGTATTCTAATGTTTCAAATATAGTTCCATCAGCAAAAAACCTTACGGTTGTACCGGTTTCCTTTGAATCTCCTATCCTTGTAAGTGGCATTACTGTTTTTCCTCTTTGAAATTTCATTTGGAAAATTCCGCCATCTCTTTTTATTGTTACTTCTGTCCATTCAGATAAAGCATTTACAACAGATGAACCAACTCCATGTAATCCACCTGATACTTTATATCCACTGTCTCCACCAAATTTTCCACCTGCATGCAAAACTGTGTATACTGTTTCTGCTGCAGAAATTTTTGTTTTTGGATGTATATCTACTGGTATTCCTCTTCCATCATCTTCAACTTTTATTATATTGCCTTTTTCTATTGTTACATGTATATTTTTACAATAACCTGCTAAGGCTTCATCTACAGAGTTATCTACAATTTCATATACTAAGTGATGTAATCCTCTTACAGATACACTTCCTATATACATACCTGGTCTTTTTCTAACAGCTTCAAGTCCTTCTAGTACTTGGATCTGGTCTGCTTTATACTCGTGTTCAAATTTTTCCATTCTAATTCATCCTTTCTACTTTTGCTTTATCAACTTTATACAGATTATACACCATTGTGTCAAGATTAAATTTATCTGTTGTTGTTATCAAAACTTGATTGTTTTTTATATTTTCTATAAATCCTTTAATTCTTTTTTTATCTAATTCAGACATAAAATCATCTAGTAATAATATTGGATATTCTCCTATTTCGTCATAAACCACTTCTGCTTCAGCTAATTTCAATGATATTATACTTGATCTTTGTTGTCCCTGTGATCCATATATTGAAACATTTTTTTTATTTACATATATTTCAAAATCATCTCTGTGTATACCAATTGATGTGTATCCTTTTTGAATATCTATGTTTTCACTTTCTTTTAATTTTGTTATATATATATCAGGATTTACATTTGATATATATTTTAATTCTATTTCTTCCTTATTTTCTGTTGTTTTTTTATGAATTATATTTATTTTTTCATTTATTTTTTCAATAAATTCTTTTCTATATTCGTATATTTTTTTTCCTATTGTTACTAACTGTTCATTCCAAATATCTAATAAATTTTTTTCTTTATATTCATATTTTATTTTTTTTAAATAATTATTTCTTTCATCTAATATTTTTTTATATTCTGACATTAAATACACATATTTAGGTCTTAATTGGCTTATCATGACATTTAAAAATTTTCTTCTTTTAATTGGTTCATTTCTGAGAATTTCAATGTCTTCTGGTGTAAATAATACAATATTTAAATTTCCAACTAATTCACTTAATTTTTTTATTGGAATATCATTAATAAAAAAACTTTTTTTATTATCTATATTTGCTTTTATTTTTTTCTCTATATTATTTTTAATAAATTTTATTTCTATTTTCGCTGTTTTTTCTTTATCATTTATGAGTTCTTTTTCTTTATTTGTTCTAAATGATTTTCCAAGTGTTGCAAAATATATTGCTTCTAAAATGTTAGTTTTTCCTTGTGCATTATCGCCATAAAATATATTTGTATTTTTATTAAATTCTATTTTTTCTAAAGAATAATTCCTAAAATTTTCCAATTTTATTTCTTCTATATACATATTTTTTCCTTTATGTTATGCTTTTAATCTTACCGGTAATATCATGTAAATATATTCATTTTCTATTTTTTCAATTGGCTTAATTATGCAAGGAGATATATTGCTGCCAAATTCAATAAATATTTCTTCATCATCTATTGCTTTTAATGCATCCAAAAAGTATTTTGGATTTACACCTATCTCTAAGTTTTGTCCTTCTGTTTCTAGATACATTTCTTCTTTTGCCTCTCCTGTTTGGTTTGTGCATGATAATGTAATTTTCCCAATTTCAATATTTATTTTTACGGGATATTTTTTTTCTTTTTCTATACTTGATGATGATATTAAACTTACTCTTTCTAGGCATCCTTGCAATTGATTTTTATTAACTTTTATTCTTGTTTCCCAATTTCCTGGAACCACGCTCTCATAATTTAAAAATTCGCCATCTAATAATCTTGTAACAATTTTACAATTTTCCATTTCAAAAATACCTTGATTTTTGGCTATTCCTATTTTTATTGTATCAAATGAATCATTTACTATTTTATTTACTTCATTTAGAGTTTTTCCGGGAATTACAGCTTTAAAATTAGCTGTATCTTTAATTAAAGGTTTACTTACCCATCCCATTCTAAATCCATCTATTGCAACTATATTTAATTTATTATTTACGGTTTCAAATAAACATCCTGTAAATATTGGTCTATTTTCTTCATTACTTACAGCAAATATAGTTTTTCTTATCATATTTCTTAGAACTATTTGTTCTGTTTCTAATGAATTTTCTATTTCTATTTTTGGTAATTCCGGAAATTCTTCTGGATTCATTGTTGATAGTTTATATAAAGATCCTTCACATTCGATAACTAGTAATTTGTTTTCATTTAGTGTTAATTTAATATCTGCATCAGGTAATCTTCTTATTATTTCACTAAACATTGTTGCATTTACTACAGTATTTCCTTCTTCTTCTATTTCAGCTTCAATTACATATTCTATACCTAATTCTAAATCATAAGTTGTTAATTTTAGCTCATTATTGTTTGTTTGAAAGAATATACCTTCTAATATTGGCATTGTTGTTCTTGTAGGTACACCTCTAACAACTGCATTTATAGCTTTTAAAAGTTTTTCTTTTTCACAAATTATTTTCATTTTTGTTTCCCTTCTTTTTTTTATTTTTGATTTCGCTTTATTTATATAATAAATAAATATATATAGTAATAGTATTAGTAGGTCCTGTGGATAATGTGGATAACTATGTGTATAACTTATTTCCCTAAGAGATTTTGCTGTGGATATCTTTGTGGATAATTTTGAAAGTTATCCACATTATGCAATCACTTAAGTGGAAAAACAAGTTATTCACAGGTTATCCACAGGATATTCACAGGTGCCTATGGATAACTCTTTAAGTCCTTCCGTAAGTAAAGATTGATTTGTGTCAATACAAATCATTGTTTTACAAAATGTCTTTCGGAAAATGTCTTTTTTTTATTTATTTTAAGCCTGTTTGTTATTAAGAACAATTTTTTTCACACTTTCCACAATTAACTTTGTATTTGAATCTTCTTTTATGTCTTTTTCAATTTTTTTAAATGCATGCATTACTGTTGTGTGATCTCTTTTTCCAAAAGCTTCTCCGACCTTAGGAAATGACTCATTTGTAAGGATTCTACATAAATACATTCCTATTTGCCTTGGAAATGTAATATTACTAGAACGTTGAGAACTTTTTAAGTCCTTTAAAGTAATATCAAAGTAGTTACAAACAACATCTTGTATGTATTCAATTGAAATTACTGAAGAATTTTGCCTTATAATATCATTTATTGCTTTTTCTGCCATTTCAAATGTTACTGGTGTATGTGTTAATGAGGCTTGTGCAACAATTTTATTAAAAACACCTTCTAATTCCCTAATGTTTGAGTCAATTTTTGCTGCAATATTTTTTAAGATATCATCATCAATGATTGCATGTTTTTCTTCTGCTTTTTTTCTTAAAATTGCTAGACGTACTTCATAGTCAGCCATTGCAATATCTGCTAATATTCCCCATTCAAATCTTGATTTTAAGCGATCTTCCAAAAGAGGAATATCTCTAGGAGGTTTATCACTAGATAAAACAATTTGTTTTCCATTTTCTCTAAGAGTATTAAATGTGTGGAAAAATTCTTCCTGAAGACGGTCTTTACCAGCAATAAATTGAATATCATCGATTAAAAGCAAATCAATATTTCTATATTTATTCCTAAATTTTTCCATTCCATTATCACGTAATGAGTTGATAAACTCGTTTGTAAAATTCTCAGATGTAACATATAAAATTTTGAAATCTTTGTGGTTCCTTAAAACTTCATTTCCAATTGCATGCATTAAGTGAGTTTTACCTAACCCTACTCCTCCATAAATATATAACGGATTATAAGCAGTAGCAGGTGATTCTGCAACTGCCAATGCAGCAGCATGTGCAAATCTGTTATTATCTCCAACAACAAAGGTATCAAAGGAATAATTTGGATTCAAATATGTTTTAGAATAATTAACATTCGAAAAATTTGACATTTTATCTTGTGTATCATTTTCTGTACTTAGTACAATTGAAACTGTACATTTTTTTTGCAATATAATACTAAAAGCATTTTCTAGTAGGTCTTTAAACCTAGATTCTACAGATTCTTTTTTAAATGGATCATCAGATACTAATATAACATTATCATCATCAATCCCCTGTATTTCCAGCGGTAAAAGCCATGTTTTGTAAGATAATTCAGAAAGTTCCCCTTTTAGTAGATTTTTTGCTTCTTCTAATATGTCGTTCAAATTGCTATCCATTGGCACGTAAACCTCCAGTATAAACGTTAAGAAAGGGTATTAAACTTATAAATACCCAAATTATGACACTATAATATCAAAAAACAAAAAATTAATCAATAATAAATAAAAAAAATATTATAATATTTAAAAAATTTAATGAAACACTTGACAAAATGTACCAATTTGGGATATAATTTTAAACGCTTATGATTAAATTAGAGGAGGGATTTATACTATGAAAATGACATATCAACCAAAAAATAGACAAGAAAAGAAAGTACACGGATTTAGAACAAGAATGAAAACAAGAAATGGAAGAAATGTATTAAAAGCAAGAAGAGCAAAAGGTAGAAAAAAAATTAGTGCATAAAAATAGTGTGGTTAATTATGAAAAATACGATAATGCTCAAAAAAAGTTATGAGTTTAAGAAAGTTTTTGCTAAGGGAATTTGTGCAAAAGGAAAAATATTAAATGTTTTTGCACGAAAAAATAATAAAAATTTTAACAAAATAGGTATAGCTGTTAGTAAAAAAGCAGGAAAAAGCGTAAAAAGAAATAAAATAAAAAGGTTAGTAAGAGAAAATTATAAAGTATTAGAAAACCAATTAAAAACAGGCTATAGTATAATTTTTTTATGGAAAAAAAACGCCGATTTTGAAAATTTTGATTATTACATAATTGGAGAAGAATGCAAAAAACTTTTGAGTAAATTAAATATTTTATAGGATGTTTATGAAAGGTATTATTTTGTTTTGTATTAAGCAATATAAAAAACATTTTTCACCATTTTTTGAAAGTATAGGAGTACATTGTAAATATTATCCAACATGTTCTGAGTATGCTATAGAAGCGTTAAATAAATATGGAACAATTAAAGGATTATGGATGATAATAAAACGAGTTGTCAAGTGTAATCCTTTTTCAAAAGGTGGATATGATCCTGTAAAATAAGGGGGAAAAAATGTTAAATTTTTTTGCGAAAGTATTTGGATATATTCTGTATGGAATATATTTTGTATGTAAAAATTATGGTTTAGCTATTATAATTTTTTCATTTTTATTAAAGCTTATAATGTTGCCATTATCAATAAAACAACAAAAAACCTTGAAGAAAAATGAAAAACTTCAAAAAGAAATAAAAATTATACAAGTTAAACATAAGGGAAATACAGAGAAAATTAATCAAGAGATAATGGAGTTATATAAAAGAGAAAAAATAAATCCATTTAGCGGGTGTTTAAGTGGAATTATTCAAATAATCTTAATAATTTCAATGTTCATTTTAGTAAAAAGCCCACTTACCTTTATGACGAAAGTTGATAAAACAAGTATTGACAATCAAATAGAAACACTAAAAATGGAAAATTATTCTGTAAGTGCTCAATATCCAGAAATGAGTATAATAAAATACTTAAAGGATAATGGTAAAACAGAAAGCAATATGTATATAAATATGGATTTTCTTGGACTTGATTTAAGCGAAGTTCCTCAGGAAAATTATAAAGATATTAAAGTATTTATAATACCAGTTTTATATGTTATTTCGTCAATAATATCAATTAAATTTACAACAATGTCAACAAAGAAAAAAGTTGATGATGAAGGTAATAAAGATAAAAACAGCAGTGGTGAAAAAGAATTTGATCAGGCTGAAATGACAGAGCAAATGAACAAAAACATGTCCTTAATGATGCCAATTTTATCTGTATCTATATCACTAGTTGCACCACTTGGATTAGCTTTGTATTGGTTAGTAAACAATCTAATTATGATAGCTGAAAGATTAATATTAAATAAGATAATCTCTAAGGAGGATAACGAAAATGCCTAAAAGTATAATAGTAGAGGGAAAAACTACAGCAGAAGCAATAGAAAAAGGTTTAAAAGAACTAAATGCTACAAAAAGCATGGTTGAAATAAAAACTGTCGAAGAGGAAAAAAAGAGAAGCTTTTACAGTATTTTAGCACCTAGGGTTGTAAAAATTGAAATGACTTTAAAAGAAAACTACGAAAGCGATAGGCAACACCAAAGAGTAAAAAAAGAAATTAATAAAAACATGTCTGAAATTGAAAATGTTAAAGAAAAAATCAAAGAATGTTTTGATGCTATTTTAGGTGAGGATGTAACATCTGAAGTAAAAATAGAAAATTATTGTATATATATTAAAATTAATGGTGAAAATATTAATCATTTAATAGGTTATAGAGGTTCTACAATAAATGCTTTGCAAACAATAGCAACAGCAATAGCAAATAAGTATTCAAAAACAAAAATAGTTGTAATTGTTGATGTTGGTAATTATAAAGAAAAAAGAGAAAAGACATTAACAGAACTTGCTAGAAAAATTAGTGAAAGGGTTATAAAAACAGGTAAATCAATTACTTTAGACCCTATGACAGCTTATGAAAGAAAAATAATTCATACAGAATTACAAAATAGCGATAAAGTTAAGACTTTTAGTAAAGGAGAAGAACCTCATAGAAGGGTTGTTATAACATTAAAATAATTCATATACTAAAATGGCAGATATATTTTATCTGCCATATTTTAATTAAAAGGAGGAATAAAAAATGTCAACTATAGCTGCAATATCTACGGCTCCTGCAATTGGAGGAATTGGAATAATAAGGATTAGTGGAGATAAGTGTTTTGAAGTTTTAAATAAAATTTTTATACCAAAACATCAAGAAAATATAGAGAATATTAAAGGATATACAATGAAATATGGCAAAATAATTGATCCAAAAACTAAAAGAAATGTTGATGAAGTAATAGTGTCATATTTTAAAAATCCGAAAAGTTATACGGCAGAAGATATGTGCGAAATAAATTCGCATGGAGGTATAGTTGTTGTTAGAAAAATTTTAGAACTTTGTTTAGAAAATGGAGCTATTCTTGCAGAACCAGGAGAGTTTACAAAAAGAGCATTCATTAATGGTAGAATAGATTTAGCACAAGCAGAAGCAATAATAGATATTATAAATGCAAAAACAGCTAGAGAAGCCCAAGAATCTGCAAATCAACTTGAGGGCTTTTTATCTCACAGAATAAATGAAATAAAAGAAAAAATAATGAATCTAATGGTTGATATTGAGGCAAATATTGATTATCCCGAATATGATATTGAGGAAGTTTCAAACAACAAAGCAATAAAAACTCTTTCAGATGTAGAACAAGATTTAATTTGTTTATCAAATTCATTTGAAAATGGAAAAATTTTAAAAAACGGTATAAAAATTGCGATTATAGGAAGTCCAAATGCCGGAAAATCATCACTATTAAATAGTATTGTAAAAGAAGATAGGGCAATTGTTACAGATATTGCAGGAACAACTAGGGATATAATTGAAGAACAAGTTATAATTGGTGGAATTCCTTTTAAAATAATTGATACAGCTGGAATTAGAAATGCTAAAGATGAAATTGAAAAGATTGGAATAGAAAGATCAAAAAAAGCTGCAAATGATGCAGATGTTATATTAGCTGTTTTTGATAGCTCAGTTCCGTTAAATAGTGAAGATAGGGAGATTTTAAAACTAATAAAAACCAAAAAAGCTATAATTATTTTGAATAAATCTGATTTAAAAGCTGAAGTAACAGAAAAAAACAGTGAATTTAAAGATTTGAATTGCCCAATTTTAAAAATGTCAATTAAAAGCGGTGAAAAAATAGAATCTTTATATAGTGAATTAATCAAAATGTTTAATTTAAATCAAATAACAATGGATAATGAATTACTGATTACAAACATTAGACACCAGGAGTTAATAAAAAAAGCCATAGAAAGCACGAGGATGGCTTTAAACGATTTTAAAACAGACATGCCTATAGATATCATATCTATAAATATAAAACAGATTTTAGAGCATTTAGGAGAGATTACAGGAGATAATGTTTCAGATGACATTATTAAAAGTATTTTTGCAAAATTCTGTTTAGGAAAGTAAGGAGATGTAAAAAAAATATGAGTTATAATGCGGGAGATTTTGAAGTAGCAGTTATTGGAGCAGGACATGCAGGTTGTGAAGCTGCTTTGGCGTGTGCTAGAAAAGGGCATAAGACATTATTGTTTTCTATTACTTTAGAAAATATTGCAAATATGCCATGCAATCCGAATATAGGAGGCACTTCTAAAGGACATTTAGTAAGGGAAATTGATAGTTTAGGTGGCGAAATGGGTAAAAACATTGATAAGTCTTTTATCCAATCAAAAATGTTAAATACATCAAAAGGACCGGCTGTTTATTCTTTGAGAGCACAAGCCGATAGAAAAAAATATCAAAGAGAGATGAAACATACCTTAGAGCTTCAGGAAAATTTATATATTAAACAAGCTGAAATTGTTAATATCATTGTGGAAAATGGTCAAGTTAAAGGTGTTGAAACAAATATAGGTGCGATTTATAATGTTAAAGCAGTTATTTTGGCTACAGGAACATATCTAAAGGGAAAAATATACATAGGGGAAGTAAATTTTGAAAGTGGCCCAGATGGAGTGTTTCCAGCAAATAAACTATCTGAATGTTTAAAAAAATTAGATATAGAAATAGTTCGTTTTAAAACCGGTACGCCTGCGAGAGTAAATAGAAGAACTATAGATTTTTCAAAAATGGAAATACAAAATGGAGATGAAAAAATTGTGCCATTTTCTTTTGAAAATGATTCATTAAACAAAGAACAAGTTCCTTGTTATCTTACATACACAAACGAGAAAACACATGATATTATTAGGAAAAATCTTCACCGTTCACCCCTATATGGAGGTGTAATTAAAGGAACTGGACCACGTTACTGTCCTTCTATTGAAGATAAGGTTGTACGATTTAGCGATAAAGAAAGACACCAAATTTTTATTGAACCAATGGGACTTGATACAGAGGAAATGTATGTTCAAGGAATGAGTTCATCATTACCAGAAGAAGTTCAAGTTGCAATGTATAGAACAATTCCTGGACTTGAGCATGTTGAATTCACAAGACCTGCTTATGCAATTGAATATGACTGTATTGAACCATCTCAATTAAAATTATCACTTGAATTAAAGAATATAAGAGGAATGTTTTTTGCAGGACAAATAAATGGTACATCAGGATATGAAGAAGCTGCTGCACAAGGTATTATTGCAGGTATTAATGCAGCTCTTGAACTTGAAGGAAAAGAACCTGTTATTCTCCATCGTTCAGACGCATATATAGGAGTTTTAATTGATGATATTGTTACAAAAGGAACAAACGAACCCTACAGAATGATGACATCCAGAGCAGAATATAGATTGTTATTAAGACAAGACAATGCAGATATGAGATTAACAGAAATTGGATTTAAGGCTGGTTTAGTGCCACAAGAAAGATATAACAAGTTTATACAGAAAAAGCAGAACATAGAAAATGAAATAAAAAGATTAAAAACAACTACAATAAAACCAACAGAGAAGGTAAACATATTCCTAAGAGAACACAACTCTTCTGAATTACATAATGGAATTAAACTAATAGAATTACTAAAAAGAACAGAACTAAAATACCATGACTTAAAACAAATAGATGAAAATATGCCAAATTTGACTGCGAGTGAGGCTGAAGAGGTTGAAATTGAAGTAAAATATGAAGGATATATTAATCTTCAATTAGCACAAGTTGAAAAATTTAAAAAATTAGAAAATAAATTTTTACCTGAAGATATTAATTATCTTGAACTCCAGGGAATTAGTCTTGAAGCAAGGCAAAAATTAGACAAATTTAGACCAACATCAATCGGCCAAGCATCAAGAATATCAGGAATTTCACCAGCAGATATTTCTGTTTTATTAATATATCTTGAACAAATAAGGAGAAAATAAAGATGGAGTTTGAAATATTTAACAATATAATTTCAGAGAAAGCCAGCAAAATAAATGTAAATTTAAACGAAGAGCAAATTAAACAATTTTTTAAATATATGAATTTATTAATTGAATGGAATGAGAAAATTAATTTAACATCTATTATTGAACCAGAAGATATAATTTTAAAACATTTTATAGATTCTTTAACAATAGAAAAATACATTCCCAAAGACAGCATGGTTGCTGATATCGGCACAGGAGCTGGATTTCCTGGAATTCCATTAAAACTTGCAAGACCGGAACTTCAAATGTATTTAATTGATTCTTTAAATAAAAGAATTAAATTTTTGGATGAAGTTATTCAAAAAGATGAAATAGGACAAATATATGCAATTCATGCAAGGGCCGAAGAAATTGGTCATAACAAACAATTTAGAGGACAATTCGATGTTGTTACATCAAGGGCAGTTGCAAAACTAAATGTTTTGCTTGAATATATGATGCCATTACTTAAAATTGGTGGAAAATGTATTTGTTTAAAGGGACCAAACATCAAAGAAGAGCTAGAAGAAGCTAAAAATGCTATTGAAATTTTAGGTGGAAAGATTAATAAAATAAAAGAAATTACTTTGCCGGATTCTGATAATAAAAGAACAATCATAGAAATCATAGCCGTGAAACATTTACCAAACAAGTATCCGCGAAAGCCAGGCACACCAACGAATTCACCAATTTAAATACCCGTTTCACACATAACTGAAACCGTGAAACACTTGATATAAGCGGATTTATACTGCCAGACAACTTATTTTCTGGTAGTAAATTTTTTTATGTTTTTTTGATTATTTTGTAAAATTTTATTGACTTTTTATTGAAAAAATTATATTATTGTTATATCGTTTTTAAGGAGGGATAAAAGTGAGTAAAGTAATTGCAATTGTAAATCAAAAAGGTGGGGTTGGAAAAACCACAACAGCTGTAAATTTAAGTACTGTTCTTGCTCAAAAAGGTAAAAGAGTGCTTTTAATAGATGAAGATCCACAAGGAAATGCAACAAGCGGACTTGGAATAGATAAAAGTGCTGAAAAATCAATATATGACGTACTAGTAAATGAAACAACTTTTGAAGAAGCAATAATTAAAACATCAATTAAAAACTTGTATTTATGCCCTTCAAATATAAATCTAGCTGGAGCAGAAGTAGAACTAGTTAATATGATGTCTAGAGAAACAAAGATGAAAGAAAAAATGGAGGATATTCAGGATAAATTTAACTATATTATTATAGACTGTCCACCATCATTAGGATTATTAACAATAAATTCACTAACTGCAGCAAATTCTATAATGATACCTATACAATGCGAATATTATGCATTAGAGGGTGTTGGACAATTAATGAATACTGTTAATTTAATAAAAAAACAGCTTAATAAAGAGTTATATATTGAAGGAGTTGTTCTTACAATGAATGATGCAAGAACAAATTTGTCAAACCAAGTAATTAGTGAGGTTAAAAAGTATTTTAAGGATAATGTATATAAAACAGTTATACCTAGAAATGTTAAATTAAGTGAGGCACCAAGCTATGGAATGCCAATAACAGCTTATGCGCCACGTTCTAAAGGCTCAAAATGCTATGAAAAATTGGCGAATGAGTTATTAAAATCAAAAAAACACGCTGTGTAAAGGAGGAATAATGTATGGCAATGAAAACAGGGCTAGGAAAGGGATTGGATGCACTTTTTGCAAGTAATATTACTAATGTTGCAGAGGAAGAAAAAATAAAAGATGGAGAATCAATTGTCAATCTAAAATTAATTGATGTTGAACCAAACAAAAACCAACCAAGAATGAATTTTGATGATGAAAAAATAGAAGATTTAGCCGAATCAATTAAGGAGTACGGCGTAATTCAGCCAATTATAGTAACAAAGCAAAATGATTATTATCAAATTGTTGCAGGAGAAAGAAGATGGAGAGCAGCGAAAAGAGCTGGACTTGGTGAAATTCCTGCAATTATAAGAAATTATACAGAGCAGACAAATAAAGAAGTTGCCTTAATTGAGAATATTCAAAGAGAAGATTTAAATCCAATAGAAAAAGCAACAGCATTGAAAGAAATTATTGAAAAATATGGACTAAAACAACATGAACTTGCTGCAAAATTGGGAATTAGTAGAAGTGGTATTGCAAATACAATGAGAATCTTAAATTTAGACCCGAGAGTTATTGAATTAGTAAAGCAGGGAAAAATTTCTGAAGGTCATTGTAGAAGTTTGCTAAATATTGAAGATCCAGAAAAACAATACAAAGCAGCATTATATGTTGTAGAGACAGGAGACAGTGTTAGAGAAGTTGAAAAACAAATGAAAATAAAGAAAAAAGAACAAGTAGTTGATCAAACTCGATATGCGCCTATATATCAGGAAATAGAGACTAAATTTAGAAACTTTTTTGGCTCACAAGTCAAATTAAATGCGGGCAAAAGGTCAGGAACAATAGTAATACATTATAATTCAAAAGATGAGCTAAATAATCTAATCGAAAAAATTAAATAATTATGTAAACAAGCTTTTTAGAAAAATTTTCTAAAAAAGCTTGACTTTTTTTGGGGGGCGTGGTAAACTATTATTTGTTCGTAGATGGAGAGGTGGTCGAGTTGGTTTATGGCACCAGTCTTGAAAATTGGCGTAGGTTTATAGCCTACCGTGGGTTCGAATCCCACCCTCTCCGCCATGAATTATTTTATAATAAAATCAATCTTAAATAGTGAATAATGAATAATTTAAAATTGAATAAGATAAAGTCTGATAATTAATATTATTTATTATTCACTATTTATTATAAATAAAATGGAGATTTACCCAAGTAGGTTGAAGGGGACAGTTTGCTAAACTGTTAGGGTTGCGTAAGTGGCCGCGAGGGTTCGAATCCCTCAATCTCCGCCAAAGATGTTAGGTGCTTTACATATAAGTGGTTAACATCTTTTTTCATATTAATAATTATTGAAACGAACTAAAATTAAATCTGAGCCTATTTAAAGTATTTAAAACGAAATATCATGCCAAAACAATTTAAAACGCTTAAAATCGATTTTGGAAGGCGATGAAACTTTATAATAATATGTAATGAGGGAGAATTATGTTTATGGAAGAGAATATAGGTATATTTGATTCAGGAATTGGGGGAGTTACAGTTTTTAAAGAAATACTAAAAGTACTACCAAAGGAAAATTATATTTATTACAGCGATTCCAAAAATAATCCTTATGGCGGTAGAGATGATGAAACAGTAAAAAGAATAAGCGACAGTATAGTAAAATTTTTGATAGAAAAAGGATCAAAAGCAATTGTTATAGCATGTAATACTGCAAGTGCAAAAGCTGCCCAATTTTTAAGGAATAAATATAGTAATATTCCAATTATTGCGATTGAGCCCGCATATAAAATGGTATATGATTTTGCTTATAATGATTCTACATTAGTTATGGCAACTGTTGGAACCATAGAGAGTGATAAGTTTAAAAAATTATATAATAATTATAATAATAAAAAAACTATATTATTGCCATGTAATGGTTTAGCAGAATTGATAGAAAATGAAGACAACGATGAGATTTGGAAATATTTGGAAAAGAATGTTGCTCAATATAAAGGTATGGTAAAAAACGTTGTTTTAGGGTGTACACATTATCCTTTAATAAAAAATCAGATAAGAGAAACGCTTGGGGATGTAAGGTTTTTCGACGGTTCTGAAAGTTTAGCAAATCATCTAAAAAAAGTGTTAGTTGATCAAAATAAAATTTCTTTTTCAGGAGGAAAAATTGAATTTTTTGATTCACAAAAATCAAAAATTAAAGAAAAAAGATTTTGGAGTTTATTACAAAAATAATACAATTTTATTTAATATAAAAAAATTAATTTTAATTATCTTAAATTTATTTTATTAATTTTAAATAATTAAAATTAATTTTTAATTTAATATCTATTTTTTATTTTAAATTATTTTTTTGAATAATTTTTAATTTTTTTATTTAATATATTTAAAAAATAATAATATAAATAATTAATTTTTTTATTTATTTTTAATATTTATTTTATTTTTTATTTAAAGTGTTCTAAAAAAAATAATAATAAATAAAATTAATTAAATAAAATAAATTAAATTTAATTTATTTTATTTTGATTTATTTAAATGAGGTGGATATTATGAAAAATAAAAAAATTATAATGTATAGTATTATTATTTTATTAATTATATTTATAATAATTATAGGATATATTGTTATAAATAATCGTAAAAATAAATCGATTTATGAATTTATTCCATTTGAAGAAATAAGTGAGGAACAATTGAGAAAAACAAATATATCGTTATATTTTGAAAATAAAGAAAACAAAGAAATTGACAAGGAAATAGTACAAATAGATTCAAAGGAATTGTTAAATAAACCAGAAGAAAAATTATTAAATCTATTATTAAAAGGTCCTCAAAATAATAATTTAAATAAATTAATTCCAAATGAAACTAAAATAATTAAAACAAGAATAGAAAAGGGAATATTATATATTACTTTTTCAAATGAATTTAATGAAATAAATAATTTTACTGAAGTTGAAAGAAAAAAAACAATTAATTCAATAAAAATGACATTAACTCAATTATCAGAAATAAATGATATAAAAATTGAAATAAATGAAAATATTGAATAAAATATCTTCATTTAAATAATTTTTTTATAGTAAATGCTTTATTTAAATTAGATAAAAAACAATTTACTTCTCTTAAAGATTTTATTGTGCAATCCTTCTTTTGGTGAAAATTAAATTTATTTTTCTTTTTGCCCTTAGAATCCATTAACATCTCCTTGATTTTTTGAAAATTTATTATATAATATTCTTATTAACGATAAAAAGTTACAGGGGGTAAAATGAATATTCAAATAACAGAAAATGAGAGAATAGATGATTTACAAATTAATAATCTAAAAATTATACAAAATAAAAGTGGGTTCTGTTTTGGAATTGATAGTGTACTATTATCAGATTTTGCAAAAAATATAAAAAATAATTCTAATGTAATTGACCTGGGAACAGGAACAGGAATTATTCCAATTTTGCTATCTGCCAAATGTTCATTAAAAAAAATAATTGGAGTAGAGATACAGAAAAGTGTTGCAGAAATGGCCAAGAGAAGTGTTAGGTTAAATAATTTGGATAATTTAATAGAAATTTGGTGTGATGATATTAAAAATTTAGAAAACAATAATTGTTTTGAAAGTTTTGATGCAGTTGTAACAAATCCTCCATATATGAAAAATAATACAGGGCTAACTAATGAAAATGAATTAAAATTAATTTCAAGGCATGAGATAGAATGCAATTTAGAAGATATTGCTAGGATTTCTAATAAATTATTAAAAAATAACGGAGTAATTTACATGGTTCATAGGCCAGATAGATTAGTAGATATTATGGAAATTTTTAGGAGATACAAATTAGAAATAAAGGAAATTAGGATGGTTTATTCTTATATGGAAACCCAGGCAAATTTGGTTTTAATTAAGGCAGTAAAAAATGGAAAGCCTTTTTTGAAAATTCAAAAACCATTATATGTATATAAGGACAAGCATAATTATTCAGATGAAATATTAAAAATTTATAATAAAATTTAGAAAGGTTAATATATGTTATATTAAATGGTGGAAAAAATGAGTGGAATTTTATATCTGGTAGCAACACCAATAGGGAATTTAGATGATATTACTTTTAGAGCAATAAATATTTTGAAAAGTGTTGATTTAATTGCAGCAGAGGACACAAGACATACATTACAATTATTAAATCATTTTGAAATAAAAAAACCATTAATTAGTTATTATAAGGAAACTGAAAAAATTAAGGCGGAGATATTAATTAATAAATTAAATGAAGGCAAAGATATTGCTTTAGTTTCAGATGCCGGAACGCCAGCAATATCTGACCCTGGTGAAGAGGTTGTAAAAGAAGCAATAAAAAATGGAATAAAAATTGTGCCTATTCCAGGGGCATGTGCATTGGTAAATGCATTAATTGCATCCGGATTGAATACAAGAGAATTTATTTTTTTAGGATTTTTACCTACAAATAATAAAGAAAAAAATGAAAAAATAGAAGAAATAAAAAATGAAAATAAAACATTGATTTTTTATGAGGCTCCACATAAAATTGATAATACATTAAAAATCCTTTATCAAATATTGGGGAATAGAAGAGTGGTTTTGGCTAGAGAAATAACAAAAATTCATGAGGAATTTATTAGAGGAAATTTAGAGGAATTAGTTGAAAAAGAACAAAATAATAAAGGAGAATATGTTATTATTGTTGAGGGAACAGAAAAAATAAATGCAGAAAAAATATTTTTAAATAATTTAACTTTAGAGGAACATTATAAATATTATGAAAAACAAAATTTGGATAAAAAAGAAATAATTAAAAAAATTGCTAAAGATAGAAATAAAAATAAAAACGAAATATATCAGTATTTTTTAAAAAATAAATAAAAATAAAAAAAATAAATAAAAAATAAAATAAAAAAAATAAAATAAAAAATAAAATAAAAATAATAAATAAAAAAATAAATTGGATTTTCCAATTTATTTTTTTATTATTTTATTCACCCATTTTACCAATTGAGTTAGCACATTTTTTGCAAATAGGTTTTCCCTCAAAATCAATTAATTTTTTTGAATTGCCACAAAAAATACAATTAGGTTCATATTTTTTTAAAATAATGGAAGATCCATCTACATAGATTTCCATAGGATCTTTTTCGGAAATTCCGAATTGTGTTCTGATTTCAATTGGAATTACTACTCTTCCAAGTTCATCTACTCTTCTTAAAACACCTGTTGACTTCATAATTTTCCTCCTCTTTCAACCTTTTTCGACACATATTAACACAACTATAATACCATAAAATGGAAATTAGGTCAATAAAAAAATAAAAAAATAATAGTAATTTTTAAAATAAAGTAAGAATACTATTAAGGAAGGAGGGGGATAATGTTAAATAAAATTTGGCCATTTTTTTTGATTATTTCATTTATTTATGCAATTTGTTTTGGTAATATATCTGATACAAATTTATCAATTTTTACATCTACAGAAAATGCAGTTAATTTATGTATAAAATTATTAGGAACGATTTGTTTGTGGAATGGGGTTATAAAAATTGCAGAAAAAACAAGTATAATAAAAAAAATAAAAAAAATGTTAAAACCAATTTTGCATTTTTTATTTCCTAATATTCAAGAAAATAGTGAAGCATATACAGCAATATCAATGAATGTCGTTGCTAATATAATGGGACTTGGAAATGCTGCAACTCCAATGGGAATTAAGGCAATGGTGGAATTGCAGAAAAAAAATAATGATAAAAAAATAATTAGTAAAGAAATGGCAGTGTTTATAGTATTAAATACAGCATCAATTCAAATAATTCCAACAACTGTAATTGCAATAAGAAATTCACTGGGGTCAGTAAACCCTACACAAATTCTATTGCCAGTATGGGGAACTACAGTATGCGCTGCAGTTTCCGCAATTGTGGCTGTTAAAATTTTAGTCCAAAGGTGGTAGATTTATGTCTTTTATAAATTTTATTTCAAATGCAATAATCCCTATTGTTATCACAATAATAATGATATATGCATTATTAGAAAAAGTAAAAATATTTGATAATTTTATAATTGGTGCAAAAGAGGGAATGGAGATGGTTATAGGATTATTTCCAACCTTAATAGGACTTTTTGTTGCAGTGGGAGCACTTAGGAGTTCAGGAATAATTGATGGCATAATAAAAATTTTTTTACCAATTATTAATCTATTTGGGTTTCCAAAAGAGATAATACCATTGGCAATATTAAGACCAATATCACGGAAGTGCATCAATTGCAATTGGTACTGATATCATGAAAGAATATGGGGTAGATAGTAATATAGGAATTATAGCATCAACAATTATGGGGTCAACAGAAACAACTTTATATACAATAGCAATATATACAAGTGTTGTTAAAATAAAAAAAACAAGAGGAATTTTATTTGCTGCATTAGTGGGCGATGTTGTCCGGAATGTTGATTTCTGTAGTATTTTGTCGATTTTTGTCGTAAAAAAATTGTTGACAAATGTAAAAAAGTGTAGTATCATATATACATAAAATTTCTTTGGAAAATTATTAAATTCTTTATTATTTATTTCCGTATTTTTTTATATCAAAAAATACTATTAGATTTTTATCAAAAAAGAATAAAAAATCCAATATAAATTTTTATTTGTGAGATATGTATATCTCTATAATTATGTTATTAATCTTGTAAAAATTGGATTAATTTTTTATTTGCAGTAGTCCTAAAATTACCAATTTTTACAAATTTATATCTCCCATATATTTTTATCTACACAATTTTTTGTCATAAGAGAATTACCCTGACAACGCCATTTTTTTCTTTCAGGGTAATTCTCAACATTAAAGCTAATTGATACTTAAAAATTTACTAGGAAAATCATGTGGAGCAATTTCGAGTGAAATTTGTGAATTATTAAAATTTAATTTTTCCAATTCTTCAGTTACTGTTTTATATGCAAGGTCTGGAAAATTATTTTCTCTACTCAAATGAATAAGTAGAGCCTTTTCAAGTCCAAAAGGAATTAAATGGGCAATTGTTTTACCAGTAATACAGTTTTCTAAGTGTCCATTAGGACCTGAAATTCTCTTTTTTAGCATATAAGGATATGAAGAATACTGTAAAATATTAGAATCATAATTCGATTCTAATAATAATAAGGAACTGTTTTTTAGATTTGTCATAATTTCATCTGTAATATGTCCTAAATCTGTTGCTATACTGATTTTTTTTCCATCCTTGCTAATGCTAAATCCGCAAGGATCAGCGGCATCATGTGGTGTGGGGAAAGGAAAAATTTGCAAATCATTTAATGTAAATTGTTCATTATTATTAAATAAATTGATTTTAGCATTAGCTAATTTTTCATTTGATGTTCTTACGGCCATCCATGTTTTGGGGTTTATGTAAATTGGAATATTATACTTAGTTGACAAACTTCCTAAGCTTTTTGTATGGTCAATATGTTCATGAGTTATTAAAATAGCATTTATTTCGCTTGGAATAATAGAAAGCTGGTTTAATGCATTTTCTATCTTTTTGCAACTAACTCCACAATCAACTAATAATTTTGTTTTTTCTGTTTGTACTAAAAAACTATTACCACTACTACCGCTATACAAACTACAACATTTTAACATAGATATACCTTCTTATTCTATAACTCTTTTTATATCTGCACCTAATAAAGCAAATTTATTTTCAATATTTTCATAACCACGATCAATATGTCTTAAATTATGAACTTCAGTTGTGCCATTTGCAACGATTCCAGCAATAACAAGAGCTGCGCCAGCTCTTAAATCTGTTGCGTATACGGGAGCTCCATATAATTGTTCTACTCCCTCAAAAATAGCTGATTTTCCTTGAGCTGTTATATGAGCACCCATTTTATGTAGCTCAGCAGTATATTGAAAACGAGAATCCCAAATTGATTCATTTATTATACTTGTACCATTAGCAAGAGACAATACAACTCCCATTTGTGGTTGTAAATCGGTTGGAAAGCCAGGATATGGCAAAGTTTTTATAACGGTTTTATTAGGTCTATTGTCTGCCCAAACGTGTATTGTATCTCCATAACATTCAACATTACCACCAACTTCAATTATTTTAGAAATAAGAGAATCTAAGTGTTCTGGTATGCAATTTTTAATAATAATATCTCCCTTTGAAGCAACTGCGGCTAGCATAAATGTACCAGCTTCTATTTGATCTGGAACAATAGAATATGTAACATTATTTTTTAAGGATTTAACTCCATTAATTTTAATAAGATCAGTTCCAGCACCACGAATATCTGCACCTAGGGTATTTAGAAAATTGGCAACATCTACCACGTGAGGTTCTTTTGCGGCATTATCAATTGTTGTTGTTCCAGATGCAAGAACACTTGCAAGTAAAATATTAATTGTTGCTCCAACAGAGACTACATCCATATAAATACTTGTACCAACTAGATTTTGGGCCTTGCAATATACTTTACCTTGGGATAAGTTTGAATAAGCGCCTAAAGCTTCAAAACCTTTTATATGTTGATCTATTGGTCTGGCACCTAAATTACATCCTCCAGGAAGCCCAACTTCTATTTCTCTACATCTGCCAAGCATAGAGCCGATTAAATAATAGGAAGCTCTAAATTTGCTAGTTAAATCTAAAGATGCATGAGTACGAGAAATATTTCTATTATCAATAATTAAACTATTGGGCCCTTCCCAAGTGATTTTTGAACCAAGAGATTCTAAAATTTGACATGATAAACGAACATCTATTATATTTGGTACATTATGAAGTGTACATACACCATTACAAAGGAGTGTGGCAGGTAATATAGCTATTGCAGAGTTTTTTGCACCAAGTATTGAAACTTCTCCTTTTAATTTTGTACCACCATTTATAACTAATTTTTCCATAAGTATTTCAATCCTTTCTGTTTATTAGATTGCAAGTATTATAAATCAAAAAAAGAGTGTATATACACTCTATAATTCTACATAAATATACCACTTATAGTGAAATTTTGCAATAGCTCTATGATTTTAAATTTAACTTTTACGCTTGATGTATCCTTTGAAATTAAATTATATTCTTCTTGGGATAAATTATCCTGAATAAGCTTTTTTGAGTTTTCAGGGACTATTCCAGAAGTAGTATCGACAAAACAAAGAGGAGGGAACATTACACACCACCAGTTTTGCCCCTTTGCAGAACCAATTTCTACTCTTACAGCATCATAAAGACCAGCAGGAAGTGTAATATCACCATACTTTTTTGTTGGAAATGCAAAATTACCAATGCTTATACTAACTGGATAATTGTAACCATTTTCTTCTATTGTTTTAGTGGCAATTTCATGAATTTCAGAAGAATGGGACTTAATTATTTCAATGATTTCAGATTTAGAGGTAATACCGTTACTTATTTCCTGAATATAATTTAAAATATTATCGCGAACAAGATATTTTAAATTTTGATCTTCTTGACTATCACTATTAGCTAAAACATGCAAACGAAAAACTGCACTAGAAATGTCTTGACTGACTGCATTAGTATAAGATATTGCAGAAATAAAAATATATAAAAATAATAATAAAAATAACAACAAAAATCTTTTTAAGTTTATTTTCATAAAACCTCCTAAATAAAAATGTCAAAAATTTTCTTTAAATAAATTATTAACCAAATTTTAAAAAATATTCAAAATAGCACAATTCTGAATATAAGGAGGAGTGAAACTAATAAATAAAATGCCTAAAAACGTAGACTTTGTCGAATTTAGGCGTACGATTTTTGTTGACTTTCATATAAATAAATGGTAAAATTTACCAGTAGAAAAACTTGAGGAGGAACTAGTATGAAAGAAACAGGTAGTACACAAAAGGTGTGTAGTTTTTATGTAAGCAATATACATTTTGCAACAATGATTTTGCCATTTGTAAATAAACAAGTGGAAGAAAAAACTTCAATAATAACATTTTTTGAAACAGATTTTACTACAAACATAGAACTAGTTTTATCAAAATTATTAATATCAGAAGAAAGAAAAAAAGAACTTTTAAATATAAATTGGAAACAATCAATTAATCAAACTAAATATATTAATTTAGAAAAATCATTAAAAAATCAAATAAATAAAAAAGGAAAAAATTTAATAATAGTTAATGGTAATACAAATTATATAAATATTATAAATGAAGAACTAGACAGATTTGCTGATAAATTTAATAAAAAGATTGAAAAAAATTGTATAAAAATTATTAATTTTTATGAAGTTCGGGAGTTTCAACGATAATATCAAAGAGATTCTAGATAATCATCAGGCAATTTTTAACACTGCTGGAGAACATAAAATAGAAGATGTATTTGAGGGATATAAAAAGAATAGTGAAATTTTAAAGGCATAAAATGATGCAGTTTTTTCAGAAAAACTAATAGTTTTAAGCCATATCCCTTGACTAATCCCTCATTTTGATATATATTATCATATATCAAAAAGGAGGGATTTTTTTTGGACAAAATAGGTCAAGCACAAGAAATTTTAAAAAGGGTTCATCAAGAACATTTGCTAGGAGCTTATGAAGAGCTAAATAAGCAGGAAAAAGAAGAGTTATTAGACCAAATTTTAGAAACAAACTTTGATTTATTAAGTAATTTATTTAAAAATATTGAAAAACCACAAGAAAATCATGATGAAATTACGCCTATTGATTTTTGTGATAAATCAAAATTAACACAAGAAGAGTTGGAAGCATTAAGAGGTGTTGGAGAGAGTATTATTAGAAAAAACGGATTTGCCGTAGTTACAATGGCTGGTGGACAAGGAACAAGGTTAGGTCATGATGGACCTAAAGGAACATTTGTGTTAAACCTAAATCCAGCAAAATCCTTATTCGAGATATTCTGTGATAAATTGAAAGTAATAAAAGAAAAATATAATATAATTATTCCATGGTATATAATGACAAGTAAAGAAAACAACTCAGAAACAAAAGAGTTTTTTGAAAAAAATAACTATTTTGGTTATCCAAAAAATGATATTAAATTCTTTATTCAAAGCCAAATACCAATGATAGATAAACAAGGCAAAATTATAAGAACTGAAAAAGGGCTTATTAAACAAGCTGCAAATGGCCATGGAGGCATTTTTGAAGCAATGTTTAAGAATAACATTGTTGATGACATGCAAAAAAGAAATGTCGAGTGGGTATTTATAGGTCCAGTTGATAATCCATTAGTTCAAATGGTAGATGAAGTTGCAATTGGGTATGGAGTAACAAAAAATGTTTTGGCAGTTGGAAAATCAATTGTCAAATCAAGTCCAGAGGAAAAAGTTGGAGTATTCTGCAAAAGAAATGGAAGACCAAGTGTTGTGGAATATACTGAAATTAGCAAAGAAATGTCAGAAGAAAGAAATAAAGATGGAGAGCTAGTTTTTGGCGAATCACATATTAATTGTAATTTATTCAACATGAAAGCAATAGAAAAAATTGGAGCAGATGAGTTACCATATCATACTGCATTTAAAAAAGCAACATACATGAATGAGAAGGGTGAGATTATAGAAGGAAAAGAACCAAATTGTTATAAATTTGAAACATTCATCTTTGATAGTTTTGAAAAGCTAGAAAATATGGAAATTTTAAGAGGAAAAAGAGAAGATGAATTTGCACCTGTAAAAAATAAAAATGGTGAAGATAGTCCAGAAACAGCAATAAAATTATTTAATGAATATAATAAAAAAATAGGAGGATAAAATGGAAAAATATCAAGAAAAATATGAAGAATGGGTAAATAATCCAGTGTTTGATGAAGAAACAAAAAAAGAATTATTAGAAATGAAGGATAATGAAATAGAAAAAAAAGATAGTTTCTATAAAGACTTAGAATTTGGAACAGCTGGATTAAGAGGCATTGTTGGAGCAGGAACAAATAGAATGAATAAATACACAGTTGGAAAGGCATCACAAGGTTTAGCTGAATATATTGTATCTAAGGGTGGCCAAGATAAAGGTGTTGCCATAGCTTATGACTCTCGCCACAAATCTACGGAATTTAGCGAACTAGCCGCATTAATACTTAATGCAAATGGCGTAAAAACTTATATATTTGAATCATTAAGGCCAACTCCTGAATTATCATTTGCCGTAAGAAAATTAGGATGTATATCAGGGATAGTAGTAACAGCAAGCCATAATCCACCCAAATATAATGGATATAAAGTATATTGGGAAGATGGAGCACAAATAACAGAGCCAATAGATGCAGAAATAATTGCAAAAGTAAATGGAATTACTGATTTTTCAAAAATAAAAACAATATCAAAAGAAGAAGCAATAGCAAAAGGTTTATACAATGTCATCAGCCCAGATTTTGATGAATTATATCTAACTGAGTTAAAGAAAAATACATTAAATCCGGAAGACATCAAAAAAGCTGCTGAAAGCCTAAAAATTGTTTATACTCCACTACATGGAACTGGTGGAAGACTAGTTAAAAAACTATTTAACGAATTAGGATATAAAAATGTTCACATAGTAAAAGAACAAGAAATGCCAGATGGAAACTTCCCAACTGTAAGTTATCCAAACCCAGAAGATCCAAAAGCATTTGAATATGCTTTGAATTTGGCAAAAGAAGTTGATGCTGACATAGTATTAGCAAACGACCCAGATGCAGATAGAATAGGACTTCATATAAAAGACAGTAAAACAGGAAAATACATATTATTCAATGGAAATATGATAGGATTAACAATTGCAGAATATCTAATCTCACAAAAGAAAGAAAAGGGAATATTACCTAAAAATCCAGCATTAATTAAAACAATAGTATCATCAAATATGACAGATAGAATCTGTGAATACTACGGAGTAGAGCTATTCCTAGCTTTAACAGGATTTAAAAATATTGCAGCAAGAATAAGACAATTTGAACAAAATAATAGCCATAACTGTATAATGGGATTTGAAGAAAGCTATGGTTGTTTAATTGGAACACATGCAAGAGATAAAGATGGTATTATAGCTGTAATGCTTCTTTGTGAAATAGCAGCATATTATAAAAATAGAGGAATGACATTATGGGATGCAATTCAAAAAATGTATGAAAAATATGGATACTATAGAGAAGGACAAATACCAGTTGTATTAGAAGGAGCTGCAGGTGCTGAGAAAATACAAGAAATGATGAGAACAATGAGAAACAATCCACCAGAAAATATAGGTAAATATAAAGTCCTTAAAATAATGGATTGCAATGCAGGAATAGAAAAAGATTTACTAACAGGTACAGAAACAAAATTAGATTTACCAAAATCAAATGTTTTAAGATATACCCTAGAAAACGATTGTTGGTGTGCAGTAAGACCATCAGGAACAGAACCAAAAATTAAATTCTATATGGGAGTTCGTGGTGATAGTTTAGAAAATGCAGAAAAAGATTTAATGGATTTAACTGAAGCAATGAAAGCATATACAAAATAAAAAATGGCCAAGAGCTACATTGCTCTTGGCTTATTCTTATTTTTCCCATCCCTTAATATTACTTCTCTTAATTGCACCATAAATATTTGTTTTTACATTTGGAATATCTTTTTGTAATGAATAAATTAAATTCTTTATATCTTCCCTTTTTGAAACACCATCCATAGGGCAACACTTAGGCATTACTTCAATTCCTTGTTTTTTTACAAATGTTTTAATAGATTTTTCAGGAGCATATATTAATGGTCTAATTAGTGTAATACCAGACCTATCCATATAGCTTTTTGGAGCAAATGTGCCAATTGAACCACCATATAATAAATTCAAAAAAAATGTTTCTAAAACATCATCTTCATTATGCCCTAAAGCAATTTTATTGCAACCCTCACGAATTGCTACACTATTTAAAATTCCCCTTCTTAAATTAGCACATAATGAACATGGATTTTTTTCGTTTCTAATATCAAAAACGATTTCTTTAATGTGAGTTTTTTCCTCGACAAATTGAACACCTATTTTTTCACAAGTATTTTTTAAAAAATCACTGTTAAAAAAATCAAAACCAGGATTAATACTAATAGCAATAACCTCAAATTTTTTTTCGTAAAATCTTTGTAGAGCTTTAAGTCCCATAAGTAAAGTAATTGAATCTTTGCCACCAGATAAACCTACCGCAATTTTATCTCCATCTTCTATCATATTATAATCATCAACAGCTTTTCTAATATAGCTTAACATTCTTTGCATAAAAATCCCTCTTTCTCTTCTAATATACAACTTTTCTTAATGTTTGTAAATAATTTTTTTTCAAAAAAAACAAGAAACTATTTAAAAATCATAAAAAATGGTATAAAATAGTAACATAAAAAAATAAAATAAATATATTAATTTAGGGAGAAATATTATGAAAAACAAAAATATACCTGTGGATAAAATAGTGGAAATATGCGAAAATACAGCAATATCAATGGGTACAGCATCCACAGTAAAAACATTTTGTAGTGATACAAGAAAAATAAAAAAAGATGATTTATTTATTTCTTTTAAAAGTGAAGTAAATAATAATCAAATACAATACATAGAAGAAGCATTAGAAAAAGGCGCAATGGGCGTAATTACCGATTGTGAAATCCCAGAAAAAATAGTAAAAAAATATTCAGAAAAATTATTAATAAAAGTTCAGGATGTAGTAAAAACAATACAGAAAATTGCAGAATATAAGAGAAGTTTATATGATATTCCTGTTGTAGCAATCACAGGAAGTGTTGGAAAAACAAGCACGAAGGAAATGGTTGCAAGTGTTTTAGAACAAAAATTTAATGTTTCAAAAACACAAGGAAACTATAATAACCATATAGGAGTTCCCCTTACAATTTTAAGCTGGGATAAAAACACTGAAGCTGCAGTAGTGGAAATGGGAATGAATCACTTTGGAGAATTGAAAATTTTAACCAATATCGCAAAACCAACGATAGCAGTAATTACAAATATAGGGACAGCACATATAGGATTACTTGGTTCAAGAGAAAATATATTAAAAGCAAAACTAGAAATTTTAGAAGGATTAAGTAAAAATGGTATAGTAGTTATCAATAATGATAATGACTTACTACACAATTGTGATTTAGAAGAATATAAAAAAATAACTTATGGAATAATAAATAAAAGTGATTTTATGGCCTATAATATAAGCCAAAATGAATTAAATTCAGAATTTAAAATAAAATTAGAAAATAAAGAATATACAGTATTTGTACCAATTGCAGGAGAGCATTTTATTTACAACAGTTTGTGCAGTATTGCCATAGGAAAAATACTAGATATTGAAAATGAAAAAATATTAGCAGGAATTAAAAAATTCGAAATCACGGGAAATAGAAATAAAATAAATGAAATAAACAATTTAAAAATAATAAATGATTATTATAATGCAAGTTATGATTCAATGAAAGCAAGCTTAGAAGTTCTATCACACATTGAAGCCAAAAGAAAAATAGCAATATTGGGAGATATGTTGGAACTTGGTGAATATTCAGAAATGTTACACAGAAAAGTTGGAGAAGAGGTTGCAAAAAATAAAATAGATGCATTACTTACAGTAGGAACCCTTTCAAAAGACATTGCTAAAGAAGCTAGAGCGTTAGGGACTAAAGAAGTATATGAATTTGATACAAATGAGGAGTGTATTAGAGAAATTACCAATATTGTCAAAAAGGAAGATGCAATTTTGCTAAAAGCATCAAACCGAATGAATTTTGCAGAAATTGCAAAAGTTTTAGAAGGAGAGAAATTATGGAAAAAATAAAATTAGGTGTAATTTTTGGTGGAACTTCAACAGAACATGAAGTATCTATAGTATCAGGTACATCTGTAATAAAAAATTTAAATAAAGAAAAATATGAAATATATCCTATTTATATTAATAAAAATGGAGAATGGTTTAAATATACATATCAAAACCAAGAATTCAAAGTTGGAGATGAAATAATAGGAAAAGAAAAAATAGAAAATATTTGTGAATATCTAAAAAAATTAGATAAAGTATTTCCAGTTCTTCATGGCTTAGGAGGGGAAGATGGAACAATTCAAGGATTACTTGAATTATTAAAAATACCTTATGTTGGAACAAGAGTATTAGGCTCAAGTATTTGTATGGATAAAGCATATACAAAGCTAATCTTTGAAAAAGCCGAAATCCCACAAGCAGAGTATGTATATATAAGAAAAAATGAAGATGATTATATTTTTATAGAAAAAGATTTTACAGAAGAAAAATGCGATATTTATGAATTAATTCAAAAAATAACAGAAAAAATAGAATTTCCAATGTTTATAAAACCATCAAATTCAGGTTCATCAGTAGGTATAAATAGGGCAAATAACGCTTTAGAACTTGCAAAAGCAATAGAATATGCAAGCAATTATGATAATAAAATATTAATTGAAGAGAAAATAAACGGAAGAGAAATTGAATGTGCAGTACTAGGAAATGAGGAAGTAGAAGCATCTTGCTTAGGAGAAATATTAGCAGCAGAGGAATTTTATACATTTAGTGCAAAATATCAAAATCAAGAATCAAAAACAGTAATGCCAGCAGATTTACCAGAAAAATTAAGTAATGAAGTTAGAAACTTAGCTAAAAAAGCATATAAAGCAGCAGATTGCAAAGGCTTATCAAGAGTGGATTTTTTTGTGGACGATAAAAACAATAAAATATATATTAATGAAATAAACACCATGCCAGGATTTACTCAAATAAGTATGTATCCTAAATTATGGGAAAAATCTGGAATGAAATATACAGAATTATTGGATAAATTAATCAGTTTAGCATATTAGAAAGGAAAATAAAATGGAATTAGAAAAATTAATAGAAAATGTAAAAAAAAGATTATCTGAAAAAAGATTTTACCACAGCTACTGCGTAATGGAACGCGCAGTAGAAATTGCAAAAAAAATGGGATATGATGAACAAATTGCGGCCAAAGTTGGAATTGCTCATGATATTGCAAAAGAAATCCCAAATGAAGAAAAGCTAAAATATGTTGAAGAGAATAATATAAAAATTGATGAAATCGAAAGAGAAAATCCTGGATTATTGCATGCGAAAATTGGACAAGACATAGCAATAAAAGAATTAGGATTTACAAAGGAAATGGCTCAAGCAATTAGAGCTCATACAACAGGAATAGAAAACATGAGTATGCTTGATAAAATTTTATTTATAGCAGATAGAACAAGCAAAGAACGTGGGTTTTCAGACATAGAATATTTAAATCAATTATTGAATGATAATATAGATAAAGCAGTATTATATATTATTGATAAAAAAATAATGTTACAGATTGAGAAAAAAGCAAGTATGCACCCAGATAGTATTATAGCTAGAAATTGGCTAATAAAAAATGGAAATATATAAATTCAAATAAAATAGCAAAAAATAGGAAAAAATAGAAAAGAGGAGAAAGAATGAGATTTTTACATATTGCAGACATGCACTTTGATAGTCCATTTTCATTATTAAGTACACAAGAAAATTTTGGAGAACAAAGAAGATTAGATCAAAGAAAAGTATTTAAAAAAATAATAGAAAAAATAAAAAACGAAAAAATAGAATATTTATTTATAGCAGGAGATTTATATGAACACCAATATGTAAGACAAACAACAATAGAATTTATAAACAATTTATTTAAAGAAATACCAGAAACAAAAATATTTATAGCACCAGGAAATCATGATCCAATTTTAAAAAATTCTTATTATAATAATTTTAATTGGAACGAAAATGTATATATATTTAATTCTGAGATAACAAAATATGAATTTGAAGAAGTAGACATATATGGATATGGATTTGATGATTTTTATTTAAATAATTCAAAAATAAATGAAATAAAAATAGAAAATAAAAACAAATTAAATATATTAATAACACATGGGGACTTAAATGCAAGTAACAATTCTGAATTACAGTACAACCCTATAAACGAACAACAAATAAATGCACTTGGATTTGACTATGTGGCACTTGGACATATCCATAAAAAGGAAATATTTGGAAATATTGCATATCCAGGTTCAACAATTTCATTTGGCTTTGATGAACAAGGTGAACATGGAATGTATTGTGTTACATTAGAAAAAAATAAATTAGAAATTAATTTCGAAAAAATGGATGAAAAAGAATTTGCAGAAAATTACCTAAATATTTCTGAAATATTTTCAGAAGAAGAATTAATTGAAAAATTAAATTTAATTAATTTAGATGAAAATAAATATTATAAAATAATATTAGAGGGAAATAAAAATTTTGAAATAAATACAAATAAATTATTAAAAAATATTTTAAATAAAAATATTTTAAAAATAAAAGACACATCAAAAATAAAAATTGATTTTGAAAAAATAAAAAAAGAAAATAATTTAAAAAGCTATTTCTTACAAGAAATAGAAAAAATAAAAAAAGAAAATAATTATACAGAGGAAGAAATTGAAAAGGCAATTGAAATAGGATTGCAATCAATTTAAAATGAGGTGATAATTTGAAAATAAATAATTTAAAAATAAATGGATTTGGAAAACTGGAAAATAAAGAAATAAAATTAAATAGTAATATTAATTTAATTTATGGAGAAAATGAAGCAGGAAAAACTACTTTACTAAAATTTATTTCAGGAATATTTTTTGGAGTTTCAAAAAATAAAAATAAAAAAGAATTTTCTGATTTAGAAAGATATAAACCATGGCAAGAAAAAGAATTTTCTGGAAAAATAAATTATAATTTAGATAATAATGAAAATTATGAAGTGTTTAGAGATTTTAATAAAAAAAATCCAAAAATATTCAAAAATGGAGAAGATATTTCTAAAGATTTTAACATAGATAAAACAAAAGGCAGTGAATTCTTTTATGAACAAACAGAAATTGATGAACCAACCTTTTTGTCAACTTCTGTAGCAGAACAAAAAGAAGTTGTATTAGATAATAATGACCAAAATTTTCTAGTGCAAAAAATTGCCAATATGATATCAACAGGAGAAGAAAACGTGTCATACAAAAAGACAATTCAAACCCTAAGCAAAAAGCAACTAGAAGAGGTAGGAAGCCTAAGAACCGTAGGTAGACCATTAAACGTTATTAACGACAAGATCGAAGAATTAGAACAAAAACAAAGAAACATAGGTAATAGTGATGAGCAAAAAAACATTTTGGAAAAAAGACAACAAATCATCAATAGACAGATAGATGAAAAAGAAACACAACTTAAGCTAGTCAAAAAGGTTATGCAAAGAAATACAAATCTAAATGTTCAAGATGAGAAAATAAAAATTAATAATGAAATGTTAGAAAATGAAAAAATCAAAATAAATAATGTAAAAAATAAAATTAATTCTGAAAAAATGGAAAAAAATAAAAATAATTATTGGATTTTTTTAGCATTTTTTATAATATTAATTTTAATTAATTTATTTTTATTTATTTTTAAAACAGATAATTTAATTAAAATAATTTTTGGTTTAATTAGTATAATTATTTTTGGAATATTTTTCTCTAAAAAAATAAAAAATGAAAAAATAGATAAAATAAAAAAAGAAAATGAAAAAAAATATTTATTAGAAATAAAAACTGCAGAAGAAAATATAGAAAAAATACAAAAAAATATAAACGAATTAAATTCAGAAAAAAATAATAAAATAAATTCAGAAAATTTAGATTTAAAGAATGAATTTAAAAATAAAATAGATGAAGATGAAATTAATTATTTATTATATGAAGAAAATAGTAAATTGCTAAATATAGAACAAGAACTTGAGAACGGAATTTCAAGTTTAAAACTACAGTTACATACAAATGAAATTGATTATAATAATATTCTAAAAAAATCAGAAGAAAAGGCTAAAATTCAAGAAGAATTGCAAAATTCTTTAGAAGAAAAAAGGGAAATTTTAGGAATTGATAAGGCAATAAATATAGCAAAAGAAGCAATGGAGAGAGCCTATGAAAGAATGAAAAATGAAATAACACCTAAGTTTACAAATAATCTATCAGAAATCGCAAAAAAAGTTTCTTCTAATAAATATAGTAGAGTTAAATTTATAGATGGAGAAGGTTTGGTAGTTGAACTAGAAAATGGAGATTATATAAATAGTAATAAATTAAGCATAGGCACAATAGATCAATTATATTTATCTCTTAGATTATCTGCATTGCAAGAAGTAACACAAGAAAAAATGCCAATAATCCTAGATGAGGCTTTTGCTTATTATGATAATAAAAGATTAGAAAATATATTGAAATACATAAACGAAGAATTTAAAGAAAATCAAATAATTATATTTACATGTTCAAATAGAGAAAAAGAAATAATGGAAAAAAATGGAATACAATTTAATAATATAATGCTATAATAATTAGCCCCAATTATTGACAATTGGGGCTAGTTTAGTGTATAATTGATATGTAGATTATACAGAGGAAAAGAAGCATAAATTATTGTAAGAGAGGTGCTAGTAAATGGAAAGTTTGGAAGGAAAACATTTTAGTATTACTGATCCTGAGAATGTTAATACCGTAGTGTATCAATTAAATGAAACAGATAAGTCAATTGCTAAAAATGCTCCAAAATTTACTTTAGAAAGATTAGAATATACAACAGAATATGTTGGAGAAAAAACAAGAAAAACTTTTTATGTTGATAATCCAAGTCCGGAAGGTAATTCATTAATTATTTTATCGTTCGGAAAAGAAAAAGTTGTAGTAAATGTTGGATTACTTGAGGATAATAAAGTTTCAATCATTAAAAAGCCAATGCCAATTAATTTTGAAACATTATATAATGAAAAAGAATTTGAGTATAAAGAAGTAAGTTATACACCAAATTTGAAAAGACCTATTTCAATTATAGATCCAGAAACTACAGAAGAAGTAAAACCAGTTTTATACTTTGATGAAAAAACAAATGAAGTAAAAGGCAAATGTAAATTAAAACCATTTAAAAATTACTTTGCTTTTGAAATTAGAGAGGATAAATAAAGAAAGGGGAGATAAGCATGAATTTAGAATTAAATTGTGCGAACTGCATTGATGAGGGAAAAGGAATAAGCATTCCACCCAAAAATGCAAAACAATATCCAACTAAAATTGGAGTGAAATCATTAAGAGAATACATTGAAAAAGGTGGAGAAATTCTAGTAATTCCTGTAGAGGAAACAAGAAAAGTAGAACAAGAAAGATAAAACCAAAGAATAGGTGATTTTAATGGGAGAAAAAATTAAATTTGCATTAAAAAAGAGTAAAGCTGTTTTAATTGTGGTAATGGTACTATGGGTGTTATTGTCCATAGTATTAATTGCACCAATAAGTGTTAGTGTAATTGATAGTACAGTAAATGGAAAAATTTCAATAGAAGCTTTTTTTGAGAATATGTTTGGTAATATTACGAATGTAGGTTCAAATTTAGGAAAAATATTTACAAAAAATTACATAAAAACATTTTTTAAAGGTGAACTATATTTAACTATTGCTTTATTCTTTTTTTCAATTTTAGGAATAATAAAAACAATTCCAAAACATGATTATACTAATATTGAACATGGTTCAAGTGATTGGTCAAATGGAGAAGAGTATTCAATTTTAAGTAGAAATAAAGGAATAATTCTTGCAGAAAAGCATTATTTACCTGTTGATAAAAGAGGAAACGTGAACGTACTTGTAGTTGGACGGTTCAGGTTCTGGTAAATCAGCATCTTATGTTATTCCTAATGCATATCAGTTGCTAGGGTCTTATGTTTTCACTGATCCAAAGGGCGAGCTATATGATAAAACAGCAGGATATCTAAGAGAACAAGGATATGAAATAAAAATATTAAACTTAGTAAATCCTAAAAATAGCGATGGATATAATCCATTGATGCACATTGAAAGTGAAATAGATGTAGATGTTATTGCCAATACCATTGTAAAAGGTCAAAAATCAGAAAGTGGTAACTCAGACCCATACTGGGATGATATGGCTGAAATGTTATTAAAAGCATTAATATATTACTTACTTGCAACTAGACCAGAAGAAGAACAAAACTTAGCAAGCTGTGCAGAGTTAGTTAGAGCAGCAAACAGTAATGGTGGTGGCAATCTCTTAACAGAATTAATTAACCAATTACCTTATGATCATCCAGCTAGAATGTATTATAAATCAATCGAAATTGCACCAGAAAAAACTTATGGTTCAATTTTGAGCACATTGCAATCAAAACTAGGTAAATTTGATTCTAGAGAAATTGCAGAACTAACATCAACAAATACTATTAACTTTGAAGAAATTGGTAAAAAGAAAACGGCAGTATATGTTATTTCATCAGATACACATGCAGCTTATGATTTTTTACTTACCATATTTTTCTCACAAATGATTCAAAGATTATATGACTTTGCAGATAGAAGTGGAGGAGCACTTCCACAACCTACATATTTTATATTAGATGAGTTTGCTAATATTGGTAAAATACCGGATTTTGATAAAAAAATATCAACATCTAGAAGTAGAAAAATATCGTTTAGTGTTATTTTGCAGAATTTAGACCAATTAGAGGCTGTATACGAAAAATCGAATGAAACAATTATTGGTAACTGTGATACTTGCGTCTTTTTAGGAAGTAACTCACAAAAAACAGTTGAATATTTTTCAAAGGAACTTGGAGAAAAAACAATAGCCCATGAGAGTTGGTCTGTAAATAAAGATAAAAATATGTGGAGACAAGGATATAATAAATCAGATCAAATAATGGCAAGAGCACTTATGACGCCGGATGAATTAAGGCGATTAGATAATGATATGTGTATTATATTAGAAAAAGGTATAAAACCAATAAAAGCACCGAAATACTATTACTTCAAGTATAGCACAGCAAAACTAGTTGAAAAGTATGCATGTAGTCATAATTCAATTCCGCCAATTGACAGAGGAAAATGGAGAAAATATAATCCATATAACCCATATATTGATGAAACTGAAAAAGAAGAAATTGAAGATACAAAAATTGAATCTTTAGATGATTTATTTGAGGAAACACCTGTTAATAAAAAGCCAGAAGTAAACGCAACCCAACCAAAAGAAACATCAGTGGTTGCACCAGAAAATAAAGAGGAAAAAGAAAACAATACGTATGATCTTCAAAAAGAGCTAGAAGAGAAATTTGATGAATTATTTGGAGCTTTTGATGATGAAGATGATAATAAATAAAAAATCTTCCCCAATATGGGAAGATTTTTTTACATTGGCAATTCAATAAAGAATGAAGTGCCCTTTCCTTTTCTAGTTTCAAATCTAATATTTCCATTAAAATGAGCTTTAATGTTAGAGTATGACATAAATAATCCGAGTCCAGTGCCGTTTTTTCCTTTAGTCGTTGCCATTTCTTTGAAAAGTTTATTTTTAACAGTATCAGGGATTCCACCTGCAAAATCTTGAATTTTAATTACAAGATTATTGTTTTCCATATATATAGTTAGCTGAATTTTTTCTCCAGCTCTTCCATTATACGCTTGAATTGCGTTGGAAATAATGTTGTTTACTACTTGAACTAAGCTGTTAATATTTCCTTTAACAACAGTATTTTCTGGAACATTAATTGTTTCTTCAAGTTCTATTAATGCATGGCTAAGTTCATGTTTCATTAAAATATTTACTTGTTTTATTAGTTCATCAATGCTAAAGCTGGTGAAAGTTTTATTGTCTGAAAAAGCTACAGCTTGGCCTTTTACTGTTGTAATAACATCAGACATATAAGCAAGGTGTGACTGTATTTTCTTTATCCATTCTTCCATATCGTTTGCAATATCTTTATGATCTTCGATTGTAACTTCCGGATCGCCAATTGAATCTCTGTATTCATTTATTAAATCCAATATACCCTCTGCAGCACCAGATATAGACATAATAGGCGTTTTTAGGTTATGGGCAATTCCACCAATCATCTGACCAAGAGTTGCTAAACGTTCTCTTTCGATTAGAATTTCTTGGTTATTTTTAATTGTTTGTAAGTCGTTTTTGTGCTCAGTAATATCATTAAATAATATTAAAACTCCTATAAATTCATCTTTGTTTTTGATACTGTTGATTTCAATTGTAAAATACTTTTTTAATTTTGCAAAATGTTTTTCAAAAACAACGGTATCATCGCTTTTTCGAATTTTTACGAATGCTTCCTGTAATTTTTTAGTGTTAATTGAGTAATCTTCAATAATTTGAAAAAAGTTTTTATTAATTAAATTATCTCTGGTTTCTTCGAAAATATCTAATAATGGTTTATTACAATCAACAATTTCATAAGCATCATTTAAAACTATGTAACCATTAGACATTCTATCAGCAATTTTCTGAAAAGCAATTGGTGTAATATTTAAAAATCCAAATTTAAATATTGCCAATGCACAGAAAAATATTGCAAAAACGAAACTGATAGGGGTTATATATATTGTCATTGGAATAATATTAAGTGAGCCCAAGCTATTTACTATGATTGGTATTAACGTACCTAAAATAATTAATAGTGCTTGTTTTGAAAATATACCAGCATGTTTAACAGATGCTTTCAGTAAATAGCAAAAACCTACAATAAATAGTAAATATGTGTAAACTGTATGAACAAAGAAATATGGCCCAAAAACAGTAGTATTAATGTTTGTTGAATATTGTTTATAGAACAAATGATGATAATCGTTTGTCCATAGTACCAATAATGAAATGATTGGTACTATGAATAATAATAAATAACTTTTCTTAAAAGATACCTTTGTTTTTGCAAATGTTAATCCAATAAAGAAAAATGCAACGGGTAAAAAGCAAGTTCCAATATACACGAAATAATCAAAATAAATTGGATTAATATTAAATTTCTCACTAAATAATATTTGTGCAATTAAACCAATGCAACAGATTAGCAAGCAAACTAATGTGTAAACAAAGGCATTTTTTATTTGAGCTTGATGTTTATTTCTTTTTATAAATAAGCATAAATACAGAATAAGCAATGCAGTACAAATTAAACTAATTAAATATACCATAATAAATCTCCTTATTTAATATAACCTATTGATTTTAAATAAATTATATATTTTGTAATATATTTTTCACCAATTTTTGGCCATTTGAAGAATAATCCTTTTAAAAATTTATTAGTAAAATCATTTTGTAATTTTATATTTGAGTAATAGCTTAGCTTTTTGTCTTTATCAAAATCATTTATTATTCCAGAAATGCTATTTTTAGTTTCTGGGTTATTTGAAAACTCTTGAAGCTTTTTATTAAATTCATCAGCAGAAACAATACTCATATTAATTTTTAAATTATCAAATATTTTTTTCAATTCTTTAAAAGTAATATGGTTGTTATTGTATAAATGAAATATTGTGTATGGATTTTGATACATTGTAAGCTTCACAATCGCATCTGCACAAATATCAACAGGAGTGAATTCCATATAGTTGTCTAACAAATAATCTGGAATACATCCTAACTGCAAAAATGAGTTTACCCTATTTAAGAATGCGTTTTCAGATACATTTATCTGGAAAGCACCATCAGAGTAACGGTTGGTGATGTTTCCAAGACGTATAATTTTTGCATTTAATCCATTTTTAACAATATTTTCAAGTATTAATCTTTCAGCAATGAATTTTGTTTGTATATATACATTTGACACATCTTGCCCAATGTATAAATTCTTTTCAGAAAATGTAATTTTTGAAGATAAATCTGCAACTTGATATTTTTCAGTTTCAAAAATATTTCCTGAAACACTTAGAGTTGATAGGTGCATTAACTTGCAATTAAATTTACTACAAAAATCTATAATGTTTTGCGTTCCTGAAATATTTGTGTTATTAAATACATCAGAATTACCATAGTGTTTTACTATTGCAGCAGAGTTGATAACACAAGAAATATTTTTTCCAAGTTCTTCATAATACATATCTGTTAGTCCTAAATTTTTATCAGTAATATCACCCTCAACGGCGAAAATCCTTTTAAAAATATATTTATCATATTTTGGACCAAAGTAAAATCTTAAAATATCAAGCAATCTGGTTTGAGGGTCATTGTTATTTTTTGCACGAATTAGGCAATAAACATTGCACTTGGTGTGTTTCATTAAATTATCTAAAACATGGCTTCCGATATAACCAGTAGCACCAGTTAATAAAATATTTTTAACTTTATCTTTCTTAACAATTAAATTATTTTGCAGTGTATTATGCTTAATTAATTCATCAATTTTACTATAATCATAATCCTTTTCAACAACAGGCTCTGAAGATTTTGAAACATTTTCAGAAAGTTGTTTTATTGTTGGATATGTAAATATATCTTTATATGAAAGCTCTAACCCCTTGTTAAATGCTTCAATTTGCAATTTTATTGCAGATAAAGAGTCTCCACCGAGTTCAAAGAAATTATCATTAATTCCCACTTTTTCAAGGTTTAAAATGGTTTTAAAAATTTCAACAAGTTCACTTTGATATTTAGTATGAGGAGCTTCATAATTATTGTTTGTGCTATATTTAAGTTTTCTCAATGCTTTCATATCAACTTTTCCATTACTTGTAAGTTTAAATTTTTCAACTTGTACAAAAAAGCTTGGAATAAAGTATGAAGGTAGTTTTCTTTGAATGAATGCCTTCAAATCGCTTACATTTATTGCTTTTTCAGATGAGAAATATGCAACTATTCTTTTTGAATCATCTAATAAAACAACAACTTTTTCAATGTTAGGATATTGATATATACAAGCTTCAATTTCACCTAATTCAATTCTATGGCCATTTACCTTAACTTGAAAATCTTTTCTTCCAATAAAGCTAATTGTTCCATCCTCGTTCCATTTTGCTAAATCACCAGTTTTATATGCTCTTTTGATATTCAAGTTTGGAAGCTCAATAAATGCTTTATCATTGAGTTCTTTATTATTTAAGTATCCTTTTCCAACACCATCACCTGAGACATATATTTCTCCAGGAACATCAACAGGGACAGGGGATAGGTTCTTATTTAAAATAAAGATTTTATCATTATGCAAAGGTTTTCCAAGAGGAATAACCCTGTAATTTTTAATTATATGGTCATCCACAACACAAGCTGTTGCGCATACAGTAGTTTCAGTTGGACCATAACCATTTACAATTCTCATATTTGGTTTTAGAGCAATATATTTTCTAATAGTTGCTGTACCAATTGGTTCAACTCCTAGAAGCAGCTTGTTTATTGGAATATAGCTATAGGTTGAAAGAATACTGTAAACACTTTCTAGTATATTTGGCGGAATGTATAAAAGTGTAATGTTATATTTTAGTATTGCTTTACAATATTTGAAAATATCATTAATGCTACTTTCCTCATAAATATATAGTGTTGCACCATTTAAAAGAGTGATGAAAAATTCCCAAACACTAACATCAAATGACATATTTGTTGATGATAAGCAGTTATCAACTCCATCAATACCATTAAACGAATTTGTAAAAGAACTTACTAGGTTTACTAAGTTTCTATGAGATATTCTAGCTCCCTTAGGGTTACCTGTAGAACCTGATGTATAAATTATGTACAATGAATCATTAGGAGTAAGTTCAATTTCAGAATTTTTGTGGCTATATTTATTGAAGTCAAAATTATCAATCAAAATAGCTTCTACAGAGTCATCATTAATTATATTTGTTTTGGTTGTTGTAAGAGCAATTTTTGCATTACAGTTCTTTAAAATGTAATCAACTCTTTCCTGAGGATAATCTGCTGCAACAGGTAAGTAAACCCCACCACACTTAATAATCGCAAACATTGAAATTATTAAGTTTAAGCTTTTGTTCATTACAACAGGAATGATGTCTCCTTTTTGAATACCTTTTTTCATTAAATAATTTGCTAAACTATTAGCTTTTTCATTGAGTTCTCTATATGTTAAATCTAAAGTTCCATCAACAACAGCGATATTGTTAGGCTCTTTTTCTACAAGTGCTTCAAATATTTCTTTTACATTGCTGTTTCTAGCATAGTCAAGGTGTGTGTTATTAAATTCTTTTAGTAATTTTTCTTTTTCTTTATCAGACATCATATCAATATCAGAAATTTTAGTATTAACATTTTGGCAAACCTTTGCTAAAATATTTATATAATGATTACTTAAATCATTAATAAATGACCTGTTGAACAATTTGCTACAATATTCAAAATTCATTGATAATTTGCCATCTTCTGGTATTATTTCAAGTGAAAAATCAAATTTTGATATATTATTATCATTTGAATATATTTTGGCTTTAATTTCACCTAAACTAATATCAGTTTTTCCGGTGTTTTGATATGTAAATAATGTATCAAAAATTGGACTTCTGCTTACATCTCTCTTAATATTTAATTTACTTACTAACTCATCAAATGGATATGATTGATTTTTATAATTATTCAAACATAGTTCTTTGATGTTCATTAGAAAATCTCTAAAAGATTTTTCTGGTGATATAGTAGTTCTTACTGGTAAAGTGTTTACAAACATACCAACTATATTTTGAACTGAAGGCAAATCCCTACCAACAATAGGTGAGCCGACTACTATATCTGTTTGTGCTGTATAGTTATATAATAATACAAAATATGCTGCAAGTGTAAACATGTATGGCGTTACATCTAGTTCTTTGGCAGTTTTTTCGATCATCAAAGATAAATCTCGATCAGCTTCAAAGTAATTTTTTCTACCAACAAATGATTGAATAGCAGGCCTTGAAAAGCTTGTAGGCATTTCCAAAACGGGGATATCATTACTAAACTGAGAAACCCAATAGTTTTCCGAATCTTTTAAACTGTCAGAAGCTAAAAGCTCTTTTTCAGTCCATGCAAAATCTTTATAATTGTATTTTAAATCTGGTAAATCAGCATTGTTATATAATTTACAAAGCTCATCTATTAATATTTGCAAAGAAGTACCATCACAAATAATATGATGAAGGTCTATAAGTAATAGTGCTTTATATATATTGCTTCCAAGTACTTTAACAATTCTTGCTCTGATTAGAGGAGCTTTAGATAAATCAAAAGGCTTTACAAAGCTATTATAATACTGTTTTACTTCTTTTTCAGAAATAAAGTTATAATCAACATCAATTTTAAAATCTATATTTTCTCTAATTTTTTGAACAAGGTTTCCATTATCCAAAACAAAATATGTTCTTAAAGACTCATGCCTTTTAACTAACTCTTTAAAACAATTCTCTAAGTGTTCTATATCTGGCATTTCACTTAAAGTTAGTGCACCGGGCACATTATATATAACAGAACTATCTCCAGCAACAATACTTGCATAATAAATTCTTTTTTGAGCTGATGAAACAGTGTAACTAGAGCCTTTTGGAGCATTTTGTAGTTGATGTACCGGTTTAGTAGTTACTCTTTCCAAAATAAAGTTTGATAAATCTGAGATTACAGGCTTTTCAAAAATATCTTTTACTGTAATTTCTACAGAGAATTTATCATAAATTTTTGCACATAAATTGATTGCAGTTAATGAGTCACCACCTAAATCAAAAAATGTATCTTTAATGCTAATATCTTGCACATTTATTAGTTCCTTTAGTAGCTCTACCAGTTCTTTATCAGTATTATTTCTTGGCATAACTACATCATGGTGTTTATTTTTTACTTTAGGCATAGGAAGTAATTTTCTGTTTACTTTTCCATTTGGAGTGTATGGAAATTCTTTAATCTCCATAAAATATTGTGGAAGCATGTATTTTGGCAAGCTTGCAGATATTCGTGTTCGTAAAGAATTTACATCAATTTCAGAATTAGATGTGTAATAAGCACATAAAAACTCATGAGAATTTTCATCAACTTTTTTTGCAACAACACAATTTGTAATATTTTTATCATCTAAAATTTTATGTTCAATTTCTTCAAGTTCGATTCTTAAGCCTCTAATTTTTACTTGATTGTCAACTCTTCCAAGGCATAAAAGTTCTCCATCATTTCTAAAAGAACCTAAATCTCCAGTTTTGTACATTAAAGTTCCAGGCACAAATGGATTTTGAACAAAACTTTTTTGAGTTAAATTTGGATTATTTAAATAACCTTTGCCTAAACCATCACCTGCAATGTATATTTCACCAGGTGTACCAATTGGTACAAGATGTTTATTTGAATCTAAAAGGTAAATATAAGTATTATCTAAAGGCTTACCAATTGTAATTACTTCATGGTTTGTAACATCTGTAAGGGTTGAAAATACTGTAGTTTCACTTGGACCATAGCCATTGTAAATGGTAGCACCAGAAATCTCTTTTAATTTATTTACAAGAGAAATTGGCAACTGTTCACCAGCAAGTGTTATAAAATTAAGGTTTTTAAGAGCTGGAATACTGTCTAAATTATTAACAAAAATCTGCATTCTAGCTGGTGTAGTTTGAATAATTGATACATCATTTTTGATCAACAATTCGTTTAATAATCTAGGAATATTCTGCTCATCTTCATTTGCAATAACAAGTTTTAAGCCATGTTGTAATGAAATTAATGTTTCAAAAATAAATATATCAAAACTTACAGTAGTAACAGATACAATAGTCCTATAAGTGTCCTCCTTTAAATATTTAATATAATGGTTACAATAATTTGTTAAATTAGATAAAGCTCTGTGAGTTAGAACAACACCTTTTGGAAGTCCTGTTGACCCAGAAGTATAAATAATATATGAGCTGTCATCAGGCTTATTTATGTTTTCCAAAGCTTTTGTTGATTCTTTATAAACCTCTGAAGAATCAAGCTCTACATAGATTTTGTTTTCAAAATTTACTTTGTCTTGTAATCTATGAAAACTAAGTAAAAACTTAGCATTACTGTTCATAAGCATATATTCAATTCTATCTTGAGGATACTCTGGGTCGATTGGAATATATGTAGCACCTGATTTTAGAACAGCAAGAATAGAGATAATCATTTCAAAAGAACGATTAACCATAATTCCAATAATATCATTTCTTGTAACGCCTTTTTTACGCAGATAATTTGCAAGGCTGTTAGATTTTTCATCAAGTTCTTTATATGTCATTTCCTTGTTTTCAAAAACCAATGCAACTCTATCAGGAGTGAGTTTTGCTTGATTCTCAATTAACATTGAAATTGTTTTGGTTTCATCATATTTTGTTTTAGTAGAATTAAAATCTACAAGTAACTTTTGTTTTTCAATTTCAGAAACAAGTTCAAAGTTATTTATCGAAATCTCATTATTTAGTAAAACTTGATTAATCATATTCAATATTCTCTCATGAATATCCATTATGTCTTGAGATGTGTATTTTGCAATTTGATAATCATAAGCAATATTTATATTTCCGAGTATCATTCATGTCGTAAATGTGAATATCAATATTATCTGCAGTAAATTCAACAGGTACCCAAGATATCTCAAAAGGGACACTAGAACTTTTGGCAGTGCTTCTAATATTTTGATATGAAATTAAAATATTATATAAATTAGGTATTGTATTATCTACATGCCTTAAATCTTCAAGTATTGATAAGTATGGATATTTTTGATGTTTGAAAATACTAAATAAATTTGTTCCTATATTTTTTGCCAAATCCTTAAATTTCATATTCTCAATAAGTGAAATTCTCAAAGGAACAGTACTTACAAACATACCAGATGTATGCTTATCCTTAACATTTAAACGATTTAGAATAGGAGTACCAATAGCAAAATCATCTAAATTTGACACTTTACCAATATAACTACTATATATAGCCATAAAAAAATTAAAAATAGAGCATTGATTATTTCTACAGAAGTTAGAAATTTCTTCAATTAATTCCTTAGGCATTGTGAATTGTTTGCGATTTGCTCTGAATTTTACACTTTCTCCATGAGGAGGATTAGTAGATGGAATTGTAGCAATTTCTGGTATTGTTTTAAATGTATCTTGCCAAAAAGTTCTATCTTTAATGTATTTATCACTATTCATATATTCAATTTCTGAATCAATATGCTCTGCAAATGAAGGGTAAGATATGTTATCAATATTTTCATTTTTAAGTAACATTGAATATATTCTAATAATCTCAGAACCGCCTAAACCAGCACTCCAAGCATCAGAAATTAAGTGGTGCATATTAACAATGAAACCACCATGGTCATCTGGGAATTTTACCATTATAAATGTAAAAAGTAATGAATTTTGCACATCAAAAACAGTAGAAGCCACAGAATTTTCTAAAGCTTTTAAATCTTTTTCAGATGAAACTGAAATTAATTCTACAGAAAAAGGCTTATATTCTTCAAAATACTGCTGAACATTAGCACTTTGAGCAATAAACCTAAGCCTAAAACTATCACTTTTTTGAACAAAGATATTTATAGCCTTTTCCAATAAAGTGAAATCCACTTTGTTTGGCACAATTACAGTACCAGTAATATTTTCGGCAGAAGTTCCTTTTAAAAATTCTTCTGTGTACCAAATTGACTTTTGTGGATTTGTTAAATCATACATCTTACTTTGCATAATAACCACCTTTACGACATTTTTTTCCATAAAACAGTATATCATTAAAAGGCAAACAAATCAACAAAAAATGTTTAAATCTTCTAAAAAAGGGGAAAAATAAAAGTGGAGGAAAGAGATGTATAGATATGAAAAAAGACCAAGTAAAATAAAAGGAGTTATATTAAGCATATTGCTTATGGGAATATCATCTGCTTTAAGTATATTTTTATATAGGATGTATCTTAATATTAATATAAATCAAACACCTGTAATTCAGGGAAATGAAGGAAAAGCTGTTCGACTATCTGCACAAGAAACGGAAGAAAATGATATTTCTAGCGTTTTGGAAAATACTACAAAATGCGTAGTGGGTATATCAAAAATAAAAAATAAAAATGATTCCATTTTAGAAACGAACGCTGCTCAAAATTTAAGTTTACGGTACAGGTACAATAATTTCAGAAAATGGATATATTGTAACTAACTGGCATCTTGCGGGGAATAAATATAGTTCATGTTATGTTACAATGGAAAACGGTAAAGTATATAATGGAAATGTGGAATGGTCAGACGAAAACCTGGATTTGGCAGTTGTAAAAATTAATGCAAATGGATTAAGTTACCTGAAAATAGGTGATTCAGATAACTTAAAAATAGGGCAGAAAGTATATGCAATAGGAAATCCAGTAGGTATAGAATTTCAAAGAACAGTAACATCGGGCATTATTAGTGGACTAAATAGAACTTTAAAAATAGAAGAAAACAATTCACAAAGTTATATGGAAGACTTAATTCAAACAGATGCAAGCATAAATCATGGAAATAGTGGAGGACCACTAATAAACACTACAGGAGAGTTAATTGGAATTAATTCAATTAAGATAGAAACCGCGGAAGGAATAGGATTTGCAGTTCCCATAAATATAATAAGACCGATATTAGAAAGCTTTATAAATAAAGGCAAATTTGAAGAAGCGTATCTCGGAATATTTGCTTATGATAGGGAAGTTATAAAATACCTAAAAAATGATGTGGATTTTGAAGAAGGAATATATGTAGTTAAAATTTCAAAAGACGGTCCACTGGCTAAAACAAATATTAAGACAGGTGATATTATAACTAAAATAGATGGAAATGCAATAAATAAAATGAGTGAATTAAGAAGTTATATATATAGAAAAAATATAGGAGATAAAATCAACCTTACAATTACCAGAAATAAAAAAGAATATAATGTAGACATAACTTTGAGTAAAAAATAGACAAACATAACATAATGTGGTATAATATTAATATCTTGATGTATTTATCCTCTTTTTCAGTTAAATCATTTCATCAGGAAAAATAATTTTTGGAGGAAACAATCATGAATTTATCCCAGCGCTTGTACGAAATTACGTGCAACAAAGACGAAGCGAAGGTCAAGGCTTTTAACGAGGCCATAGAAAACCATCCGGAGCACAAACTCCTGGCGGCGTGCCTTGAAAGAGCACAGAACGGTTCGAGCTTCATCAGCTTTGGTAGAAACATCTGCCCTCCCGAAACTCTGAACCGCGAAGGCTTCCACCTTGAACTCGATGGATTCGGCTTCAAATACTGTTGGGACTAATTTCAAAGTTCCCTGTCTCCGTTTGGAGACAGGGAACTTTTTTATGCTGATACATAGTAAAAAACTATCACAAGACAGCACCTAATACCAAAATCCCTAAATTATCACTATATATTTCATCAAACTGTTCAATTGGCAGAGGATTTTCTCCAATTCCAGCTTCTATAGTATACCCAGGTTTTCTAAATTGCTTCAAAAACCAATCTTTATATCCTGCAAAGCTTGAATTATATGGAACATCAGCTAATACATAGCCACTTACTTTTGCAAAAACATTTCCAATTTCTTCGGCTCTTTCATTTGCATAATTTTGAAATTGCCAATAAATTTCTTTGCCTTGTGTATGGTAAGCAAGTATTAATTCAAAATTTTGCTCTAAAGTGAAATTATATAGATTTAAAGATTCAGGTTCAGTTAAAGGCCCAAATCCAACAAAATCTCTTGGCGCTGGGGATGTAAACCCTTGTGCAAATTTTATTCTTCTAGCTTCTTCCCATCCTGCAGGAAACTGCAAATTTAAATCAACTCCATTGATATTAGCTTTCCAACCGTCAGGAAAAGGAATATCAGGGTAATTCTTTCCTATATTTCGTGCCTTTGTATATACTGAACTTCCGAATAGGATAATAACCGTTTACCAGGTTAACTCCATCAGGGTTACACATTGGTACAATAAAAATCGATGAACTTTTGAAAATGTTTCTGGCGCTAATATCAAAAATGGCCTTATTTTCAGTATAAGCTATACAAAAATCTTCAATAAATTTCATAAGAACATTAGTAGTAATAGATTCATTTGCATGAATGGAAGCTGAATAAAAAACTTTTTTTGGACCATTACCTATTTTAATATAAGGGATAGGATTCCCGAAGCACGCTGAATCCAATAATTTCAGACTGCAAAAAAGGGTATGTATAAAGTAAAGTTCTAATGTTACTATATAAAGTATTAGTAGTATAAAATGTATTTGTAGATACAATAGCCATAATAATCACCTAGAATAATATATGCAAAAGAAAATATAATAGTAACAAGGAGGGAAAAACTATGTCAAAAATAAAAATATATGCAAAATCTATTTTAATTCCAGTTATTATAGGAGGCGTAATTGGCCTAATTATTTCAAGGTCAATAGACTATAATACCCTACAAAAACCACCATTATCACCCCCAAGTATACTGTTTCCAATAGTTTGGACGATTTTATATGTGCTAATGGGAATATCTTATGGAATACTAGATAGTAAATCATTAATAGAACCAAAAATTAACTTTATATATTATTTACAGCTATTTGTAAATGCAACATGGTCATTAATTTTCTTTACATTAAAATGGAGACTGTTTGCATTTATATGGATTATAATATTCGATATATTAGTTATTATAATGATACTCGAATTTTTTAAAAAGAACAAAACAGCTGGATTATTACAAATCCCATATTTATTATGGATAATATTTGCATCATACTTAAATCTTGGCGTTTATTTACTAAATAAATAGTTGGAAAAATAAATGTTTTAATATTGAATATTATACAAAAATTTGGTAAAATAATAGAACTATAGGGGGAAAATGTATGGAGAAATATATGATGTCAAAGAGTAAAAAAATAATTATTTCAGCATTGTTGCTAGCTTTATTTATAGTATTAGATAGATTAATAACAATAAACACTCAAGTTTTAGCAATTAATTTAAGCTTAGTTCCAATTATGCTTGCTGGTATGATTTTGGGGTGGAAGTACGCGCTCTTAATAGGTGCTTTGCGGGGATTTAATTGGGGCGATTTTTTGGCCTTTTGGGGCGTATTTCCCTGGGTTTACAGTAAGTGTACGGTTTATCTGGGTTGATTTATGGCTTATTTTTGTATGAAAACCCAAATAAAGAGAAGAAGTATTTTTGGCTAAAGGCTATTTTAAGTAATGTAATTGTTTTAGCTTTTGTAAATTTATTTTTGAATTCATTATGGTTAAATATTATGTATGGTAAAGCATTTGTTTATTATTTAAGTGTAAGAGCCGTAACTCAAGCTATAATGCTTCCAATTAATGTAGCAATAATAATTATTCTTGAAAAAGCTTTGAAAAAACCAATAAAGAAATATTTATATAAAGAGGAGCAGTTGGAAGAATGAATATAGAAGAATATTTATCACATTTTGAAAAATTTACAAAAGATCCAACACTTGAGGCAATGGAATATATAATGAGTAGATTTGATAATCCTCATAAAAAAATAAAATGCATACACATTGCTGGAACAAACGGAAAAGGCAGTGTATGTGAGATGCTAAACAATTGCCTAATTCAAGCAGGATACAAGGTTGGGAAATTTATATCACCTCACTTAATTACATTTAATGATGGAATTTGTATAAATAATATTCAAATTCAAGATGAGGAAGTTGAGGCAATATTAAGTCCATTATCTAAAATAATAGATGAATACAATTCAAACCATGAAATCCCAGTAAAGTGGTTTGAGGTTATTACATCTATTGCTTTTATATACTTTCAAAAAAAACAATGCGACTTTGCAGTAATAGAAACAGGACTTGGAGGAACATTAGATTGCACAAATATAGTAAATCCATTAGTTTCAGTTATTACAACAATTGGATATGACCATGTAGATATTTTAGGCGATACTTTAGATAAAATTGCTAACCAAAAAGCAGGAATAATCAAAAAGAATTCAAATACAGTATTTGTAAATCAACCAGAAATTATTGATGTGATTACTGAAAAATGTAAAAAAGAAGACAATTTATTACATATTATTAATCCAGAGGATATTAAGAATTATCAATTTAATGAATATTTTCAAGAATTTGATTATAAAAATTATAGAAATATTGAAATCAATTTAAAGGGAAAAGTACAAACATTAAATGCAGCCGAAGTGCTTGAAACAATTAATGTATTAAAACAAAAAGGGTATAACATACCAGAAGAAGCCATAAGGAATGGCTTAAAAACAGTTGTACATAGAGCTAGAATGGAAAAAATATCATCAAATCCAAGCATTATATTTGATGGTGGGCATAATGAGAGTGCTATAAAGAATTTAAAGCAAAATCTAGCACAATATTATAAAAATCAAAAAAAAGTATATATAATTTCAATTCTAAAAACGAAAGACCATAGTACAATAATAAAAGAATTATCAACAGATAAAGATGCAGAATTCTATTTTACTGATGGTGTAAAGGAAAAACCTTATGTGCCAGCAGAAGTATTAAGGCAAGAAGCTGAAAAATATATAGATAAAGAAAGATTACATATTAAATCTATAGAAGAAGCAATTTTAGAGGCAAAAGAAAAATATAAACAAAGGGCAATATTTATAATTGGCAGTTTTTATGTGTATAAAAGTGTAATAGACACATTAAAGGAATGATGGAAATGATTAATATTGAAAATATCCACTTCAAATATAAAAGAGAAAAAGAAGTAATTAGTAATCTAAACTTAAAAATAAATGAGGGCGAATGTGTTGCAATTGTGGGGAAAAATGGATCTGGAAAATCTACACTTGCAAGATTAATTTCAGGAATAATCAAGCCTACTAAAGGAGATATTTTTGTAGATGAAATAAACACGAAAGATAAAAATAACTATATCAATCTTAGAAAAAAGATAGGAGTAGTGTTTCAAAATCCTGAAAATCAAATATTATTTAACAATATAGAAGATGAACTTACTTTCGCACTTAAAAATTTGGGCTTGGAAGATAGAGACATAAGAATAAACCAAGCTTTAGAGAAAGTTAAAATAGATAAAGAAAAAATTGTGGACATAGATGAATTGTCACTCGGACAAAAACAAAGAATTGCTATAGCTGGGGTTTTAGCAGTAAACCCTAAATATATAGTACTAGATGAACCAACAACAATGATAGATTCTGAAGGCAAAGAAGCAGTATATTCAATAATAAAAACACTAAAAAAATCAGGATATACTATTATATACATAACCAACAACACAGAAGAAATATTGCTAGCAGATAGAATAATAATATTAGATGAAGGAAAAATTGCAGAAACAATTTTAAAAGAAGATTTAGTTAGGAAAACTGAGATTTTAAGTAATTATAATTTAAAAATTCCAACTGAAACATTGATATTAAAAATGCTAAATGAAAACAATATAGAAATAAATCCAGCAGAACCAGGAGTTTGCGGGATAATTAAAGAATTAATAGGAAAGGTGAAAGTATGAAAAATGTAATAAAATTCCTATTATTTTTAGCATATTCTATATCAATTTTTCTAGTAAAACATGATGCTTTCACAGCAATTGTAGTAGGCATAAATTTACTACTTACACTCGCACTAAAATTAAGCATAAAAGAAGAAATAGGAAATATCCTAAGTGTAATGGTTTTTATTTTACTAACTACAATAATAAATATACTTGCAGTAGATATTAAAACAGGACTTAGAATAGGAATAAAACTAATCTTAGTGTGCAATATAACATACATATTCTCAAAGATTACAAGCTACACAGAAATTGCAGAAGCACTAGAAAAAATTTTTTCAATCTTCAGATTTATAAAAATAAACCCTAAAAATGTAAGTATTATGATATGTATTGCAATAACATTTATTCCAACACTAAAAAAACAAGTAAAACAAGTGATAGACTGCTTAAAATCAAAAGGCATAAAAATCACTCCAAAAACTGCAGGATTAATTTTCGAGCCAGTAATGATTTCGATGCTAAAAAGAGTAGAAGAAATAGAAGGAGCATTAAAAGCCAAGGCTTACCAAGAATTATAGAATAAAAATGTAATTTTTTGTATTTTTTTGTAACATTTTTGAATTTGAATCGTCTTATTATAAAGGAGGAAAATATATGCAAGATATTCAAAAAATATATGAAGAATATTTTGATTGTATTTATAGATATCTATTTTGTTTGACTCATAACTCTGATATAGCAGAAGAACTAACACAAGAAACATTTTATAGAGCTGTTAAGAAGATTGATACATATAAGGGAACATGTAAAATATCAGTTTGGTTGTGCCAAATTGCTAAAAATCTTTGGTTTGATGAGTGTAGAAAAACTAAAATAGATAAAAAGACTTTTATGAATGAAAAATATGAAAAATCACTAGAAGAGGAATCTATTTTAAAAGATAATAAAATAAATTTATACAAAAAAATGCAAAGATGAATAATGATGATAATTTTTATATAAAACAGCAAGTTTTTTATGATGGTAGCATGGGAGTTATTGAAACATATTCAATGGATGATTATACTTTAATCAAAAAAACAACTTATTTCCAAGATAATAGAGTTTTAAAATCAACTATATACAAATCAGAACATGAATGTTTTACTCTTATAGATGATGGAGAAAATAAATATATGAATAAGTTAAATGATGTAATAACAGAAATTCCATCATATAAGAATAATACTATATTTCAAAATTTAAATCTTGCAATTAATTCAAGTGTAAAATCAACAACATTAAAAGGAAAAGCATGTTACCTAATCAAGGAAAATAATGTGGAAAAATTTATTGATAAAAGTACAGGAATGGTGGTAAAAATAATATATAATGATATAGATTCTACAGTTAACTACGAGTATCAGTACGGAACTGTTACTAAAGATGAAGTGAAAAGACCTGATACAAATGGGTATGAGATTAAGTGATTAAAAGAATTATAAGTATAAATAAAAATGAGTAAGATACACATCTTACTCATTTGATTATAGTACAAACTAAGGTACCCAAAATTGTTAAACATATCCATCAAAATTTACTTGAGAAGCATTGACAGTGATGGGTAAATAGGATAGAATCTAATTGGAAATTATTTTCGAAAACAAAAGCATGGAGAGGGAAAAGGAGAAACTAACAAATGAAAAACGCTAAAAACTTTGGAATCCGATATTTATATATAGATTATTTTATTAAAAACCAATTATATATAAGAGGATTAAAAAATAAGCAAATGGACAAACTATATATGGTAGGATTTTTAGGTCCACCCAAAATATGGATGGATTATTTTTTAAATAGAACATAACAATAACATATTGTTATAATAAAATAAGAGGAGAGGTTTGAAATGAGAAACAAAGAGAAAGGAATAACGCTTATAGCGTTGATAATCACAATAATTGTAATGTTAATCCTAGTAGCAGTAAGCATAAGTGTAGCATTAAAAACAGGATTATTCAAATCAGCTAGTGATGCAACAAAAAATTGGAAAACAGCCCAAGACGCAGAAGCAAATGTGGGGTCTGAAATTAAAATAGGGGATAAAACTTATGGTAGTCTAGAAGAGTATATTGAGAACACAAAAACATCAACAAAAGATGAAGGTAAAAGATTTAGCGATACCAAAGAATATACGGACGGTGTAAAAAAAGCATGGATTCCAGCAGGATTTACAGTATCAGGCATAGAGGGTGAAACAACAATAGATGGAGGGCTAGTAATATATGATATACCAGAAGGAATAACACCAGACTGGACAAAACCAGATACTGTCAAAACAGCATATAATCAATTTGTATGGATACCAGTAGAAGTAAATAAGACAACAGATACAAAAACTAGTATAGCAAATTTTTACAGATCAGCATGGTCAAATAATGCAAGAATGGAAGGGCTTGACGTATCTTATACAGAACCCAGCGCAACAGATGATGCAGCAACAGGAATAGCAAGTCAAATAGCAATTTTAACTGAAAGCGTATATAAATATGGAGGATTTTATATAGGTAGATATGAAGCCGGAAGCGAAAGCCCAAGAACAAGTGAAACAACTGAGAAAACAGTAATAGGCATAAAACAAGACATGTACCCATATAACTTTGTAGAATGGGGAGAAAGCACGAGTGATATTGGAGAAGTAGGAGCAGTAGCGTTGTCAAACAGTTTATATAATGCATCAAAACCAAATTATGGAGCAACCAGTATGTTATGTACAGGAGCTTGCTGGGACACTATGCTAGATTTTATAAAAGATAAAGATCATGACGTAACAAGCAGTATAGGTTGGGGAAATTATTATGATTCAGACACATATAAGATTTTTAGAGGAAGTTTATGTGGCTTTTCAGATTGGAGTTCAGCTGATAAAACAAATGGCACAGACGTAATGCAAGGAAACTTACTAACAACAGGAGCAACAGTTAGAAACTCAGCCAAAAATATATATGATGTAGCAGGTAACTGCGAGGAATGGACTACAGAGGCTTACACTACAGATCTTCGAGTTTGCAGGGGCCGGAAATAAAGGCTTTACTCGTAATGATCTTCCAGCTAGCATAAGAATCAATAACGGACCAGCAGGCGGCAGTGACTCAATTGGTTTCCGTCCAGCACTTTATGTGAATTTGTAAGACAGCAGGCGATACAGTAAAAAATAGCAGGAAGTAGTTTTAGGACAGCAAAATTAGGAGTAATAGGGCGAAAATTTTCCAAGAGGAAAATTTTCGCCAATCAAAGGCGCCAGTAGGCGTTTTTTGTTGCATGTAATAATAGAAGTGTTATAAAGATTTGGTGCTTTTTTACTTTTTTGTTTGTGACTTTAACATTCATTCATAGCCTTGCCAAGAATTATAGCAAAAACCTTGTAAATTCACGGAAAATGGTATATAATTATTTAGTATAAATTAAATTAAGGAGAGAGTTTATGTTTCAAAAATTAGAGGATGTTGAAAAAAGGTATGATGAGTTAACAACAAAGATTAGTGATCCTGAGGTGATTGCTAGAACTCAGGAATGGCAGAAGCTTATGAAGGAGCATGCTGGGCTTGAGGATGTTGTTTCTAAGTATAGAGAATATAAAAAAGCTAAAGCTGATTTTGAGGAAGCTAAAATAATGGCAAGTGATAAAGAGTTAAGAGAGCTTGCAGAGGCTGAAATGGATGAGCTTAGAGAGAAAATTCCTCAGCTTGAAGAAGAATTAAAAGTATTGTTAATTCCAAAAGATCCAGATGATGATAAAAATACAATTTGTGAAATTAGAGCAGGAGCTGGAGGAGAAGAAGCAGCTTTATTTGCAGGAACTTTATTTAGAATGTACACAATGTATGCAGAAGCAAAACATTGGAAAATTGAGATTTTAAATGAAAATGAAACTGAAATGGGTGGATACAAGGAAGTTACATTCATGGTATCAGGAAAAGGTGTTTATAGTAGATTAAAATTTGAAAGTGGAGTTCACAGAGTTCAAAGAGTTCCAGATACAGAAAGCAGTGGAAGAATACATACATCAACAGCAACAGTTGCAGTTTTGCCAGTTGTAGAAGATGTTGAAATAGAAATAAATCCAGCAGATGTTAGAATGGAAGTTTTTAGAGCATCAGGTGCAGGTGGACAAAAGGTTAATAAAACATCATCAGCAGTAAGATTAATTCATGAACCAACAGGAATTGTAGCAGAATGTCAAACAGAGCGTTCTCAAACACAAAATAGAGAATATGCAATGAGATTGTTGAAATCAAGATTATATGAAATAGAAAAACAAAAACAAGATGAAGAGCTTCACAATGAAAGAAGAAGTCAAGTTGGAACAGGAGATAGAAGCGAGAAAATTAGAACTTATAATTATCCACAAGGAAGAATAACAGACCATAGAATTGGGTTTAGTATATTCCAAATGGAAAATTTCTTAAATGGGGATTTAGATGAAATGATAGACAACCTAATTGCAGCAGATAGGGCAGAAAAACTTAAAGGAAATGAAGAAAATTAAAAAATGGATATATGCACTACCGATACATATATCCTGAGCATTTGTCTAGAGTTGACCTTTGCAATTGCTTAATAAAGTATACTACAACATTAAAAAATTGTCAAATTGTTACAAGGAATAATTAAAATATATTTGACATATAATAAAAATAATGCTATAATTATCATAGCTAGCGAAGTTGTAGTCGAAAGCAACAATAAATCGCGTGAGATATGTTGACCACATATCTCTTTTTTTATCAAAAAAAGAGTAGTTGACCAGACTACTCTTTGGCATTTCTACCTGTTGTTATCATCTTTTCCCCAATAATTACTTAAAAGTAAAATAATCAGAAAAAAGATCAAGTCGAAAGCTGTCAAATAAATCGCCTCCTTTCACAAAGATTTCCTTTGAAAAGGATGGCGATATTATATCATATATTTTTCTATTTGACAACAATATTAAATATTTTATTTTTCACATAAATCTCTTTCACAATATTTTTACCTTCAAGAAGCTCTGCAATTTCTTTATGTGCAGCATTTTTTACTGTTTCTTCATCACTATTTAAAGCAACTTTCACAGTTCCTTTTACTCTACCATTAATTTGAATAGGTAATTCAATCTCACTATCAATTGTTTTTGCTTCATCATATTCAGGCCATTTTGATTCGCAGATTGGGTTAAAACCTAAAGATTGATTTAACTCTTCTGTAATGTGTGGTGCTATAGGGTTTAAAAGTGTTAATAGCAAATGATAATCATCTTTTGTTATTCCAGACATTTCATCTAGGCTATTTGCTAAAATCATAAGGCTTGAAACAGCTGTATTATAGGCCATTGTAGATAAATCATTTTGCACTTTTTTAATTGTTTTATGGATAATTGGTTCTAATTTTTTAGAGTAACCATTTCCATCTACAATTTTATCTTTTAAACGAATAACTTTATCAATAAAGCGTTTGCAACCTTTTAATGAATCTGTACTCCAAGGTGCATCTTGTGTGTAATCTCCCATAAACATTTCATATAACCTTAAAGTATCTGCACCATACTCATTTACTATATCATCTGGATTAATAACATTTCCTTTTGACTTGCTCATTTTTTCATTATTTGAACCTAAAACCATTCCATGGCTAACACGAGTCCAAATCATTTCTTTTTTAGGAACTAGGCCAATATTATATAAGAATTGTACCCAAAATCTTGCATATAACAAGTGTCTTGCAGTATGTTCCATACCACCATTATACCAGTCAACTTTATCCCAATATTTCATAGCATCCATTGAAGCAAATTCCTTATCATTATGAGGGTCCATGAATCTTAGGAAATACCAGCTAGAACCTGCCCAGTTTGGCATGGTATCTGTTTCTCTCTTAGCTTTTCCACCACAATGAGGACAAGTTGTATTTATCCAAGATGTGATATTTGCAAGAGGACTTTCGCCGTTTTCAGTTGGTTCATATTCTGCAACATCTGGAAGAAGTAATGGCAAATCTTCTTCTTTCATTGGTTGCCAACCACATTTTTCGCAATATATCATTGGGATTGGTTCTCCCCAAAATCTTTGGCGAGAGAAAATCCAATCTCTCATTTTATAATTATTAACCTTTTTTGCAATTCCCATATTTACAAGCTTATCTGTAATTTTTTCTTTAGCTTCTTCAACAGTAAGGCCTGTAAATTCTTCTGAATTTATTAATTTACAACCTTTATTTAAATAATCTTGTTTTTCAAAAGCATGCTCAGTTGTATCTTTTCCATCAATTACTTGAATCATTTGCAAATTGTGTGCTTTTGCATATTCAAAATCTCTTTGATCATGTGAAGGAACTGCCATAACTGCACCTGTTCCATAGTCACCTAAAACAAAATCTCCAAGGAAAATTGGAACTTCTTTACCATTAACTGGGTTAATAGCAGTAACTCCCTTTACAATACAACCTGTTTTTCCTTTATTTAGGTCAGTTCTATCCATGCTAGATTTTTTTGCAGTTTCATTAATATAATTTTGAACTTCTTCTTTATTTTGAACACGAGGCATTAATTCCTTAATTAATTTTCCATCAGGTGCAATAACAAAGAATGTAACACCATAAATAGTTTCAATACAAGTTGTGAAAATTGAAAAACTTCCACCACCAACTATTTTTACATCAACCTCAACACCAGTTGATTTACCTATCCAATTAATTTGACCAAGTTTTACTCTATCTGCAAAATTTGTATCATCTAATCCGTTTAACAAATCTTCTGCATAATCACTCATTCTAAGCATCCATTGAGATTTTTCCTTTTGAACAACTTGTGAGCCACATCTTTCACAAACTCCACCTGCTGCATCCTCATTAGATAAAACAGTTTTACAAGTTGGGCACCAATTAACAGGAATAGTATCTTTATATGCCATGCCATGTTTATAAAATTGTAAAAATTGCCATTGTGTCCATTTATAATAATCAGGGTCTGTTGTTGAAAATTCACGAGACCAATCAAAAGAAAAACCTAAATTTTTCATTTGTCCCTTAAATGTATGAATATTTTCCCTAACAGCATCCTTTGGATGAATATGATTTTTAATAGCATACTGCTCAGCAGGAGCACCAAAAGCATCCCAACCCATAGGGTATAAAACATTATATCCTTGAAGCCTCTTCATTCTAGCTAAAGCATCTTGAGCTGTATAACTTCTAACATGCCCAACGTGAAGCCCAGCACCAGAAGGGTAAGGAAATTCAACTAAAATATAATAAGGTGGTTTTTTATCACCTGTAATAGCCTTAAAACTCTCATTATCATCCCAATATTTCTGCCATTTTTTCTCGATTTTACTATGATTATATTCCATAAATTCACCTCTTTGAAATAATTACATAATATTATATAACAAAAAACGGGAAAAATAAAGAGAAAACAAGAATTATTTCTTGTTTTTTGTACAAAATAACAATATACTTCTGGTAAATTGTAAAAGTAAAATATAGTTTGTAAAACTAACGTCTATTGTAAGATTAATATCTAAAAATAGCCGGTTTTTTTAAGAAACCACTTGACAAGAAAATACAAAATGATATATATTATTTGTGTAAATTATTCTAATTAATAATAAAGCACATTGAAAAGTAAATAGAAAAGTAAAAAGCAAAGTCTGTTTGCAAAAGCTGTTATTCCAATGTGCAAAAAAAACAGAATAATTTGCAAGAAAATAAAACAAAATAACAACAAGAAAAATTTAAAAAAATACAAAAGGGGGAATTAAAATGCAAAATAGAAACAAAGGAATAACATTAATCGCCTTGATTATTACGATAATTGTAATGTTAATCCTAGTAGCAGTCAGCATAAGCGTAGCACTAAACACAGGCCTATTTAAGTCAGCAGGAGATGCCACAAAAAACTGGAAATCAGCTCAAGAAACAGAAGCAAATGTTGGGTCTGAAATTAAAATAGGGGATAAAACGTATGCTAGCGTAGAAGATTACTTAAATAACAATAATAACAATCCAATGTCAACAATAAAAATCAACATGGAAGTAACCCACCAAGATACAGCAGTAACATCAGATGGAACAAACATAAAATCAATAGAACACGGAGCCCCAATTCCAGTAGGATATAGTTATGTAACAGGAGAAAAAAACACAGGAGTAGTAATTCAGGATGACACTACAAGTGACCAATTCGTATGGGTACCAGTATTACAAAATCAAAAAATAAAAATTGAAATCGAAGCAAAAAAAGAAATAACAGAAATAAAAATTGAAGATCCACTAGGCACATTAATAACAAAAAATTCAGAAAATAATGATATTACAGTAAGCGGAAAAACAAATACAAGTATAATTAATCCAACAACAAATGGAGAATATACAGTAACAGTAAAAACAGCTAGTGATGAAGCTTCTAAAACTCTATATGTAAAAAGCTTATATGCGCAGGATATAACATCAATGAGAGATATAGATTTAGCAGTAATAAAAAAACAAGCAAAAGAACAAAATATAACTGAAGATGAAGCTGCTAAAGCCATTACAGAGGGTCAATGTAACACAGTAGAAGAATTTATTACCATAACAAAACAAATGATGCAACAATATACTGATTCAGATATTGCCACACACGAGGGCAGTGTAAATAAATATGGAGGATTTTATATAGCAAGATACGAGGCTGGAAGTGCAAATCCAAGAGGAACTGGTGATGCAGTTTTAAGCCAAGCCAATAAATATCCATATAACTATATAAACCAAACAGATAGTATAACCAAAGCAGCTACAATGAATAATGGAAAAACAAATGTAACAGCAAGTTTAATAAATTCAGCAGTGTGGGATAGAACATTAAACTGGTTAGAGGAAACAAATGCAGTAACCAGAGCAGAATTATTTGATAGTACAAGCTGGGGAAATTACAATAATAGTAAATTTAATTTTACAGGTAAATATTCAACCGACTATGGAGATAATTTCACCGATGCAACAGCATCAACTGAAAAGCCAGAAAATAGTAGTTATTTATTAGGAACAGGAGTAACAGAATACACAAAGAAAAACAATATATATGACCTCGCAGGCAATTGCTGGGAATGGACAACAGAGTCTAGTTCTTCAAGCTCTCGAGTTTGCAGGGCCGGTAATTACGACGACGTTGGCTTGGCCAATGCAGCATACTCTCGCTACAACGTCTATTCAGCAAACGAAAGCCGTTACGACGTTTCTTTCCGTGCTGCACTTTATGTATCGCTGTAAGCTTGCAGGCGATACAGTAATTAAATATCTCGAAGTAGTTTTAGGAAAGCTACTTTGAAGCTAAGTAATCTTAGCGAATTTTATACGTGTTTATGAGATAATAAAAATGTAGTTTTTTCCCAACTTAAAAATGTAGGAAAACCTACATTTTTTCTTTTGCCTAAAAAGGTAAAAGAATATTAAAATAAAAATACATCAACCGACATAATGTAGGTTGTCTCTAGAAAGGAGAAGTGATATTTATGAGACAAGATGTACTTAATGAAATTAATGTATTTTTGAGGGAAAAGTAATAAAAGAAATTGAATATAGGTTTATGCTAGAGAAAGGCAAGAATGCAAAGGCAGAAATAAAACTAGAATTATTAGATAAAACACAATTAAAAGTTATAACATATAACGAAGAAGCAGACTATACAATACAGAATATAAGGGAAAATGACATTGTATTTATATATGGAATAATAAAAGAAACAGAAGTAATTATAAAAAATATACATATTATTTAAGAGAACAATATTTTTTAGCTGGGACATTTTTATGAAAATAAGTTTTTTTTATTTCATGGAAAGCTTTTTTGTGATATAATAATTCCAAACGAAAGGAATGTGGTAAAATGAGAGTTATATTAGCATCTGAATCTCCAAGAAGGAGAGAACTTTTGGAAATGATGGGTTTGAAGTTTGAAATAAAGCCAAGTAAGTGTGATGAAACTTTTGAAGAGGGGCTTACTATTGAGGAACAATCAAAAAGATTAGCATTTATTAAGGCGAAGACTGTGTTTGATGAAACAAGTGGAGATAGGGTTGTTATTGGTTCAGATACAATGGTGCTTAAAGGCGATAAAATATATGGAAAGCCACATTCAAAGGAACAAGCTTTTGAAATGTTGAAAGACTTAAATAATGATAAACATAAGGTAATTACAAGCATTTGTGTAATTTCAGAAAAAAGTGGAGAATATAAGGAACAGGTAGATTATGATATAGCAGAAGTGTATTTCAAAAAAATGACAGATAGAGAAATAGAAAGTTGGATAGAGAAAGATAAACCTTATGATAAAGCAGGGGCATACGCAGTGCAAAGTGCATTTGGAGTGTATGTTGATAAAATTATTGGAAACTATTTTACAGTAGTAGGTTTGCCAATACATAAATTAAATGATATGTTAAAAAATATTGACTTTTAAGCACAATTGTATTAGAATTGTACATATATTAAAAAAGAAGGGGTGTTGAATGTGAGTCAAGAGCAAATCGCTAATATGGTTATGGAAAAAATTTGTGTAATGACTAAAGATGAAATTGAAGAAAATTTTGGATATTTTACGAATTCCGAAAAAGAGCAGCTGGCACAAATAACATTAATGGATATAATAAAAGCAATAAGAATTAATCCAGAATACTTCAAAAAAATGAATGACAAATATGAAATTATATATCATGTTTGGATAATTAATAGTATTGAAGAAAACAATAATTCTATTGAAAACAGAGAATGTATGACTTTAAGAGAATCACAAGAGGAAATGGAGCAGTGGATAAATGAATATCATAATAACAAACCAAGCACATAAGCAAATGCAAGAAATATTTGAGTATATATCAAGGAACTCTAGCTACTATGCTCAAAAAACAATAAAAGAAATATACTTAAAAATAAATATACTAGAATTTATGCCATATATTGGTAGAAAAATTCCGGAATATAATATGAATGATATGAGGGAACTTATTTATAAATCATATAGAATAATGTATAAAATTATAGAAAATAAAGATGAAATACATATTTTAAGAATACATAATTCAAAGCAAAGTTTTAAAACATCTAATAATTTTTAATTTCGAATTAAAAATCTTTAATAAAAATCCAATTTTTTTAAATAAATTTATTACTAAATATATTTTTTGCATAAAAATAGATTTCCACGAATACAATTTAATATAAAAACACAAAGGAGTGAAGTATATGTGGCGGAAATCAAAGTGTACGAGATGTTGAGAAAAGGCTTAAGACAAGTTGTGAGTGGGGACTAAGTGATGTTGAAGCCGAGAAAAGGCAGAAGGAGTTTGGAAAAAATAAATTAGATGAGGCAAAAAAGACAAGCATTTTTGTGCGTTTTTTAAGCCAGTTTAATGATTTTATGATTATTATTCTAATATGTGCAAGTGCAATTTCTGCTGTGATATCTTATATTGAACACAGCAATGATTATATTGACTCAATAATAATTATAGGAATTGTAATTCTAAATGCAATTATGGGAGTAGTTCAAGAAAGCAAAGCTGAAAAGTCTATAGAGGCCCTTCAAAAATTAGCTGCACCACAGGCAAAAGTTAAAAGAGGCGGACAAGTAAAGCAAATCCCAAGTGAAGATTTAGTGGTAGGAGATATTGCTCTAATTGAGGCAGGATGCTACATTCCAGCAGATATTAGACTAACAGAAACATATAATTTTAAAGTTGAAGAATCTGCATTAACAGGAGAAACTATACCAGTAGAAAAGAAAGCAAATGCAATAGTAGACCAAAATGCAAGTTTAGGAGATATGGAAAACCTTGCTTTTGCAACAACAATAGCAGTAAGTGGCCATGCTGAAGGAATTGTTACAGAAATAGGAATGAGCACAAAAGTAGGAAAAATTGCGAAAATGATTATAACAGATGAGGCCCCAGAAACACCACTCCAAAAAAGACTACGGAGATGTAGGAAAAAAGCTTGGAATAGCAGCACTTGCAATATGTAGTTTTGTATTTGTAATTGGAATTTTGAAAAAAATTCCAACAATGGAAATATTCATGTCATCAGTAGGACTTGCCGTTGCAGCAATTCCAGAAGGCTTACCAGCAGTTGTAACAATAATGCTATCAATTGGAATTACAAGAATGTCACGAAAAAACAGTATAATTCGTAGATTGCCAGCAGTTGAGACACTAGGAAGTAGTACAGTAATTGCATCAGATAAAACAGGAACACTTACACAAAACAAGATGAAAGTTGTAGAGATAATGACTTTTAGTGGAAGCAAAAAAACAGAAGTTCTAAAACTAGGAACAATGTGCACAGACTGTTCAATAAATGAGCAAAACATTGTAACTGGTGAAGCAACAGAAAAAGCAATAGTTGAGGAAGCACTTAAAAATGGAGAAAATAAAAACACATTATATGAAGAAATGAAAAGAATAGATGACATTCCATTTGATTCAGAAAGAAAGATGATGACAACAATACATAAAATAGGAAACAAATATAGAATTATAACAAAAGGTGCACCTGATGTATTAATAAAAAGATGCACTAAATATATTGATGAAAACTCAGAAAAAACTATGCTCCCAGAAAACAGAAAATATATTGAAAAACAAAATGAAAAAATGGCGCAAAAAGCCCTAAGAGTTATAGCTGTAGCATATAAGGACATATCAAGTCTTCCCAATAAAATTGATACAAAACTAGAAGAGGATTTAACATTTTCTGGCTTAATTGGAATGATAGACCCACCAAGAGAAGGCGTAAAACACGCTATCGCAGAATGCAAAAAAGCAGGAATAAAACCAGTAATGATTACAGGAGACCACATACTAACAGCAAAAGCAATAGGAGAAGAACTAGGAATTTTAAAACCAGGAGACATAGCAATAACAGGACAAGAATTAGACAAAATAAGCGACAAAGACTTAGAAAACAACATAATGAAATATTCAGTATTTGCAAGAGTTTCACCAGAACATAAAGTAAGAATAGTAAAAGCATTTAGAAGTAAAGGCAATGTAGTTGCAATGACCGGAGACCGGAGTAAATGATGCGCCAGCCCTAAAAAATGCAGACATAGGAATAGCCATGGGCCAAACAGGTACAGATGTTGCCAAAAATGCAGCAGACATGATTTTAGCAGATGATAATTTCGTAACAATAATTGAAGCAGTGAAAGAAGGTAGACATATTTATGATAATATAAAAAAAGCAGTGCATTTTTCAATATCAACAAATGTTGGTGAAATAGTAACAATGTTTATGGGAATTTTGCTCGGATTTGATGCTCCATTTGTAGCAATTCAATTACTATGGATAAACTTTGTAACAGATTCATTACCAGGAATAGCACTTGGATTAGAACCAATGGAACCAAATATAATGAATAAAAAACCAAAGAAAATCAATGAAAGCCTATTTGCAGGCGGGCTATGGGGCAAAATCATATTAGAAGGAATAATGATTGGGGCGATAACATTATTTACATTTGCTCTTGGCAAAAAAATATATGGCATACAAGAGGGAAGAACAATGGCATTTTTCACACTAAGTGCATTAGAATTAATACATAGTTTTAATATTAAGAGTGATGAATCAATTTTCAAAACAGGAATATTAGATAATTTATATTTGATAGGAGCAGTTATAATTGGTCTTATTTTGCAAGCAATAGTTATTGTAAGCCCTAAAATATCGCAAATATTTGATAGTGTTCCATTAAACACTATGCAATGGATTACAGTAATTATAATGTCAATATTACCAATAGTAATAGTGGAAGCTCAAAAAGCAATAAACAACTTAAGATTTGGAAAAGTTGTATATCCTAAAAAAGAGGTAATGGGAAGAATATGAAAAAAACTTGTAAATTATCAGAATTAAATATAGGGGAAAAGGGGATTGTAAAATCACTTAAAATTCAAAATCAAGAAATTCGCAGACACTTATTGGATATGGGAATTACGAGAGGCACAACCATTGAAATAAAGAAAATTGCTCCAATGGGAGATCCAATAGATATTAAACTTAGAGATTATGAGTTATGTATAAGAAAAGAGGATTTAACACAGATAGAAGTCGAGGTGGTATAAAGTGAAAATTGCACTAGTAGGAAATCAAAATAGTGGAAAAACAACATTGTTTAATGCAATAACTGGAATGAATGCTAAAATAGGCAATTGGCCAGGGGTTACAGTTGAGAAAAAAAGTGCAATAGTAAAAGGCACTAATTATGAGATAACAGACTTGCCAGGAATTTACTCACTTAGCCCATATAGCACAGAAGAAGAAATTGCAAGAAAATTTATTTTCGAGGAAAATCCAGAAATAATAGTAAACATTATAGATAGCACATCACTTGAAAGAAGTTTATACCTTACAACACAGCTTTTGGAACTAGATTCCAAAGTTATAGTTGCACTCAACATGGCAGATATGCTAGAGAAAAAGGGAATAAAAATTAATATTCAAAAACTAGAAGAAAAAATTGGAACAAAAGTAGTCAAAATATCTGCTTTAAAACAAACAGGGATAACAGAGTTACTTTCAGAGATTAAAAACTATAGAACAAAAAATCAAATAAAAATATATGATAAAGACCTGGAAACTGCTATAAATAACATTAATAATAACATTTTAAACAACAAAACAAATAAAAGATTTACTGCAGTAAAAATATTAGAAAGTGACCCAAGATTTTGCCATTATTGCACAGCTTTTATAGAAGAACAAAAACATAACTTAAGAAAAAAATATGATATAGATATTGAAGAAGTTGTGGCAACAGAGAGATATAGATTTATTGAAAATGTAAAAAATGAATGCACTCAAAGAATAGTTATTGAAACCCATAATTCAGATAAATTAGATAAAATTCTTTTAAACAAATGGATTGCAATACCAATTTTTATAGGTATTATGTTTCTAATATACTATTTGTCAGTTGGAGTGGTTGGTAAATATACTGCTGAATGGATTTCAAATGGCTTTGAAAACTTAGGTAAATTAATGTCGGCTTTTATGGAAAAAGCAAATGTTTCTTCTTGGATAAATAGCTTAATAGTAGATGGAATAATAGCTGGAGTTGGGGCAGTTTTGAGTTTTATTCCACAACTTGCAATACTATTTTTATGCATTTCAATATTAGAAACAACAGGCTATATGGCACGAATCGCAATTTTGCTAGATAAATTATTTAGAAAAATTGGTCTTAGCGGAAAAAGCTTAATTCCATTCATTGTTGGGTCAGGTTGTAGTGTTCCAGGAATTATGGGAAGCAGAATAATAGAAAATGAAGATGAAAGAAAAATGACAGCAATTTTAACACCATTCATTCCATGTAGTGCAAAGTTACCAATAATAGCATTATTTACAGGATATTTCTTTAAAGAAAATGCAGGACTTGTATCAGCTTCATTATATTTTTTTGCAATAGGAGTGATAATTTTAAGTAGCTTTATAATGAAGAAATTTATATTTAAAAATACTTCTAGTACATATATATCAGAACTTCCAGAGTATAAAATTCCGAGTTTAAAGTATATAGTAAAAGATGTAGCAGAAAAAGTTTTGGCTTTTATAAAAAGAGCGGGAAGCACAATTTTAATCTGTTCAATTATAATTTGGTTTTTGTTATCATTTTCTACAAAATTGGAATATGGAGTAAATGTAGAACAAAGCATTTTAGCTAAAGTTGGTCAAAAAATATCATTTGTTTTTTACCCAGTAATCGGGAAAAACAGTTGGGAGGCAACAGTTTCTGTTATACAGGGGCTTGTTGCAAAAGAGCAGGTAATATCATCAATGGCAGTAATTTCAGGTCTTGCAAAGGAGACTGGAACAGGAAACCAAATATTTGAAGCAACAGGGGTATTCGGATTTTTTACTGCAGCATCAGCATATTCATTTTTAGTGTTTAACCTATTTAGCGCACCATGTTTCGGAGCAATAGGAGCTATGAAAAAGGAGCTTGGTGGAACAAAAAATGTTATTAAAGCAGTCAGCTTTCAAATAGGTTTAGCATGGCTTTTAAGTACAATAGTGTACCAAATAGGTTTAAATATAGAAAGAAAAAATATAAATCTAGCAGATTTAATAATTTCACTATGTATAGCAATTGTAATTTTAGGTATTTTAAATTTAAAGAAAAATGAGGGAAGTTGCGCAAGATGTCCGTATTGTGCATCATGTAGTAAAAAATAAAAAGGCATATTTGCCTTTTTACATAATAACAATATTTAAACAGCCAGTAATATAGTTATAAAAATATATAGTGGCAAGCAATATAAGCAAAAATATTGATTCACCGTTTTCTAAATGCTCAAATAAAAATTTTTGAGTAATATAAAAAATCATAATCAAAGCTACAGAACAAACTGGAATTAAAAATTCGATTGAAACTGTAGGTGTAAAAACAATTACAAAGATTAGATAGATAAGTACAGGAATACAAAATAAAGAAACCTGTGAATTTTTCCTTAAATGTCTAGTCTTTTTTTTGTAGCAAATAAGGCCTATGCAAATTATAAATAGTAACAATAAATTATAAAAGAATCCGTAATTTACTACAAGAAAGTATTCCAACTTTTGAACAGTAATATTAGAAATACTAAATGAATTTATTAAATTGCTTTCTAATGGCACCGCTTTATATAGAAAGTGACCCATTATCAATGATAAAATAAATCCAATTAAAACAGTACTAGTATATTTTGCCAAAATCTTGTAGTTCTTATTTTTAACACATTTTAAAATATATAATGTAAATAAACAAAAAGCAAAAATTAAAAAAGAAAAATGCACTAAATTTCCAATTGATATTATTGGAATAATTGCTAAAAACCATAAAATATTTATTTTCTTTTTTCTCCATAGAACAAGATGGATGTATGCAATCATCAAAATAAATAGATTAGATAATTCATAAGTTATAGAGTAAGACTTGCTAGCAAAAAATATTGCTGAAAATCCATTTATAATACATAAAAACATTGAATATATTTGACTTCTAAACAACTTGTTTGAAATTTTACAAATAAAATAATTAGTAAAAATCAATAAAACAACATTAGAAAAAAGACCAAACCAATCTATGGGACAGCCTGAAAACACTGCTATTGACACATTCAAAACTATTTGTATAAGTACAATCAATATAATAATTAGAAGTCCACTATTTTTGCGAATAAAATCTCTCATTAATTTCACCGTAAATATAGTATCACAAAAATGTTCAAAAAACAATTAATAATACAAAAATACTAGAATTCATTATAAAATTTGTGATATAATATGGCATATTAATTTGGGAGAGTTAACTATGAGCAAAAGAAAAGATAATAGTATATACAAAACATTAATAACCATTATAGTGGCAATAATACTAGGAATTACTGGATATTTTAATATTGAAATTCCAGAGGCTACAAGTGCTTTAGAGAAAAATCAGGAAATATCATATACTTCATCATTTGATCTAAATACAATACCTGCGTTTGAAGGGAATCCGTATGTTATTATAAATAACAACATACCAGAGTTTAAAGATGAAGAACTTGTAACAGAATCTTTTGAAAAATATAGTCCATTAGATTCTTTAGGAAGATGCGGACCAGCTATTGCAAATGTCGGAACAGAAACAATGCCAACAGAAGAAAGAGGAGCGATAAATAGCGTAAAACCATCAGGCTGGCAAACAACAAAATATGATATAGTTGAAGGAAGATATCTATATAACCGATGCCACTTAATAGGTTACCAACTAACAGCAGAAAATGCAAATAAAGAAAATTTAATAACAGGAACCAGATATATGAATGTTCAGGGAATGTTACCATTCGAAAATAAAGTTGCAGAATACATAAAAAAAACAGGCAATCATGTTCTTTATAGAGTAACTCCAATATTTGAAAATGAAAACCTAGTTGCAAATGGAGTGCAAATAGAAGCAAAATCAGTAGAAGATATGGGAGAAGGAATATGCTTTAATGTATATATATACAACAATCAACCAGGAATCACAATAAACTATAAAAATGGTGACAGTTCTCTAAATTAAAGGAGATGACACATTGAAATTAGAATCATTTAGAAAACTAGAAAACAAAAATCAAAAGACAGAAATAACAGGCTTTTTACAAGAACTTTCAAATTATATAAAAAAAGCACATCAAAAACCTATAGAAAGACAAGAAGGCCTATACTATGTCCTAAACGCGAACCCAAAACAAATTTACCTAACCAAATTCGGAGACAAAAAAGTCTTCGAAGCAACAGACTTGCCAGAGAATATAAGGCAGGTGGTAAGTGAAGGGTTCATATTAAGGTATAAGGATGGAAAGTATGAAATAGATGAAGAGCTTACAGATAGGAATTTTGAGGGGGAGTTGGATATAGATAATTATAGGGAATAGGAGAGAAAAAAATATGTATTGTAACGGAGAAATAAATGCAGTTCTATTTGACCTAGATGATACACTTGTTAATAGCAAAAAAGCAGAATATGATGCAATTTGTGAATTTAAAAAAATGTATAGTGAATTTGATAAAGTGAAAAATGATGAGTTTGCACAAATATGGAATAATATTACATTAGAAATATATGAGGAATATCATAAAGGGAAAATATCATTTGAAGAATTGAGAATGAAAAGAATGCAGGGATTATTTAGTAACTATTTAATTAATATATCCGAAATTGAGGCTAAAAATAAATTTAGAGACTATCAAAAAATCTATGAAACAAATTGGAGTCTATTTAATGACACCGAAGAAGTACTAAAAAATTTAAAAAGCAAATATAAGCTTGCTATAATTTCAAATGGAAATGGAAAACAACAAAGACGAAAAATTGAGCATACAGGGCTCAATAAATATTTTTCAAATATAGTTATTTCGAGTGAAGTAGGATGTTCTAAACCAGAAAAGGAAATTTTTGATATTGCATGTCAAATGGTTGATTCAGAACCAAAAAATTGTGTAATGATTGGAGACAAATATAAAGTAGATATTGAAGGAAGCTTAAATGCGGGAATGCAAGGAATTTGGGTTAATAGGGAAAAAGAAAATTCAAGTTATGAATATCAAATAAAGGAATTAAAAGAACTAAAAAAATATTTGTAAGTGAGTTTTAAAAGTACAGCACGAGAAACTGGCATCATGAATCTTTAAGGCAATTTATATAATAACCAAATCTCCACAAAAGTCATAAAATATACTAAGACTTTTATGGAGGAATTTTTATGGCGAAGATAATTGTTTTTAATAACGACACAAACCGCATGGAGACCTATTATAGAAATGAAAACGAACCAATGCCTTATAATACAAATAGGAGCTTATTGGTTCGAGAGTTTAGGGGTTCAAGTAATAGCAATACTTTGTGGACAACAAAGAGGGCAATGCAGAGTTGGAATGCAACGAGGTATTTGTATGGGCAACCAATTCCGGTGGGTTTTGCTTTTAAAAGACCATGGGAAGGTGGGCATAGTAATTTATCTCAACATTATGCTGGTGTGGCTTTTGATGTTGGTCAAAGGCTTAGTAATAGTGAGAGAAATGCTTTAAGAAATTTGGCGCAAGAATCAGGAGTATGGTCTTATGTAGAACCAGCAAACCTTACTCCAACTTGGGTTCACTTTGACAAACGCTTTGGCAGGCCAGCTTGTTCAACAGGGGGATATCCAATTGTTAGAAGAGGTAGCATTAGCACTTATGTTTTAATTGCTCAGGATGATTTGAACACTTTGGGGTATAAAACTGGTGGTTTAGATGGAATTTTTGGAGGAAGAACGGAAGAGGCTGTTCGTAGATATCAAACGTCAAGAGGATTAGCTTCAGACCGGAGTAATTGGATGCAATACTTGGCGTTCTCTTCAAGAAGATGTAGTAGGTACTGGAAGAACTAGCACAACACTCGATTAGAGTGTTGTGTTTTTTTAGAATTTATGGTATAAATAGGTGAAAAAGAAATGGAGGATTTATGAAAAGAATAGTATCAATACAAGACATATCATGTATAGGGAAATGTTCTGAAACGGTGGCTTTGCCTATTATATCTAGTATGGGGGTTGAAACAGCAATATTGCCAACAGCAATTCTTTCAACACATACAGCGTTTAAAAATTTTACTTTTAAAAATTTAGCTGATGAATGTAGAAAAATCATGAAGCACTGGAAAGAGGAGAATTTTGAATTTGACTTAATATATATTGGATATACTGGAACAGAAGAAATTTTGGATTTAGTACTAGATTTTATAGATGAGTTTAAAACTGATAAAAATATAGTAGTTTTTGACCCAGCAATGGCTGATAATGGAAAAATGTATGCGGGAATTAATGATAGCATTATTCAAAAAATGAAAGAAGTATGTAAAAAGGCTGATATTTTAAGACTTAACTTAACAGAAAGTAGCCTTCTATCAGGAGAACAGTATAAAGAAAATTCAAATATTGAAGACAATAAAAAAACAGCTGAAAAATTAAGAAGCTTAGGACCTAAAAAAGTAATTATAACAGGTGTTGAAAAAGATAATAAAATTGGAGCACTAGGATTTGATGGGGAGAATTTCTATAGCAATTTTGAGACCAAGTATAATGTAAGTTACCATGGCACAGGAGATGTATTCACAAGCTGCTTAGCAGGAAGCTTGGTAAGAGGAAAAAGCATAGAAGAATCAATAAAAATTGCAACCCAGTTTACAACAGAATGTGTAAGACTAACATTTGAAGATCCAGAAAAAGATAAGTATGGGGTAAATTTTGAGGAAGCATTACCATTTTTAGTGAAAAAAATATTGTAATTTCAAGGAATTTATGATATTCTAATATGTAGAAATAAATTAAAGCTTAGGCTTTAGATGGAGGTTTTATATGATTAATTACAAAGAGGCTGCGGATTATATTAAAGGAAAAATGGGTGGAATTGCACCTAAAATTGCTATTGTATTAGGTTCAGGGCTTGGAGTACTTGCAGATGAGATTGAGAATAAGATTTCAATTAAGTATCAAGAGATACCACACTTTCCAGTATCAACTGTTGCAGGACATGCAGGAGAATTGCTAATAGGAACTTTAAGTGGAATACCAATAATCGCTATGAATGGAAGATTCCATTATTATGAAGGATACGATTTAAAAGAGGTTACAACACCAATTAGAGTATTTAAGCTATTAGGAATAGAAGAATTGATTTTAACAAATGCAGCAGGAGGAATAAATACAAATTATAAACCAGGAGATTTTATGATTATAAAAGATCATTTAAGCTTCTTTGCTGAATCAGTTTTAAGAGGAAAAAATGATGATGAATTTGGACCAAGATTCCCAGACATGAGTGAAGTTTATAATAAAGAAAGAATCGCAAAACTTGAAAAAATCATAGAAAAACATACAGGACGTGCAAATGTTGGAGTGTATGCATACATGAAAGGACCAACTTATGAAACACCAGCAGAAATTAGAGCATTAAGGACACTAGGAGCAGATACAGTAGGAATGTCAACTGTTCCAGAAGCAGTTGTGGCAAATCATTGTGGAATAAAAGTGTCTGCAATATCATGTGTAACAAACATGGCAGCAGGAATTCTAGACCAAAAATTATCACATGAAGAGGTTAAAGAAACAGCAGATAGAGTAAAGATGACGTTTAAGGAAATTATAAAAGATTACATACAGGAGTTATAAAGCATAAAACAAGGAGGCATAATAATGAAAGTAATATTATTACAAGATATTAAAAACGTAGGAAGAAAAGAACAAACAATAGAAGCAAATGATGGATATGCAAGAAATTATTTGTTCCCTAAAAAATTGGCAATAGAAGCAACAAAGGATAACCTAGCAAAATTGCAAGCAAAAAAAACATCTGAAGCAAACAAGAAAAAAGCTGAAATAGAAGCAAATAAAGAAATTGCAAAAAAGATTGAGAAACTTGAGCTTATAGTAAAAGCAAAAGTTGGAGAAAACAGCAAAATATTTGGAGGCATTACTTCAAAAGAAATTTCTGAAGAACTTAAAAAGCAATTTGGATTTGAAATAGATAGAAAGAAAATTGCATTAAAAGAATCAATTAAAAATTTAGGAAGGTATACAGCAGAAATAAAATTTGGAGATGGCATAAATGCCGAACTTTCAGTAAATGTAACAGGTGAATAAGTCATAAATTTTACTTTTTGGGAAAAGTATAGTATAATGGTTGCATCTTAAAATTTTAGGAGGTTTATTTATGTCAGAAAGAAGAAAAGCTTTTTTGGAAAGCATAAAACCAACAAATCAAAAGAAACAAACAGAAGAAATTGATTACAGCCAAGTTATGAGTGCTTACAGATTAGGAATATTAAATGAAGATTTTGCTGAAAGAGTGGCAAGAAACAATCGCCTAAATGAACAAGCAAGTGGAGTAGAAAAATAATAATAAGTATAGAATGTTGATTATTAATTTAATCAACATTTTTATTTAGTAATATTGTAAAATCATGAATTTTATGGTATTCTTATATTTAGGAAAAAAGGAATAGAGGTGTAAACTTATATGGAAGTTGGCAAGATTCCACCACATGATATTGAGGCTGAACAGGCAATTTTGGGGTGCATGCTTACAGATCAAGATGCTGTTGTGGATAGTATTGAGGTTTTGAAACCAGAAGACTTTTATAGAGAAGATAATAGATTTATATACGAAGCAATGAGTAATTTATATAGTAGAGGAGAACCTATAGATATTATTACTGTAAAGTCAGAGCTTACTTCAATGCAAAAGTTTGAAGCAGTAGGAGGAATTGAATATTTAGCAACTCTTCCAGATAAAGTTCCACTTGTTTCAAATGCAGATAAATATATAAAAATAGTAGAAGAAAAATCTATTTTAAGAAAACTTATAAAATCAGCAGATGAAATTGAAGGCATGGGATATAGCCAAAATGAGGAAATAGACAATATAATGGACCAAGCTGAAAAGAAAATCTTTGATATCATGCAAGGAAAAAATCAAAAGGGATATACACCAATTAAAGATGTATTAGTAGAAACGTTCGCAGAGCTTGAAAAATTATATAACCAAAAGGAACCAATAACTGGAATTCCTACAGGATTTTCCGACTTAGATTATAAAACAGCAGGACTTCACAATTCAGATTTAATTTTAGTTGCAGCAAGACCTGCAATGGGAAAATCAGCTTTTGCTTTAAATATTGCAACAAATGCTGCGGTTAATGCAAAGAAACCTGTTGTTATTTTTAACTTGGAAATGTCAAAATCACAGCTTGTAAACAGAATTTTATGTAGTGAAGCTATGGTAGATAGCAATAAAGTTAGAACTGGTAAAATTGATGAGGAAGATTGGGTAAAGCTTGCAACAGCATTAGGACCACTTTCGGAAGCACCGATATATATAGATGATACTCCAGGAATTTCAATAACAGAAATAAGGGCAAAATGTAGAAGGCTAAAACTTGAAAAAAATATTGGATTAATTGTAATAGATTATTTACAGTTAATTCAAGGTAGTGGAAAAAAGAATGCTAGCCGTGAACAGGAAATTTCTGAAATAAGTAGATCACTTAAAATTCTTGCAAAAGAACTAGATGTACCAGTAATTGCATTATCACAGCTATCAAGAGCTGCAGAAGCAAGACAAGACCATAGACCAATGCTATCAGACCTTCGTGAATCTGGAGCAATAGAGCAAGATGCAGATATCGTAATGTTCCTTTACAGAGATGATTATTATAATCCAGATACGGACAAGAAGAATATTGCAGAAGTAATACTTGCAAAACACAGAGCGGGTTCAACAGGAACTGTAGAACTATTGTGGATGGGAAATTATACAAAGTTTGCAAATTGGGAAAAATACAGAGAATAGGAGAATAAATGTTAAAAGAAGAAGTTTTAAAAACAATAAAAACCTATAATTTAATAGAAAAAAATGATAAAATTGTAATAGGCGTATCAGGCGGACCAGACTCGATATGCCTATTACATCTACTATACAGCCTACAAGAAAAGCTAAAATTTGAAATTGTTGTTGCACATATCAATCATCAAATAAGAGAAGTTGCAGATAGTGAAACTGAGTATGTTAAAGATTTTTGTGAAAAAATAGGAATAGAATGTTTTGTAAAAAAAGAAAACATTCTAGAATTAGCCAAAAAACAAAAAAAAGGGACAGAAGAAGTTGGAAGGCAAGTTAGGTATGATTTTTTTGAAGAGGTTGCTCAAAAAACGGAAGCAAACAAAATCGCAACAGCACATAATGCAAATGATAGAGCAGAAACTGTAATATTAAATATCTTAAGGGGAAGTGGAATTTCAGGGCTTAAGGGAATTGAGGCAATGCGTGACAATAAATATATCAGACCTTTAATTCTTACAAACAGGGAAAAAATAGAAAAATATTGTGAAGAGAATAATTTGAACCCAAGAATTGATGAATCAAACTTAGAGAGTATTTACAGTAGAAATAAAGTACGAAATATTGTTATTCCATACATAAAAAAAGAGTTTAATCAAAATATAATACAAACAATAAATAGGCTCTCAGATGTTGCAACAGATGAAAATGAATATCTACAAAAACTAACAAAAGAAAAATATAATGAAATCTCAAGCATTGAAAATGGAACAATAGTATTAAACTTAAAAAAATTCAATCAATTAGAATTAGTAATAAAAAGAAGGTTAATACTATATACTATAAATGAGGCAATTCATACAACAAATTGCATAGAAAAGGTTAATATTGATGATATTATAAAATTATGCCAAAATAATATAGGCAATAAGTATTTAAGCCCAATAAAACTAATCAAAATATATGTAAAAAAAGGCAAAATATATTTTATCAAAAACCTTGAAAATAATTAAGTGGTATGATATATTAATAAGACAAACAAGAGAAAAGGATGGTAAGTAAAAAATGAAAAATAGTATTAAAACAATTATAATGTGGTTAATAATTGGAATTGCAAGCATTATTCTGTTATCTGCAATAGTAGAAAATTCAGAAACAAAAATGTCCTATGATGAATTGATAAATGCAATAAACAATTCAAAAGTAGAGAAAATTCAATTAGAGGCAGATGGAAATAGAGCTTATGTAAAAATTAAAAACGATAAAGTTGAAAAGGAAGTTAACATTCCAAGTATAGATAATTTCATGACAGAAATTAATGATGACATAGCAGCACAAAGATTTACATTTGAAGAAAAATCTGAATCAATATGGATAAAAGTTTTAGGACTTTTATCACCATTTGCAATAATAATAGCATTATTTGTGTTTTGGTTCCTAATAAGCAGTAGTGCCCAAGGCGGAGGCAATAAAACAATGACATTTGGAAAGAGCAGAGCAAGAGTATTAAATGCAAATGAAAAAGGAAAAGTAACTTTTAAAGATGTGGCAGGTGTAGATGAAGAAAAAGAAGAATTACAAGAAATTGTAGAATTTTTAAAATCACCAAAGAAATTCACAGATATGGGTGCAAGAATTCCAAAAGGGGTATTACTTGTGGGTCACCCAGGAACAGGTAAAACACTTTTAGCAAAGGCAGTTGCAGGAGAAGCAGGAGTTCCATTTTTCATAATAAGTGGTTCAGACTTTGTTGAAATGTTTGTTGGTGTAGGTGCATCAAGAGTTAGAGACTTATTTGAACAAGCAAAAAGAAATGCTCCATGTATAGTTTTCATTGATGAAATAGATGCAGTAGGTCGCCAAAGAGGTGCAGGTTTAGGAGGAGGACATGATGAGAGAGAGCAAACATTAAACCAATTATTAGTTGAAATGGATGGATTCTCAGCAAATGAAGGAGTAATAGTTCTAGCAGCAACAAACAGACCAGATGTACTAGATAAAGCACTATTAAGACCAGGAAGATTTGATAGACAAATTGTAGTATCAGCACCAGATGTAAAAGCAAGAGAAGAGATATTAGAGGTTCATAGTAGAAAGAAAAAATTAGGTGAAGATGTAGATTTAAAAGTAATAGCAAAAAATACAGCAGGATTTTCAGGAGCAGACCTAGAAAATGTAATGAATGAAGCATCACTGCTAGCTGCAAGAAGAAACAAGCAAGAAATCAACATGCAAGATGTTGAAGATGCAATGATAAAAGTTACAATGGGACCTGAAAAGAGAAGCAGAGTAAGAAGTGAAAAGGAAAATAAATTAGTAGCGTTCCATGAAGCAGGTCATGCGGTAGTAAGCCATTACTTACCAACACAAGATACAATTCATCAAATATCAATAGTGCCTCGTGGAATGGCTGGTGGATACACAATGTATAGACCAGATGAAGACAAGAATTTCATGTCAAAAGTAGAAATGGAAGAATCAATTGTTGGATTACTTGGGGGAAGAGTTGCAGAAAGCTTAGTACTAGATGATATATCAACAGGAGCAAGCAACGATATAGAAAGAGCATCGAAAATTGCAAGAGACATGGTAACAAAATATGGTATGAGCGATACTCTAGGAACAATAACATTTGGCTCAGGCCAAGAAGAAGTATTCCTAGGAAGAGACTGGACACAAACAAGAAACTACAGTGAAGAAACTTCAGCTAAAATAGATGAAGAAGTAAAAAGAATAATAGACAACGGATACAACAGAGCAAAAGAAATACTAACAATGCACAGCGATAAACTTCACACAGTAGCAAACTTATTATTAGAAAAAGAAAAAGTAGATGGAGAAGAATTTGCTGCAATATTTGCAGATTAATAAAAGCTAGGAGCAATCCTAGCTTTTATATTAAAAAATTTGTAAAAAGTATTGACAGAAAAATATTAATAATATATACTAGCTTTACAAAAAGCAAAAAACAAAAGCACGAAAAGAAACGAAAAAAGGAGAAACTAACCAATGAAAATCGCTGAAAGCCTTGGGGCCCTATATATATATATATATATATCGATAATTTTATAAAAAATAAACTATATATAAAATATAAAAGACTAAGAATTAATCTAATGTACAAAATATATATGGTAAGACAATCATGTCCACCATGAGTACAGTTAGGTTAATTTTAAAAATATATAGATATAACAAAAGGTTATATAAAATAAAATTTAAGGAGGATTTAATTCATGAAAAACACAAAAGGAATAACGCTCATAGCGTTAATAATCACAATAATTGTAATGCTAATACTAGTAGCAGTCAGCATAAGCGTAGCACTAAACACAGGACTATTTAAGTCAGCAGGAGACGCCACAAAAAACTGGAAATCAGCTCAAGATGCAGAAGCAAATGCTGGGTCTGAAATTAAAATAGGGGATAAAACTTATTCAATCATAGAAGACTATTTAGAAGGTAAAGTAAAATTACCAGAAATAAAAGCAGGAGAAAAAGCAACTGAAACTTCAAAATACGAGACAGCAGTAATCCCAGCAGGCTTTACAGTATCAGGTGCAGGAACAGAAAAAACAGTAGATGGTGGATTAGTAATATACTTAATAGATAAAAAAGAAGATGGTACATCATGGACAGAAGAAGAAATAAAAGCAATAGACTGGAGTAACGAAGAAACAGTAGCAGACTTAAGAACAAAATATGACCAATTTGTGTGGATACCAATTTCACATACAAAAATAAATGATATGTTCATTTGCCAGGCAAAAGAGGAACTAAACGATAAATGTAATATAACTGTAAAAAATGGAGCTGCAACATGTACAACCCATAACTCAAAACAAATGGCAGGAAGATTATATGCAACAAGGACAGGAGAAAACTACTATAAGAAAGCATATACAGAAGTATATACACCAAACAGCGGTTTAAGGGAGCCAGATGTAGTAACAGGAAGTACTGGAACAAGCTATGATGCAAGTTCTACTTATTTAGAAAACATAGCAACAGTAACAGGAGATAGTCCAAGTTATGCAAATGCAAATGAATTCAAAAAAACATTACAAACAGAGTACAATGAAATCGTAAAAAGTATATATAATGCAGAAGGATTTTGGGTAGGAAGATATGAAACAAGCAATATGACGCAAAATGCAAATACAGCAGTAAAAGTAATAGCTGGAACAAAGACAGGAATAAGCAATGTAAATTGGTACTATATGTATGGACAACAAAAAGCATATTCAGCAAATAAAAATTTAAGTGGAGTAAAAAGTAGTATGATACTCGGAGCATGCCATGACCAAGTGTTAGAGTTTGTAAATACTGAAAGTTATAATGTAAAAAATACAGGATATGCTTTACACAATAGAAGCTATAGTGATGGACCATGGCAGACAGCAGGCTTAGATTACGCAGACAAGAGTTCATATAAGGATGTTTCAAAAAATGTATATGACTTAGAAGGCAATGTTTGGGAATGGACTACAGAGTCCTACTCTTCAGATAGTCGAGTTGACAGGGGTCGGCGATTACCGCTACAGCCTTTCAGCTAGTTATCGTTACTACCGCATTCCGACCAACAGCAGCCCCGGCTTTCGGTAGTCGCTCCGCACTTTATGTAAATCTGTAAGCTTGAAGGCGATACAGTAAAAAAATAGCAGGAAGTAGTTTTAGGGTAATAAAATTAGGAATAATAGGGCGAAAATTTTCCTCTCGGGAAATTTTCGCTGGATTAAACGCCAGTAGGCGTTTTTTTGTTGACCGCGTACTATTAAAAAAATCTTAAAAATCTTAAAAAAATATTGCTATTATGTAAAGAATGTGATAATATATTTAGTATTAGTTTAAAGAAAGCGAGTGTATATATTTATGAAAAAAGTTGAACCAAATTTTAATTTTATTGATATGGAACATGATGTTATGAAGTTTTGGGAGGATGAGAAGTGTTTTAAGGCTCTTTTGGAGAAGAACAAGGATGGCAAGAAGTTTAGATTTTTGGATGGACCAATTACAGCTAATAATCCAATGGGTATTCACCATGCTTGGGGAAGAACTTTAAAAGATATATACATACGTTACAAGGGAATGAATGGTTATACTTCACATTATAGAAATGGTTTTGATGGACAAGGTCTTTGGATAGAAGTTGAAGTTGAAAAAGAGTTAGGATTTAATGATAAAAAAGATATTGAAAAATATGGATTAGAGAACTTTACTAAAAAATGTTTAGCCCGTGTTGACCATTTTTCAAAGACGATTACAGAACAATCTAAGAGACTAGGGCAATGGATGGACTGGGATAATTCATATTACACAAATACAAAGGAAAACATTACTGCAATATGGCATTTCTTAAAGAAATGTGATGAATTAGGAATGATAGAAAGATCATTTAGACCAATGCCTTGGTGCCCAAGATGTGGAACATCTTTATCAGAACACGAAATGGCTGGTTCATATAAGCAAATGGTACATAAATCAGTATTCTTCAAACTACCATTAATAGGAACAGATAGCAAAATAGTAGTTTGGACAACAACTCCATGGACACTATCTTCAAACGTGGCATTAGCAGTTAATCCAGAGATTGATTATGTTAAAGTTAAAGTAAAATCAGATGATAAATTCTTAATAATGGATAAAAATGCTTTAAGAATTTTAGGAGACGACAAAGTTGAAGTTGTAGATAGCTTCAAAGGTGAAAAACTAGTTGGCTTAAAATATGAAACTTGTTTCCCAGAAATGGAAAAACAAAAAGAAATAGACCATAGAGTAGTCGCATGGGAAGATGTTTCTTCAGAAGATGGTACAGGTGTTGTACACATTGCTCCAGGTTGTGGTGCTGAAGACTTTGAACTTGGAAAAAGAGAAGGCTTAGATGTTGTAGTTCCAATTGATGATGAAGGTGTAATACTAGATGGATTTGGATTTATGACAGGACACAATACAAAAGAAGTTGCAGAACTTGTATTTGAGGAATTAAAGAAAAGAAATAAATTATATAAAGTAGAAGAACACGAACACAGCTATCCAGTATGTTGGAGATGCAAGAGCGAAGTAGTATTTAAAGCAGTTCAAGAATGGCATATTAATAGTGATAAAATAAGACCAAAACTTATAGAAGCTGCAAGGCAAGTTAAATGGACACCAGACTTTGCAGGAAAGAGAATGGAAGATTGGCTAAATAACATGGGCAACTGGGCAATTTCAAGAAAGAGATTTTATGGTTTACCACTTCCAATATATCCTTGCGAAGAGTGTGGAAAAGTTACAGTTGTAGGTTCAAGAGAAGAACTAAAAACATTAGCCGTTGACCCTAAAAAAGTAGACGAATTACCAGACTTACATAGACCTTGGATAGATGGAATAGAAATAGTTTGCCCACATTGTGGAAAACATGTTCAAAGAATAAAAGATGTTGGAGATTGCTGGCTAGATGCTGGTATTGTACCATTCTCAACATTAAAATACTTTACAGATAAAGAATACTGGAAACAATATTTCCCAGCAGAATGGGTAACAGAAATGAAAGAACAAATAAGATTATGGTTCTATTCATTACTATTCATGTCTGTAGTACTAGAGGGAAGAGCACCTTATGAATCTGTACTTACATATAGTGCAGTTATCAAGGAAGATGGAGGAAAATTCTCTAAATCAGGCTATATGATTAAATTTGATGAGGCAGCAGAAAAAATAGGAGCAGACCCAATAAGATATTTGTATGCAGGAGCACAAGTTAATAATGATGTAAGATTCGGATTCAATTTAGGAGATGAATCAAGAAGAAAATTATTAAACTTCTGGAATATTTATGTATTCTTCAATACTTATGCAGTGCTTGATATGCCAAATTTAAAAGACTATAAATTAGACATGTCAAAACTTGAAAAAACAGATAAATGGTTACTTGCAAGATTAAACAAATTCTTAGAAGTTGCTAAAAAATCAATGGATAATTATCAGGTTCAAAACTTAGTTAAAGAATTTGAAATATTTGTTGATGATATATCAAACTTCTATGTTAGAGTAAATAGAAAAAGATTCTGGAAAATTGGTGAAGATAGTGATAAAACACTTGTGTACTATTTATTATATACAACAATTAAGAAAATGTCTCAAGCAATTGCACCAATAATACCATTTATGACAGAAGAAATCTGGCAAAACATGGTAAGAAGCTTTGAACCAGATGAAGTAAAATCAATACATTTAAGCGATTATCCAGCTCCAACACCAGAATTTGAAAATGAAGAGATTTTAAAAGAAGTTGAAGAAATAAGAAAAGTAATTGCACTTGGATTAATGCTAAGAAACGAAAAACAATTAAAAGTTAGACAACCATTAAACACAATGTATATTTCAAGTGAAAAAGATATTGAAAAATCAATAAGAGACTTTGAACCAATAATCAAAGAAGAATTAAATGTAAAAACAATAAACTTAATAAAAGATGAATCAATATTAAATGATGAGTACTTAATGGTAAACTTCAAAGTTGCAGGAAGAATGTTAAAAGAAAAAATTCAAGACTTCAAAGCAAAAATAGAAGGCTTAACAGACACAGAAATGCACGATTTAGTCGCAAAATTCAATGATGAAGAAGTAAAGGAAATAGAAGTACCTGGTTTTGGAACATTTGAAAAAGATGTATTCTTAAAGAATATGAAACCAAAAGCGCATATAGTTGTAATAAAAGAAGGCGACTATACAATAGCACTAGATACTATACTAACAGAAGACTTAATCGTAGAAGGAATGTATAGAGATTTAGTAAGAACACTTCAAGTACTAAGAAAAGATACAGGACTAAAAGTAGAACAACGCATAACACTAAGCATACAAACAGAAGGAAAATTAATGCAAAAAGTATTAGAAGAGTACTTAGAAAGAATTACACAGGATACATTAACAGAAAAATTTGTAAACACACCAATTGAAAATGACATTGAAAAAGAAATTGAAATTAATGGAGAAAAGGTAACAGTACAAATTAAAGGAATGTAAATAAAACAAAAAGCAAAGTGAAAAACACTTTGCTTTTTGTTATAAAAGCTATTGACATATTTTTCAAAAAAATATGATATAATATATGCCAAAAGGAGGAAGTTTTATGAAGGATTATATTATAAATGTTAAGGGGATGGCTTGTTCTGGATGTGAAAGAAGAATAATAAATGCACTTAGCCAGATGCCAGAGATTAAAAAGGTTACAGCAGACCACATAACTGGAAAGGTAGTAATTGAAGCAGAGAATCTTAATGAAAAAAATGTTGAAGATAGTCTTGACAATTTAGGATTTGAAGTTATAAAATAATGTTAAGAAAAAATAGGAGGATTGAAAATGGAATTAAAAGGATCAAAAACAGAAAAAAACTTAATGGAAGCATTTGCTGGTGAATCACAAGCAAGAAACAAATACACATATTTTGCATCTAAAGCAAAAAAAGAAGGATACGAGCAAATTGCAGCAATATTCCAAGAAACAGCAGATAATGAGAAAGAACATGCTAAAATGTGGTTTAAATTACTTCATGATGGAGAAGTTCCATCAACCGTTGAAAATTTAAAAGCAGCAGCTGAAGGAGAAAACTTTGAATGGACAGACATGTATGAAAGAATGGCAAAAGAAGCTAAAGAAGAGGGATTTGACAGAATAGCATACTTATTTAGTGCAGTTGCTAAAATTGAAAAAGAACACGAAGAAAGATATAAAAAATTATTGGAAAATGTAGAAAATGGATTAGTATTTTCAAAAGATGGAGACAGAATTTGGAAATGCAGAAATTGTGGACATATAGTAATTGGAAAATCAGCACCAGAAGTTTGCCCAGTATGTAATCATCCTAAAGCATATTTTGAAATTAAAGCTGAAAATTATTAAAAATCAAAAAATAAAGGTAGTGAAACAAAGTCACTGCCTTTATTTTTAAAATATAGATAAACTTGTTGAATTATTAAATTTAGTATGATATAACTTCAAAGAAAATGGTTTACACTTAGGGAAATAGCACTTTCATTAAGAAGGGAGAAAATTTCTATGGAGGAAAACTACAGGAAAACAACATCAGCATTTGGAGCAAATCCAGACACTGATAAAGTTGAAATATTCACATTACAACCTGGTATAACAAAAATAAGAGTATATTGCTGGATAGAAGGTCAAGATTATGATTGCGAAAATGATGCATCAGGTGGAAATATAGCATTAAACTTACAAATAAAAAGATCAGCAAATCAACCAACAGGTGGCTAATAAAAATATAAGAGGAAACCAGAAATGGAATCCTCTTTTGTTTTATTTTTTAAATCTTATATCATCACCAAAAAATCTATAAATATTATAATTTCCAATAAATCTGGAAACTATCCTCTCATCATACGTCCTAAATAATCCTTGCAAATCTAAATTGGTTGAAATTATAGTCTTCGTAATTTTACCATTTTGGTTAAGAAGCCTTGTATTAATAATCTTATATAATTCAGTAAATTTCATACTATTCATAGTTTCGGTACCTAAATCATCAATTACTAGTAAATCTACATTCAGTAAATTTTTGGAAAAAGAATTATCAGAATTTTTATTAAAAATTTCGTTTATTAATGTATCAAACATAACAGGTGCAGTTTGGTATAGAACAGTTTTTCCTTGTGCAAGAAGTTCGGCAACAATACAGTTTGATAAAAATGTTTTCCCTAGGCCAGTTCCGCCAGAAAAAAGCAAATTCTTTTGAAGTGGGTCATCAAAATTTTTAATAAATTTTTTAGCTTCTTTTCCAATAACTTTAATATTATCTCTTGGCGATAAATCAGAATTATATTTTTCTTCATTTACTTCATCAGAATATAAATTAATATTGAATTTTTTGAAGTTTTCTCTATCCAGATTTCCAATGTTTGAATTATTATACTCAATATCAAGAATTTTTTGCTTTAAACAGCTACACATAACAGTCTTTTCACCATCTAAAACATATCCTGTGTCTTTACATTTTGCACATTCAAAAGTTGGAGAAAGATAATCTAAAGTTTTGCCTTCCTTTTTTAGTAACTCTAATCGCTCTGATTTTAAAACATCAACTTTTGATTGTAAGTCTTTAAGTATATCTGTAGCATTTGTGGACAAAATAGCCTTAGCAGAAGAGATTGCAACACTGTTCAATTCAGATTCGATTTCTGCTAATCGCGGAATTTTTTTATATAAAGCAGCTTTTCTACTTTCTAATTCAGTGTTTGCTTTAATTTGCTTTTTATCATATTCATTTAAAAGGTCTTTTAAAGTGCTGTTACTTACCAATTAAAATCACCTCGTTATTAATTATTTGCATATAATTTATTTAAATCATCATATTGCCTTTGAGTGTAATTGTTATAATTTGTTTTCTTTTCAAGTTCTTTTATATTTTTATTTTGATTTTTGAAATCAGCCATAAAATTTTGCACTTCTTCAGGCGTCTTTAGTTTTCTGTCATGCCAATCAGTAAGAAGTTTATCAAAATAATCGAATGTTGGATTTGCCTTTGAAGTGGTTTTTTTCAAGGCAATATTTATAATATCAAGATTATATCCATAATCCAAAACCCATTTTTCAATATATTCATCCTCAAACTCTGTGAAAGCAGTGTAACGACCAAGCTTTTTTGCAATGGCTTTCTTTATTTTAGACATATTATCACGCTTTTGGTAATAATTTTCTAAGTCATTAAAAGTTTTTATGTTGTTTTTAGACCATGCCTCGGCAACCGTTTGCACATAGTTTTTATGAAGTGCAGATTTTCCAAAACAATAATCAAACAAAGAAACCATAACTTGCTCGTCAAATTCATATTTTTTAAACCATAAATCAATATCACTATACCAAGAAGGAGACATAATGCCTTGAAAATATTGATTGTTAATACTTTCAATAGCTTTAGCCCTGTATTGGCTTTTACTATTATTTTTTATAGTCTCAGCAGACAATGTAATATTAGGAGAATAAGACTTATGAAGTTCAATTTCTTGTAAACTATTTAAAGTATATCCAGTAGGCTTTTTAGTAATAACGCCATTTTCTTCCCAAAATGTAAGTCCGGCTTGAATAATATTAAATGGAATATTAAGCTTTTTAGATAAATCAGCAAGTTTAATTTCTTTATCATATTTTGATAAAAATACTAAACATAAATAAATTTTAACAAAATCACCATTAGCACAAGTCATATATTCTGTAAAAAAAATATCAGGTATTTCTGTGTGTGAAAATAAGATAGACTTGTCTTTATATTCCAACCTCATAATAATCGCTCCTTTTTAGTTAAAATATTATATCATTTTCAAAGAAAGAAAACAATAACATTTTAAAAATAAACTTTTTCAAACAAAATATTGACCAAGAGAGCAAAATAGGTATATAATTAATGCAGTTATTGAGAAGAATAACAAAGGAGGAGAAAAAATGAGGGAAAACAAAGCTATAACATTGATAGCATTAGTAATAACTATTGTAATCCTATTAATTCTAGGGGGAGTTACAATAAGTGTTGCGTTAAGAAATGGAGGGATATTTGATACAACTAAAACTGCAAAAACTGATCTCAAAATATCATCTGTAGAAGAAGAAATCAATGTGGAATTAGCAGAACTTTTTGTAGAAGATTTGGGGTCTGCAACAAGCCAGTCAAAATTAATTGCAGAATTAAACAAAAAAGGTTATATAATAAAAAGTTTAAGTTCATCACCTGAAACTTTAAAAGATGTGCTAATAAAAGACTCAACCGGAAAAAACAATGATGAAATAAATGTTGTTCAAGGAGAAAACAGAACAGTACAAATAATCTTAGATTTAGAAACTACTGAAGAAAAGGAATATATTGAAATAAATCAAAAATATTATGAAATAACCATTGAAGGCAACAGGGCAAAAATAGCTAAAACTCCAAGAGCAGAAGTCAATGCAACAGAATATTGCTTGAAATTGATTCCAAATACAAATGGACCAAAAATAAAATTAAAAAATACAGAGGTAACAGATGAAATTTCTATAGTGAATGGAACTGAAATCACTATAGAGGCAGGGCAACAAATAGGGAATAATTCTGCATTTACAATAAAAGAAGAAAGTACTAATATAACTAAAAATGTAAAAATAAATGTATTGCAAAATCCTAATTACGCCACAAACCTAGAATTACAAGCAGATAAAAATGAGGTTGAACCAGGAGAAAAAGTTAAAATAACTGCTACAATTACAGAAGGAGCAACAGATACAATTGAATGGAAAATTAATCCAACATCAGCAGGAACAATAAGCAATCAAGGAGTATTAACAGTTAATGCTAGTGCACAGGCTGGTACAAAAATAATAGTTACAGCAAAATGCATAAGAGAAGATGGAACAATATCAGCTGTACCTGAAAAAACAATTACAATAACCGTAGCAGATGCAAGCAATGTAACAGATATAGTTGATTCAAAACAAAGAACTACAACAAAGGATTGGGGCACCGACTGGGCAACATTATCTAAAATGGCAGATGAAATATCAAATTGTAATAGCGTAACAAGCACAACAACAGAATTAAGTGTAAAAATAAATAATCAAAAACAAACAATTGGAATAGGAGATACAGCAACTGTAACTTTGTCAAGCGCAACTGCAAGCCGTGCTACAATAACAGCGGGAACATATAAGGTTAGAATTATTGGATTTAACCATGATACTTTGGCAAATGGAAGTAAAGCCGGAATAAGCTTTGAATTCGTAAATGTTATAGGTAATGCAATATTTTACGATTCTACTGGAGCTAAAACAAACTATAGTGGATGGGGTGGTAGCGATTTAAAAAATGTATTAAATGCTACTGTATTAACTAAACTTTCAAATAGAAGCTATATAAAGAGCGTAAAGAAAGAGTATACAAAATCAACTAATAGTGGAAAATCATACACAACAGTAAGTGATAATTATGATCAATTATGGTTAATGTCTTATTGGGAAGTATTTGGCAAAAAAGATACAAATGATGCACAAACATCTGGAACTCAGTATGCTTATTATAAAGTTAACAATACAGCTACTAATAGAGTAAAACAAGACAGCAAAAGTACAAAAAAATATTGGTGGCTACGTTCAATTCCAACAAGCCAAAACTCAATATTCTTTTACATTAGCCCTTATGGAAGCTCAGGAGCTACCACTTATGGAACAACAAGTGGATGCGGTATAGCACCAGGTTTTGCAATATAAATAAGATAAAAAGCACAAATTTTTATAAAAAATTGGAAAAAATCAAAAAAATGCTTGAGAACACTTGACTTTTAACACAAAATATGGTAAATTATATAAGCTATGTTCTATAAATGAGGACATAGCTTAAAAAACGCATCGTTAAAAACCCGTAAATAAAAGTTGGAGGTGGAGCTAAAATGGCTGCAAAAGGACCTAGAGAAAATATTACATTAGAATGTACAGAATGTAAAAGAAGAAATTATATGACAAGCAAAAATAAAAGAAACAACACAGAAAGACTTGAAGTAGAAAAATATTGCAAATTCTGCAAAAAAAGAACAACACATAAAGAAACAAAATAAGGCAATTGGGCTATTTTAAGGAGGATATAAAATGGCTAATGAAAAAGAAAATAAAAAAGATGTAAAAAACAAGAGGAGTTTTTTCAAAGATTTCAAAGCAGAATTAAAGAAAGTTATTTGGCCAACACCAAAGCAACTTGTAAATAATACAATTGCAGTTGTTGTTATAGTTGTTATTACAGCAGCTATAGTATTTGTTTTGGATGTAGTATTCGATTTATTAAACAAATATGGAATCAATAATTTGAAATCCCGTGTTAGAGGCTACAATACAGTTCAAGTAGAAGAAACAAACAATAACACAGAAAATGTAGACGCTGAGAATATCGCTCAAACTGCTACTGAATAATTGAAAAAAAGTTTTACAATAACTTTAAAAAGGAGGCTTAAAATAGATGTCTCAAGTAGAAGAAAATTTGGAGCCAAGATGGTATGTAGTTCATACATATTCAGGTTACGAAAATAAAGTTAAAACAGATTTGGAAAAAACAGTAAAGAATAGAGAGCTTGAAGATTACTTCTTTGATATTGTAGTTCCAATGGAAGAACAAATTGAAATCAAAGATGGAAAAAGAAAAGCCAACTTAAAAAAAGTTTTCCCAGGGTATGTTTTAGTAAAAATGATTGTAACAGAAGAATCTTGGTATATAGTTAGAAATACTAGAGGAGTTACAGGATTTGTTGGTTCAGGTACAGACCCAATACCTCTTACAAATGAGGAAATAAGAAGTATGGGATTTGAAACATCAATTGTTGAAGTAAATTATGATGTTGATGACTCAGTTAAAATATTAAATGGAGCATTAGCTGGATTTATAGGAACAGTTCAAGAAATAAACAAAGAAAAAGGAAAAGTAAAAGTTCTTGTTTCAATGTTTGGTAGAGAAACTCCTGTAGAGCTTGAATTTGCTCAAGTTGAAAAAGTATAAAATAGGGTTGTGACCAACACATATATAAATAAATTTTGAAAGGAAGTTTTAAAAATGGCTCAAAAAGAAGTTACTAATATAGTAAAATTACAAATTGAAGCTGGAAAAGCAACACCAGCTCCACCAGTAGGACCAGCTTTAGGTTCAACAGGTATAAACATCATGCAATTCACAAAGGAATTCAATGAAAAAACAGCAAATCAACCAGGTATGATAATTCCAGTTGTTATAACAGTATATTCAGATAAATCATTTACTTTTATAACAAAAGTACCACCAGTTGCTGTATTAATTAAAAAAGCAATCAAAATCGAAAAAGGTTCTGGAAAACCAAATAAAGATAAAGTTGCAACAATTACAACAGAACAAGTTAAAGCTATAGCAGAACAAAAAATGGAAGACTTAAATGCTGCATCAGTAGAAGCTGCAATGAGCATGGTAGCTGGAACAGCTCGTTCAATGGGTGTTGTAGTAAAAGACTAAGATATATATTTATAAAGTATATATAAATAATTTGGGAGGAGAAATCCGTTAAAACCAAAAGGAGGATATTATGAAAAAAGGAAAAATCTATCAAGATAGCGTAAAGCTAATTGATAAAAGCAAAAATTATGATGCTAAAGAGGCTATTGAAGTATTAACAAATATGCCTAAAAGAAAATTTGATGAAACATTAGAATTACATGTTAAATTAGGTGTAGATTCTAAACAAGCTGACCAACAAGTTAGAGGAACAGTAGTTCTTCCAAATGGTACAGGTAAAACTCAAAGAGTTTTAGTATTTGCAAAAGGTGATAAAGCTAAAGAAGCTGAAGAAGCTGGAGCAGATTTCGTAGGAGCTGAAGAATTAGTTCCAAAAATCGAAAAAGAAAACTGGTTCGATTATGATGTAATCGTAGCAACACCAGACATGATGGGTGTTATAGGAAGATTAGGTAAAATATTAGGACCTAAAGGATTAATGCCAAACCCAAAATCTGGAACAGTTACAATGGATGTAACAAAAGCTATAAACGAAATTAAATCTGGTAAAGTTGAATATAGATTAGATAAATCTAACATAATTCACTTAGGATTTGGTAAAGTATCTTTTGGAGCAGACAAACTATTCGAAAACTATGAAACAGTTATGGATGCTATAGTAAAAGCAAAACCAGCAGCAGCAAAAGGACAATACATTAAGAGTGTTGCAATTACTACAACAATGGGACCAAGTATATATGTTGGTTAAATAAAATATTGCCAAAGACAGTAGGCATAAAATAAGTCCTACCGAGGTAAAAAATAGAGATTTTTGAAGCTCTTGTTTTGCCTCGAGATTGGCATTTCAAGAGTTTTTAATTTTTAACTATATATACAATGGAGGTGAAAAACAAAAATGGCAAGTGAAAAAATTCTTAATCAAAAGAAACAAGAAGTTGAAGAATTAGCTGAAAAAATCAAAAAAGCTAAAATAGTTCTATTAACAGATTATAAAGGAATCAATGTAACTGATGTAACAGCAGTAAGAGCAAAAGTTAGAGGAGCTCAAGCTGAATACAAAGTTATTAAAAACAATATAACAAGAAGAGCTATGGAAGCTTGTGGAGTAAGCGAATTAGATAACGTATTAGAAGGAACAACAGCAGTTGTTTTAGGATATGAAGATTATCTAGAACCACTAAAAGCAATATATGAATTTGCAAAAAATAATGATTTCTACAAAATTAAAGGTGGAATCATTGAAGGAAAAGTAGTTCCAGTAGAAGAATTAATAGCATTAGCAAAATTACCATCAAGAGAAACACTTATTGCTGGGCTTGCTGCTGCATTACTTGGAAATATTTCAAAACTTGCAGTTGCACTTAATGAAGTTGCAAAGCAAAAAGAAGCAGCAAATGCTTAAGATTATTTAGGGTTGTGACCGACACAGAAAAATAAAAAATATATTAAAGGAGAGATTTTAAAATGGCAGACATTGCAAAATTATTAGAAGAAATTGATAGCTTAACAGTTATCGAATTATCAGAATTAGTAAAAGGAATTGAAGAAAAATATGGAGTATCAGCACAAGCAGTAGCAGCACCTGCAGCAGGAGCTGGAGCAGCAGCAGCTGAAGAAAAAACATCATTCAACGTAGTATTAAAAGAAGTTGGAGCTAACAAAATAGCAGTTATCAAAGTTGTTAGAGATGTTACAGGATTAGGATTAAAAGAAGCTAAAGACTTAGTTGACGGAGCACCAAAAACAGTTAAAGAAGGAGCTTCAAAAGACGAAGCAGAAAGCATCAAAGCAAAATTCGAAGAAGCAGGAGCAACAATCGAATTAGCTTAATTAATTCAAAAATGAATTCAAAGAACTTAGAGCAAAATAGCTCTAAGTTTTTTTGTATTCTTATCAAAAAATATTGACAAATTGCAAATGATTTTATATAATAAAAACCATGCAGAAATAATTATTTTTGCGTGGTTTATTAATACCTAAAAGTTAGGGTGAATTTTTATGATTAAGTTTACAAAAATGCAGGGGCTGGGGAATGATTATGTGTATGTTTATTGCGGTGATTGCAATGTAAGTACTAGTAGTATGTCTTCCTTGGCTCGTTTTGTTAGTGACAGGCACTTTGGTGTTGGTGGTGATGGGCTTATTTTGATTGGGGAGAGTGATGTTGCTGATTTTAGAATGAGGATTTTTAACAGTGATGGTTCTGAGGCTGAGATGTGTGGTAATGGGATTAGGTGTGTTGGTAAGTTTGTTTATGATAAGGGGCTTACTGATAAAAGAGAAATTTCTGTTGAGACTTTGGCTGGGATAAAGAAGATTTGGCTAAATGTTGAGGATAAAAAGGTTAAGAGTGTTAGAGTTGATATGGGTGAACCTGTTTTGGAGTGTGCTAAAATTCCAGTGAATTCAGAGGATAGGGTTATAGATATTAAGGCAGATGATAGGGAGTTTTGCGTTAGTTGTGTTTCTATGGGGAACCCTCATGGAGTTACTGTGGTTAATGATTTGGATAGTTTTACTATTGAAAAATATGGGCCTATTTTAGAATGTGATAAGCATTTTCCTAATAGAGCTAATATTGAGTTTGTAAGTATTTTAGACAGAAAAAATATTAAAATGCGAGTTTGGGAGAGAGGCTCTAGTGAGACTTTTGCTTGTGGAACTGGGGCTTGTGCTACAATGGTGGCATGTAATTTGAATGGATGGGTTGAGAATAAAGTAAACGTTCATTTGCTTGGTGGAACTTTGGAAATTGAATGGAATAAAGAAAATAACCATGTATATATGACAGGACCAGCTAAAACAGTATTTGAGGGGGAATTAGATTATGATAACAATTAATGAAAATTTTTTAAAATTACAAGATAGCTATTTATTTGTTACAATAGCACAAAAAGTTAAAGAATATCAGGCAAAACATCCTGAAAAAGAAATTATTAAACTTGGAATTGGAGATGTAACAAGGCCGATTCCAAAAAAGGTTGCAGAAGCCATGAAAAATGCAGTAGATGAAATGCTTGATACAAAAACATTTAGGGGATATGGACCAGAGGTTGGATATGATTTTTTGAAAGAAAAAATTATAGAGAATGATTATAAAAAAAGAGGAATAAATTTTGAAAATTATGAGGTTTTTGTTTCTGATGGAATAGGTACAGACATAGGAAATGTTGTAGATGTTTTTGATGTTCAAAATACAGTTGCAATTACAGACCCAGTGTATCCAGCATATTTAGACACAAATGTTATGTCTGGAAGAAGTGGAATATTTGAAAACGGAAAATATGAAGGAATAATTTATGTTCCAGTATCATCTCAAAATAACTTTATACCTGAATTACCTGAAAAACCGGTAGATATGATATATCTATGCTTTCCAAATAATCCAACAGGAACAGTAATTTCAAAAGAAGAACTAAAAAAATGGGTTGATTATGCAAGAAAAAATAAATCTGTTATTTTATATGATGCTGCTTATGAGGCTTATATTCAAGATGAAAAAATTCCACACAGTATATATGAAATAGAAGGCGCAAAAGAAGTTGCAATAGAATTTAAGAGCTATTCAAAATCAGCTGGATTTACTGGAATAAGATGTGGTTATACAGTTGTTCCAAAGGAACTTATGGGATATACAAAAACAGGTGAAACTGTGGAAATAAATAAACTATGGAATAGAAGACAAAGCACAAAATCAAATGGTGTATCTTATATAACACAAAAAGGTGCAGAAGCTGTTTATACAAAAGAAGCACAAGAAGAAATTACTGAAAATATAGCATACTATATGGAAAATTGCAGAACAATAAAACAAGGATTAGATGATATTGGATTTGAGACCTATGGAGGAGAAAACGCTCCTTATGTATGGCTTAAGGTTCCAGAAGGAAAAAAATCTTGGGAGTTTTTTGATGAGCTTCTTGAAAATGTTGGAGTAGTAGGAACTCCTGGAGTTGGCTTTGGACCAAGTGGAGAAGGATATTTTAGATTAACCGGATTTGGAACAAAAGAAAATACAAAAAAAGCAATTGAAAGAATCCAAGAATATTACAAAAACAAATAAAATGAAGGCAAATCAAATGATTTGCCTTTTTTTATAAACCTAACATAATTGTTGCAACTTGGAAATAAATCATCAAACTGCAAGCATCCACAAGAGTTGTAATAAATGGGCTTGCCATAACAGCTGGGTCAAGTTTTATTTTCTTTACAAGCAATGGCAATGTGCATCCAAGTAATTTTGATAGGAATATTGTACAAATTAATGTTATATTAACTATAAAATTAACCTCTAAAGTTACTCTATCAATTAACCAAAGTTTAATAAAGTTTGCTGCAGCTAGAGTTATTCCGCAAAGAATTGCAACTCTTGCTTCTTTCCACATTATTTTGAAAATATCTTTAAATTCTACTTCTCCAAGTGAAATTCCACGAATAATTGTTACACTTGCTTGGCTACCTGCATTTCCACCAGTGTCCATAAGCATTGGGATGAATGCGGTTAGTATAACATAAGAAGCTAGAGCTGATTCATAGCTTTGAATAATCTTTCCAGTAAATGTTGCTGAAATCATAAGTAGCAAAAGCCATGGAATTCTTGATTTCCAAGTTTCAAAAATACCTACTTTCAAATATGGTTTGTGTGTTGATGTAATTGCGGCCATTCTTTCGATATCTTCTGTGTTTTCTGCTTGAACAACATCAATGATATCATCAAATGTAATAATACCAACTAGTCTATTTTCGCTATCTACAACTGGCATTGCAGATAAATCGTATTTTTGGAACATTAAGGCAACTTCTTCTTGGTCATCAGTTGTTTTGCAAGAAATAACACCTGAATTTAGAACATCTTTTACCAAATCTTCAGGATTTGCACAAATAATGTCTTTTAACTGTAAAAAACCAATTAATTTTCTTTGAATATCTACGACATAGCATATATTAACTGTTTCATAGTATTCAATTTCCTTTTTTAATATTTCCATTGCCTGCTTAATAGTTAAATTCTCTTTTAACTCAGCATATTCAACAGTCATAATACTTCCAGCAGAATTGTCTGGGTAATTTAAAAGTTTATTAATATCATTTCTAGTATCAGAAGTACACTTCTGCAATAATCTTTTTACAACATTTGCAGGCATTTCTTCGATCAAGTCAGCGGCATCATCTGCATACATTTCATCTAAAAGAGAAACAGCCTCTTTATCACTTAATAAACTAATAATTTGAGCTTCCTGCTCAACAGATAGAAAAGAAAAAACCTCAGCAGCTTTATCTTTATCAATCAATTTAAAAACCTTAATAATTTCTTGAGAATCAATATCCTCTAGCAATTCAGCAACATCAGAGCTATTAATCTCATTAAGCTCTTTTTTTGCTTCCTTGTATTTCTTCTCATCAAGCAATTTTTCTAAATTTTTTAGCATAACAAACCTCCATATAACAATAATAATCCCAACCTATTTTCTAAACACGAGCTCGGTTTCATAAAAATCACCTCTCCTATAAAAACAATACAATTAATTATATCATAAAATTACTAATTTGACACAAAAAAATGGAAGTTTTTTGTATAAGACTTAATTAAATTAATGTTTTAAATGAATATAAATATTGGGGGAAAATATTTATAAATTTTTATTTAAAAGATATTGAAAATTATAGAGTTTTATTGTAAAATGAAGCTATCAAAGTAGAGAAGAAAAAAACAAAGGAGACAAAACCAAATGAACAAAAACGCTGAAAGCCTTGGGGCCCTATATATATATATATATATATATCGATAATTTTATAAAAAACAAACTATATA
>CAKPLZ010000002.1 GCA_934167835.1 uncultured Clostridia bacterium | reverse complement strand
CCATATACTTTTCATTATTGTATTCTTCCATATTTTTGACTCTCCTTTACAAATTACTATTTGCTAGAATCATTATAGCACAAATCAAATAATTTTAACATCTCTCTGGAGAATTTTTATTATTAGCTTTATCTTGCTTTTCTTCCTTTTCATCTCCTAACATTTCGTGGTCATCTTCATTTATTTTTAGTTCAGCATTTATTTCTTCTAATTTTCGCAACTTTTCTTGTAACTCTTGTTCTTTAGGAAATTCTTTTTGAGATTCTTGTTTTGCATTTTCTAATTGAAAATATGTATTATCTAATAAATCTCTTTCGTGAGGAATGTCTTTTGCAATATTCTCTAAACAGTTATTTATTCTTGTTATATTTCCATTTACATCAGTTCCTAAATCAATAGAATAACTAAATTTGTTTTTTAGTTTTAACCTAATATTTCTAGTAATTGAATCAAAACTAACTTCCATTGTAAATCCTCTATATTCTCCTATTTCTCTTGTTTCCATACTTTTTAAATCATTTATACTTTGTAATATTCTCTTTCCTGCCTCTTGTTTTTCAGTATATATTATTCCATTTATTTTCATAGGAGAAAAGCCATCTGCATTGGGTCTAGTGTATTCTTGTAATTTAATAGTATCTTCTTCCATTGCTCCAATTTTATTATTAAGTCTTGCTATTTCTTCTGGAAAATACTTTATAATTTTATCTTGCAATGAATATTTTTGATTCATAAATTCTTGTTTTAATAATCTTAATTTTGCTACATCTGTATCTAATGATGTCTTTTCTAATATTTTAGGATTTCCTGTCGCAAGAGCTTTTATTTCTCCATAAGTTAATGCTTTATCGTCAATATCTTCCATTGTTCTTGCAGGAGTTTTGGATGTCATTATTTGAGAAATGAATTTCTGCTTTTGTTCTACTAATTGATACATATAGCTATCAAATGTTTTTTCTGTAACATAAGAATATACATATACCTTTTTATTTTCATTTCCCTGCCTAATCATTCTACCATTGCGTTGCGTTAGGTCTGATGGTTTCCATGCACAGTCTAAATGATGGGTTGCAATTAACTTATCTTGAACATTAGTACCTGCTCCCATTTTTTGAGTTGAACCAATTAACACTCTAACCTGTCCTTTTCTCACTTTGCTAAATAATTCTTTCTTTTTAACTTCATTGTCTGCCTCATGAATAAAAGCTATTTCATCAGGTGGAATACCTTTTTGAATTAGTTTTTTCTTTAACTCATTATATACATCTGTAAATTCTTCTTTTTCATATCCTTTTAAATCTTTGGGAGTTGATAAATCACAAAATACAAGTTGTGTTGATTTCTTATAACTATTTTCATCCCATATTCTATAAATATTTTCACAACATGAATTTACTTTACTACTTTCGGAATCTGGCAATAAAGGGTTTATAAGTCTTTGATCTAGTGCGAGTTTTCTACCCTCATTTGTGATTTTAAGCATATTATCTTCTGTTGCATCAACTGCTCCTGACCTTATTTTTTCTGCTCTTTCTCCCAAAGCCTTAACCATTTCTTGTTGTATTTCACTTGGTTTTACAACGACATTTATATTTTCAAATTCTGGTGTTGGTAAATTTAAGGTTTCAGCAGTTTGAATATCTGCTACTTCTTTAAACATCGACATTAACTCTGGTAAATTATGAAATTTTGCAAATCTTGTTTTTGCTCTATATCCTGTACCCTCTGGTGCAAGTTCTATTGCCGTTATTGTTTCTCCGAATGTACTAGCCCAGTTATCAAAATGTTCTAATTCATTTTTTCTTAATTCTCCATACTGTAAATATCTTTGCATAGTGTAAAGTTCTGCCATTGAATTACTTACTGGTGTTCCAGTTGCAAATACAGTTCCTTTCCCACCTGTTATTTCATCTAAATATCTACACTTCATAAAAAGATCCGAAGATTTTTGTGCTTCAGTTTGTGCTATTCCACCTACATTACGCATTTTACTATATAAAAATAAATTCTTATAGTTGTGAGCTTCATCAACAAATAATTTATCTACACCTAGTTCTTCAAATGTAACTACATCATCTTTTCTTTCTTCCTTATGTAATTTTTCTAATCTATTTTCTAATGATTTTCTGGTCTTTTCCATTTGTTTAATAGTATAATTTTCTCCTTTATTTGCTTTTTCTGATGCAATTCCTTTTGTAATATCATTTATTTGTTCTTCTAATAATGTAATTTGCCTTTCTATTGACATTGGTATTCTTTCAAATTGCGAATGTCCAATGATTACTGCATCAAATTCTCCTGTGGCAATTCTGCTACAAAATTTTTTCCTATTTTTTGTTTCAAAATCTTTTTTCGTGGCAACTAAAATGTTAGCACTTGGATAAAGTTGCAAAAACTCACTTGCAAACTGCTCTATAATATGATTTGGCACAACAAATAAAGACTTATTGCATAAGCTTAAACGCTTACTTTCCATTGCTGCTGCAACCATTTCAAATGTCTTTCCCGCACCAACTTCATGTGCTAACAAAGTATTATTTCCATATAAGATATGTGCTACTGCATTTAATTGATGTTTTCTCAATTTTATTTCAGGATTCATTCCTACAAAATCTATATGAGAACCATCGTATTCTCGTGGTCTTATACAATTAAATTTATCATTATAAAGTCTTACTAAATCATTTCTTCTTTCTGGATCTTCCCATACCCAATTTAAGAATGCCTCTTTTATTGCATCTTGTTTACTACAAGCTATTGCTGTTTCTTTCCTGTTTAATACTCTTTGTTTTCTTCCTTCATCATCTATAAATGTATCAAATATTTTCACATCTTTTAGATTAAGTGTTTGTTCTATTATTTTGTATGCATTTATTCTTGATGTACCATAAGTTGTGTATGCTTTTACATTATTTTTATCATTACTTTTCCCATCAATATACCATTCAGCAGTTATGTTTGAATATTTAACATGAATATCCCATCTGTTATAACTTGGTGTATCTAATAATTCAAAAATAAACTTTCTAATAATTTCTGGTGGTATCCATGTTGAACCCAACTTAATTCCAATTTCACTTGCAGTAAGGTCTTTTGGAATTACCTCTTTTAGTTTTTCAACATTTATATTAAAACTAGAATCTTCTTTTGCAAATTGTTCTGCAATTTTAAGTTTTTCTCTAACATTTCCAGATAAATATTCATCAGCGGTTACCCAATTGTTTGGCTCTCCATATTCTGGAACTTTAAAAATTACTCCCTCAAGACTTTTTATCATTTTATCTGTATCTATACCACATAATTTTTGCATATAATTCAAATCAACTTTTGCCTTATCTTGTATAGATAGAATTAATGCTTCATCTGGAGTATCTACCTGTAAGATTTTCTTTTTAGCCTTTATAGTTCTTTTACTAAATATATCAGCTTTTCCAACAAATTTACCTTCTCCATCTATCTTTTCAAGTGAGCATAACAAAAAATAACTACTATCATTTGAAAAAGCTGTTTCATTTGCTCTTGAATTAATTAAGCCATATTCTTTTGTAAATCTATCATATAAATTATTTAATTTTACTTGTGCAAGATGAATTTCTTCATCAGAATAATCTTCCATTTGAAAATCTATCAGTTCTCTTGTTTGATCTCTTAATAAAATCAATCCTTTAATTCTGTTTTGTGCCGTCAATGGTAGTTCATCTTGTAAAATCATTTTTGAATTTTCTCTAAAATACAATTTATCATCTATTACTGTATAAGAATAGTTCTTAACAGTAGGAATTGCAGGTATTGATGTATCTTCTTGTTCAATTTCGTTTTCAATACTATTATTCTGTAATTCTCCATGTATATTAGTTATTGCATAATTTAATTGTTCTTCTAAATTTGTATCTTCTTCAGTTTTACAAGTTGAGTCATAGCCATAAGCTGTAGATACTATTTCCATTTTTCCTAATATCATTTCGGGATTATCTACAAAATATTTATTCATCGCAATATTGTTTTCATCTCTGTCTAGATATACCCAATCTGGCATTATATCAGTCAAATTTTCTCTTTTTTGTAAGAAAATAATATCTGATGTTACTTTTGTTCCTGCATTCTTTGTAAATGTATTATCTGGTAATCTGATAGCACCTAAAAGATCTGCTCGTTGTGCTAAATATCTTCTAACCTCTGGACTCGCTTTATCCATTGTTCCTTTTGATGTTACAAATGCAATTACTCCTCCTGGTCTCACTTTATCTAAAGTTTTTGCAAAGAAATAATCATGAATTAAAAAATTATTCTTATCATATCTTTTATCATTTACTTTAAAATCTCCAAATGGTACATTTCCTATTGCTATATCAAAAAATGAGTCTGGAAAGTCTGCCTTTTCATATCCTTGAATTTTAATGTTTGCTTTTTGATATAATTGCTTTGCTATTTTGCCACTTATAGTATCAAGTTCTACACCATAGAGTTTTGAACTTTGCATTTCTTGTGGTAACATTCCTAAAAAATTTCCTATACCACAACTTGGTTCAAGTATATTTGCTTGTTCAACTCCCATATTTTTTAGAATGTTATATATTGCATTTATAACTACTGGTGGTGTATAAAAAGCGGTTAAAGTAGAGGCTCTTGCTGATTTATATTCTTCATCTGTTAATAGTTCTTTTAATTCGTAATATTCTTCATTCCAATTCGTTTTATTTTCATCAAATACATCTGAAAGTCCACCCCAACCTACATATTTCGACAAAATGTTTTGTTCTTCGGAATTTGCTAATCTATTTTCATCTTCTAACTTATGTAAAAGTTTTATTGCCTCAATATTTCTTTTTACTTTTTCCTTTGGAGTACCTTCTCCTAGTAAGTTATCATTTATATGATAATTATGCTTTTCTTGATTTTTATAATACTCATCTCTATTAAGTGGTTCTCCATTTTCTTCTCTTTTTTTAAATAAATTTAATACATTTTGGGCTTGTTCAATTTCTCTTGGAATAGTATCAAACTCCAAATTATCAATGAATTCTTGACTAACTTCTTCTAAATTTTTATCTACTAGTTCTGTAATACCAGTAAACTCTGCCAAATCTTTTCTTATATCATTTAAATTTTCCTTATCTGTATTTTTGGAATATTCTAAAAGTCCACCATCAATTTCAGTTCCTCTATTATCATATATAGCATAATAATATCCTTCTTCATTTGTATGGAAGTGAAAGTAATTTCCATTTTTTAATTTATAATTTTTATCTATATTTTGAATTTCTATTTTATCATTTTCGTTAACATTTTCATCTTTAAATACTTGATTAAACATCCATTTTTCATTTTCATAGTCATTTTCTAACCAATTTTGATATTTCTCTTTTTCATCATTGGTAAAATATCTATCTAACGAAATAAGTTCTCCAATTCGTTTTTCTATTGTATTCCAATTAACTTGCATTGTATCTTCAACTTCTCTTTTAGAAAGTTTCAAACCTTTACTCGGAGTATATTCAACCCATATACCATCAAGTCCAGCTACACCATTAGTTCCATAATAGTTAAATTCTTTTTTCAAAAAATCTTGTCTTTCTTTTGATGATAATGTTTCTTGGTATAATCTATATACTCTAAATTTTCCATTTTGATGTCCTGTTCCACTCTGTAATGTTTTATCTATCATCTCTTGTGTAAAAGAAAAAGCAGGAGTATTTTCTACTTCTGCTTGTTTTTTGATACTATCTATTTGTTTGTCTACGCTTGGTAATTCTTTTATTGGTGGCACATAAGTATCTTCAAAAAGATTTAATTGTAAATTAACTCTGCTATTATTATTTCTTCTGCTTGGTTTCTTATTGAGTTCATTGCTTGTACCCACTCCATTTGATTCTCTCTTTTCATTTTCTCTGTTATTTGGTTCTTTTCTGCTAAACTTGTTATTATTTGCTTCATTCTCTTTTGAGCTGTCTGTTCTATTTCTCCTAAATGTTCTTCCATTTTGCCATCTATCATCAATTCCTCGTATAACCCTCTTTTGTATTCTTTTAGGAAGTTCTCCCTCATTCTTGAAAATCTCCCCTGTGTCATTTTCTTTGTTTTTGGTAATGCTACTTGTGGTATCTGATAATCTCCCATTTGTTTGTATGTTAATTCTATCATAATCGTTTCTCCCTTCACTATTTTTTTCTTCATTATTATGATAATTCATTTTTTTGTTATTAACAAATGTACGATTTGTTAATTTATTATTTTTTTCAAAATTAATTACACTTGAATATATTTCTCTTATTTCTCGTTCTGCAATATCACTCGTTGCAGCACCTAATCTTGAAATAACTCTTTTGTTATTAAATTGTTTTATTATTTCAAAATCAGCTAGGCTAAAATGTTCCATTGGATCAATTCCACATCTTTTCATTGTCATATACGCTATTGAATTTGCTAATATTCCTCTGAAATAAGATTCCAATTCAATGTCATTTAATTCTTGTAGAAAACTCCCTTCTGTAACTTCTTTTAAATCAACTAAATAATCTTGAAAGTTATCTTCTACTAAATTTATTGAACTAGAATAAATTGCTTCAGCTAAAGTATCTTTTATTTCTAAATTACCAAAGCTATTTTCTAATGTTTCAATAATTCCATTTGTATAAGAAGATTTTACTTCCCATAATTTTAAATCTTGACCTATACCACTATGAGTATCTGAAATATCAAATACATGTCTTAGTACACTTCTACCATTTTCAATGGATAATAATGCAATACCTTTTGCACCTTTATTTACCCATCTTTTTAGCCTTTTATTCCAAGTTTCTATATCAGCACAAGCTGTTGCATTTGCTTTTTGGGCATATATCAATACTTGTTCACTAAAAGAATATTTATAATTATTACTAGCAGTATTTAAAAATTCTATCCAGTTTTCACTACTTTGAGAAATGTATTTTATGGTTTCATTTGCCATTTCATTAACTAATTGATATTTATTCGCCATTGGATTCCTCCTTTCTTGTTTGTTGATAATTAAAATACCCTATTGTATTGTGTTCTTTAATAAATTCTCGTAAAGCAATAATATTCAAAACATCAGGATCTTTTGTTATTTCTTTTAAATCTTCTATTTTTAAGTTTGAAATATCTTTTTCTGTTGATTTTCCAATATTTATCAACTTATTATATGTTTCCATTCTTAAATTTCTTTTTCTAGGCATTTCCCACCTCCTATTTTAAACATAAAAAATAAGCTAGATATTAATCTAACTTACTTAAAAATTATAATTATTCTTTATTATAGAGTATCATGAATTCTAATGAGCTTTAAAAGAAAATAATCCATTGCTTCTGTGTCTTTATTCTCATTAACCATTGCTGTTCTACTTTCATATAAACTATTAATTATAAGTCCTAAATCGTGTTTATTTACCTTCATCTTATTTTTTAATTTTACCAGTACCTCATCAACCACATCAACATATTTATTTTGTTTTAGTAAATTATTTCTAAAATCTATTAAAGAATAACGCAATATTCTCAATTCTTCATTATTTAATTCTAGCTTTTTCTTTTTTTCAAACATTATAATCTCCCCTCAAAAATTACTATTTGAGAAGATTATATCATATCATTTAATTATTGTCTTATGTATAAACAGAAAAAGAGAGATTAATTTTGTATTTTTATATTAACCTCTCTTAAATTAAACTATTCTTGTTTATTCTTATTATGATTACGAATAACTATATAAGTAATTCCTAATAAAGATAATATAATTGCTCCAGCAAATAATTTAATTTTGCTTTCATCTCCTGTTTTAGGAACTTCTATTTTTTTATTTTCAAAAGTAAATTCTATTGTGCTATCTTTTTCTTCTACTTGTTCATTATCTACGAATATTCCTTTATCATTGATTTCAACTTTTGCTACTCTGCTAGATAATTCATAATCTTTTGGTGCTTTTATTTCTTTGATGTAATATGTGCCATATCTTAATTCTTCAAATAAGGCTGTTCCATTTTCTTTGTCAGATTTTACTTCTTTAATTAGCTTTGTACATTCTGAATCTTCATAAATACCAAAAATAAATTTATCTTTTATAGTTTCTTTAGTTTCAGAATCTACTTTAACTACTTTTACATTCTTTAATATTGGCATATCTTTCATTTCAATTTTTTGTGTATTTTTTTCTGATGTTACAACAAATTTTATTTCTTCTGTAATTTCGTAGCCATAAGGTGCTGTTGTTTCTTTTAATATATATATTTTACCTTCTTCAAGACCTTTTACTTGATGTGGTTCTTTTGTAGATGTCCATTTATCTATTGTATCTCCATTTTCATCAATTACTTCTAATTTTGCTCCTTCTAATTCATTTCCATTAGTTAGGTCTGTTTTTGTAACTTCAACTATTTTATTGATTAGTTCTATGTGTTGATTTTTCTTTTCATCTGTTACTTTGAATATAACATCTGTAGCTTTTACAAATCCATTAGGAGCTGTTTCTTCATGTAAAGTATAAGTTTCATTTTCGATTAGATTTTTAATCTTATGTTCTTCTTTAGTAGAAATCCACTCATCAACAATATTTCCATCTTTATCTATGATTTGAATTTTAGCACCTTCTACTTCATTACCTCCAATATCAGTTTTAGACATTGAAACAACTTTATCTTTCATATTTATTTTTTGAATTTTATTTGTATCGTCTATTGTAAATTTAACACTTGTAGCTATTACATACCCCTCTGGAGCTATCTCTTCTTTTAGTATGTATTCTTTACCTACTGTAAGCCCTTCAATTTTATGAGTTTTATCAGTAGATATCCATTCATCTATAACTTTATTCTCACTATCTAACACAGATAGTTTAGCCCCTTTAAGTTCTTTATCTCCTGTAATATCAGTTTTAGAAAACTCTACTAGAGTTGTATCATTTGATATATCTAATTTTTCAGTATAAACTTTTGTTGTTAAGTCTTTTTGTTCAAACTTAACTTCATATTTTGTTGTATTTAATACAAGTCCATTTAAAGTTTTTGTTTCTTCAATTTCATAAGTTCCAATTGGTAAATTTGTTATTTCTAGTTTTCCATCTTTAGTAAGATTATATTTTTTAATCTCTTGTCCTTTTTCATAAATAACACTACCATCTGACATGTCAATAATATTTTCTTTTGCTGAAAGCTTAAATTCTATACCTGATAAATCTGATGTATCAATTAAAGATATATCTGCATCTTCTCTTACGCTAATTGTTTTATCTAATTTAATTGTTCCTGTTGGTTGCTCATTTTTAATAATAACTTCTTTTATAAAATCTCCATCTTTATCTTTGTCATAATCTTTTACATTTTTTATTTCAAATTTAACTGCTTCCTCTAATTGTAAAAATCCTGTTGGAACTTTTATTTCAGTTATTTCATAACTACCTACTGGTAATTTTAATGGTGTAATAATTGTTGCTTTATCATCATTTTTACTATTAAATGAATTATCTGGAACAACTATATTATCTGCATTAGTTGTAAATGATGTATATGTTGTATTTCCTATTTTTTGAGAGATAGTTTCTCCTTTTTTGAACAATATTTTTTTAGTAGCTCTATCATATATGTCTTTTGTAGCTTTTATCTCAAATGTTGTAGAATTTAATGTAACAAGTTTATCTGTTTTTAAATCTTTTTTGATCAATTTAATATATGTTTCTAATTGTTCATTATTAACAACGATATGCTTTGTTTTCTTTGCTATTTCCTTAATTTCTGATTCATCATCTGTAATAGAAAATGTAAAATCAACTGCTGTTTCATAATCTGTAGGTGTCTTTGTTTCTTTAACAATGTATTTTCCATAAGGCAAGTTATTTTGTGTGTAAGCATTTCCATCTTTATCTGTTACTATTACAGCATAAGATGGTGCAATAGCTTGAGCTGATTTAACTCTTTTTCTATCAACTTTAACTTTGTTTCCATTTTCATCAATTCCATTCCAAACTTCTTCGTAAGAAAATCCTTGTGCATAAGCTCTTTCTACTGCTGAATTTAATTTAATTGTAAATTCTGCACCTTCTAATCCAGGTGTTTCTCCTGAATTTTCTTTTATTCCTGATTTGAATATATGTACTCCCATTTTCTTAACATTTTCTAAACTTGTTTTAGTATCTGCTATTACTTTTGTATATTGGTCTTTGTATTTTAATTCTACATTGTAAGTATTTTTATCTAACATATATCCAGTTGGATTAGTTTCTTCTTTTACAATATATTTTCCTAAAGGAAGATTTTTTATATCTTCTGTTTCTCCCTTTTCATTTATAGTTCTTGTTGCAACTAAATCTCCATTTGAATAGAATTTTTTAGTTTTTGCTTTATTATATATATGCTCATTTGCATAAACTTTATAGACTGCACCATTAAATGTTGCATCTCCTTGTGGTACTGAACCAGTTTCTGCATCTTTCTTTATTATTGTAATTGTTCCCGTTGGTTCTTCATCTTTTATTCCTGTAACATCAATATATATAACTTTTGTGTTAGCATCTTTATATTTTAATTCTGTATCAAATTCTTTTGAATTTACTAAATATCCATTTGGTGCATTTGTTTCTTTTACATAGTATTTTCCTAAGTGTAAATTAGAAAATTGAGCCATTCCATCATCATTAGTTATGGCTTTTGTTATCAATTCTCCTTTTTTATACCATGTAATTGTTCCTGCAACATTTTTTATATCTTCTCTTGCATATAATGCTATTTCTGCTCCTTTTAGTTTGTTATTATAATTATCTGTTTTATATGCTTTGATTTCCCCAGTTGGTTCTTCGTTTACTATTGCTTTTGTTGCTGTTTGATTTACTTTAACTTCTACATCATAAGATTTTGTGTCTATTAAATACCCAAAAGGCACTGATATTTCATTTATTGTATAAGTTCCTTTTTTTAATTTATCAATAGTAATCTTTCCATTAGTAACAGTAACGTCTTTATTATAGTCATTTGCTCCTCTTACTTTGAAAACTGCACCATTTACTAAATCTCCATTTGTATTTAATTTTTGTAACTCCAATCTTCCAAATGTTTCAATTTCTAGTGAAAAATTTAATGTTACTGGATCATTATAACTCATACAATATAATTGGTTTTGAACACCACTTGCGAATTCAAAATAAACCATTGTATCATTATCTTCTGTTCCGTTTTTTATCATTTCCCACTCTTTAAAAGTATTATCTGAAATTCTATAATTTTCTAAATTTGTATTTTCATCTACAAAAATAGTCATTGAATTACTACCATTTTGGTGAACGAATCTTATTCCATCTTTTGTATTATCAATTGTTCCATATTCTGCAAGAACTCCATTAGAATCAGTTATTGTTTTTGTTTTTCCTGCTTGAATTGTAATTGTAGACCCATTGAAACTAGGTCTTTTTTCGATATCTGCTATTTCATTATTTATTCTATTTTTAAAGTCTATATATCCTTGTTGCTCATCTGACTTAATAAATGTTGCATTGCTTTGTCCAAGAATTTCCCAAATATATTGTTGAGTAAACACATAATCCCATTTTACCCATTTCATATCATTAGCTAAAATTCCTCCATCTACTGTATATCCACCATTATTTTTATACCATCCTAAATAAGCAACTTTACATGCCTTTCTAATGTTTGAATTAGTTGGTGTATAATAAACTCCATTATATGAAGCTCCTGTTTTAAAATCTATTCCATGTTCTGCACAGAATACGGTTCTCCTTTCTCCTGTATTTAAATTATTTAATCTTCTTATTAACACACCTGTTGTTCCATTTGCATTATCGGTGGTTTTCATTCCAGAGGCATATTGACCTCCAGACCATTTTCCACTTCCCGATGCTGCAAAAACAGGTTGTATTATACTAAATAATATTAAAAATAACATTATACTAGCTAATATTTTATTAACTTTTTTTATTTTCATAAAATTTTACCTCCTATTTTTCATAAAAAAAGAACAAGTAATACTCTACCTGCTCTATATTTTTAATAATTTATTTAATTATAATAAAAGTTTATTGTCCATTTTCCACAAAACGGACATGACCAAGTTTCATACCCATACGGACAATTTTTTTGATATGTTTCATCATTGATCTCAAATTTTTCCCATTTATCTCCCCAAGTTTTAATTATTCCTTGATAGTAATTAATTGCATCTTGTTTTGAGCTAAACCATTTATTTGAGTTTCCAACTCCTACACCATGTTTGGTATCAGAACACTTCGCTTTTTCAGATTGTTTTATATCTCTTTGTTTTTCTTCCTTTGGCTGTTCTGGTACTGTCGTTGTTTCTTTTTCTACGGTCTTTTTACTTGTAGTAACAGGTATTGTTTTGGCTTGTTCTACTGGTTTTGAACTTTCTACTTTTTTATCTTGTGTTGCTATTGAATTTTCCTTTGTTTCTTCTTGAATATTATATTTTACGGTATCAATTTCTTGTGGTATTTCTTCTACTTTCTCTTGTTTTTCTATATCATCTTTAAAAACCATCACTTCAGTATTTTCTATTTCTTCATTATCAGTATTATTTATTTCAGTTACAATCTCTTTCTCTTTTTCTATCTTACTAAATTTCTTTGATTTTATAATCATGATATTTGCAAATAATATTACTATTAAGGCTATAATTATTAAAACTAATATCTTTTTACTTTTCACTACTACCATCTCCTTATAGCTTAATTATATGCTTTCTAGATATAAAAACAAATGTATAAAGCATTATATATATTTAATATAATAATTCTTTTTTAGTTTGTAATATAGTATGTATTTAAAAGGGATTGTAAGGGAAAACTTTGTAATGTGTTCACACAAAAAAATAAAACTACTTGTAAATCTATTGTTCACACACATTATCGAGCATTTCGTTCTTGTTTTAATCTTTCCCTTTTGTTGTGTTCTTCCACACATTGGATAATAAAATCTTCTATCTTACCAGAGTCTTTGACTTTAGTTGGTATATATTTTTCTATTCTATCATTGTGTATCTTTATGAACTCTTTTTGATTTGGTTTTTCTTTATCTAACAAATTCTCTATTTTTTCTTCAGATATAGTTCCTTCTTGTTGCATTTTCTTTAATGTTATAGCTTGACTTAAACTAGGAGAAACCTCGTCATATTGTAATTTATTTAAAACTACATATTGATAATCTTCTTCTAAATAAGATAATTCTACGGCTGGTCTAAAAGCTATTCTTTTATTATCAACTTCTTCTAATAACTCTGGTATTAAATATGTAAGACGAATATATCTTCTTATATTTTCTCTACTTTCTCCAACTTCTTCTCCTAGTATTTCATCAGTTCTTAACTTTGACACCACTGGTGTCGAAGTTTCATTTTTTTCTAAATCAATTCTTTTTCCTTGATGTTTCATTGCTTCTAATTTAAGTTTATATGCAAATGCTTTTTCGCTAGGCAATATTTCTTCTCTTTGAATATTACTATCAACCATAAGAATTGTTGCCTCATCATCTGTTAAATCTTTCACTATACATCTTATTTGTTTTATTCCTGCAAGTTCACAAGCTCTTTTTCTTCTATGTCCAGAAATCATTTCATAAGTTCCATCTTCTTTTGGTCTAACTATAACAGGTAATATTACTCCATATTCCTTTACACTCTTAACCATTTCTTGCATTTTTTCATCATTAATTACTTTAAAAGGATGATTAGGAAAATCTTTGATACTACTTATATTAATTTCTTCAACTTTTTCGGCTTTTTCATAATCTCTCTGTTCTTGAATTGTAAACAAATCATCTAGCTTTGGAAGTTTCATTTTTTGTTCTTGTTCTTTCATTGTCTAATACCTCCTTTGCTAAATTTTTATATGCCTCTGCGACAGGACTATTTTTATCAAACTCAAAAATGCTTTTCCCTGTTGATGTAGATTTTGCTGTATTTATAGCTTTAGGAATTTCAGTATTATATATGTTTACATAGTGTCCATAATTTTCATTTATCGTATCTCTTACATCTTTCGACAAATTAGTTCTTTTATCAACAAGAGTGAGCAAGACACCTCCAATTTTTAAATTGGGATTTATTTGTTTATGAACTCTATTTACTGTCTTTAATAAATGTCCCATACCTTTTGCAGCAAGATACTCTCCCTGTACTGGAATTATTATTTTGTCACTACAAGCCAGTGCATTTATGGTTATCATTCCTAAGCTGGGCATACAATCAATTAAAACATAATCGTAATTATCTTTTATTTCTCTTATAGAATTTTTAAGTGTAAACTCTCTACTCATTGCATTTACCAAAGAAAACTCTATTGCAGATAAATCTAAATTAGATGGAATTAAATCTATACCTTCTTTGTGATGAAGTATGCTATTCTCCGCATTTATCTCATTATCACATATTGTATCAGACATTAAAGTTCCAATGGTATTCTGCAATTCATCTTGATTATAATATCCCATACAAGTAGTCAAATCGCCTTGTGGATCTGCGTCAATAAGTAATACTTTTTTTCCTTGTTTAGCAAGAGCTACACCTAAAGAAAAAGTGGTAGTTGTTTTTCCAACTCCACCCTTTTGATTTGCTATTGCTATAACTTTACTCATTGGCATTCTCCTTTTCTTCCTTACTTTTTCTGTATTGTTCTCTATAACTTACAAATTGCTCATATAAATCTCGTTCTTTTACATTCTCTATATATTCTTCTGCATTTTCAATAAAGTCATCAATAGTTTCATTTATAAGTGAACATATTTCTTTAAAGCTTGGAGATTCATAAAGCTCTGAAAGTGAAAATTCAATACTCTCTGCGATTTCATCTTCCATATCTATTAGATAATATAGGTCATTATACATCAATGGTATTTCTTGTTTAAAAACTCGCTTTATATCTTCAGATAATAACATTTGATAGATTAAAGTATATAAACTATTTTCTGATATTTGAGCAAAATGTAATGAATTTTTTAACCTGTCTTGGGCATTTTTTATTTTTTGCATATCATCTTCTGTTTTATTTTCTTTAACAAGTAACTTACTTATTTCTGCCATATCAGGATCCATCCAGTTTTCATATTTAATACAGTCTTTAGTTGTATTCACTAACATTGCTTTTATAGTTTCGTGTAATGTTCTTTCATCTAATCCTTCTAAAGTTCCTTCGTTTAATAATTCATCTTGTACTGCATACTTTCTTTTAAAATCATATATTGATTTTTTCATTTAAAATTACCTCCTAAATTTTTATTTTGAAGGCAAAAAAATAAAGTTAATTTTTTTAATTAACTTTTTGTTAGATATTATTTCAATAACTACATTTTTTATGCTGAATAATATATGTATCCTATTAGACATAAAAAGAGGTTACATTTGGTTTATATTATCAAAGTTTTGCGCAAAACGAAGTAGAAGTGAAATACTTTGCCCTCATTTTATACCCCTATTCCTTCTTTTTCTTTAAAACCCCTCAAAATGCTCAAATCACTATAATTGCTGTATTTTTGCAACAACAAACTATATGTCTTTAAAATAAAAACGCCTTAAAATCGATTCTCGTGCGTCGTTTTTTGCAGTGTTTAACAAATATTCTATAATGTTTCAACATTGTATGATTTATTACCTTGTTAACTGTTTGATTTTGCATTTTTAACATTTATATTTAAAACTTTGCACAAAATTCAGTTTTGATATTGATTTTTAATGTTTTTTATTATATAAATGTATATGAGGTGTTTTACAAATGATTAGTCGTAATGAAAATCCAGATTTTTTAAATTCATTTTTAGATTATACAATTACTATTCTTAATAAATCTCCAAATACTGTTAAAGAATATAATTATGACATTGCAAATTTTTTAAGATATATGAAAATTCAATATAAGATTAATGATGAAAAGGATATTGAATTTAAGAACATTAAAATTAATGACTTCCCCCTCCCTACTCTACAGCAAATTTCTCTTCAAGATATTCATGGGTATATTTCTCACATGGCTAGAGATTTGAAGAGTACTCCTGCAACCCGTGCTAGAAAAATTTCTTCTCTTCGTGTGTTTTTTAAGTATTTAACATCTAAAGCTAAGTTATTAGATGTTAACCCCGCCCAAGACTTAGAAACGCCTAAACTTGGCCGAAGAATGCCTAAATACTTGTCTCTTGAGGAAAGTAAAAAGCTGCTTAATGTTACACAAAATGAAGATAATAGAAATAATGTAAGAGATTATGCAATTATTACATTATTCTTAAATTGTGGCATGCGTTTATCAGAATTAGTTGGAATTAATATTAGTAATATTGATTTTACTGAAAGCAAGATGACAGTTATTGGTAAAGGCAACAAGGAACGCACTATTTTCCTTAATAAGGCGTGTATGAATGCTGTGACGAGTTATTTATCTATTAGACCACATGATAAGGTTAAAAACGATTCTCGTGATGCATTATTCTTAAGCGAAAGAAAGGAAAGAATTAGTAACCGTTCTGTTCAAGATATAGTAAAAAAAGAATTAGGCAAAGCTGGATTAGATACTAAAAAGTATTCTGTACATAAATTAAGACATACGGCAGCAACTCTTATGTACCAATATGGTGATGTTGATATTAGGGCTCTACAAGAACTTCTTGGGCATGAAAGTATATCTACTACTGAAATATATACACATGTAAATGATGAGAGAGTTCGTGATGCTGTTGAGAATAATCCTTTAGCAAACATATAAAAATCAGTCCTCAAAAGGACTGATTTTTATGCATTAACGTTCATTATCTTGAGTTGTTTCATTTTTTTGAATTTCTTTTATTTCTTTTTTATCATAATTGTAATATTTAAGCTCATTGTTTTTATCTTTTTTTGCATAACATAATTTATGTTCTTTTGGATGTATTGCTAAAGTATACCCATCTATGTATGAATTTTTAATTTCTAAATAATTTCCCATTAATGAGTTCATTAAGTCTTCCTTTGAATTAAAATAATTAATGTCTGTATATGTCTTAGCTGCAGTAGACATAAGTTCAAAAAAGTCTAATGGAACTTCTGTAAAATTTGACTTTCCTGCTCTGTAATATCCTTCAAGATTGCCTTTTGTTGTTTGTATTTTTAGAACAGTTCCTCTATCGTTTTCACGTGTTATAAGTTCATCATTATTAATGTTAGAATTATAGTTATTATCAGTAAAATTGTAGGTAATTCTGTAATTTTCTGGAGAATTATTATAGGTATCTGCAAATGATGCTTTTAATAAGTTAAAGTTCATCTCTGCAAATTCTTTTTCTCTGCCTTGCAATTGATTTAATAATAGCTCTTTTGCTTCTTTTGTTGGATTTTTATAGTATTCACATAGTAATTCATCAATATCTGTGTTTTTTAGCACATTATAAAATTCAGGAATTCTGTATGGCATATCAATTTGCATTTTTCCATTATTTAATGTTAATGTCTCTAATAATTCTTCAGTTTTTTTACTTTTCATATCTTCTATTGCTGCTATTTCATATTCAAGTTGTGCACTTGTTGCATTCTTTTCATTTTGTTTTAGATTTGAATAAGCAAATCCTCCAGCTGCTAAAGCTGTTAATAGTACAGTTGTAGTAAATGCTTTTAATTTACTCATTGATTTTGCTTTGCTTTTTAAAGTTCTTTTAGCTGTATTAGTTCTGTCTTTTGACATAGTATGATGTTGTTCCTCAGAATATTCAGGTTTCTGAGAAGCAGAAACGTTTGTTCTTAAATTTTTTAAAAATTCTTGTCTTTGTTTGTTTATGATTTTTTCGTTGATATCGCTCCAATTATCGTTTGTCATAATATCACCTTACCTTTAATCAATATATTTAAATTATATCATTTTAGTAAAATTAATGCAAATCTTTGAATTTTGGGCTAATTTATGGTACAATGGATAAAGATGTAATAATTTTTTGGAGGTTTAATATATGAAGAATAATGAAACAATTGTGATATTAGATTTTTATGGTCAATATAATCAATTAATAGCAAGACGAGTTAGAGAATGCAATGTGTATTCTGTAGTAATTCCTTATGATACACCACTTGATAAAATCAAAGAATTGAATCCTAAGGGAATTATTTTTACTGGTGGACCTGCAAGTGTTTACGAAGATGGTTCCCCAAGATGTGATGAAAACATTTTTAAATTAGGCGTTCCTATTTTGGGAATATGCTATGGTATGCAACTTATGAGTGTTGCAATGAATGGTAATGTAAAAAAAGGTGTAAAACGTGAATATGGTGAAACTGAAGTTAATTTAGAAGTGTCTTCTCCTCTATTTACTAATTTACCTAGAACAAATGTATGCCTTATGAGCCATACAGATTTAGTTGATAAATTACCTGATGGCTTTGAGATTATTGCCAATACTTCTAATTGCCCTATTGCTGGTATGCAAAATGTAGAAAAGGGTTTTTATGGTATTCAATTCCATCCAGAGGTTAATAATACTTGTAATGGTACTACTATTATTAGAAACTTTTTATATAATGTTTGCAAATGTTCAGGAGACTGGAAAATGTCTTCATTTGTAGAAGATTCTATAAATAAATTAAAAGAAAAAATTGGTGATAAGAAAGTTCTTTGTGCTCTTTCTGGCGGTGTAGATTCTTCTGTTGCAGCTGTATTACTTCATAAAGCTGTTGGAAAGAATCTTACTTGTATATTTGTTGACCATGGTCTTCTAAGAAAAAACGAAGCTGATGAAGTTGAAAGTGTTTTTAAGAATCAGTTTGATATAAATTTAATTAGAGTTAATGCTCAAGATAGATTTTTAAGCAAACTTGCTGGTCATTCTGAACCTGAAGAAAAAAGAAAAATTATTGGTGAAGAATTTATTAGAGTATTTGAGGAAGAAGCTAAAAAAATTGGAACTGTTGATTTTCTTGTTCAAGGTACTATTTACCCTGATGTTATTGAAAGTGGACATGGTAAAGCAGCAGTTATAAAGAGCCATCATAATGTTGGTGGTTTACCAGACTGTGTTGATTTTAAAGAGATTATTGAGCCTTTAAGAGACTTATTTAAAGATGAAGTTCGCAAAACTGGTTTAGAGCTTGGTATCCCTGAAAAATTAGTGTTTAGACAACCTTTCCCTGGTCCTGGTTTAGCAATTAGAGTTATTGGTGAGATTACTAAAGAGAAGATTGAAATATTGCAAGAAGCGGATTATATTTTTAGGGAAGAAATTGCAAATGCTGGTCTAGATAGGACTTTGAACCAATACTTTGCTGTACTTACTAATTTAAAATCAGTTGGTGTTATGGGAGATGGCAGAACTTATGACTATACAGTAGCCCTTCGCTCTGTTACAACTACAGATTTTATGACAGCTACTTGGAGTAAAATTCCTTATGAAATATTAGAAAAGGTATCTTGTAGAATTGTAAATGAAGTTAAACATGTAAATAGAGTTGTTTATGATATTACATCTAAACCACCTGCAACAATTGAATGGGAATAATATAAAAAACAAAACAGACGTAAATCAACGTCTGTTTTGTTTTGCCTATTTTAGCTTCAAGTTAAGCCTTGCGGAAAGTCGAAGTAAATTTCTTGTAGTAATCATGTTCTATTCCGTCAAGGTCAAGAAAGCGAAGTCCTTCTGACTTGTCGTGATAGTATCGCACAAATGCAAAACCATCTGCCTTGAAGTCTGTGGCATCTGCATACAGGAAGGGTTTGATTGAATTTCCTGTCTCGGTGTTAATAAAGCCAAACATTGAGCTTCTTTTTACTCTGATTGCTCCATTAGCAGGCTGGAAGAATTGGTCAGCTTCTACTGAATAGTTCTTCCATGAAGGAGAATTAAGTACAAACTTTCCATTTTCAGTCTGAGCCATATAGAGGTCATCCGAGAAGTGTTCCACACTTTGGAAAATCGGAGGGAAGACTTCAGTCTTGCAGTCATTAAGTAATACTCCTACTTTATCGCCAAGGTATGTTTCGATGAAGTCCTTGTGCATAATAAACTTTGTATACTTAATGGGTGTCAGTTTGTTTTTCCTTATGAAGAAAGCTCCATAAAGACCTTTGTCATTGCCAACGATGCAAATGTTTTCGTCCCGGATTTTTACCTTCGAATAAATCGGAGGCAAAATTTCGTTTCCATCCTGGTCGATAAGTCCCCAGCCTTTGGGCCCTTGAACTTCTGCTGCCTGGTAAAGATAAAAGTCAACTAACTCTGAAATGTCCAAATACTTAGGTTCGCATATAACGCGGTTTTTGGTTATCACGCCATAGAGCCGCGTATTCATTTCGTCGATGTTGCAAGTCTTGATGTATGCGCCGGAGTTTTCGAAGATGCGATCATAAGCCGGGCTTTCCCAGCCTGTAGCCAAGTTCTTGAGTTTGACTTTTCCTAGGTTTGGCGAAGAAGCTTTGAATAGCTTAACACCATTCTGCATAGTAAACATTGTGTAGTCCTTTCTGATTTGCTTTTGTTATAATTTGGGCACTGCCCATTCATCATTATTATATCACATTATGTTGCCAATTTGCAAATTAGCTTTTATATGAAGCATCAATCTCTTTAAGCATTACGTCATGAGCTCCACCTTCTGAAATACTAACTGCTGATACTAGTGTTAATCTTGATTTTTCTTGTAATTCTTTTATAGTTGTAGCTCCACAATTACACATTGTTGATTTTATTTTTGATATTGTAATATCTAAGTTTTCTTTTAATGGTCCAGCATAAGGAATATATGAGTCTACACCTTCTTCAAAGCTTAGTTTATTTCCTTCACCCATATCATATCTTTGCCAGTTTCTTGCTCTATTTGAGCCTTCTCCCCAATATTCTTTTACATAGTTGTTGCCAACTTTTACAACTCTTGTAGGGCTTTCATCAAATCTTGCAAAATATCTTCCCATCATAACAAAATCAGCTCCCATTGCTAGGGCTAGTGTTATATGGTGATCATATACTATTCCTCCATCTGAGCATACTGGGATGTAAATTCCTGTTTCTTCATAATATTTATTTCTTTCATCTACTACATCCATTAGGGCACTCGCCTGTCCACGGCCAATTCCTTTTGTTTCACGGGTTATACAAATTGAACCCCCGCCTACTCCAACTTTAATAAAATCAGCTCCAGCTTCTGCTAAATATCTAAATCCTTCTCTGTCTACAACGTTTCCAGCTCCGATTTTTACGTCTTCTCCATATTTGCTTCTTACAAAATCAATAGTATTTTTTTGCCATACTGAATATCCATCAGATGAATCCATGCATAGTATATCAACGCCTGCGTCAACTAGTGCTGGAATTCTTTGTTCATAGTCTCTAGTATTTATTCCTGCTCCAACTATATATCTTTTATTTTCATCTAATAATGAATTTGGGTTATTTTTTCTTTCTTCATAGTCTTTTCTAAATACTAAGTATTTTAGATTTCCTTCTTCTGTTAATATTGGTAAGCAATTTAATTTGTGTTCCCATATAATATCGTTTGCTTCAGAAAGGCTTATTCCTTTTTGAGCCCAGATTACATTTTCTTTTTTAGTCATATAATCATCTATTGGTGCATCTAGGTTATCTCTTGATATTCTGTAGTCCTTATTTGTAACTATGCCTAAGAATTTGCCTGTTGCTGTTCCATCATCAGTTACTATAACTGTTGAATGTCCTGTTGTTTTGCTTAATTGTAATACATCTTTTAGTGATGTTCCTGATTTTACATTTGAATCACTTATTACAAAACCAGCTTTATGTTTTTTTACATGATATACCATTGTTGCTTGGTCTTCTATTGATTGTGAACCAAATATAAATGCAAGACCTCCTTCTCTAGCTAGTGCAACTCCCATTCTTTCTCCTGAAACTGATTGCATTATTGCAGACACCATTGGAATGTTTGCTGAATATTTAGGTTCTTCTCCCCTCTTAAATTTTACAAGTGGTGTTTTTAATGATACGTTTGATGGTATACATTTTTCTGTTGTTAAATTTGGTAATAATAAGAACTCATTAAATGTTCTTGAAATGTCTGGTAATATTATTGCCATGTTTTTTCCTCCTTCTTTTTTTAGAAAGAACGACTTAATAATTGTCGTTCTTTATTTTTTATATTTTTAAGCTCTTGGATGGGCTTTTTTATAAACATTTTTTATGCTATCATCTTGAAATTGCATATAAACTTGTGTTGATGAAATATCAGAATGTCCTAGCATTGTTTGTATTGATTTTAAATCTGCACCGTTTTGTAAAAGGTGTGTCGCAAATGAATGTCTTAATACATGTGGTGTTATATCTTTTGTTATATGAGCTTGTTCTTTATAATATTTAATGATTTTCCAGAAGCCTTGTCTTGTAAGTCTTCTGCCATTTATATTTACAAATAAAGCTTTTTCATTTTCGTTTTTTACTAATGTTGGCCTTGCTTTTTCTATATATTCTTGTAAAGCTTTTTGAGACATTTTTCCAAGCGGAATTATTCTTTGCTTATTTTCATTTTTGCATGTTACTGATGATGCTGATAAATCTATGTCTTGTACATTTAAATCAATAATTTCTGTAACTCTCATACCTGTAGCGTATGCTATTTCTAACATTGCTTTATCTCTTAGGCTCTTTAAGTCTTCTCCTTTTGGTTGGTCAAGCAATAAGTTGACTTCTTGTGATGATAAAATACTTGGAGCCTTTTTTTCAATTTTTGGTGATTGAATTCCTTGTGTTGGGTCCATTTTTATTTTACCATTTTTTAATAAGAATTGGTAAAATAATCTAATTGATGCAAGGTGTCTAGATATAGTAGAAGCTTTTTTGTTTAAAGTTTTTAGGTATTCTAAATATTTACATACATCTTCATTTGTTGCATCTATATAATTTATTTTTTCTGTATTTACATATTCTCTATATTGGTAAATATCTCTTTGATAAGACTCAAGAGTATTTTTGGATAATTTTTTATCTATTTTTATAAATTCAAGAAATTGTATTATATCTTTTTCCATAATCTTGCTCCTTTTTTGTAAACATAATTTTATGGTATAGTTATATCAAATATACTCAAAAAAGTAAAGAGATTTTAGGAATTATTTTTAAAATTTTTTTCACCTTTTAAATACCATTTATGTTCTGAAATAATTTTCACTTCTATAACCTGTCCTATAAGGCTTTTAGGACCTTCTAAAACAACTACTTTATTGCTTTTTGTTCTTCCTGTTAACATTTTTTCATTGTTTTTGCTTGTTCCTTCAATAAGAATTTCTTGAGTTGTTCCCACATATTTTTTGATATTTTCTTCCACTTGGTCCTCAAATAGTTTTTTTAATCTATCAAATCTTATGTGTTTTATTTCTTCTGGAATTTGGTTTTTCATTCTATCTGCTGGTGTTCCTGTTCTTCTTGAATATATAAACATAAATACTTGTTCAAAGTTGACTTTTTTTACTACATCTAATGTGTCTTCAAAATCTTCCTCTGTTTCTTCTGGAAATCCAACTATTATGTCTGTTGAGAATAGTACATCTGGTATTGCTTCTCTAATTTTGTCTACTAAAGATAAATACTGTTCTTTAGTATATTTCCTATTCATCTTTTTCAAAACATCTGTACTGCCTGATTGTAGAGGAAGGTGAATTAATCTAGATACCTTTGGGCATTCTTTTATTGCCTGAATAACATCGTCTGTAAAATCTTTTGGATGTGGGGATATGAATTTTATTATTTCTATTCCTTCAATTTTTTGAATATCTCTTAAAAGATTAGCGAATCCATAATTTTCTCCACCCTTATATGAGTTTACATTTTGCCCAAGAAGAGTCACTTCTTTATACCCATCTTGTGCAAGTGTTTTAATTTCTGATATAATATCTTCTGGTTTTCTGCTTCTTTCTCGTCCCCTAACATAAGGTACTATACAATATGTACAGAAATTATTGCATCCATACATAATTGTAACAGAAGCTGTTTGAGCACTGTTTCTTTTTATTGGCAAGCCTTCATATATTTCCCCATCAATATCTAAAATATCATTAATTTTTTTGTTTTCTATTAAAACTTTATATAAGTCTTCTGGGAATTTATGTAATGTGTGTGTTCCAAAGATTATATCTACATACGGATAGCTTTGTTTTAGCTTTTCTTGCATATTTTTTTCTTGCATCATACATCCGCATATAGCTATTATTCCATTATTGTTTTGCTTTATTTTCTTTAATTCACCTAATTTTCCAAAAAGTTTTTCTTCTGCGTTTTCTCTAACGCAACATGTATTTAAAATGAAAATATTCGTTTTTTCAATATTATCTGTTTGTTCGTATCCCATGTTTTCAAGCATTCCGGCAATTTTTTCTGAATCGTTTTCATTTAATTGGCAACCCATTGTGAGAATATTGTAATATTTTTTTTGATTCAAATTTTTGATTTTTTCTATATATTCATTTTGTTTTTCAATTATATCCAATTTTCTTCCTCCATTTTTCACAATAAAAATATTATACCATATTTAGACTGAATATTACAATAATTTACATAAATAATTTGTCGTTTTTTTGAATAAGTCTATTATTTTATTCTAATAATATTTAAAAGAGGAGAATTTTATGAGTGTTGTTGTTAGTTTGTATAGTACGCACAGTGGTGAAATAGAACGATTTTTAAGTAAATTTTATGGAAAAAAATTAACATTAAATAACAAGCTTGAATGGGATTATTCATTTATGAACCCTATTCAAAGTACAGACATAATAGCTGCTTTTATTGATAATAATGATAAGTTTAAAATTAATATGTGGATTAGCCTTGATGCTGGTTTTTTTATAAATGTTACCGATTTTAATGCAGATAAAATAATAAGGTATCTTTTTGAAAGATACCCATATTAAATCTATTCTTTGTTTTCTTGATTGTTTTCGCTTTGAGCTGTTTCTTCCTTTACGTCTTCTATTACTGCTTCTTTTTCTTCTTGTTTTTCTGGCTGAACTTCAGTATTTTCAAGTTTTTGAACAGCTTCCTCTTTTACTGTAGGTTCTTCGCTTTGCTTTTCGCCACATTTTGGGCAGAATAGTGCTCCTTCTTCGATTTCTGCTGAACATTTACTGCATAATCTTTTTTTATTTAATTTTAATATTTCTAGTCTTGCATCTTCAATTTCTCTAGCTAGTTCATCTATTTTTGAACATTCTTCTTCTATTTCGCCTTTGATACATACACTGTTTTCACGAACATGTTTTTCGTAAACTTTTTTACCTATTATTTCATAAATATCATTAATTTTACCTTTGTTTTCGCTTATTTTTAATTTTAATTTTGCTTCTCTTGCTATTTTTCCTGTTGTTTCAGTTGTTTTCTTTCCTAAATCACTAAAAAATCCCATATTTTTCATTCCTTTCTTATTTTTTATTACTATTTAATAGTTTAACCAAAAATAATTTTAAATATTCTAATCTTCAAATTTTGGATTTCTTGTCATCAAATTCAAAATTGCTTGATTTACATTTAATCCTTCAAATAACACTTGGTAAACTGTTACTACTATTGGCATTTCAACATTATATTTTTGTGAAAGCTTGTATGCTGTTTTTATATTGTCTATACTTTCTATTGTCATGCCTATCTCTTTTCTTGCTTCATCAATTGTTTTCCCTTGCCCAATTAAAATTCCGGCTCTTCTGTTTCTGCTGTGATTACTCATACATGTAACTATTAAGTCTCCTAAACCTGTTAATCCATATATGGTTTTTTGGTCACCTCCCATTTTTGCACTTAATTTTGCCATTTCTGAAAGTCCACGTGTAAGCAAAGCTGCAAATGTATTGTCTCCTAAATTAAGCCCTGTTATGGCTCCCGCGCAAAATGCCATTATGTTTTTTAACGCTCCTCCAAGTTCTGCTCCTTTTAAATCATAGGAAGTATATATTCTTAAAGTTTCGCTCATAAATGTTTCTTGAACATCTTTTAAAAGTTTATCACTTTTAGAAGCAATAACAAGTGCCGTTGGTATTCCTACTGATACTTCTTCAGCATGGCTTGGACCTGATAATCCCCCAATCAAGTTGTTTGGTAGTTCTTCTTCAACAACTTCGTTTAAAGTGTATAGTGTTGATTCTTCAAAGCCTTTTGAACAAATAATTATTTCTTGATTTGTTATATATTTTTCGAATTTTTTAATTGTTTCTCTTACAAATTTTGAAGGTGTAACAATTAAAATCATTTCAGTTCCTTCAATGGCAGTTTCAAAATCTGTTGTGCATAGAATATTTTCTGGAATTACAGCTTCTGGCAAAAATTTGCATTTTCTTTCATTATTAATTAAATTTGCTTCTTCTTCAGTAAAAGACCATATTTTAACGTTGTTTCCTAGCTTTGCTAAATGAATACCTAATGCTGTTCCCCAACTTCCACTACCTATTATAGAAATATTTTTCATAAGTTCCTCCTATTTTTTGAATGACAATTTACTTTCAGTTCCATTTTTTAGCCTTGTAATATTACTTCTATGGTTAAATATAACTAGTACTCCAATTAATATGCTAATAATTTTAGCACCTATATTGTTAACCATAAATATTGTTAATATTGGAAATAAAGTTGCTGCAAGTATTGAACCTAATGAGACCCATCTTGTTGCTATCATTATAATTAATGCAAAACTTAAGCAGATTATTCCTATCTGAGGGTTTACTATTAGTAATACTCCTAAAGCTGTTGCGACACCTTTGCCTCCTTTAAATCCATAATAAACAGGAAAAGTATGGCCTATTATAGCAAATAGACCTGCTAAGTATTTTAGTATTTCTATATCAGTTCCTTGCCATATTTTTGCAGCTAACATTGCTATTAGAACAGCAACTACTCCTTTTAAAATATCACAAATTAAGGTTAATGCTGCTGCACCTTTTCCTACAGTACGTAGAACATTTGTTGTTCCTGCGTTTTTACTACCTTTTTCCCTTACATCAAATCCTGCAAATTTTTTACTGAAAATTATCGCAAAATTTATACTTCCTATCAAATAAGCTATTAATGCTACTAATACATATACTGCTGACATTATTTTTACCTCCTCTATTCCTTATCTTCGCCTTTTTCTCTAGAAATGATTCTTACTGGTGTTCCTTCTAAGTCAAAATTACTTCTAATTTGATTTACTAAATATCTTTCATAAGAAAAATGGAAAAGTTCTTTATTATTTACAAATATTACAAAAGTTGGTGGTTTTGTTTGAGCTTGTGTTGCATATAATATCTTTAATCTACGTCCTTTGTCTGTTGGTGGTTGAACAACAGCTATAGCCTCATTTATTACTTGATTTAATGTCGCTGTTGGAATTCTTAAAGAATTGCTATTGGCAACTTTGTTTATTAAACCAAATAATTTGTCTACCCTTTGACCAGTTTTGGCTGAAATGAATACTATTGGGGCATAGCTTAAGTAGCTAAGTTTGTTATAGACTTCTTTTTTATATTTTTCAAGTGTTCCAGTTTCCTTTTCATATTCATCCCATTTATTAACAACTATAATTACTCCTTTGCCTGCTTCATGGGCTTCTCCTGCTATTTTAGCATCTTGGTCTGTTACACCTTCATTTGCGTCTATTAGTACTAAACAAACATCCGCTCTTTCTACTGCAAGTAAAGAACGCATTACACTATATTTTTCAATGTTTTCATTTACTTTGCTATGTTTTCTTATTCCTGCTGTATCAATTATATTGTATTTTCCTGTTTTATTTTCAAAATATGAATCTATGGCATCTCTTGTTGTTCCTGCCACATTGCTTACTATTACTCTATTTTGACCTAAAATTTTATTTACCAAAGATGATTTTCCAACATTTGGTTTTCCAATTATTGCAACATTTATTATTTCTTTATCTTCATCATGTTCATCTTCTTCAGGAAAATGTTCATATACTGCATCTAGAACGTCTCCTATGCCTATTGCATTTGTTGAAGATACTGGGTGTGGTTCGCCTATTCCTAAATTATAGAATTCATAAAGAGCTGGGTCTGGTTCTCCAAAATTATCAGCTTTGTTACATACTAGTACTATTGGTTTTTTAGATCTTCTAAGCATTGTAGCAATTTCATAATCTGCAGCTGTTACACCTTGTTTTATGTCTGTTACAAAAACTATTACATCTGCAATGTTTATTGCCATTTCTGCTTGTTCTCGCATTCCAATATGTATTACATCTTCTAGCTCTGGTTCAATACCTCCTGTATCTATTAAAGTGAATTTTCTGCCACGCCAGTTGCTATCAGCATAAATTCTATCTCTTGTAACACCTGGAGTGTCCTCAACTATTGATAATCTTTGACCAACTATATAATTGAAAAAAGTTGATTTTCCAACATTTGGTTTTCCAATTATCGCTACCATTGGTTTTGACATTATTTATCACATTCCTTTCTATTTAAAATTGCTTGTGCTGCCGCCTTTCCCGTTGCAGCTGCTGTAGCAACTGATGATTTTGATTCTACTAAATCTCCACCTGCATAAACCCAATCAATATTTGTCCTGTAATTTTCATCTACTTTGCACAAACCATATTCGGTTTCCAGATTTTGACTTTCTAATATTTTATCATTTGCTTTTGCACCAATTGCAAAAATGATTGTATTTGCATTTAAAAAATAGTTTGAATTTTCTATGTCTACAGCCTTATCATTTTCAATTTTTGTTTTTATACATTCAATTTTCTGCACCTTGCCATCAAAAACATCTGCTGAAACAACTTTTGTTTGAAAAAACATTTGAACTCCATCATTTATTGCATCCTGCAGTTCTTCTGCACTTGCTGGCATTAATTCTTGATTTCTCCTATATAGGATTTTAACAACATTTGCACCCATTCTTACAGCTGCTCTGGCTGCATCCATGGCTACATTTCCTCCTCCTATTACTATTACTGTTCCAAGGTTTGAAATGTATTTTCCTTCATTATACATTTTAAGAAAATCATCAGATTTATAAATATCTTTTGTTTCTTTTGTTGTTAAACTATAAGTACTTTGTTTTTCTGCACCTATTCCCAAAAATATAAAATCATATCCTTGGTTTTTCAAAGAATCCACTGTTATATCTTTTCCAAATTCTATGTTTGTTTTTATTTCAATGTTTAATAATTCTAGTTGTTTAATTAATCTATCTATACTTTTTTTATTTAATCTAAAATCTGGAATTCCATACTCTAAGATTCCTCCGCATTTTGGTTCCTTTTCAAAAATTGTAACATTTGCTCCATGTTTTCTAAGCTCCACTGCGCAAGCTATTCCTGCAGGTCCAGAACCAATTATTGCAACTTTTTTATTACATTCTTTTTCAATTTTGGGAACATATAAAATGTTATTTTCTATAGCCCATTCATTTACAAAATGCTCTAAATAGTTTATTTTTACTGGTTCTCCTTTTATTCCTTTTACGCATTTTCCCATACATTGATTATGAACAGGACATACTCTACTGCATATATCACTTAAAATATTGTTTTCCTGCAAAATATTATAAGCTCTTTCAATATTGTTACTTTTTATTTCAGAAATGAACTTAGGAATATTTGTTTTTAAAGGGCAGCCTTTTTCTCTGCACATTGGTTTTACACAGTTCAAACATTTATTTGCTTGATCATATATATAAGATATCTTTTCCAATTGTTTTTTCCTTTCTTTTGCAATGACTTAATATCTATATTATATATGTTTTCACATAGAAAAATCAAGATATTTTCTAAAATATCTTGATTTTTCTATGTGTTTTGCTCAGAATATAGCTTGTTTTTCTGTATATATTTCATTACTTCTGGGTTTAACCAATGCTCTGTTGATTTATTTGATTTTAGCATTTTTCTTATATTACTTGAACTTACATCTTCTTTTAGGTTTGTTTTGTAGTATATTACATTATCATGTTTTTGATTAATTTCATGTTTTAATCTCTCAATTACAATAAATTTATATTTTGAGATAAGTGCATCATAATTCTTCCAATTTGGCATTTTTTCAAAATTATCTGAGCCCATAATAAAATAAATATCTTCTTTTGTATATTTATTTTGTATAAGTTCAAATGTATCAGTTGCATATAGGTTTCTTTGCTCTTTTAGGGCAATATCATCAACATCAATATTAGGTTCATTCTGGCAAGCTAGTTTTAGCATATTATACCTGTGCTGAGCTTTAATTAATTCATTTTTGGGATAGTAATCGCCTACTGGTATAAATACAACTTTATCTACTAAGCCTTTAGTTATTAGTTTTTTTGCAATACCTATATGTACATTAGTTGGTGGGTTAAAACATCCTCCAAAAAATCCTATTTTTTCATTTTTCATAATACAAATTTCCTTGCCTTTTCTTTTAAGTCTTCTAAAGTTCCATCGTTTTCAATTATGTAATCGTAATTGAATTTATACACATTTCCATCTGAGCTATTGCTTGTTATTAGCGCCACACGTGGATTTCTAACAAGTAAAGTTTTTGCATTTAAAAGTTTTTGAACTTTTATAATTTCATTAATTTCTCTTATGTGGATAAACATATATTCTGAGTCGCTTTCTAAGAATTCATTGAATTTTTGCTGAATATACTTAGTTGGAGCATCATTATATTCTATACTTAGCTGTTTTAAGTCTACTAAAAGTTTTCGACTTTTTTCATCTTTCTCCCCGTTCCAACCAACTAATACAGCAGCAGCTTCTTTGACTTTATCTACTGATGATATATTGGTTACCTTTGCAAATTCTGCACAAAATTCAACAAAGGTGTCTTTTCCTGACCCACCAGTTCCATTAATAATTATTACCTTTTTTTGCATGTTTGTCTCCTTTTTGATATTATGGATAAAAGTGGAACAATAACTTGTCCCACTTTTTTACTCTAGATTTTATTCCAGAACCAGTCTAGACTGTTATCAAGACTTTTTTTCTTGTAAAATTTGCTTGCTATGTCATCTACCCATAGATATGCAAAGAATGATACAAATATCATTATGCAATCTATTGATATACATCTGATTAATACATTGTAATAAACATCATGTAATTCTTCTGTTAAGTTTGCTAGTTGAATACTGTGCATTACTACTAATAATAAGTAAGCAAATAGAGCAAATGCAGGTATATAAGGTTTTTTAACCTCTTTTCCTAGAAAAATAAGTAGTATTGTTGCAACAGTAAGTAATAATAGTGTTATTGGTTCAGATATATTGATAAGAAACATTCCTCTCCCTCCTCCTTTTCTTTTGTGGGATTTAACCCTAAATTAATTTAATTTAATTTTAATTAAATTAGCTAATTCAGTAGCTTTTTGCTCAATGTCGCTTTGATTTGCGCCTTCAAGCATTACTCTTATTAAAGGTTCCGTTCCTGATGCTCTTATTATAACTCTACCTTCGTTTTCAAGTTCATCCTCAATTTGTTTAATTTTCTTTTGTATTTCCTCATCACTTTGGTATAAATTTTTCTTATCTGTGCAAACCTTTACATTTATTAAAACCTGAGGATATTTTTTTATAGTTTTACATAATTCTGATGCTTTCATATTTTTTTCTAATAATATTTGTATTAACATAAGTGATGTTAATATTCCATCTCCTGTAGGGTTATAATCAAGCATTATGATATGTCCAGATTGTTCCCCTCCTAGGTTGTAATCATTTTTTAACATTTCCTCCAAAACATATCTGTCTCCAACTTTTGTCTGTTTTAAATTTAGGTTATTTTCTTTTGCAAATTTATTTAGTCCTAAATTGCTCATAATTGTTGCAACTATTGTATCATTCTTCAATTTTCCTTTTTCTTTTAGGTAGTTTCCAAATATTGCAAGTAATGTGTCTCCATCAATTTCGTTGCCTTTATCGTCAATTGCAAGGCATCTATCTCCATCACCATCATAAGCAATTCCTAAGCTCATATTGTTTTCGAAAACGTATCTTTTTAAATTTTCTAGATGTGTTGAACCACAGTTATCATTGATATTTATTCCATTTGGAGTATTATTTATAATTTCATAATTAATTCCAAGTTTGCTAAATACTTTATCTGCAACTTTGTATGTTGCACCATTTGCAACATCTAAAACAACTTTAAAGTCTGGTTTTAAATTGCTTTCAATATTTTCCTCGAAATTTTTTCTAAGAAGATATATGTACTCATCTACCAAATCTTCTCTATATTCTGAAACACCGATTTTGCTTGGATGTGCAGTTAGTTCATCAAAATTTGCTGATTCAAGAACTTCTTCTATTTCTTCTTCTATTTCATCTGGTATTTTCATACCTTTATTGCTAAAATATTTTATTCCATTAAATTCATAAGTATTATGTGATGCTGAAATTACTACACTTGCATCTGCCTTCATTTTCTTAGTTAAGTATGCTACACCTGGTGTTGGAATAACTCCCAATAGTTTTACATTTGCTCCATAGCTTAAAAATCCAGCTGTCATAGCGCTTTCTATAAGTGTCCCTGATATTCTAGTATCTCTTCCTATTAAGATTGTAGGCGCATGATCTGAATGTTTTGCTAAAATATATGCGCCAGCTTTTGCTACTTTATATACTAATTCTGGGGTTAATTCTGTGTTGGCTATCCTTCTAATTCCATCTGTTCCAAAATATTTTCTCATTTTGTGCCATCCTTTCTCTTATTGCATATATTAAAAATTGCTAATAACATTATATTGATTTTGCAAATAAAATGCAATACATTTTTAGTTTTTTCATAAAAAAAATGAATAAAAGATTATTTTTATATAATCTTTCATTCATAATATTTTGGGGTGATATTTCTTTTTGGGGGTATACACTTGCTGTCTATGCCAATTATTATATTGTTTGAACATTAAAAAAATATTAAAAATGAAAAATTATATTAATTTATATCATGTTAAGTATTTATGTAATACTTAACATGCTTTTATCAATTATTCTTCTTCTGGAGCTCCTACTGGGCATACTCCTGAACATGTACCACATCCTATACAAGAGTTTTTGTCTATAACATAAGTTGTATCTCCTTGAGATATGCAAGATACTGGGCATTCTGCTGCACATGCTCCACAACTAATACATTTATCTGTTATTTTATATGCCATTTTTGTTCCCTCCTTTATTATTGGTATTAATATATATTCAAGAAACATTAAGTTTCCTGTTTATATCATTTATGAATTTTTTCTATCCTTTTTGTCCAATTCTTCTAGTTTTTTAAGTTCTGCTAAATCTTCTTTATTTATATTAGAATCATCAGATTTTTCAACATTTTTAATAATTTTTATGTCTTTTGCATTATATTTTTTAAAATATGTTTCGTCACCATCTTTGAATTTTACTTTTACAATTTCCTTCAAAGTTTCAATTCCACATACTTCGCCTTTTCCTTCTGCAGTTTTTACTATTGCACCTATTTTAGGCAATTTCTTTAATTTGTCTTCATACACATTTTGTTCATATTGTAGGCAGCACATTAGTCTTCCACAGTTTCCTGAAATTTTAGAAGGATTTAAAGATACATTTTGTTCTTTAGCCATTTTTATAGATACTGTCTCAAAATTGCCCAAGAAAGAACAGCAACATAGCTCGCGCCCACAAACGCCATTTCCACCAAGTCTTCTAACTTCATCTCTTACACCAACTTGCCTTAATTCAATCCTTGTTTTGTATACTGAGGCCAAATCTCTTACCAATTCTCTAAAATCGATTCTACCATCTGCTGTAAAGAAAAATAGTATTTTGCTTTTATCGAATTTAAACTCAACATCCATTAGTTTCATATCTAAACCATGTTCTTTTATTTTCTTTTCACATAGTTTAAATGCTTCTTTTTCTTGCTTTTTGTTTTCTTCGTTTTGTTTAGCATCTTGACGATTTGCAACTCTTATAATCTTTTTTAATGGTGCAACAATCTTTTCTTGTGGTAATTGTCTATTTGCAATTACTACTTCTCCATATTCCATTCCCATAGATGTTTCAACAATTACATGTTCTCCCCTTGCTACTTGTTTTCCTGCTGGGTCAAAAAAATATATTTTTCCTGCCTTTTTAAAACGTACTCCTATAATGTTTGCCATTATTCTTCAAAACTCCTCTCTATTTCCAAAAGTAAATAGTCTATGCACATATCATAATTAGCATTTCTTTTTAGCCTTATTTTTGTATTTTCAACTGCTTGTATACATTTTTCGTATTTTTCTGCTTTATTTAAGTTTTCTACTATTTTACCATAAAAAATAGTATTAATATAGTCTAAAATCCAAAATATTTCTTCTTTGTCTTTAAAAATTTCATCTTTAATTTTTAATATTTGTAGTTCATTCATTTGATCAATTTTAGTAAAAACATTTGTAACATTTTCAAAAATACCACTTTTATCGCTTATTTCCAATGCTTTTCCAATGCTTCCATTTGAAGCTTTTAGTAATTCTTCAGTATATGGCAAATTGTTGTTTGAAAAATATAGTTTAATATCTTCATCAGCAAGTTTTGTAAAGGGAATTTTTAAGCAACGTGATTTTATTGTGCTTAATAATAAATTTTCGTTATTTACAATTAGAATGATTACTACATATTCTGGTGGTTCTTCCAATGTTTTTAATAAACAGTTTTGTGCTTCCTTTGTCATGTTTTCACTATTGTTTATAATATAAACTTTTCTACTTCCTTGTATAGGTTTTTCTAAAACATTGCTTGTAAGTTCTCTTATTTGCTCTGTTTTTATGCTGTCATCGCTTTCGTCAATTATTGTTATATCTGGATTGTTTTGATTTTCAAAGCTTTCGCAAGATTTGCATTTTCCGCAAGGTTTATTGCTTTCGTCAGTACACAAAAGTGCTTTTGCAAATTCTTTTGCAAACAGGAATTTTCCAATTCCTGCTATTCCTGAAAAGATATAACTATGTGATATATTATTATTTTTTATAATTGTTTCAAAATTCTTTTTATTATTATTATTTCCTAATAAATTATTAAACATTTTAATCAATCTTTCCAAATTTATTTAATGGCCAAAATCTGAAAGCAACTTTACTTTCGACTTTTTCCATTGGAATACATCCAAATTCTCTACAGTCAACACTGTTTTCTCTGTTATCTCCCATTGCAAAGACTGTATTTTCTGGAACTGTTATATCTGAATAAATTTTTCCTTCTGTAATTGCTCCTTCTGGTATGTATTTTTCTTCTAATTCTGTTCCATTTCTATAAACTTTACCATTTTCAATTTTTATATGGTCCCCTGGTAAGCCTATTACTCTTTTTATATAGCTAGTTTTGCTTGTTTCTAAAACATAGTATACAAATTTTTGCCATACTCCTTTTGGCGTATATTCATATTTTGCAACTGGATTGTTAAAATCTATATCTTCTAATGAAACATATACTGTACTTGGAGCTTCAAAGGTTATTATGTCACCATAATCAAGGTCTCCTTTTACTGTTCTAAACCATCTGTTAAGCCATAAGCGTTGACCTTCTTTTAGAGTATTATTCATTGATGTTTGTCTTACTACTGTTGGTGTTCCTATAAAATATTTTACTGCAATTGCAATAATTACTGCAATTAATATACAATATGTCCATTCTAATGCATTTTTAATTTTTGGATTCATTTTATTTCCTTCTTTCTTCAGTGTTTGTGTTTAATATTGTAGGCAAAGTAATAACAACTTCTGTTCCTTTACCAACTTCGCTTTTTATATCAATTCTTCCACCATTTTTATCTAATACTTCTTTTGCTATTGATAGTCCGAAGTCCTGTTCCGCCCATTTTTCTAGTTCGTGCTTTATCTACTCTGTAAAATCTTTCAAATATTCTTTCTAAATCTTTTTCAGGTATTCCAATTCCTGTATCTATAATTTTGATATATGCATCATTATATACAAATCCTACATATATTTTTATAGTTCCACCTTCTTCAGTGTATTTTATGCTATTTGATAATATGTTTAATACTACTCTTTCTATTCCATCTTTATCAGCATAAATCATTGGAACATTGGCTGTTACAAAGCACTCTACTTTTAGTTTTTTCTTATCTATTTCTATTTGTAAATTTTCTTGGCATGCTTTTACAAGTTCTCCAAGGTCAAACTCTACTTTTTCCCATTTTGTTGATTCATTATCATATTTTGAAAGTGTTAATAAATCATTTACAAGTTTTGTCATTCTGACTGCTTCGGCACTAATTACTTTCAAAAATTTTTCTTGCATTTCTGCATCATATTCTGAATTTGCAAGTGTTTCAGAATATCCTAAAATTGATGTTAATGGTGTTTTTAGTTCGTGTGATACATCGGCTATAAATTCTTTACGCATATTGTCTAGTCTTACATGTTCTGTTATGTCTTGAATCAAAACAATAACACCTGCGGGTCTATCCACTTCGTCTTTGAATGAAGCAAAGAATATTTTTAAGTATTTTTCATTTATGCTTATTCTTTTTTCAGATGTTGTCCAATTTTCTAGGTATACAATTTTTTCCAAATTAATTTCTGGGTCAATTTTTTTAAATACTTCATCAAATGTTTTTGTTTGTTCATTAAGCCCCAGTAGTTTTATTGCTGCTGGGTTTATGTGCATTATTTTTCCATCTAGATTAAATGCAATTATTCCGTCATTCATGTGTTGCAATATTGTTTCTATTTGCTTTTTTTGTCTTGTTACTTCTGTCAAATTCTTTTTTAGGTCTGCTGTCATTCCTTCAAATATATTAATAAGCTCATCTATTTCAGTGTTCCTTTTTGAGTTTTCAAATTGTATATTTGAATTTTTCTCATCTGTCTCTGTTATTTTTTCAGCACTTTTTATGAGTTTATATAATGGCTTAGTTATTATCTTGGAAGTAAACCAAATAATTATTATTGAAATAATTATAAATAATATGGTAATTGCTAAAACAACCATTATATTGTTTTTCAAAATTTCTTCTGAAACTTCCGCCATTTTCATTGAATGTATTGAAAATGCGCCATAAGCAAGTAACATAAGGGTTCCAAGAACCATTATAATCAATATTATTTTGATTTGTACACTTTTAAACATTCTTTTTTGGTTACCTTTCGTCTAATCAAGATTTTTCTCTGTATTAATATAATATCCAATTCCTCTTTTTGTTACAAGTATTTTTGGAGTCGATGTGTCTTTTTCAATTTTTCCTCTTATTCTTCTTACTGTTACATCAACTGTTCGTATGTCACCATAATACTCATATCCCCAAACAACTTCTAGTAGTTTTTCTCTTGTTACTACTTGACCTTTTTGAAGTGCTAGATATTTTAGTACTTCAAATTCTCTTAATGTAAGGTCTATTGGTTTTCCATCTATACGAACTTCAATTTTTTCTAAGTCTATTACTAAATCTCCTATTGTTATTATTCTATTAAATGCTGTATTTTCATTTTCATCTTGGTGTTTCTTTATTTGCTCTGATTTTATTTCTGTTTTACGTAAATTAGCTTTTATTCTAGCCATTAATTCACGTACGCTAAATGGTTTTGTAATATAATCATCTGCGCCAAGCTCAAGACCTAATATTTTATCTATTTCTTCGTCTTTAGCTGTAAGCATTAATATTGGAATATTATTATACTTGCTTCTTATTTTTTTACAAACCGTAAGTCCATCCATTTTTGGAAGCATAATATCTAATAATATTAAATCTGGTTTACTTTTAAAAGCTATATCAACAGCAGAAACGCCATCATTTGCTTCTAAAGTATTATATCCTTCTTTCTTTAAATTATAGGCTAAGATATCAACAATTGGCTGCTCATCATCTACAATTAAAATTGTTTTTTGATTGTTTTCTTCAATATTTTCCATAAAGCTACCTCTCTTCTTATCCAATAAAATTGTTAGATTTTTTCAATTTAAAATCTAATACAAAAATAATTTTACACACATAATTTATATCATATATCTACAATTTATACAAGTTATTTTACAAATTTTCATAAAAAAAGTGATGTTTAAACCAAAACATCACTTCACTATAATACACATCTGGCAGGGGTAGAAGGATTCGAACCCTCACAAGCGGTTTTGGAGACCGATGTGCTACCATTGACACTATACCCCTATCAACAATACCTCTCTATATTACCACAAAACATCAAAATATGCAAGAGGTATTCTCAACATTTTTCAAAAAAACTCCAAACATCACTCCTAAAGCCCTAAACTATAACTATTATTCACCCCATCATAAACCAACTCCACATCCGTCCTCAAATAAACCACCGGACGAACACCACAAGTACCGAAGCCAATGTCGCCTGCAGAGGTGTCCAAACTGTAGTAGATAGCACTGCCACCGGCGTGGACGTAGTATGCACAATAGTCCACACCGTAAACACCACAGGGAATAGAACGCGAAGCAAGCCAGTATTTAGTATCCGCCTTACTTACACTTGTATCTAAAGTTTTACTTCCACTATAAATATAATTATATATTGTTACACTTGGGTTTGATTCTGTTAATTCATTCCTTGTATAACTTGCTTCTGTTTCTTGGGTTGAATTACTTGCATCTAATTCCATATATTTGAATTTACTATGGTTTCCTCCTGTTGTACTTGTTCCGTCAGGTGTTGCATTTGCCGCATATCTATAGACTTTTGCTTCTGTATCTCCACTGTGTTTTTCTAAGGCATACGTATATGTTGCTGTTCTTGTTAATGCTCCATATCCTAAATCTTCCATCTTAAAGCTTCTGCCTCCACTTGTGGTGAATTTTGTTATATCTGCGTATTTTCCATGTCCATATACTGCTCCTATTTTATTTAGTTCATTTACAAAATTTGTATAGCCTGTTTGGCTTTGCAATATCAAATATGTAAAACCACTATTTGTATATCCTCCACTTATTGGTTGCACTATATTTTTTGTGGTTATTTTTATTTGGTTTTCTTCTTGTCCTAGTACTATCCATTGAATTTCACTATTATTTACAACTGAATATATTGCGTCTGAATCTGAATCTGATGAATCTGTGTTTCCTCTAGTTGTTTTTAATGATGTATAGCTTGGCATGGTTGTAAAGGCATTGCCATTTGGGTCTATGTATTCGTGGTAGTCTATTGTAGCTCCTATTACTAGGTCTATGCCTTCGATTACATATTGCATACTTCTTTGTTTGTTGCTTACTGTAACATTTACAGTTAAAATCTGTTTCATGTTCTTTTCTTGAACAGAAAACTCTGCTTCGCTTATGTTTGATGCGACAGTAATATTATCGTTTAGGAAAATTGCCTTTTCCTCTGAGTCAAAAGTATAAGTATTACCACTTGTAAACACCAATTTGGTACTATTACTTTGGCTTACAGAGACTTTATTTCCGTCTTTCTTGGTTTCCTCAAGTAACTGTAAATTCAATTTATCAAACTCAATTTCTCTAGAATTTTGCATTTTAACATTATTTATATTTTTCCTAAAATTAGTTGCCAAAATTCCAAGTCCGCATAACACAATCAATGTTATAATAATATAAAGAGTTAAAGAGATTAAAGTTATACCCTTATTGTTATTAAATTTTTCCATAATTCCTCCTTTGTTCCGTTTCAATTTGATTAAATGATATCATTATAGTAAAAAAAAGTCAATAATTTTTAACTTTTTTTATAAAAGCTATTGACAAATTAAAAAATATTCATTAAAATAGAGTATGTGCTTACGTAAAACACATACATTCTGGTGGATGTAGCTCAGTTGGTTAGAGCGCTGGTTTGTGGCACCAGAGGCCGTGGGTTCGAGTCCCATCTTCCACCCCACGTAAAAAATACTTATATAAGCACAAAAATTAAATATTGGGGTGTAGCCAAGTGGTAAGGCACCAGACTTTGACTCTGGCATTTCGGCGGTTCGAGTCCTCCCACCCCAGCCAAAAAAGAAACATTTAATTGTTTCTTTTCTTTTTTATTGTAAAAAGAGAAAATGCTTTTACTGCATTTTCTCTTTCATTTTCATTAATGTATTTAAAGCATCAATTGGTGTTAGCTCATTTAGGTTGATTTTATCTATTTCGTGAGCAATCTCTGCTAGTTTGTAGTTGTAGAAATCAAGTTGTCCTTCTGGTTGCTTTTTGTTTTCTTTCTTTTGCCCTGTAAGCATGTTTTTCTTTTCTAGGCTTCTTAATATTTCATTTGACCTTTTTACTACAGTTTGAGGCACTCCTGCAAGCTTTGCAACATGGATTCCATAGCTTTCATCAGTTCCACCTTTTACTATTTTCCTTAAAAAGATTATGTCTTCTCCTTTTTCTTTTACAGCAATAGAATAATTCTTTACTCCCTCAACAGTATTTTCAAGTTCAGTAAGTTCATGGTAATGAGTTGCGAACAAAGTTTTTGCACCACATTTTTCTTTGTTTGTTATATGTTCTACAACAGCCCAAGCAATTGATAAACCATCATAAGTTGAAGTTCCTCTACCAATTTCATCTAAAATTATTAAGCTGTTTTTTGTAGCTTCCCTTAGGATGTTTGCAACTTCCATCATTTCTACCATAAAGGTACTTTGTCCCATGCTCAAATCATCAGAAGCTCCTACTCTTGTAAATATTTTATCTACAATGCCAATTTTAGCGTAAGATGCAGGAACAAAGCTTCCTATTTGTGCCATTAAAGTAATTAAAGCAACCTGCCTCATATATGTTGATTTTCCTGCCATATTTGGACCAGTAATAATAGATAACCTATCCGCTTCCCCATTCAAATAAGTATCGTTAGCCACAAACGAACCAGAATCAATCATCTTCTCAATAACAGGATGACGCCCTTCCTTTATATCAATCTCGCCTTCATTATCAACAATTGGCCTTACATAATTCATATCATCAGCTACTGTTGCAAGCGATGCAATAACATCAAGAGTTGCAATAACACTTGCAGTTTTTTGTAATCTTTGAATATTTTTTGCAAGCTCATCTCTTATTTGAAGAAACAGCTCGTATTCAAGACCAACTAATTTCTCTTCTGCTGTTAAAATCTTACTTTCAAGTTCATTTAATTCCTCTGTTATATACCTCTCACCATTTGTAAGAGTCTGTTTTCTTATATAGTAATCTGGAACAGAACTCAAATTAGATTTTGTAACTTCTAAGTAATATCCAAAAACTTTATTAAATCCAATCTTTAAGTTCTTAATCCCTGTCTTTTCCTTTTCTCTTTGTTCAAGTTCTAATAGCCAAGTTTTTCCCTCTGTTGAAGCTTTTTTGTATTCATCTACTAAACTATTATAACCTTCCTTTATTATTCCACCATCTTTTATGGTAATAGGTGGCTCATCAACAATTGCATCATTTATCAATTTTGCCAAATCATGGCAATCATCCAAATTATTATTTAATGCTATAATTAAAGGAGCCTGACTTTGTTTTAGTAATTCCTTAATTTCAGGAATCTGCTCTAAAGATGCCTTTAAAGAATTCATTTCTCTTCCATTACTATTGCCATAAGAAATCTTACCAACTAATCTCTCAATGTCATACACTTTCTTTAGGGCTTTTTGCAATTCTTCTCTTAAAATAGTATTATCCTTTAAATCCTGAACCGCTTCTAATCTACTATTAATATTTACTCTATCCATTAACGGCTCACTAATCCATCTTCTTATAAGCCTTCCTCCCATTGAAGTTGAAGTCTTATCAAGAACCCAAAGTAAAGTTCCTTTTCTTCCTTTATCATACTGTCTCTCTAAAAGTTCTAAGTTTCTTCTTGCAGTAATATCTAAAGACATATATTTTTGTAAATTATATATATTAATATGGTTAATGTGTTCAAGTTTTATTTTTTGTGTAGAAGTTAAATATTGTAATAAACTTGTTATAGCCCCTGCTGCAAGCTCAAAACCTTCTAAAGACTCTAAAGGTTTATTTTCACATTCTATATTATAACTATTTAGTAACTCTTCGTTATTAGCTACAAAATTTTCGTCAGGTGAATTATCAATATATGAATTAAATCTTTTGCGAATTGCATTTATTTCTTCTAATGAACTATATAAAAAGCTATTTACAACAATTTCTGCAGGAGAGTATTTTGCAATTTCATCTAACAATGTTGAAAAATTATTATTTTCAGCAATTTGTGTCGCAAAAAAATCTCCAGTTGAAATGTCGCATATAGCTATTCCAAAGTAAATGCCTTTTTTAAATATTGACATTATATAATTATTTTTCTTTTCATCTAGCATATTGCTCTCAATTACAGTACCAGGTGTTACTATTCTTATAACATCTCGTTTTACCATGCCTTTTGTTGTTTTAGGATCTTCCAATTGTTCACAAATTGCGACCTTGTAACCTTTTTCAATTAACCTTGAAACATAAGTATCTACTGCATGATAAGGTACTCCACACATAGGAGCTCTTTCTTCTTGCCCACACTCTTTACCAGTAAGTGTTATTTCAAGCTCTCTTGATGCTAAAATAGCATCATCAAAAAACATTTCATAAAAATCTCCTACTCTAAAAAAGAGTATTGAATCTTTGTGTTCCTCTTTAATACTAAAATACTGTTGCATTAAAGGTGAATATTCAGCCATATTATTTCCTCTTTCCTTATTCAATTTGCTACACATTATATCACAAAAAAGGCTCCTAAACAAGAATAATGTCAAATTATGTAAAAAATAACGCGAAGAAGCACTTTTTATATGCTTCTTCCCATATTTCCATTGGTATAATTCATTCCTTCAAGTCTCTCGCCAGATTTGTGTATCTCTATTATTTTGTTTATTTCCTCTATATTTTCTTCCAAAATGTCTATTCTTATTGAATCTGCGTTTAAACCTTCATAACGATTTGATGTTATTTTAGAATTATATATTAAGTTATTACAATTAATTCTATCTGTATATATAGGGAATTCAAAATCCATTCTATCTTTTAGTTTATATGTACCGCTCTTCGCACAATGCAGGGCAATTTTTGAATGTACCTATTGCACAATATTCAGTTGTCATAAGCAATGTTCTTCCATAAACTATAACTTCTTTTGGAATATTTCCGCAAATAGTAGAGATTACTTCTCTTTCAAATTCTGGAGAAGCAGTATATCTTTGAACTCCTAATTGTTCTAATTCATTTATAGAATAGTTGTTCGCTATATTAAAGGTATAATTTGCTATCATTGGAATTCCTTGAAAATCCTTTATTTGTGATAGATTTGATACAACAACTCCTTTTAAATTATATTCTTTAATAAATTCCATTGCATTTATTTTTTCATAATTGCTTTTACTTATTGCAGGCATTAGTAAATATGTATTAAAATTCTCTGTTATAGTTTTAATTTGTGGCTTTAATTTTGAGTTCACAAAGAATCTTAGTGGAATATAAATATTATCTACACCCTTAATATTTTGATACTCCAAAATAGGCACAATATTGTTAAGGCATACACTTACCTTTGGTGTATCAACCTTTTGAATAATATTATTTTTTAATTGCTTATATGTTCCTTTAAATTCACGAACAAAAGATTGCAATATTTTGTTTTCCAATTCTTGTACCGCTTCTCTACGCAATTCATTCAAATCCTTAATAGATGTTTGAAGCATTTCTCCAAGTTCTACATCAATATTATCTATTTCAAAAACCGTATTACCAAGTTTTGATAATTGTTTAATTATTCTATCTTCTGTTAATCCAACATTTAAAGCTTTCTCAGGAACTAGACCATTTTTTTGCACTTTGTATCCTGTAATTTTATCAGCCAAAGCTAAAGTAATAGGTTCATTCTCCTTTATGCGAATCTCACACTCTAATTTCCTTTTTATGTTTTCTTTATTTGATACCTGTTCTACCTCCTTGTTTAAGTTAATAGCAACTGTTCTATATGCTTTATCTCCATTATTAATCTTTCCATATATTCTACCTACAGTAACTATTTGTCCCTTTTGACCTGATTTAATGTTATTATTTCCAATCATTAGCTCTGATATTTTGCAAGTACCATCCTTAATACTTAAACTATCTCCCAAGAACAATTGTTTATCTAGTTTGATTTTTACATACCCTTTATTTGGATTATAGTGTTCAACTTGGCCAATATATACACCAATATGATTTGGCTTATATTTAAACATCATGTCTTTTCCAAGTTTTCCCTTTAAATAACCTGTGCTAAATCCACCACGGTTAAAAATTTGCATTAGGTTTTCTCTATCTTGATTTTCCACCTTGTATTCTCTATTGCTATAAGCTAAGTCTATGTATTTTCTATAAACTGATGTAACAAGCCCTACATATTCGGGTGATTTCATTCTGCCTTCTATTTTAAATGATTTTACTCCCGCTTTAATTAACTCTGGAATTATATCTAATGTGCATACATCCTTTGAACTTAATAAGAATCCTCTGTCGACCGTTTGTTCGTTTTTGAGTAAACTATATGGTAATCTACATGTTCCGGCACATTTTCCTCTGTTTCCGCTTCTTCCACCTATCATACTACTCATTAAGCATTGACCAGAATAGCTTATGCAAAGTGCTCCGTGCACAAAAACTTCTATCTCGATATTTGAATTTTTACAGATGTGTTTAATCTCATCTATACTAAGCTCACGAGCAAGTACGCATCTTTTAAATCCTAGGTGTTCTATTTCTTGAACACCTTTTAGATTATATACTGTCATTTGTGTGCTGCTATGTACGTCTAAATCTGGGAATGTTTTTATAATTTCTCTTGCAAGGCCCAAATCTTGCACAATTATAGCATCTATACCGCATTTGTAGGCATATTCTACAAGGTCCATTGCTTTTTCAAATTCATTATTTTTGATTAATATATTTAGTGTTAAATTAGTTTTTACATTTCTAAGTTTTGCATACTCAATTGCTTTTTTTAGTCCTTCTCTATCAAAGTTTTTACTATTCATTCTTGCGTTAAATTCATTTGCTCCAAAATATACTGCATTAGCACCATTTTGAACTGCTGCGACTAGTGAATCCCATTCTCCTACAGGAGATAAAAGTTCAACATTTTCCATTTTTAAAACTCCTTTTTAGTATCTAAAAATAATCCCTGTATTAGTTGATTTTCAAACGATACAGGGATTTTAATTTTGGTGACCCGTACGAGAATCGAACTCATGATTCCACCTTGAGAGGGTGGCGTCTTAACCGCTTGACCAACGGGCCATATTTTAATTCTAGCCTAGACTAGAATTAATTTTTATTATTTTTGATAATATTTCATTTAATCTGGTTTCTTGTTTTGTTAGGTATAGATAACCTATAAGTCCTTCAAAAGCTGTTGAATACATATAATCTGTTGGGTTTGCATTTTTAGGTAAATGGTGATTTTGTGTATTTCTACCTCTACGAATAATTTCTAGTTCTTCTTCATTTAAAAAGTCTTTTAGTTTATCTAAAATTTGGGCTTGAGAACTAGCTTTTACAAATTTTGTGGCTTCTCTATGAAGTTTATTTGGTTTTAAATTTGTAGTTTCTATAAGGTAATTACGAATATATAATTCATATACTGCATCTCCAATATATGCCCATGTTAGAGGTGACATTGTGTTTATTTTTCCTAGATTATTCATTTACTTTCTCCAATGTAATTCTACCTATTTTTCCGCTTCTAAAGTCATTTAATATAATAGATGATACTTTATCATAATCAACTTCACCTTTTGAAACAATTGCTCCTCTTTTCTTTGCAATTGCATTCATTGTTTTAAGTGATTCATCATCCTCAACTATTATACTATTAATTTCTTCATCTGTCAATTTATATCTTGCAAAAAGTTCTATTTTATTATTTTTTTCTAAATAATTTAACAATCTATATGCAATGTTTGCTTTGTCTAATAATTCATCTTTAATACTTCCCGTATAGGCAAGTTTTAGTGCTACATCTTCATTTTCAAATTTTGGCCATAATACACCAGGGGTGTCTAAAAGTTCAATATTGCTTGATATTCTAACCCATTGTTTTTGTTTAGTAACACCAGGTCTATTTCCAACTTCTGCTGACTTTTTGTTTATCATTCTATTTATAAATGATGATTTACCAACATTTGGAATTCCACATATCATAATTCTAATATTCTTATTTACTCTACCTTTGCTAGCTGCTTTTGCCATATCTTCTTGCATTAAATTTTGAACTGCTCTTAATGTTTCCTTTGTGCCCTTTCCCAAATTTGAATCTGTCGGTATTGCAACTATTCCCTGTTTTTTAAAATATTCTACCCATTTCCTTGTTTCTTTTTCATCTGCTAAGTCACTCTTATTTAAAACTACTATTTTCTTTTTATTAGATGTTATTTGTCTAATATCTGGATTTTGGCTAGAAATAGGTATTCTAGCATCTAAAATTTCTATTATAACATCAATTAGCTTTAAATCCTCAATTATCTGCTTCTTAGTTTTAAGCATGTGGCCGAGGATACCAGTTGATATTTGTTTTATTTTCGTTATTCATTATTTTCACCTTTCTATCCTTAATATTATACCACATTTATCCATTTTGTCAAACATTTTTCGTAAAAATTTGCCCTGAAGTAAGGTTCAGGGCTTTTATTTTAGAATTTATATTGGTTTTTGTCTGCTCTGTCGTCAAATTTTCGTTCGTAGTCTGGATTACCATAGAACCACTCTGTTTTTTTGTCTCCACTCTTTTTTCCGGTTTTTAGTCCTATATCCATAATTGAGAGTATTGGGATTATAACTGCAATTACAGCTATCATTAGTGATATATATGTTGAACTTGTTGGCGTTCCTTCTACTATTGTTTGAAGGCTTTTGTAGCCATCTACTCCGAAGTATGCGCATTGTGTGATTAAGTATATTACCGCTCCTAGCATTTTTCTTTTTGCCATTAGTATTATACATGCAAAAGTTATAAATAACACTACTATTTCAACTGTCATATTCAATGGAATAATTGGGAATGCATCTTGGTTGGTGTATAGAAGTGCAACTACAATTCTAAATATCCAGAATATTCCTGCAAACCCTGTAATCAAGTATCCTAACATCTTTATTCCTCCTTTGATTAATTTTGATTATATTTTATACATAATTTAATCAATTGTCAATAATTACCACATCTCTTTTTAATAATTTATTATTTATTACACCAAGTCCCAGAAATATATTATTGTTATAAATTTTATATACTCCGTCTGGTTCGTGATATGTTAATTTTACTCCATTTAAGAACAAGCTTGTTTTTTTATTGTCCATATAAATGCTTTTTAGGTTTTTAAAAGTATTCTCAATGCTTATAAGTGGAAGATTATCTAGTGTTTGTAGCTCGTCTAGTGTAATTGCGTTCTTTATTTCAAACTCGTCCACCTTTGTTCTACATAGGTTATTCATCATCCCTACTGTTCCAAGTTTTTGCGCAATGTCTTCACATAGTGTTCTAATATATGTTCCTTTTGAACAGTGAACTTTAAATATAATGTTATTGTTCTCAAAACTTATCAAATTTATTTCATATACTTCGATTTCTCTTGAAGGCATTTCTATTTTTTGACCACTTCTTGCATATTCATAAGCTTTTTTTCCATTTATTTTTATAGATGAATATATTGGCGGTGTTTGTAATTGCTTTCCCTGAAAGCTAGACAATACTTTGCTAATTTTTCCCTGATTTAATGTAGGTATTGCACATTTTTCTATTATTTCTCCCTCTGGGTCTCCTGTTGAGCTTTTCTCACCTAATTTTAGCTCCGCAATATATTCTTTATCATGTTCAATTAGATATTTAGACACTTTTGTGGCTTTCCCAAGGAGAATTGGTAAAACACCTGTTGCATTAGGGTCTAATGTTCCAGTATGCCCTACTTTAGGTGTGTTTAGAGCTTTTTTTACGATATTCACTACATCTCTTGATGTATATCCCTTTGGTTTATTTATTATTAAAATTCCATCCATTATTCTACCCTAATTTTCTTTAATGCAATTTTTACAAGCATTAACTATTTTTTCTTTTGCCTTTTCAAATGGTAAACCTACTATGATTCCTCCAGCAGCTCTAGTGTGTCCGCCTCCGCCAAACATTAGGCATATATCAGATACATTAACATAATCATTTGAACGTAAAGAAATTTTGTATGTATTGTTTTCAGTTTCTCTTAAGAATATTGATACTTCTACTCCCTCAATATCTCTGCCCATTTCTACAATTCCATCATGGTCTTCTGATTTTGTTTTTTCTTCATCTTCCCTTGTAATGTATGTGAATGCAATTTTACCATTTTCTAGTAATTCTATTCTATTCATTGCTATTTTTCTTAGTTCAAATTTTGCTTTTGGAACTGTTTGTAAAACTTTTTTATATATTTCTGATACATTTACTCCTCTAGATAAAAGTTCTGCAGCAAATTCAAAGGTCTCTGCTTTAACGTTTTGGTATTTAAATCCTCCTGTATCTGTTATTATACCTGTTAATAAGCATGTTCCTATTTCTTTTGTAATTTCCACCCCAAGGAATTTTAATACCATGATTAAAATTTGACAACATGCTGGTGCTGTAGGGTTTACAAAGTTATAATCTCCAAACATTGTGTTTGCTTCATGATGGTCTATTTGAATTTTACAGTTTGCATCTTCAAAATAATTAGAAAATCCATTTAATCTTTTAATATCCCCGCAATCTAAAGCAATTGCTAAATCATAATTTTGAATATTACCTTCTGTTTTAATTTCATTTGCTGATGGCAAAAAAGCAAATGTTTTTGAGTATTTTGGTATTATTACATCAACATTCTTGCCTAATTGTTTTAGACCTATATACATTGCCAAGCTGCTTCCAATTGCGTCTCCATCTGGGACTTCATGTGTTAGTAAAACAATATTTTTGCTTTCCAATATTTCTTCCTTAATATTATCTAAAGTCATTTTTTACCTCATTTCTAGTAAAGGGCCAGTTAATTTTATACAGGCCCTTTTACATTTTTAAATTCTACTCTTGTTTATCTTTAATTTCTTTCATCACTTGTTCTAGAATTCTGTCTATTTTTTCTCCATATATTAAACTTTCATCTAATTCAAATACAAGTTCTGGTGTTACTCTTAAATTCATCTTTTCAGCTATTTGGCTTCTAATAAAGCCAGATGCAGATTTTAAACCAGCTAATGTTTGTTTAACATTTTTAGAATTTATAATACTTACACTTACTTTAGCATATTTTAAGTCTGGTGATGTTTTTACTTTTGTAACACTTATCATTCCTGTTACATTTGAATTTTTAACTTCGTAATTAATTATATTACTAAGTTCTCTCTTTAATTCCTCATCTACTCTAGCCATACGGTTAGAACTTTTATGTTTTTGCATTTTGCCTCCTTATTTTACTTGTTCCATAATGAATGCCTCAATAATGTCTCCTTCTTGTAAGTCGTTGAAGTTTTCTAATTGGATACCACATTCATATCCTGCTTGAACTTCTTTTGCATCATCTTTCATTCTCTTTAGAGAAATTAGTTTACCTTCATGTATTACAACATTATTTCTTAGAACTCTTACTCCTGCATTTCTTGCAACTTTACCGTTTGTTACATAGCATCCAGCAATTGTTCCAACATTTGAAATTTTAAATGTTTGTCTTACTTCTGCATTTCCTATAATTGTTTCTTTATATACAGGGTCAAGCATTCCTTTCATTGCTGCTTGAACATCATCTATCGCGTTGTAAATTACTGAGTAAATTTTTATTTCTACTCCATCTTTTTCTGCCATGTCTTTTGCTATAGGCTCTGGTCTTACATTAAATGCAATGATTATAGCATTTGAAACTTTAGCAAGTGTAACATCTGTTTCTGTAACAGCTCCAACATTTGAGTGAATTACTTTTACTTTTACTTCGTCATTTGATAACTTTTCAAGTGATTGTTTTACAGCTTCTACAGAACCTTGAACATCTGCTTTTACTATTAAATTTAATTGTTTCAAGTTACCTTTTGAAATTTGACTAAATAAATCATCTAATGTTACTCTATGTGTTGAACTCAAAGCTTTGTCTCTTGCTTGGCGTTTTCTTTTTTCCATTAAATGTTTTGCTGTTTTTTCGTCTTTTACTTCATAGAATGTTTCGCCTGCTTCTGGAACTTCTGTGAATCCTGTTATTTCAACTGGTGTTGATGGTCCAGCTTTTTTGATTTTTTTACCGTTTTCATCAGTCATTGTACGAATTCTACCTATTGTAGAACCAACTAATATTGTATCTCCAACATCAAGTGTACCACGTTGTACAAGCATTGTTGCTACTGGTCCTTTTGCTTTATCTAGTTTTGCTTCTATTACAACACCTTTTGCTTGTTTATTTGGATTTGCTTTTAATTCTTTCATGTCTGCAACTAATAAAACCATTTCTAGAAGTGTATCAATATTTTGTTTTTTCTTTGCAGAAATTGGAACAAATATTGTGTCTCCTCCCCATTCTTCTGGTACTAGGTCATATTCCATTAGTTCTTGTTTTACCCTATCAATATTTGCGCCTTCAACATCTATTTTATTGATAGCAACAACAATTGGTATTCCAGCAGCTTTTGCATGGTTTATTGCTTCTATTGTTTGTGGCATTACGCCATCATTTGCAGCAACAACTAATATTGCTATATCTGTTATTTGTGCTCCTCTTGCACGCATTGCTGTAAATGCTTCATGGCCTGGAGTGTCTAAGAAAGTGATTTCTCTACCATTTACCTTTACTTTGTACGCTCCTATTGCTTGTGTAATTCCTCCAGCTTCTCCTTCTATTACGTTTGTTGATCTTACAGCATCTAGAAGTGATGTTTTACCATGGTCTACGTGTCCCATTACAACTACAACTGGTGGTCTTGGTTGTAAATCTTCTGGATTATCTTCACTATCATCAAATAAGATATCTTCATCTGTTACAACTTCTTTCTTTACTGCTGTAACTCCAAATTCTTGGGCAACAAGATATGCTGTATCAAAATCTATTTCATTATTTATTGTTGCCATTATTCCATATCCAAATAACTTTTTAATTATTTCTCCGCTTGTCTTTTTAAGTTCTGCACTTAAATCTTTTACTGAAATTGTTTCTGGAATTGTTATTTCTGTTAATTGGAATATTTTTTGTTTTGTTCTTTCTTCTTGATTATTTGCCTTCTTCTTGTTTTTCTTTCCTCTTGCTGTTGTTAAATCGTAATAATCTAGCATTGTTCCTTCATCAGATAATCCAACTTCTTGTTTTAAATCTTTTAGTTTATGGCTACTAAATTCATCATAATTATTATTTTTTCTGTTTTTATTTTTCTTTGCTGTTCTGTTATCATCATATTTGCTATTAACTTTTTGTTTGTCTATTGCCTTATTTGCATATTCTCTAACGTTTTCTTTTTCTCCAATATCAGCTGACATTATGTTTTTAATGTTTTTTTCAATTCCTCTTTCGTCTAAGCTGCGGTTTGGTCTGTTGTATCCATTGTTGAATCCATTATTGTTTCTATTATTAAATGGTCTATTGTTATTGTTTCCTTGTCTATCTTTATTAAAACCATTTCTATTTCCAAAGTCTCTGTTTCCATCTCTATTTTGTCTGAAACCATTATTATTGTTGTTATTATAGTTATTATTTCTATTAAAATTGTTTCTGTTATCTTGGTTTCCATTATTATTAAATGGTCTTCTTTGATTATTATAGTTGTTGTTGTAATTACTGTTTCTATTATCTCTATTGTAATTTCTGTTTTGATTGTCTCTATCTCTATTATTATTGTAATTATTATAATTGTTGTAGTTTCTATTTTGATTATTTTGTTCACGTCTATCATAATAATTTCGTTCTGGTTTTGTGTAATTACTGTTTTCTGGTTTTTGAACTGGTTTTTCTTCTTTTTTTACTTGTTCTTCAACCTTTTTTATTTCTACAGGTTTTACTTCTTCTTTTTTCTCTTCTTCTTGTTTTGCAACTACTGCTTCTTCTTTTTTTATTTCTTGTTTTGGTTCTTCTTTTTTGCCAAAAAGTTCGCTTACTGTAAGTGGTTTCGTTGGTTTATTTCTATAAACTATATTAAAATCTTTCTTTTTATCTCTTTGAACTACACCTACATCGCTATTTGCACGTTTTTCTTGTTTCTTTTCTTGTTTTAGCTTTTCTTCGCTTTCTTCCAAAATCACTTGTCTTCTAATTATTACTGGTTCTTCTTTATTTTCTTTTTTTGGTTTAGATTCTTTCTTTATCTTTTCTACATTTTTAGAAGCATTTGTATTTGATTTTGAAAAACTATTTTCAATTCTCTTTGCTTCTTCATCACTTACACCACTTAAGTGTGATGATGCTTCAATTCCTAAGCTATGCGCTTTTTCTAAAACCTCTTTGCTTGTTAATCCTATATTTTTTGCTATTTCATGAATTTTTATTTTGTTACCCAATAATATCACCCCCTATTTGATTTTTAACTTCTTGTTTGCTTGTTTTCTTCGTTACCAATAATTACACCCCTTATATCTTCATAAATTTTGTTATCAATATCTTTTTTAAATATTTTACAAATTCTATTGCTTTTTATAAGCTTGTTTAGGCAATCTATATTTTTACATATATATGCTCCTCTAGTATTTAATTTACTTGTTTTGTCAACTAGAATTTCTCCATCTTTGGTTTTTACTATTCTAATTAGGTCGTATTTGTTTTTTCTTAAGTTACATGCCATGCATTTCCTTTGGAAGGCTTTTTTCATTATTCATCATTTCCTTCATCTTGTGGCTTTTCATTTTGTTCTTTTTTATTTTCTTCATAAGCCATTAAGTCTCTATATTGAGTTTCACTCTTAATATCAATTTTCCAGTTTGTTAATTTTACTGCTAAACGTGCATTTTGTCCGCCTTTTCCAATTGCTAGAGATAATTCTTCATCTGGAACTATTACTTGTGCAAATCTTTCCTCTGGTTTTGTGTCTATTGCCATTACATGAGCTGGTAACAATGCTGAGCAAATAAATGTTGCTGGATCTTCGCTCCATTCTATAACATCAATTTTTTCTCCGTTCATTTCGTTGATGATATTTTGAATTCTAATTCCTTTTGATCCAACACATGAGCCTACTGGGTCAATATCTGGATTTTTTGAATATACTGCTACTTTGCTTCTAAATCCTGGATCTCTTGATACTGCTTTTACTTCGATTAAACCTTCATATATTTCTGGAATTTCTAACTCAAATAGTTTTTTTATAACATCTGGATGGCTTCTTGTTATTAATACTTGTGGAATGCCTTTCATTCCTTTTTCTACATTTAGTACATAAGCTTTTATTTTATCATTTACATGATATTGTTCTGTTGGTATTTGCTCTTTTAGAGGCATTATTCCTTCTAATTTTCCAAGGTCAACTATAACTGTTCCTTTATCTGCTTTTTGTATTATTCCTGAAACGATTTCTCCTTTTTTATCATTATATTCATCAAAAATCATATTTCTTTCTGCTTCTCTTACTTTTTGTAAAATATGTTGTTTTGCTGCTCCTGCTGCGATTCTTCCGAAGTCTTTTGGTTTTGTTTCAATATTTATTACATCACCAATTTCTGCTTTTTTTTCAATTTGTCTCGCATCTGAAAGTGAAATTTGTAAATTGCTGTTTTCTACTTCATCTACAACTTCTTTTTGAGAATATATGTGTATTTCTCCTGTTTGGCTATTCATATCAACTTTTACATTTTCTGCTGAATCAAAGTTTTTCTTATATGCTGCTGCTAATGCTACTTCTAGTGATTCCAATAAATATTCCTTATTAATTCCTCTTTCTTTTTCTAGTTCATCAATTGCCATTATTAATTCTTTGTTTTCGTTATTATTTTCCTTCATTTTTTTCCAAATCCTCCCTTTAATTCCAATCAAACACAGTTTTTATTTGCCCTATGTTTGACCTTTCTATTTTTAAACTTTTAGAATTTAAATTGATTTCAACAAAATCTTCGCTATAGTTCTCTAAAATGCCCTCATATTGCTTTTTCCCATCATAAGGTTTAAATAACCTAATTTGAACTTTCGCTCCAATATTGTTTTTTAAATGCTTATCTTTTTTAAGAACACGTTCAATTCCTGGAGATGAAACCTCTAAAAAGTACTGATCTTTTATATAATCTGCAGAATCCAACATTTCATTAATGCTGTTGCTAACTAACTCGCAATCTTCCAAACTAATTCCAGAATCCTTGTCAATATACACACGCAAATAAAAATCCTTACCTTCCTTAGCATACTCCACATCATAAAGAACATATCCCAGTTCCTGAATCTTAGACTCAATCAACTTCTCAACATTTTCCTCAATTTTTGCCAATTTATTACTCTCCTTACCTTCAAAACTTAAGAGTGGGCATTGCCCACTCTTTAAGTACACTTATTCACTTGCTAATTAACTATACCACATTTTCCTTCAAAAATCAAGCGCTTTTCAGTTTTTTAATAAATTTCTTGTATTTGTTTAATGAATTTATTGGTATACCTACTTTACATATATTTTTTCTATAACAACTGCATTTTAATTTTAGCTTTTTATTTAATAATACTGCTAGACCTTCTCCTAATATTTTTGCCATTTTTCTACATATTTTTGGCTAAAATTCCACAAAAGCCTTTGGCAATTACACCCTATGAATTTAAAATATGCAATGGCTATTACAAGTTACAGCTTTTTCTCATGTTTTAGAGGCTATTATAGGCCTCTAAAACATGAGAAAAAGCGCCACGCTAGTGGCGACACGCTAGTTAAGCAACTTTTTCCTTGTTTCTCAAGGAAAAAGTTGCCTTCACTTAGCGTATAAAATTCGCTAAGTTACTTAGCTTTAAAGTAGCTTCCCTAAAACTACTTTGGAATATTTAATTAATTTATCGCCTGCAAGCCTACAGCGATACATAAAGTGTGGAACGGAAAGAAATGCTGAAGCCGCTGCTGTCTGCTGAACTGAAGCCGCGATTGCATGCTGGACTGCCAGAACCACTGTTGCTGTAATCACCGCCCCTGAGAACTCGACCGCTCAAAGAACCAGACTCCGTGGTCCATTCACAACAATTTCCTGCTACATCATATATATTTTTAGCAGAGTTTCTTTCTGTTGCTCCTGTGGTTAGTAAAATAAGTTTATCTTTCATTTTTGAATATTTACTTCCAACATTGTTAAAACTTCCAAGAGTAAAATTTCTTGTATTCAGAACTGCATAGAACCCTCTGGTAATTTCAAATGTTTCTGAATTTTTGTAATTTCCCCATGTAGTACTATCTTTTACACTATGGTCTCTATCTTTTATAAAATCTAACATACTATCCCAACATGCTCCTGTACATAGCATACTTTTTGCACCATATTCATTTGTATTATATAATCTATTTGATAGATATACTGCTCCTTCACTTATATCAGACATACTTTTTCCCCATTTTACATAGATATATGGGTATTTATCTTGTTGTATTACACAATCTGCTGTTTGTGAATCACTACTACTTGTTCTTGGTGTTGATGTTCCATCAGCATTTGGCTTTACTCCAGCTTCGTATCTACCTATATAAAATCCTTCATATTTATATATACTTTTTGTTAAATTTTCTATTTGCTTTGCTATACCTGTTTTATCATCTGTATCATTAGTTGCATCTGGCTCAGTATATTTTGTATCTAATCCTGTTCTTTCTCCTCCTGTTTCTGCATTTGCAGTCCATGCACTTCTTTTAAATGCTGCTATACTTGTTTCTGTGTCTACTGGTTCTGTTGTTTTATTGACTTTTACTGGTATCCATACAAATTGGTTATATGCTGTTTTTATACGATCTGGATTTGTCCAGTCTACTGTTGTTCCTGCTGGAATATCATATATTACTAGCCCTCCATCTATTGTTGTTTCTTCTCTTATCCCTGATACTGTAAATCCTGCTGGTATCCATGCTGTTTTTGTTCCATCCGAATATTCTTTTGTTTTATCAGCCCTTTTTCCAGCGCCTTCTGGTAATGGTGTTGTGTCTTTAATATACTCTTCTATGCTCGAATAAGTTTTATCACCTATTTTAATTTCAGACCCAACATTTGCTTCTGTTTCTTGTGCTGATTTCCAGTTCTTTGTTGCATCACTTGCTGATTTAAATAGCCCTGTGTTTAAGGCTACGCTTATACTTACTGCTACTAATATTAGCATTACAATAATTGTTATTATTAACGCTATTAGCGTTATACCTTTGTTTCTATTTTGCATTTTAATTCCCCCTTTTGTGTTTTTTTAATTTTTCTTGTTGTTATTTTGTTTTATTTTCTTGCAAATTATTCTGCTTTTTGCACATTGGAATAACAGCTTCTGCAAACAGACTTTGCTTTTTACTTTTCTATTTACTTTTCAATGTGCTTTATTTTTTTAGAATAATTTACACAACTAATATATATCATTTTGTATTTTCTTGTCAAGTGGTTTCTTAAAAAAAACGCCTATTTTTAGATATATGAAGTACTTACTTATTTTTATGGAAATGATGTACTAAAGAAACTTAATATACAGAAGATAGAAAAAGATATGGTTACACTACAACCATACCTTATTTTACTTTTACAATTTACCATTTTCTTAAAAATAGATAGTATAAATTTTTTTATTACTGAGCTAATCTTATTCCTTTTGTATTTTTCATTTATAAGCCTCCATTTTTCAATTTTTTACTTCTTCCTTTGCTGTCTCTTCATTTTCAATTTTTATAGTTTTCTTTCTTTTTTCCTTAAGCTTCAAATTATCTTTCGCAATTGTTAATAACAGTTTAATTCTGTTTACTTGGTTGCTTTCACTTGCTCCTGGGTCATAGTCTATTGGTGCAATGTTGGCTTCTGGATATTTGTTTCTTATTGTTTTTATTACTCCTTTTCCAACTACATGGTTTGGCAAGCAGGCAAATGGTTGCAAACATACTATGTTTTCTATTCCATTGTGCATAAATTCAAGCATTTCTGCTGTTAGTATCCAGCCTTCTCCTGTTTGATTTCCTGTTGATAATATTTCTTCTACCATTCCTGCAAGTTCTTCTATGTTACATGGTGGTAAATAACCCTTTTCAGACTTTTCAAGAGCTGTTTTAGTTGAATTTTCAAGTTTATTTACAATATCTAATGCAATTTTATATATTGAAGCATTAACTATTCCTGTTTTAAAGATTTTTGCTTTTACAATGCTGTTCATTATTACATACTTCACAAATCCCATTAAATCCGGCATTACAACTTCTGCTCCTTCTTTTTCAAGAAGGTCTGTACAATAATTGTTTCCGAATGGATGATATTTTATTAATATTTCCCCAACTATTCCAACTTTTGGCTTTTCTTTTGAAGTATCAAGCTCTATTTTTTCAAAATCACTTACAATTTGTTCTACACTTGAGTTGAATTCTTCCATACTTGCCTCAACTGTTAGTGTTTTACATTTTTCCAGCCACGAATTATAAAGTTTTTCAGTTTCACCTTTATTTACTTCATAAGCTTTGTTTTTATGTAACATTTTTTGAAGCAAGTCCCCATATATTGTTGCTTTTATTAGTTTTTTCACAAGCGGTAATGTTATTTTAAATCCTGAATTTTTTTCCATTCCAACAAAGTTAAATGAAATTACTGGAATATTTGGATATCCTGCATCTTTTAAGGCTTTTCTAATAAATCCTATATAGTTTGTTGCCCTACAGCCGCCACCTGTTTGAGACATCATTAATGCAAGCTTGTTTGTATCATATTTGCCTGATTCAACCTCTTCCATTAATTGGCCTATTGTTAATATTGATGGATAACAAGCATCATTATTTACATATTTTAGCCCAGTTTCTACTGTATGGCTAGTGCTATCTCTTAAGAGTTTAACTTTGTATCCTTCTGAAAGCAAGGCCTGTTCAAACATTTCAAAATGAACTGGAGACATTTGTGGTACTAATATTGTGTAATCTTTTTTCATTTCCTTTGTAAACTCATGTTTTTCAATTTCATAGTTACCACAAGCTTTCAAGTTCATATTTTTTCTTTTATTCATACTAGCAATTAGTGAACGAATACGAATTCTTATTGCTCCTAAATTATTTACTTCATCAATTTTAATTAAAGTGTACATTCTTCCATAACTTGATAAAATTTCTTCAACTTGGTCTGTTGTAACTGCATCAACACCGCAGCCGAAAGAATTTAATTGTACAAGTTCTAGATTTTTATTTTTTCCAACAACATCTGCCGCTCTATATAATCTTGAATGAAATACCCATTGGTCAACAACTCTAATTGGCCTTTTTACAGTTGAAAGATGTGCTATGCTGTCTTCTGATAAAACACATAAGCCAAGAGTTGTAATCATTGTATCTATACCATGATTTATTTCTGGGTCAACATGGTAAGGTCTTCCTGCTAAAACAATTCCTTTTAAATGATTTGCCTCTATATATTTTAATGTCTCTTCGCCTTTTTTCCTTACATCATCTTTATACCTTTGATATTCCTCTTCTGCCTTGTTTACAGCCTCTTTTAGTTCTTTTTTAGTGAAGTTATATTCTTTAAATTCATTAAGTTCATATAGTCTTTTTGCAAGTGCTTTTCTTTCAAATGGCAAGAATGGATTTATAAACTTTATATCTTTTAATTCCTCAACATTATTTTTCAAAACTTCTGAATATGATATTACTATTGGGCAATTGTATTTATTGTTTGCCTTACTGTCTTCTTGCCTTGAGTACATCATACATGGATAAAATATTGTTTTAACACCTTGGTTTATTAAACTTATAATGTGTCCATGGCTTAATTTTGCAGGATAGCACACTGATTCTGATGGCATTGATTCCATACCTTTTTCATAAGTCTTTCTATCACTTTTTTCTGAAAGAACTACTCTAAATCCTAGGTTCGTAAACAATGTAAACCAAAATGGATAATCTTCATACATATTTAGAACCCTTGGTATTCCTATAGTTCCACGTTTTGCATCTTCTTCTGCTAGTGGCTTATACCCAAATAATCTTTGATATTTGTATTTATAAATGTTCGGAATTTGAGTTTTGCTTCTTTCAATTCCAGCACCTTTTTCGCATCTATTTCCTGTTATAAATCTTTTTCCTGTTGAAAATTCATTTATAGTTAGTTGGCAGTTATTTTCACATCCATGGCATCTTGTATGTAAAACTGTTACTTTTAAGCTATCTAAATCTTCCATTTTAGTAACTTTTGAAGTGTATTGTTTGTTTTCTAATCCATCAAACTCTTCTTTTGCTAAAAGCGCTATACCATAAGCTCCCATAAGTCCTGCTATGTCTGGTCTTATAACATTTTTGCCTACAATTAGTTCAAATGCTCTTAAAACTGCATCATTGTAGAATGTTCCTCCTTGCACAACAATAGAATCCCCAAGTGTTTCTACATCTCTTATTTTCATAACTTTTTGAATTGCGTTTTTAATAACTGAATATGAAAGTCCTGCTGATATATCTCCAACTTTGTAGCCTTCCTTTTGAGCTTGTTTAATTTTTGAGTTCATGAACACTGTACATCTTGAACCTAAATCCACTGGTCTATTTGATTTTATTGCTTCTTCAACAAATTCTTGAATGCTTAAATTTAAGCTTTTTGCAAATGTTTCTATAAATGAACCACAGCCAGATGAACAAGCTTCATTTAGCATTATATTATCAACTGCTCCATTTTTGATTTTTATATATTTCATATCTTGTCCACCAATATCTACAATACTTGTAGCTTCTGGCATGAACTTTTTAGCAGCTGTGTAATGCGCAATTGTCTCTATTTCTCCCATTTCAAGGTTTAAAGCTGTTGCCATTAGTTTTTCCCCATATCCTGTTGAGCCTGAATATCTAATTGTTGCTTTTTTAGGTAAAACATCATACAAGTTTTTAAGCATTCCAATTACTGTTTGTAATGGTTTACCCTCATTATTTTTATATGCTGAATATAGCAATTTTGCATCTTTATCTATTAAAACTAATTTACTTGTTGTAGACCCTGCATCTATTCCTAAGAAGCAGTCCCCTGTGTAACTTGCAAGTTCTGCTTTTGGAACTTGGTGTTTGCTGTGTCTTTCTTTAAATTCTTTATATTCATCTTCAATTGTGAACAATGGTTTTAATGAATCTTGTGCTGTATCATGGTAATTTCTTAAAAGTGCTATTTTGCTTTTTAATTTTTCTACAGATATTGGTTTGCATTCAAAAGAGTCTAAACAAGCTCCTTTTGCAACTAAAAGGTGTGCATCTTCTGGCACTATTATTTCATCATCTTTTAATTCTAATGTTTCTATAAATCTTTTTCTAAGTTCTGATAAATAACTAAGTGGTCCACCTAAGAATGCAACTTTTCCTCTTATTGGTCTACCGCAAGCTAAGCCTGAGATTGTTTGGTTAACTACTGCTTGGAATATTGAAGCTGAAATATCCTCTTTTGCTGCACCTTCATTTAAAAGTGGTTGTATATCAGTTTTAGCAAATACTCCGCATCTTGATGCTATTGGATAAATAGTGTTATAGTTTTTAGCATATTCATTTAAACCAACTGTTGTTGTGTTTAAAAGTGTTGCCATTTGGTCTAAAAATGCTCCTGTGCCTCCTGCACATGTTCCGTTCATTCGTTGTTCAATTGACCTTCCAAAATAAATAATTTTGGCGTCTTCTCCTCCAAGTTCAATTACAACATCAGTTTGTGGAATATATTTTTCTACAGCCCTTTTGCATGCTACAACTTCTTGTATGAATGATAAATCTAAAAATTCAGATACTGATAAAGCCCCTGAACCTGTAAGGCTAAAGGTCATATCGTAACTTTCAAACTTCTCTGCTATTTCTTCTAAAACATCACATACTGTGTTTTTGGTGTCTGAAAAATGTCTTTTATATGTTGAATATATTGTTTCTTGTTTTTGGTTCATAACTATTACTTTTACTGTTGTTGAACCAACATCAATACCTATATGAATAACTTCTTTCATTTCAATCCTCTTTCTGTTTTCGTTTACTTGGTGATTATAACATATTTCGACAAAAAATTACAGTCATTTTTAATTTTTTTGAAAACATCTTGAATTTTTTAAAAACCTAGTGTATAATCCCAATATATATTTTAGAATTTTAATCTTAATTTAATCTTAAAATTTTTATTTTTTGGAGGTTTGAATCTTATGTTTAAATTCAAATATTTTATCATCGCATTATTATTTATCTTAATATGCTTTTCTGGAATAGTTTTTTCATTATCTTCAATTGGAGAAATCAATATCCCTGATAATTCAATAGAATTAACCCCAGATTTTATCGCTCGGGACCCCTGAATTCCTGTGGCCTACGCCAAATTACAAAGCAATTACATCCCCTTACGGTTATAGAAAAGCCCCTGCTCAAGGAGCAGGGGTATTTCATAGAGGAATTGATATAGGCGCTCCAGCAGGTTCAAACATCATTGCCACATTTTCAGGTACAGTTACATATCTAGGTTTCTTTGGAGCCAATGGATACACCTTAAGAATCTCTAATGGCACATACACCGCCAACTATTCCCATATCTCACCATACTTCTTAGTATATCTAGGTCAAAACGTAAATAAAGGCGACATCGTAGCAAATGTCGGCCCAAAAAATGTATATAATGTCCCCAATAATCCATACAAAGACTCTAACCGGAGCTCCCACAAACGGAGCCACAACAGGCCCACATCTGCATTATTCGTTATATATAAATGGAGAATCAGTAAATCCTGTGGATTATTTAGGCAAATAAAAAAATGCCTGTATGGCATTTTTTTATTCATCTTCCTCATCTTCATCATGATGATGACAACCGCCTGAGCAGCAGTCGCAGCCGTCTCCGCAGTTTGAATCCTCATCTCCCCAGTCTAGTTCTATTGTGTTTTTGCATTCTGGGCAAACGATTTCTGGACCTGTAAGTTCACTCATTTCTGCTGTAAAAGTTGCGTTACAGTATGGACATTTGATTTCTACATCGAAATCTTCTTCCTCGTCTTCGTCATCTTGCTCGTCGTCCATGTATATGTCTTTTTCTATATTTTTGATGCTTTTATTCATCTTTTTAATCTCTTCTTCTACATGTAATTGGCTTTCTGCAATTGCAAGGATTTTTTTGTTTACTGTTTGCTCAAGTTCTGTAAGTTCATCAAAGAAAAGATTGTATAGTTTAAACACTTCAACTTTTGCAATTTCTAGTGCTTCTGGGTCTTTAATGTTTTCATTTAAATTTTTTAATATTTTTTCAAATTCTAAATCAAAATTTGCCATAAATACCCTCCATTTTTATAATTAAACTCTTTCCATGTATTCGCCAGTTCTTGTGTCTATTCTTATTTTGTCACCAGTATTAACAAATAATGGAACATTTATTGTTGCTCCAGTTTCTAGTTCTGCTGGTTTTGTTGCTCCTGCTCCTGCTGTGTTTCCACTAAATCCTGGTTCTGTGTATGTGATTTCTAGTTCTACGAACATTGGTGGTTCAATAGCAAATATTTTTCCTTTAAATGCTAGTGTTTTTACTATCATATTCTCTTTTAAGAATCTTAGCATATCTCCTAAATCTGCTTTATTTAATGGAATTTGATCATAAGTTTCATTATCCATGAAATAATATAAATCTCCATCTGCATATAGATATTGCATTTCTCTTTTTTCAATTTCAGCTCCTTGTAATTTTTCTGATGGGTTGAAAGTTCTCTCAAGAACTGCACCTGTAATTACATTTTTTAGTTTTGTTCTAACAAATGCTGCACCCTTTCCTGGTTTTACGTGTTGAAATTCAACTACTTTAAATACTGAACCATCTAGTTCAAATGTTGTTCCGTTTCTAACATCTCCTGCCATGTAAACTTCTGCCATAAATTTTCCCTCTTTCTTTTTAATATTTATACTAACCTTTATATTTTACTATATTTTCTAGCAAAAATCAAGTCATATTATAACATAATTTTTTGGTGAGCCGTGTAAGAACTCTACATCCATTCTTTTCTACTAATATTGTGTCTTCAATTCTTACTCCATATTTTCCTGGTATGTATATTCCCGGTTCATTTGCTATAACCATATTTTCTTTTAAGAATGTATCATTCTTAGAATTAATGTATGGCATTTCATGTGTTTCCATTCCAATATTATGCCCGAAGTGAGTGGATTAAATCATACCCATTTAATTTAAAATCACTTTCAACCATTTGAGATAACGTTTTTATACTTGCATATTCTTTTATCTCTTTGTTCGTGTATAGCTGATTTTTTAAAACCAAATCATACACTGGTTTTATTTCTTCTAATATGCAACCCATAAATATTGTTCTTGTCATATCAGAACAGTATCCTTGATATTTGCAGCCCATATCAATTAAAATTAAGTCTGCCATTTTTACTTTTGTGTCTCCTGGTACCCAATGTGGGTTTGCACTGTTTGGTCCGATAGCAACAATTGTGTCAAAGGCTAATCCTTCTGCTCCATTCTTTTTAAAGAACATTTCTATTTCCAAAGCAATTTCTTTTTCTGTCATTCCTATTTTGATATATTCTAGTAAGTGGCTAAAGCACTCATCTGTAAGCTTACATGCTTTTTCTATTTTTTCAATTTCATCTTCAGTTTTTACAGCTCTTAATTTTTCTATTATATTATCTGTTTCTGCTAAATTATTTACTCTGTATTTTTGTTTTAAGTAGTGATATTGCTTATATGTTACATAGTTTTCTTCAAAGCCAACATTTTCGCAAAATAGGAAAAAGTTTTCATATTCCTCTTTGCTAACATCTCTAAAATCTGCAACTATTATTTCATCATTTATCGTAAGCGTACTTTTTACACTTTCTAAAAACATTGTATATGTTAAAAATATATTTTCTTTTCTTGTGATTAGTAGTGTTCCTTCGTTTTCTATATTGGTTAAGTATTTTATGCTTATTGGATTTGTTACAATCATTCCCTCAAATTTTAAGCTTCTTAACCTCTCTCGTAAAAGTCTTATTTTTTCATTCATATTGAAAACACCCCTTTTACTTTTTTAAAACATACCTAGAGTAAATACCTTCATTAGAAAAACATATAGTATATTTGATGGTATAAATATTGCAGCAAGTGTTGCTAAAACGATAAATGGACCAAATGGTATATATCCATCTTCTCTGTTTTTTCTGGCAATTATTATTATTATGCTAATTATACCTCCAATTAAAAACGACAATACAGATATCATTGTTATTTTAAACATACCAAAATATAATCCTAGTGCTCCCATAAGTTTCACATCGCCAAGTCCCATTGCCTCTTTTCCTGCAATTGCTCCACCTATTAAAGTTATTAATAGGAAAATTCCTCCTCCTGCAAGCATTCCAAGTAACATGTCTTTTGCTATGTTTAGGTTTTGTATTCCAAATATAAATGCAAATACTAACCCTATTTCAAACATTGTTAAATTTAACCTGTTTGGTATTATTTGTATCTTAAAATCTACATAAAAGGCTGAAAGTAGCATTGGGATAAGTAAGCAAAACCTTACTGTATCTAAACTTAGGCCAAATGTATACAATGTAATTGCATACAGAAATGCATTTGTTAAAATTAGGCCATAATTTAGCTTAAAAGTCTTTTTATATTCATGTAAAGACTCTTTTGAGATAATCTTTCTTTCACTTAAAAATACAAAGTTTAAGTAATCTACAAATTGGCCTACAAACCCTCCTATGAAAGCTAGTAATACATATAGTAAAATATTTATGTCGTTAATATACATATAATATCCTCCTTATTCTTTCGTTTATTATATAGTAAGTTATCTTATTTTTCAATAAGTTTCGTTATTTTTCTAACATTTTCTTTAAAAATTTTCCAGTATATGACCTTTCATTTTTTGCTATTTGCTCTGGTGTTCCTATTGCTATAATCTCGCCGCCTTTTTCTCCGCTTTCTGGTCCTAAGTCTATTATGTGGTCTGCTGTTTTTATTAAGTCTAGATTGTGTTCTATTACTACAATGCTATTTCCTGTATCTACTAATCTTTGAAGTATTTCTATTAGTTTGTGAACATCTGCTATGTGAAGCCCTGTTGTTGGTTCGTCTAAAATGTATAGAGTTTTTCCTGTTGCACGTTTTGAAAGTTCAGTTGCAAGTTTTATTCTTTGTGCTTCTCCACCTGATAGAGTTGTTGATGGTTGTCCAAGTTTTATATATCCGAAGTCCTACATCATATAATGTTTGAACTTTTTGTTTGATTTTTGGTATATTTTCGAAAAATTCTAATGCTTCTTCAACAGTCATGTCTAAAACATCTGATATGCTTTTTCCTTTATATTTTACCTCAAGTGTTTCTCTATTGTATCTTTTTCCATGGCATACTTCACATGGTACATAAATATCTGGTAAAAAGTTCATTTCAATTTTTAAAACTCCATCACCTTGGCAAGTTTCGCATCTTCCACCTTGAACATTAAAACTAAATCTTCCTTTTTCATATCCTCTTAATTTAGCTTCATTTGTTCCGGCAAATATGTCTCTTATTAGGTCAAACACTCCGGTATATGTTGCTGGGTTTGACCTTGGAGTTCTACCAATTGGAGATTGATCTATGTTTATAACTTTATCTATATTTTCTATTCCAAGTATTTTATCATGTTTTCCTGGAAATTCTGATGCATTGTATAGTTCCTTGGCTAGACCTTTATATAATATTTCATTTATTAAAGTACTTTTTCCTGAGCCTGAAACACCTGTTATACATGTAAATACTCCTAGTGGTATTTTTACATCTATGTTTTTTAAGTTATTTTCTCTTGCACCCTTAATTGTAATTGCTTTACCATTAGATTTTCTGCGCTTTGTTGGTATTTTTATTTGTTTTCTACCACTTAGGTATGCACCTGTAATTGAATTTGGATTATTTTTAATATCTTCTACTGTTCCTGTTGCAATTACATTTCCTCCATGCACACCTGCTTCTGGGCCAATATCTACAATATAGTCTGCTGCATACATTGTATCTTCATCATGTTCAACTACTATTACTGTGTTTCCAAGGTCTCTTAGTTTTTTTAGTGTTGCAATTAATTTGTCATTATCTCTTTGGTGAAGTCCAATGCTTGGTTCGTCAAGTATATATAAAACTCCTGTAAGGCCTGCTCCTATTTGTGTTGCTAACCTTATTCTTTGTGCCTCTCCTCCTGATAATGTTCCTGCTGGTCTAGATAGAGTCAAATATTCTAATCCAACATCTACAAGGAATTGAAGTCTTTTTTCTAATTCTTTTAATATTTGATTTGCAATTAATGCTTTTGTTTTATCAAGTTGCAAATTGTTCATAAAATCTTGAATTTTATCTATTGGCATATCTGTTAATTCTTGAATGTTTTTGCCGCCTACTGTAACTGCAAGGCTTTCTTTTCTTAATCTTGCTCCATGGCAAGCTTCACATGGACTGTTTGTCATATAATATTCATAAAATTCTCTCATTCCTTGAGATTTTGTTTCTTTGTATCGTCTTTCTAGTGTTGGAATTACACCTTCAAATGGTGCTTTGAATTTTCTTTCTCCTGCAGCTGATGTGTATTTAAAGTCTATTTCTTCAGTTCCTGTTCCGTATAGAATTTTGTCTAAAAAGTCTCTTGGAAGTTTTTTTATTGGAACTTTTATATCTACTCCATAATGTTTGGCTATACTTTCAAAGTACATTTTAGCCATTGTATCGCCTTTTTTCATTGTGCTTGCTCCAAAAGCTTTTACTCCATCATATAAAGTTTTGTTTTTATCTGGAATGATTAGGTCTTCATTCATTTTCATTAAATATCCTATTCCTGTACATTCTGGACAAGCTCCAAATGGATTGTTGAATGAAAACATTCTTGGTGATAGTTCTTCTATGCTTATATTGCAATCTGGGCAAGCATAGTTTTGGCTAAATAGCATTTCATCATTTGGTGTTGCAATTACCACTAAATTATTGGCATATTTTAATGATATTTCTATTGATTCTGCAAGTCTACTCCTAATATCTTCTTTTATTACTAATCTATCAACAATTAAGTCTATATTGTGTTTTTTCTTTCTATCTAGGTCAATATCATCTGTTAGTTCGTAAACTGTTCCATCCACTCTTGCTCTTACAAAACCTTCTTTTGCAAAGTTTTCCAATAAGGCTCTATATTCACCTTTTTTTCCTCTTACAACTGGTGCTAAGACTTGAATTTTAGTTCCTTCTTCAAGTTTTAATACTGATTCTACTATTTGGTCTAATGTTTGTTTTTCTATCTTTTTACCACATTTAGGGCAATGTGGTTCTCCTATTCTGGCATATAATAAACGAATGTAATCATATATTTCTGTTACTGTTCCAACTGTTGAACGAGGATTTTTAGATGTTGTTTTTTGGTCTATTGCAATAGCTGGTGAAAGTCCTTCTATAGACTCTACATCTGGCTTTTCCATAAGTCCTAAAAATTGTCTTGCATACGAAGATAAACTTTCAACATATCGCCTTTGTCCTTCAGCATACAAAGTATCAAAAGCCAGTGATGATTTACCAGAGCCTGAAAGTCCTGTTATTACTACTAATTTATCTCTTGGTATAGTTACATTTATATTTTTTAAATTGTGTGCTTTTGCTCCCTTTACTATAATATTGTCGTTCATTATTTTCACTCCTTAAATTTTTGCGTTAATAGATATTATATCACGAAAAAGAGAAAGAATCACTACTTTTAGTAAAAAATAGTGATTCTTCCATGAGATTTTAGGTTATGCTTTCTTTGACCTTCAAGGTAAAACCTTCAAGTTCGTACCCATTTTCCTCAGCATAAGGTCTAACAAACCGAAGATACGGATAATCAAACTCCCCAATTTCCTTCAAATCAATCGAAGTAAGTCCCTTCCGCAGCATCTGCTGTGATGCTATCTCCAAAACTTCTCTCGCCCGACTAATGCTAATCTCGCTAAACGCCTCCTGATCAGACCTGACAGAAGGAGAAATGCTCGCATAAAGCACCTTTTTCGCAGAAACCATTTTAATCTCTCCTTAATTTTATTTGGTACGCCTAAAGTGTACCATGCTTTAATATTATACCATTATTTACATAAAATAGCAAATCGATGGTGAGCTTATAGATTTGCATGCAGATAATTTATTTTAATTATTTTGTAACACTTTTTTCTTTATCAGAATACTATATAACATAACGAATGAAGAAAAAGACTTAAGATTTTTTCTTTAATCAGGGAGGTGAAAGAGATATGCCAGAAAGTAGAGGATGCGGATGCGGTGGTTTCGGATTTGGAAACGATTGCTGCTGGATTATAATTCTTTTAATAATAATCTGCTGCTGCTGTGGAGGAAACAACGGTTGTGGTGGTTGCTAGTTTGAATTATAAGTAGAAAAATACTTTGGGTGGATATTTTCTTTCCACCCCCACAGATTTAAAATGTGTTATATACATATTTTAAAAGCACGAAAACTGTTCATGTTTTATGAACAGTTTTCTTAAATTTTATGATGATATTTTAACTCCTAGTTTTTTACCACCTAACAAATGAAAATGTACGTGTTTTACAACTTGGCCACCATCTTCTCCACAATTTACAATTACTCTGAATCCTTTATCAAGAATTCCTTCTTGCTCTGCAATTTTATTTATAACAGAATAAATCTTTCCTATAACTGCTTCATCCTCTTTTTTTAAGTCTACTAAGCTAGAAATATGTTTTTTAGGAATTACTAAAATGTGTACTGGTGTTATTGGATGAATATCTTTAAAAGCTATTACTTCATCATCTTCATATACAATTGTTGCTGGTATTTCTTTTTTGATTATTTTACAAAAAATACAATCTTCTTCCATTAAATCTCCTCCAATTATTCAAGTATTGCTTTTATACGTCTTACCCCTGCTGATGATGCTTCTTCTTTTTTAATTTTAAAATGTCCTAGCTCACTTGTGTTGTGAACATGAGGTCCACCACAAAGTTCCATTGAAACATCTCCAATTTTATAAACTGATACGATATCTGCATATTTATCAGCAAACATTGCTTCTGCGCCTTGTGCAATTGCATCTTCCTTTTTCATTTCAAGTTTTTCTACTGGAATTGCCATTTTTATATATTCGTTAACTAAATCTTCGGTTTTTTGCTTTTCCTCATCTGTCATTTTGCTATTATGTGAAAAATCGAATCTCATTCTTTCAGCTGTTATATTACTTCCTTTTTGATGCACATGAGGGCCTAGAACCTTCTTTAAAGCTGCATTTAGAAGGTGTGTTGCTGTATGGTATTTTGTTTCCATCTCTCCTGTTGAAGCAAGACCACCTTTAAATTTTTGAGTAGCACCTTCTCTTGATTTTTCTTGATGCTCTGCAAATTTTTGCTTAAATCCTTCTGTATCTACAGTCAATCCCTGTTCCTTTGCAAGTTCCTCTGTAAGCTCAATTGGGAATCCATAAGTATCATACAATTTAAAAGCTATATCCTTATTAATTGTAGTTCCATCGATTGTTTTTATTGCTTTTTCAAATTCTCTAAGTCCTTTTTCTAGTGTTCTATTAAATTTAACCTTTTCATCTTTAAGTACTTGTAATATTACATCTCTGTTTCTTTCAAGTTCGCTGTAGTATTTTGAGTACTTCTCAATTATCATTTGGGCTAATTCTTGTTCCCAATTGCTATTTATGTCTATATTTAGTTTTTTAGCATATCTAATAATTCTTCTTATTAATCTTCTTAAAATATATCCTTGGTCTGTATTTGAAGGTTTAATTCCAGCATCATCACCTGCTATTATTACAACAGCTCTGATGTGATCTGCAATAATTCTCATAGCTTTGGCATTTTCTTCATCATCATAAGATAAGCCTGATATTTCTTCTATTTTTGCAATTACATCTTTCCATACTGAAGATTTATAATTATCTGTGCATCCTTCAAGTATTGCTGTAACCCTTTCAACACCAAGTCCTGTATCTACATTTTTGTTTTTTAAAGGTTTGAATGTTCCGTCAGCTTCATGGTTATATTGCATAAACACATTGTTCCAAATTTCTACCCAATTTTCATTATCTGGATCAAACTTTTCTGGTATTGCCTCATTGCTTCTCCAATAAAAGATTTCAGTATCTGGTCCACATGGTCCTGTAAGTTCCATATTTGGCCACCAGTTATTATCATCACCTAAAAATGCTATTCTTTCTTCTTTAATGCCATTTCTTTTCCAAATTTCAGCTGATTCAGTATCTGCTGGAACAATGTCGTTTCCTTTAAAAACTGTAACAGCTAAACGTTCTACTGGAATATTTAAGTGTTTTGTCAAAAGTTCAAAACTCCATGTAATAGCTTCTTCTTTAAAATAATCTCCTAGAGACCAGTTTCCAAGCATTTCAAAAAATGTATGGTGTGTAGTATCTCCAATTGAGTCTAAATCGTTTGTTCTAAAACATTTTTGAACATCTGTTAAACGTGTTCCTTCTGGGTGTGGCTCACCTTTTAAATATGGTACTAATGGTTGCATTCCTGCAGTATTAAATAAACATGTTGGATCGTTTTCTGGAATAATTGGAGCACTTGGTATAACTTTATGTCCTTTACTCTCAAAAAAATTTAAATATGTATCTTTTAAGTTTATAGTTTTCATTTCATTCCTCCTAGACTATTTTATATTATACACTCAATTATGTATATTTTTCAATAGATTTTAAGGAAATATTTTGATTTTGAAAAATATTTTGTCAATTTTATGAATATTTTTTTCTTTTTTCTCAAATACTATTTTTAAACATAAAAGTTAAAAGGAGGTAAGGTTTTGAAAGCAACTGGAGTAGTTAGAAGAATTGATGATTTAGGTAGGATTGTTATTCCAAAGGAAATTAGAAGGACTCTTCATATAAAAGAAGGGGATCCTCTTGAAATCTTCACAGATAAAGAAGGGGAAGTAATTTTAAAGAAATATTCGCCTATTGGTGAACTTTCTGAATTTGCAAGTGGATATGCTGAAACACTTTCTAAAACAACTGGACATATTGCTTGTATAACAGATAAAGATACTGTTATTGCTGTATCCGGCGGTTCTAAGAAAGAATTTTTGGAACAATCTTTAAGTCCTGAATTAGAAAAAGTTATTGAAAACAAAGAAATATATACTAGCAAAGCCAATAATGAAATTGCATTGCCTATTACTCAAAACGACAATAAAAATTGGCGCTACAATTCACAAGTGATTTATCCTATAATTAGTGATGGAGATGTTATTGGAAGTGTTATTTTACTTTCTAAGGAGCAAAACACTGAAATGGGAGATACTGAGCTTAAAGTAGTTCAGTCTGCTGCAGGATTTTTAAGTAGCCAAATGGATGTATAAAAAAATCGCCCTAATAATTTTAGGGTGAATTTTTTATAATAAATCCTTTACAGATTCGCTAATTATTCTATTTACATCTGCAAGCATAATATTAAAACGGACTTCAATATCAAAGTATTCTTTAATAGCTTTGTCACTTTTTAAAATATTATACATTTCTTGAAGTTTTTTCATTTTTTCTGGGTCATCTTTTCCTTGAAAAGACATTGATTGAACTTCATATCTTGTTTTTTCAAACTCATCAATTTTTGCTTTCATTTCTGGGTTTTTAGAAACATCTGCTTTAGCTTTTTGAAATTCTAAATATTCTTTGCTTTCTTGAATTGCTTTTGCTAAATTATTTGCCTCATCATACACATACATTTTGTATCACTTCCTTTTATTTTAAGCATAAGCTTGGCGTTTTTTGAAAGATAATAAATTTGTAATTTCGTTTTCTGTTCCCTTTGCCTTTTTTGCTTTTTTTGCTCTTTCTTGTAATAGTTGATTTGCTTGGCGCTCTGCCATTGTTTGGCAAATTGCTTTTTCATAAGCAAAATATGTATCTTGTGCAATTTTTGCCCAATTGTATTCATTTTTAACTTTGATTTTTGCTTGTTTTGATACTCTATCTGATAATTCTGGATTTAGTAATAATGCAAGTATAGAATCTGCAAGTGAGTTTGGATTTCCTGCATAGCTTTTCATTCCATCTACACCATGTTCTATAATTTCATTTAGTCCTCCAACATCTGATACAACAGTTGGTACTCCTGCAAGCATTGCTTCTAGTGCTACTATACCAAATGGTTCATAAGTACTTGGAAATACCGAAACATCAGCACATTTGTACATTTTGGCAACTTGTTTAGCATTTAAGTAACCTGTAAAGTATACCTTTTGGCTTAATCCCATTGATTCTACTTGAGCTTTTAGTTCATCTATCATTCCGCCTTTACCTGCTATTACAAGCTTTGCATCATGGTAACCATTTAATATTTTTGGCATTGCTGATATTAAATGTTGAACACCTTTTTCATATACTAGTCTTCCCATAAACAATATTATTTTTTCATTATCTGAAGCATATTGTCTTCTGAAATCATAGTCTTTTTCTATTCCTACAAATGAATTAATATTAACTCCATTTGGAATTACATTTATTTTTTCATAAGGTAATCCAAATAATCTTTGAATATCATTTTTCATAAATTTACTATTTACTATTACTTCTGATGATTCATAAGTTAATAGCCATTCTGTATCGTTTACATATCTTTGTGTTTCATCATGAATTCCGCTATTTCTACCTGCTTCAGTAGCATGTATTGTGCTTACTAATGGTATTCCATAAGAATTCTTAAGTGTTTTTGCACTATATGTAACTAACCAATCATGTGCGTGGATAACATCGAATTTACCTTTTTCAGCAATTAGTTCATTTGCTTTTGCTATCATATTAAAGTTAAGTTGCATTATCCAGTCTATGAAATTATTTGGATTTATCATGTAGTTATCTACTCTATAAACATCAACGCCCTTATCGTTCTCGTAATATGGCACATCTCCTTCTTTATATGTAATAACTGTTACTTCATGACCATCCTTTATTAATCTGTGTGATAAATCATGCACAACTCTAGCAATTCCACCTACTATTCTTGGTGGATATTCCCATGTCAACATTAAAATTTTCATTTGAAACTCCCTCCGTTTGTTTTTCATTTGTTACTATTTCTATCGCTTGATATATTGTATATTAAAACTTTAAAAAAGTAAACATTTTTTGACATTTTTTTTAAAATATTTTCATAGCGACCAATAAGGTTGCTCCAGGTACACCAAACAAACCTACAAAAATTGAAGTTATAAGATTTAAACCTAAGTGAAATCCTACAGATGCTCCTATTTTATTTATTCCATATATTATAAAACCACCTAAAATTGAACCTAAAATTAATTTCAAATTAATCCCCTCCTATTTTTAAGGGTATGTTATAATTAGGACAAATATTCTTTATTTTTTCTTTCCAATAAATCTCACAATTTTTATTATATGCAATATTTTAAGAATTTATTATCTTTATATTGATATTTTACAAAAGTTAAGCTATAATATTTTTATGCCGCTATAGCTCAGTTGGTAGAGCAACAGATTCGTAACCTGTAGGTCGGGAGTTCAATTCTCCCTAGCGGCTCCAATAGATAAAATCATCACACAACTGTTAAGCGCCAAAACTATTTTTAGTTTTGGCGCTTTCCTTATAGATTTGATTATTTTATATCTTAAATCTCTTTCCTTTTCCACTTTTTACTTTTTCTTGCTTTTTTTCTACTATAGGTTCAATATTTACAGATTCTGCATTTTCTTGTGTTTCAGGTTGAATATTATTTTCTTCAGAATTTGACTCATTGAAGATTGTAACTTCCGGATTTAATGCCACATTTGCTCTTTCCATTAAGTTACCTTTATTGTATTCTGCAAGTTTTCCTATTAATTGTTGATATTTTTTATAATCATATACAAAGTATACTGTTAATCCTGCTAAAGCTATTGAGCTTATTAATAGTAGCCCGGATAATATTTTATTGAAATTTGTTGATGTCCAATTTCCTATTGCATTTCCTGCTCCTATAAACCAGTTTTTAATTTTGTCTGTTGTTGATAGTGTTGCAATTACTGGTTCCTCTTCCTTTTCTACAGTTAAGGTGTATGTTTTTTGTTCTTCCTGTCCATCCTCTTTTGTATATGTTACTTTAATAGTAATTGTATTTATACCATTCTTTAATTCTTCATTTCCTAGTATTTCTATTTTAGCATTTTCCTTATTTGCAATTGCTTCAACTTTTATATCTTTAATTTTGTAAGAAATTTTCTCGGTTTTGTAATTATATGTGTCGAATGAAAATGTTGGTTCTATAGGAATAGCTGTATTTTGGCCAGCATCATTTATGTAATATACACTTAATGCTGTTAAAGCTAAATCCTTATCTGCCCTAGTTGCATAAATTTTATAAGTTGATTTTTTTCCATTTTCAGCTGTTACTATAACTTCAATTGTATTTTGGCCTACTTGTAATGCATCATTTCCTGTAATAGAAAATGTTGCCTTTGAATTATCTGTAATTGCCTCTATACTTAATTTTTCTATGTCATTAGGTACACTAATTGAATATTCATATACATCACTACTAAATTCCGGTGAAATCGCCCCCTCTGCTACTCTAAGTAATGAAAGTTTTGAATTGTTTGATTTTGTTGGAGTAGTTGTGTTATTATTTGACGTATTAGATGTATTATTAGATGGCTTTGGAGTAGGCGTTGGTGTAGGAGTAGGTGTAGGTGTTGGTTCCGGTGTAGGAGCTGGTGCTGGCTCAGTAACTGTAACAGTTACTGATTTGTTTACTGAGACTTTTGAATCATTTTGGTCTGTAACATCTCCTGATATTGTTACAGTATAGGTTCCAGCCTTTGCTGTACTTAATGTGTATTGTTTTGATTTACTTTGATTAACAGCATCTTCATTATATCCAACTATACTGTCGCTTATGCCACTTCCCTTTACAGCTACATTCCAACTTGCTGCATTTATATTTACAGTAATCGTTACACTATCTCCAACAGTTGCGCTTGTTTTGCTTGCTGAAATAGTTGCACTTGCAGCATAAACATTTCCTATGTTTATGCAAAACATTATCATAAGTATGAATAAAATAATCTTAATAGTTTTTTTCATTATTTTTCCTCTTTTCTAAATTGAAATTGTTGTCATTCCCTTTAAGTATTTTACTATTTTTAGCAAATCTGCTGAATCTATTGCGCCATCTCCATTTGCATCAGCGGCTTTTTCTATATCCATTTTGCTTATATCTTTTAAGTGTTTTACTATTTTTAGCAAATCTGCTGAATCTATTGTGCCATCCCCATTTGCATCTCCTAGCATTATTAATGTGTATTCTTTATCTTCTAGCTTAATCTTTGCACCTGTTCCAAATATTTCTCCGGTAAGTGTTGCTTTTGGTATGTCTGCTAGTTTTGTTGTTGGAGCCACCTTTATGTATGTATCTTCAATCTTAAACTTTGCCTCCGGCTCTTTTTCAAAATATTCTGATGATACATATCCTTGGGTTCCATCTGCAAGTTTTACCCTGTACCATATATGGCCAAAAGTTTTAAATTCCATTTTTTCTATAATCGTAACTTTTGTTCCCTTTTGTAAAATTTGTTTTACCTTTGCATTTACTGTAGATGCTGGTGCATTTTTTAATGCGCACATAGTGCCAATTACTTTTTCTTCATTAACAGTTTCAACTGTTTGGGTTTCTACTAAATATTGTCTTGAAACATACCCTATTACTACATTATTTCCATTTATATAAACAACTCTATCCCAAAAATGTCCATCTGTTCCGAGCTTCTCCTGCTTTTTCAATTCTTATTAATTTTGTTCCCTTTGGAGCTCTTGCTTTTTCCTCACTGCCAATTAATGGGCCTGTTCTAATTACTAAGTCTGTTGATTGTGTTTGAACGATAACATCTTCTGTTGTTAATGTTACATTTCTTCCTGGCTTTGGTGATGCAAGACTTGGCATATTTTCATATACTGGAATTATAAAATTAAAATTGCTATCTAATATTCCAAGTTCCTCATAAACATCATAAACATTATACCCTTCTGTATATGGTGCAGAAACATTCTGTTGGTATTGGTGGCTGTACAATCCATATTTACAAGAGCTATCTACACAATACTTTTGTAAATACATGGTATCTTGGTAATTGCCAATATATCCACCTTTTAGGAATGTTGCACCACCTTTTATTGCTTTTTCAGGGTCTGTCCATGTTTTTTCTTGAGCTTTTATTAATCCATTTACTATAATTTCTTCGTTACTGTTTCCACTTGCCCCTATATTAAAGTAATTGTAGTATCCAACATATCCCTCTTTTTTTCCGGAAATCAATGGGCTTGTACCATTTTTTCCTTGTTCCTGTAAAATTCTTGATGCTAAGTGATATGGGCTAATTCCATTTTCCTGCGCTGCTTCATATATTATTTGAGAATAAGATTTGTTTATTGTTTGTTCTTTACCTGCTGTATCTATGTATTTTATAGTAGTTGTATCCATAAAAGAACCTTTTAGCATTGTTTGAACACCTTCTAATGTTTGAACCTTACTATTAAAAGATAGTGTTTCGAATGCAAATATGTATGTTTCATTTATCCAATTTCGTGGATCTATATAGTATGATGCTGTTTTATTTGAAGCACATAACCATGTTCCATTGTCCTGTGGAGTTTTATAGCACTCTGGGCAAATCCAATCATCTATATTGCCTACAATGACAGAATTTTGCACCAAACTTCTTGTATGGTTTGCTACTGTTTCTTGATATATTACTTCATTCCAATCTAAACCTGTATATAAAATTGTAAAGGTCCAATTGGGATGTGCTGTTTTCATTTCTTGAATTGCTGTATAAATTTCTGGGTATTTTTCTAGATTTGTTAAGTCTTCGGTTCGTGTTGCTGAATATACTTTATTATTTGAAATTTGAGTCATAAGAATATACACTAAAATTATGTAAAATAAGATTTTTATAAAAATATTTTTAACTCTAAGCATTTCTTCCTCCAATTATCATTTGTAAATTTGTATACGCTTATAGTATATAATATCAGATTTTGTAAGTCAATAAAAAACGACAAAAAACTCATGGAATTTTTTGTCGTTTTACATAATATTTATGCCTTCATTCTCTGCTTTACAGCTTCATATACAACTATTCCTGCAGACACAGATGCATTTAATGATGTTATGTTTCCTTTCATTGGAATCTTCAATAACACATCACAGTTTTCTCTAACAAGTCTTGACATGCCTTCGCCTTCATTGCCTATTACTATAGCAACTGCACCTGTTAGATTTTCTTCATAATAATACTTTGTAGCCTCAATTGCTGTTCCATATATCCATACATCATGCTCTTTTAAATATTTTATCTCATCATTAATATTATTTACTCTAGCAATCTTTATATGTTCTACTGCTCCGCTTGCTACTTTACAAACTGTACTATTTACTCCGCAAGCTCTTCTTTTTGGAATTATAATTCCATGAACTCCTGCAGTTTCTGCTGTTCTAATTATTGCTCCTAAATTGTGTGGGTCTTCTATTCCGTCTAATATAAGAATAAATGGTTTTTCATTTCTTGATTTTGCAACATTTAAAATATCTTCTACTTCACAATAATCAAAAGGAGGTACAATTGCAATTACTCCTTGATGATTGTTGCTTTGAGCCATTTGGTTAAGTTTATTTCTATCCACCTCTACTGTTACTATTTTTCTATCGCGAGCTATACCAATTATTTTATTTATTGAACCATGTTTTTCACCTTTTTCTATAAATATTTTATTTACATCTTTGCCTGATTCTAATAATTCTAAAACTGAATTTCTTCCTTCAATTTGGTCTTGAAACTCATCTTTTTTGTTTGTTTCTTGTTTTTTTTCTTTAAAATTAAAATTTTTACCCATTTTATTACCCCTTTTTAATTTTCATCATCTAATTTAAGCACTGCTAAAAATGCTTCTTGTGGTACTTCTACGCTTCCTATTTGTCTCATTTTCTTTTTGCCTTTTTTCTGTTTTTCAAGTAATTTTTTCTTTCTTGTTATATCTCCACCATAGCATTTTGCTAAAACATCTTTTCTCATTGCAGAAATAGTTTCTCTTGCTATTATTTTGCCTCCTACTATTGCTTGTATTGGTACCTCGAATAATTGTCTTGGTATTACTGTTTTTAGCTTTTCTGCCATTTTTCTGCCTCTAGTGTAAGCAGTATCTTTATGAACTATAAATGAAAGTGCATCTACTTGTTCATTATTAATATGTATGTCTAATTTCACAAGTTCTGATTTTCTATATTCTGTAAGTTCATAATCTAATGAAGCATAGCCTTTTGTGTTTGATTTTAATGTGTCGAAAAAATCATAAACTATCTCATTTAATGGCATTTCATATTCTAGGCTTACTCTTGTTGAATCTAAGTATTTCATATCTAGATATATACCTCTTCTATTTTGGCATATTTCCATTACATTTCCAACATAGTCTTTTGGAAGCATTATTTCTGCTTTTACCATTGGTTCTTCTATATAGTCTATATCTTGTGTTGGTGGTAAATCAACTGGGTTATAAAGCTCAATTACTTCTCCGTCTTTTTTGTGTACTTTATAAATAACTGATGGTGCTGTTGTAATTAAATCTAAATCGAATTCTCTTTCTAGCCTTTCTTGAATTATTTCTAAATGTAATAACCCTAAAAATCCACATCTGAAACCAAATCCTAATGCTACTGATGTTTCTGGTTCAAAACTTAAAGCTGCATCATTTAGTTTTAATTTTTCTAATGCTTCTTTTAGATTCTCATAATCTCCACCATCTAACGGATATACTCCACAAAATACCATTGAATTTGCTTTTTTATAACCTGGTAACGCTTCTTTTGCTGGTTCGTTTGCAAGAGTTATTGTGTCTCCTACGCTCAAGTCTGAAACTGTTTTTATACTTGCTGCAATATATCCAACCTCACCAGCTTCTAATTTGTCAGCCGGTTGATATCTTCCTGGCTCTAAGTAACCAAGTTCTGTAACAACAAACTTCTTTTTTGTTGCCATAAACAATATTTCATCGCCAGTTTTTACTGTTCCTTCTACTACCTTAATGTAACTTACAGCTCCTTTATAGTTATCATATAAAGAATCAAAAATCAAGCATTTTAGTGGTTTTGAGCTGTCTCCAACTGGTGGTTTAAAGTCTGTTACTATTCTTTCTAAAACTTCCTCAATGTTTAACCCTGATTTTGCTGATATACATGGAGCATCCATTGCAGGGATTCCAATTATATCTTCAATTTCCTGTTTTACCTCATCTGGTCTTGCACTTGGCAAATCTATTTTATTTATAACTGGAAGAATATCTAAATTGTTATCTAATGCTAAATATACATTAGCAAGGGTTTGCGCTTCAACACCTTGGCTACTGTCCACAACCAATATTGCGCCTTCACAAGCCGCTAAACTTCTTGAAACTTCATAATTAAAATCAACATGGCCAGGAGTATCTATTAAATTTAGAATATATTCTTCCCCATCTTTTGCCTTGTATAGCATTCTTACAGCTTGAGATTTAATGGTTATTCCTCTTTCTCTTTCGATATCCATATTGTCTAAAATCTGGCTTTCCATCTCTCTTGAAGATAAAAGTCCTGTTTTTTCAATTAATCTATCTGCAAGTGTTGATTTCCCATGGTCTATATGTGCAATTATACTAAAATTTCTTATATGTTTTTGTTTGTCCATTGTTTTTTCTCCTTATAGAGTTTTAAAATACTCTGTTAATTTTTCTATTACTTCATCTTTACTTTCTAGCTGGTTTACTATTTGCCTTACTTGGCTTGAGTTTGGCAAATTTTTCAAGTACCAGCAAATATGTTTTCTCATTTCCCTTATGCCAACATATTCACCTTTTTCTGCAATTTCAAGTTCTATATGTTCTTTGATTATGTTCAGCTTTTCTTCCGGTGTTTTTTCAGGCAAATCTAAACCTGTTTCTAATTTATTAATTATACTTTTGATTTTCCAAGGCTCTCCTAGAATTCCTCTTCCAATCATTATACCATCAACACCTGTATATTCAAACATTTTTATGGCATCTTCAGCTGTTTTTACATCGCCATTTCCTATTACCGGTATTTTAACTGCTTCTTTTACTTTTTTTATAATATCCAAATCTACTTGTCCTGAATAGTATTGTTCTCTAGTTCTTCCATGCACTGTTATTGCACTTGCTCCAGCCTTTTCTATAATTTTAGCTGCATCCACAGCAACAATATTTTCATCATTCCAACCTTTTCTTAACTTTACCGTTACCGGTTTGTTGCAAGCATTCACGACCTCAAATACTATTTTTTCTACTAGTTCTAAGTTAAGTAGTAACTTACTTCCATCACCATTTTTGACTACTTTTGGTGCTGGACATCCCATGTTTATGTCTATTATATCTGCATAAGGTTCTACTTTTTTTGCAGCTTCAGCCATTACGCTTGGCTCATTTCCAAATATTTGAATTGCTATTGGTCTTTTTTCTCCATTTAGCTCTAAAAATTGTTCTGTTTTTTTATCATTGTAAAACAGTCCTTTGCTGCTTATCATTTCTGTACAAACCAAACCTGGATTGCCATATTTTTTACATATTTTTCTAAAACTCAAGTCTGTAACGCCTGCCATTGGTGCAAGTAGTATGTTGTTTTCTAGTTCGATATTTCCTATATTAATCTTTTTAATATACATTTAAAACTCCGTTCTTTATTCAAAAATAGATTTTTGTCTCCAAGCACTTATATTTAATAATAGCCCAATACACATCATATTTGTAACCATTGAGCTTCCTCCGTAGCTAATAAATGGGAGTGGTACACCCGTTATTGGTAGTAATCCCATCGTCATTCCAATGTTTTCTAGAACATGAAATATTAATACTCCGGGCAATTCCAGCTGCAATATATGAGCCTAAATCGTCTCCTGCATTTTTTGCTATGCTTATTGTTCTTGTTATAAGAGCTATAAAAAGAACGATAATTGAGCTGCATGCTACAAAGCCCATTTCTTCACCAACAACAGCAAATATAAAATCTGTAGTTTTAGGATACAAAAAGCCTAGATGTGTTTGTGTTCCATTTAACCACCCTTGGCCAATTAGCCTTCCGAGCTCCTATTGCAAGCTTTGATTGAATTATATTGTATCCAGCTCCTCTTGGGTCTAAATATGGGTTTAAATACACATCAATTCTAAGTTTTGCATGTTCCGGTAAAACAAAGAAATATAGTATAGGTAATGTAACTAGTACTATCAGTATTGCTGTAATTATATATCTTTTTTTTATTCCTGCAACATATAGCATTACAACAGTTGCTGTAACATACGCCATTGCAGTACCATAATCTGGTTGCATTGCAATTAGTATTACTGGTATTGCAGATATTCCTATAATCATTAAAAGTTTTAATGGTTTATTGATTTCGTTTTTGGACATTTTAGACATAATATTAGCTAAAAATAAAATAACTGCAAGTTTTGCAAATTCTCCTGGCTGAATTGAAACAGGTCCAATGCTAAACCAGCTTGTTGCACCATTTACTGCACTTGTCAGTAATACTGCAATTAATAATATTATAGACCCTACATAGAAAACAATACTGAATTTTGCAATTAGTCTGTAATCAATTAGCATTGTAATGATTAGCACTGGAATACTTACAGCTACCCATATTGCTTGTTTTTTTAAGTCTTCTAGTTCAGATTCTTTACTTGCGCTATATAGCGCAAATAATCCTATTGATATTAGGATTATTGTACATATTAATATACTCCATTCTACGTTTCGTAATTGTTTACTATTCATACATATTCCTTTCAAAACGTGAAATTTTGTTATTCCTTATTTTTTTTATTCATTATTGTCCATTTTTATTGTTACTTTATTGTTGTCTTTCTCGCTTATTTTTTCTTCTTTTATGTCCTCTTTTTCTCCTATATTTTCTGTCTTTTCATTGTCAACTTCTTCGTTCTCTTTTTTGTTTTTCTTTTCTTCTTGTTCCTGCTTTGAGTCTTTTTCTGATTTGTCTTTATTTTCGTCTTTTTCTTGTTTGGTTACTTTCTGCTCGTCTTGTACTTCTTTTTTCATATCATTTCTAATATTTACAATTGGGATATTTGCATATAAAGATGGTGCTCCTGTTGTTCCGTCATCTTTAATTTCGTTTGTGAGCCTCACATCTATTTCGCTTTCTTCAACTTGTATATATTTTTTTATTACTTCAATTATTTCCTGTTTCATTAATTCTAAAAAGTCTGCAGAAACATTTGCTCTATCTTGCATTAAAACTAAGTGTAGTCTTTCTTTGGCTTTATTTTTACTACCACTTGTTTCCTTATTCTCATTTTTTCCAAATTTCTTAAAAAAATTAAGTATGTTTTCAAACATATACGTTTCCCCCAAATTCAAATGTTTAATTTTTTCTAAATAGACTCTTTATCTTTGCAAAAAAACCTTTTTCTCTTCCTGGAATTGTAACATCTATGTTTTCGCCTAGTATTCTTCTGGCAATTTCTATATATGCCTTTCCTGATGGGGCTTTTTTATTTTTGATTACTGGTTCTCCTTTGTTTGTTTGTGTAATGATGTTTTCATCATCTGGAATTACGCCAATTAAATCTATAGATAACAAATCTACTATGTCGCTAACATCCATCATTTCACCTTTTCTAACCATTCCTGGTCTTAATCGGTTAACAATTAGTTCTGGATAGCTTATTTCTGATGCTTCTAGTAATCCTATTATTCTGTCTGCATCTCTTATTGCAGATATTTCTGCTGTTGTTACTACAATTGCTCTATCTGCTCCAGCAACTGCATTTTTGAAGCCTTGCTCTATTCCTGCAGGGCAGTCTATTAATACATAATCAAATTCCTCTTTAAGTTTTTTTGTAAGTTCTATCATTTGTTCTTCATTTATAGCATTCTTATCTCGTGTTTGGGCAGCAGGTAACAAAAATAACTCGTCAAAACGTTTATCTTTTATAAGAGCTTGTCTTAATTTACATTTTTCTTCAATAACGTCTACTATATCATATACGATTCTATTTTCTAGTCCCATAACAACATCAAGATTTCTAAGTCCAATATCAGTGTCTACTAAAACAACTTTTTTCTTCATCTCAGCTAAACTTGAACCAAGGTTTGCAGTAGTTGTAGTTTTACCTACTCCACCTTTTCCTGATGTTATAACTATTACTTCTCCCATAACATCTTTCCTCCTCGTATTTTATGTATTTTTCAACTATTATATTGTATAATTTTTTTTGTCAAAAGTCAATGTTTTCTGGAAATAAATAGAAAAAATAAAAGAAATGAAAGGGCTAAGCCTCATTTCTTTTATTTAATATATTAATCGTGTTCTGCCATTTTATTATGTGCACAGTATTTGTGTGATGATATTGATGTGTTTGTATAATGTGAGCAATATCTATGTGAGTTTCCTCCAGTACCATGAGTACAGTTTCTTGTTATTGTTTTTGAACCATTACATGTTCTACATGTTTCTGTTGCCTCATGTGCACTGCTATATCCATGTGAGCATGGTGTTGTGTAACCGTATCCGTCACAGTTTGCACAATCTCCTCCTGAAGAGTGCGCAATATCAAAGCATGGGTCCACCCCTCTAAATTGACAATTTTCAGTTATTGCTCCTTCTGTTGGACATGAATATACTATTACCGAATGTCCACATGTATAATACTCTATATTGGGGTGGTTTCCATGTGCAGTACATTTATATTGTGTTGCAACTTCCGTATGGTCTAAAGTTCCACATAGAGCATGTTTTCCTGTTCCACCGCAGCAACTACAATCGCTTTCTCCCGAGCATGAATATGTGGTTGTTCCATTTCCATTACATGTATAACATGTAGTAGTTCTTGTGCCAGAGCATGAAGTTGTGTAACAAGTATATGAAGCTCCTGAACACTTTGTTTTTGCGTTCCTTACTCCTTTTTCGCTTGCTGTTATTGCTTTGCCATCACTTACTTCTATATACCACCAATATGTTGTATATTCAGATAAGCTGCTTGCAGTTAAAGTTATTTGCTTGTCTTGCACTGTTTCGCTTGAAGTTTGTTTAAGAGCATAAGTTCCATTTTGCTCTGTAGATGTATATAATTTATATGTTAAATTATCACTATTATCATCTGTTGCTTTTACATTTATACTTATAGATGTTGGAGTTCTGGTACTTACCTCGTTTGTTTCTATATATGGCGCCACATTGGATATTGCAGTTGTAAATTCACCTTCTACTGTTGTTGAATCTATTCCATCTGTTACTGTTGCAGTGTATTTATATGTAGTATTTTCATTTAGGCTTTTTATATCAAATGTCCCAATTAAAGATGGGCCATATTTTTGATTATTTACAGAAACTTCATAATTAAGTGTATCTCCGTCTTCATCTACACCAACTGCTACAATTTGAGCTGTTGTTGCTGTTATATCTTTTACTGTTACAGTAAGTGTTGGTGCATTATTTATTGAACTTGTGTTACTTTTAGTTGATGTACTTTCTGTATCTTCCCAGTCATTTACAGTGTTTTTTAGTATGTTTTGGTCGCTTTCATATTTATTATTTGCATCATCCACCACTTTTCGAGCTTTATTAATAAGGTTTTTATCAACGACTTCTATTGTTACACCTGTTAAAATTACAAGTAATATTATTGTAATTATTAAAGCAATTAAGGTTACCCCTTTATTATTAAACTTAGTTCTACATTTTTCCATCATCTGTAACTTCTCCTTATTTCCTAAATTTCTTATGTTTTTTGAGTATGCCTGTAAGCCGGGTTCTGTCTTGGACAGTCATTTATCTAGAATATATATTGCTATATATTTCAAGCCACCAAATCAGAAGATGACGAGCAATCTTAACCTTCTTTTTAGGTGTTGCTCCGGATGGGGTTTACATTGACCTAAAATCTGTCTCCAGACTAGCGGTGAGCTCTTACCTCGCCTTTTCACCATTGCTAAAAACTATAAAGTTTTTAGCTGTTATTTTCTGTTGCACTTTCCTTAAGGTTACCCTCACTGGACGTTATCCAGCATCCTTGCTCTATGGAGCCCGGACTTTCCTCATGTAAATCCTTGCGAATTTTACACGCGACTGCCTAGCATACTCTTCTTTTATTGTAAATGTTTTTTATATAATTGTCAAGAAATATGGAAAATTTTCTGGGTACAGATTATGTTATTTTTCAGATAGCATATATCCCACACCTCTTATGGTTTTTATATATTTGTCATAACCATATTTTTTGAGTGTTTTTCGCAATTCGCTTGTATATACTTCAACTACATTTGTTGTAGTAAATGAGTTAAAGCTCCATATTTTGTCAAAGATTTGTTCTTTTGTTAGGATTTTGTTCTTTGATATAACTAAGTACTCTAAAATATCAAATTGTTTTCCCTGTAAAACTACTTCTTCTCCATTTATTGTGATGTTTCTTTTTTGCAAATTAATTTTCAAGTCCTTAAATTTAAGTAATTCCTCTTGGTAGCTTCCGCTTGTTCTCCTAATTATTGCATGTAATCTTGCTATTAGTTCTTCAACTTCAAAAGGTTTAACTAAATAATCATCTGCTCCATATCTAAAGCCTTTTAACTTATCTGATATTGAATCCTTAGCTGTTAAAATCAACACTGGAGTATATACTTTGTTTTCCCTTAATTTTAGCAAAACATCATAACCTGACATTTCTGGAAGCATTAAATCTAAAATTATGGCATCATAAATGTTCTCTTTTGCGAATGTGTAGCCTTCGTATCCATCGTATGCTTGCTCTGTTTGGAATTCCTTGCAAATGCATTGTTTTATTGTATCTGATAAGATTTTTTCATCTTCAATAATTAAAATTTTCATCTTATATTACTTTCCTTTCAAAAGTATTATATTTTCTAAATATTAAATTAAAATTAAAATGCCCCAGCCTAAAGGGCATTTTATTAATCGTGTTCTACTCCATTTGCATTATGAGCACAAATCTTGTGTGATGTTGCTGATGTATTTGTATAATGTGAGCAATATCTATGTACTCCATTTACATTGTGAGCACATTTTGTTGTTTTTTTTCCTGTTCCATTGCAAGATGTGCAGGTTCTTGTTGCACTGTGTGAATATGTGTATCCGTGTGAGCATTCATAAGTAACATAACTTCCGTCCACATGAACATTTTGACCTCCAATGGGTTATAGATCCATTATAGCAAGGTGCATAAGACATTGAATATCCACAACTATCGCATGTATAAGAGTGGTAATAGTCTCCATGTCCGCATTTGCTACTTGTAGCTCCATTATCTGTGAATGGTCCACTACATGCTTGTACACCAGTTTGACATGATTCGCATAAAGTATTTTGGCTAGTACATGTATAGCTTTCTGTTCCATCTCCACTACAAGTTGTGCATGTTGATGTTGTATTACCATTACAACTTGTAGTACTACATGTGCTTGTTGCTCCAGAGCATTTAGTTTTTGCACTTTTTTTCTCTTTTTCAGTTGTTGCAGTTTCTATTCCATCACTTACTTCTATGTACCACCAATATGTTGTATACTGGGATAAATTGCTTGCAGTTAGTGTAACTGCAGTGTTTTGCGTAGTTGCATTTGATGTTTGTTGCAAAGAATATGTTCCCGTTTGTTCTGTGGAAGTATATAATTTATATGTTAAATTATCATTATTTTCATCTGTTGCTTTTGCATTGATACTAATTGAAGATGATGTTCTTGTATTTACCTCATTTAATGCTATTTCAGGAGCAGTATTAGAACTTTCCGTCTTAAATGTTCCAGAAAACACTGCATCATCAATTCCATCTGTTACCGTTACAGAGTATTGATACGTTGTTTTGCCTGCCAAATCAGTTAGTTCCCATGTTCCAGTTTCATTCTGTTCATACTTTTTTCTATTAACCACAAGTGCATATTTAAGCTTATCTCCATCTTCATCTACCCCAACTGCAATTATCTTTGCTGTTGTACCAGTTACATCTTGCACTGTTACAGTAAGAGTTGGTGCATGATTTTTATTATCATTTGAAATTATATTCTCAATAGAACCCCATTCATTAACTCTATTATCAATATTTCCCTGCTCACTATCGAATTTATTCTCCACATCATTTGTCACATTCTGAGCCTTATGAATAAGATTTTTATCAACAACCTCGACCGTCACCCCAGCTAAAATCACCAACAAAATAATTGTCATTATCAAAGAAATTAACGTTACACCCTTTGAACCTACTCTTTTATTTTTAATCTTATCTTTCATTTGTATTTTCCTCTCCTAAGTTTATTTTCACTTTTAATTCTAATTGTTTTCAACTCAATTGTCAAGAAAAAAGTCAAAAAAAGTAACATATATATGAAAGAAAGGTGATAATGTCCTAAGTAATGAAATAAGAAAATGTCCTCAAATTTTATAACACTGCTATATTACATGCAATAACCTCTTTCCCATATATTTTGCCATTGATAAACACTAAATCATTTTTATCTAAATTTCTAAAAACATAATCTGCAATTTCGTTGTATGCAATAACTTCTATCTTTGTTTTATCTAATAATTCCAAACTAATAACAGCCTTTGCATTATTGCGTTTTTCAAGTATGAACTTATACTTAACCTCACATATTACTTTACCAATTATAAATACTTCATTCACTATAAAATTCTCCTTAAAGCATAAAATGCGCCCGTCTTCACAAACACAACTTCATTCCTGTTCTCCATCCTTAGTAAATCCACCATCTGTCCATAACTCATATCTTCAAACACTCCTTTCAAAAAATTTAAGCGTTCCTTACCACCTGCAAAATATTTTGCCATTTTCCTACATATTTTTTTGCCAAAATCCTACAAAAAATATTGACATTTACACCATTTACACGCAACAAAAAAACGCCCACTGGCGCCTTTGATTGGCGAAAATTTTCCTCTTGGAAAATTTTCGCCCTATACTGCTATTTTTATTATTCTAAAACTATTTCCTGCTATCTTTCAACCGTATCGCCTGCAAGCTTACAGATTTACATAAAGTACGGAGCGGAAAGAAACGCGGCCGAAGCTGCGGACGTCTGGAGTATCGACGCCGCGAATGTAAGCTGGAAAGAGAGAACCATTGTTGTCGCAACCGCCGGCCCCTGCTAAGTTGATAAGTTGAAGAGTAGAACTCCGTAGTCCATTCCCAACAATTTCCTGCAAGGTCATATATATTGTTTTTCTTTGTGTAATCTGTTTCCCCTGTTCCTAATAGATAACTACTATTTTCTGGCTTTTCAGTTGACGCTATTGCATTGGTGAAATTAGCTCCATAGTCTGTTGAATATTTACCTGTAAAATTGAATTTACTATTATTGTAATTTCCCCAGCTTGTACTATCAAATAATTCTGCTCTGGTTACTGCATTTGTTTCTTCTAACCAGTTCATTGTTCTATCCCATACTGCTGAATTTATTAAACTTGCTGTTACATTTGTTTTTTCATTATTCATTGTAGCTGCTTTTGTTATACTATCTGTTTGGTTTATATAGTTATATGGATATTTATTGGCTTGGCTATATACTGTTACATTTTCTATACTATCCCCATTTTTTCTTATATTATCGCAACCAGCCTCATATCTTGCTATATAAAATCCTCCATATTTATTTACACTACCCTCATGTGTGGCAATATCTGAATCTGTATATTGTTGCATCATTTGTTTTGTTGTGGTAACCAATTCTTCTACTGTGTTACATTGACCCTCTGTAAAGGCTTTAGCAGCTTCATCTTCAGTTATATTTTGCTCTTTTGCTTGTTCTTTTATTATTGCCAAATACAAATCTCTCATTGATGTTATATCCTGCGCATATAAGCTTTTTACATATAGAGTTTTAGAAGCTTCATCACTAGCTGTTTTTACTGTTACTGTATATTCTCCATTTGTTGTTGGATTAATTATACTTGTATTTGTTTTTCCGCTTACTGTAATATCATTATTTTCTGAATTTTTTGTTATTAATGTGCCTAGTGGATCTTCAATTTTTATTTCTGTTATTTCTTCTTTTGCTTCGATTTCAATTTTTATTTTTTGATTTTGTAATACCGGTACCCATACAAATTGGTCGCTTGTAGTATCATCTTGAATTACTACTCCTGTGTTTTTTTCTCCTGTTACATAACTATATCCTACTGGAATTGGTGCTCCATGTTCTATTGCGTTTATTTTTGTTCCGTCTGCTGTTACAGCTGTATCTTGGTGAGTTACTTCCATATTAATTTTTATATTAATTTTTATGGTTGACATTGGATTGTTATTTAAATAATCTTCTATGCTAGCATAAGTTTTATCCCCGATTTTAATTTCAGACCCAACATTTGCTTCTGCATCTTGAGCTGATTTCCAGTTTTTTGTGGCATCTCCTGCTGACTTAAATAGTCCTGTGTTTAGTGCTACGCTTATGCTTACTGCTACCAATATTAGCATTACAATTATTGTGATTATTAATGCTATGAGCGTTATTCCTTTTGTGTTTTTCATAATTTACCTCCTAAAATTTTATTTTATATAACCTTTTGTTATATCTGTATATTTTTAAAATTAATCTAATTGTACTCATGGTGGACATGATTGTCTTACCATATATATTTTGTACATTAGATTAATTCTTAGTCTTTTATATTTTATATATAGTTTGTTTTTTATAAAATTATCGATATATATATATATATATATAGGGCCCCAAGGCTTTCAGCGTTTTTCATTGGTTAGTTTCTCCTTCTTTTTGTTTCTTTTCGTGCTTTTGTTCTTTCTTTTTGTAAAGCTAGTATATAATATTAATATTTTTCTGTCAATACATTTCATGTAAAATTTAAAAATTGGAGGGACATTTTCAAAAATCATTGACAGAAAAAGTCAAAAAAAGTAACATATATCAACCTAGAATATCATTTTCTTTTTATCTAATAGATAGGCCACATCTATTGATAGAGTGGCTCTCTTATAAATTCGATATTACTTGCTTCAATTTTTGCTGGATAACTTTCTCCTATAATGCCGTCGTATGTTATTTTTATGTATGTTCCTGGTTTATATACAGGATAATCTTCTTTTTCCCAAGACACCCACATATTATCACTCACATTATACTCTTTTGTATTAACCTCAGGCATTACAATCATATAATTATTACTATAATTTGAAGTGGTAACATACGCGTAAAAGCTGTGACTTTCTTCGGTTTGATTTAAATTTCCCTGCCCAGTCAATTCAGCATTTTTATTATATTCAAGCTCAGAGTTTTTAGATTCTAGTGCTGTTTTTTTATGTTTTCCTATTCCTAAGATTGTAACAACACTTATTAGTAAAACAGTTATAGATAAAACCAATAAAAATTTCTTTTTCATAGCATCTCCTTTTTATATAATACAAATTTAACAATTAAAGTAACCTGATTTTGTGGTCAGGTTACTTTTTTCTCTTATGAATTAGCTTTTTCTAAATTTTCGCAATATTTTTCATATTTTTGTTTTAAATTATCATCAAATATTGATAAATTATTTTCTTTCCTTAACTCAACAAATGCTTTGTATGTTAAGTTTTCATCAGTTTCTAATAAGTCTTTTGATAATTCCTCTATTATTGTTCCTCTTAAATCATCAAATGTTGCTGTTGCTAATCTGTGAACTATGTGGTATCCATAGCTTGTTTTTATTGGTGTTTTACTGTATTCTCCATCTTTTAGAGCTACTAGTTCATCTATGTAAGATTGCTCTAAAGATGCATTTTTTCCTTGATATCCAAGGTTTTCATGTGTTATTTTGTCTTTGTATTCTTCAACTACTTCGTCAAATGTTTTTCCTTCATTTAATTTGCCTATAATTTCATTTGCTAGTGCTAATGCTTGTTCGTCTGTTACACTATCTGAAATTTTAACTAAGATATGTTCTGAATCATAAGTTTCGATTTCATCTTTGTGTTCATCATAATATTTTTGAACTGCACCTTTTTCTAGTTTGCTTTCTAGGTAATCATATAAGAATTTGTTTGATTTAGTTCTTGTTTTTATGTCATTCAAAAACTCATCATAATTTGCAAATCCATTTCCCTCTAGGAATTCTTGCTCTGTATATCCTTGTTCTTTGTAATAATTGATATAGTAGTCTGCTTGTTCTTTTGCTTCTTGTTCTTCTTTTTCGCTTAGTGTATATTTGCTATCTAGTATTGTACTATCTACTTCTCCCATTAACAATCTTAATCCATCAGATAATCTTGCTTTGTTATAAAGTGTTTCTGTGCTTATTGCCTTTCCTGCAACAGTTGCAACTGTTGTATCTCCATATTTTAATCTTGCCATTCCTGCTGATTTTGCAAAGAAATTCATACATGCTCCAACTATGCAAGTTGCAGCAATTCCGACTACTAAGCCTGCAGCTCCCATTATAATAGTTTCTTTTGTAAAATACTTACTTTTTAAGTCTTTATTCATAAATTCAAATCCTTTCTCTTATTTATTTTGACATATTATATTTAAGTCACCTTAAATTAATATTAAAAACAACTTTTTTAAATTTTATATTCAATAAATTGATGAGTTTTTAAACTGTTTTTCACATCTAAAATTCTTTGGTTTGATGATCCTCTAAACTTAAGTGTTGGGTCTTTTTTATCAAGTTTAAACTCTCCATCTACAAGTACATCTATATCTTTTAAGCAGTCGTTTGTGTCTGCATCATTTCTTGCTAAAAGCTCATCTAATGTGTATCCTGAATAGCACCATACATTAAAATTTGGCCTTATTGCTTTTACATCTTTTATAAATTTATGCACTGTATTTATGTTTTCTTTGCAAAGTGGCTCTCCTCCGCTTATTGTTATTCCTTTAAGAATAGAGTTTTCCTTTATTTTATCTAATACTTCTTGTTCATTAAATTCTTCTCCATAATTGAAGTCTTGAGCTTCTTTATTATGGCATCCTGGGCAGTGGTGTGGGCAACCGCTTACAAAAAGCACTGCCCTCCAACCTTCACCGTTTGATATACTTTCATCGTAAAATCCTGCCATTTTCATTGTTTATCAGTCTCCTTTATTTTATTCCGTGTGTTACTCTATCATGTAATTCAGCTAGTTTTCCTTTATTCCAACGAGATGTTGTTCCTACTAGGTATCCTGTTATTCTTTGAATTGTATCTATATTTTCGCTATGGCAAATTGGGCATTCTCTTAAGTTTGCATCTGCATTTTCAAATCCACAGTCTAAACATCTTGACCTTGTGTGGTTGATTGAGCCATATCCCATATCATATTTATCCATTAAATCTACTACAGCTTCTACTGTATCTGGGTTATGTGTTGCATCTCCATCTAATTCTATGTAGAAGATGTGTCCACCAAGTGTAAGCTTATGGTATGGTGCTTCGATTTTTGCTTTTTGTTCTGCTGTGCATTTATACCATACTGGAACATGGTTGCTGTTTGTGTAGTAATCTCTATCTGTTACACCAATTATTGTTCCAAATTCTTTTCTATCCATTTTTGTAAATCTTCCAGATAATCCTTCTGCTGGTGTTGCAAGTAATGAATAGTTTAGGTCATATCTGTCTGAATATCTGTCACAAGCTTCTTTCATTTGAGTAATTATTTCTATTCCAAGTTTTTGTGATTTTTCAGATTCTGCATGATGTTTTCCTGTTAATGCAATTAAACATTCTGCAAGACCTATAAATCCAATTCCTAGTGTTCCATGTTTTAGAACTTCTTCAACTTTATCTGTTGGGTGTAAATGTTCACTCTCTTGCCATAAACCAGACATAAGTAGTGGGAATTGTTTTGCTACTGCTGTACATTGGAATTTGTATCTATCATATAATTGTCTTGCTGCAATATCTGTATATACTTCAAGTTTGTTTAAGAATATTTTTTTAACCTCTTTATTATATTTGTCTGTCATATATTTTTCGCTGTCTTTTCCAAGTTCAAAGTTCATTCTTAGGTTTGTTTGTGCTTCTTTTGCTGATTCTATAGCAATTTTTACTAAGTTTACTGTTGTGAATGATAAATTTCCTCTTCCTATTGAAGTATCTTCTCCATGTCTATCACCAAATACCCTTGTTCTGCATCCCATTGTTGCACATTCATAGTAGTATCTATTGGGGTCATCTGCTTTCCATTTATCATGTTTGTTAAATGAAGCATCTAGGTTTATGAAATTTGGGAAGAATCTTTTTGCTGTTACTCTGCATGCTAGTTTATAAAGGTCATAGTTTTTATCTTCTGGTAAGTAGTTTATTCCTCTTTTCTTTTTCCAAATTTGAATTGGGAATATTGGTGTTTCACCATTTCCAACACCTTTTTCAGTAGATAAAAGCATTTCTCTTATTATACATCTTCCTTCTGGTGAATCATCTGTACCATAGTTTATTGAACTAAATACAACTTGGTTTCCACCTCTTGAATGTATTGTGTTCATATTATGAATAAATGCTTCCATTGCTTGATGAACTCTTTCAACTGTGCCATTTATTGCTAATTGTTTGTATTTTTCATCACCTTTTAAGTCTTTTGTTTCAGCTTTTATGTAGTCTTTAATTTCTGCATCATATAATTCTGGTAATTCTCTATCTATTACTTTTTCAAGTTTTTTAACTTCTTCTTTATATGTAAGTCTTACGTAAGGAGCTAAATAGTAGTCAAATGCTGGAATTGCTTGTCCACCATGCATTTCATTTTGTACAGTTTCAAGTGATATACAGCCAATTATACTTGCTGTTTCAATTCTTTTAGCTGGTCTTGAACTTCCATGTCCTGCTCTGAAACCATTTTTTAATATTTTGTCTAATGGATGTTGTAAACATGTTAAACTTTTTGTTGGGTAATAATCTTTATCATGTATATGAATATATCCATCTTTTACAGCTTTTCTTGCTTCACTTGATAATAGGAAGTCATCAACGAATGGTTTTGTTGTTTCACTTGCGAATTTCATCATCATTCCTGCTGGAGTGTCAGCATTCATGTTGGCATTTTCACGTGTTACATCATTTGATTTTGTTTCTATAATTTCTAGGAACATGTCCTTTGATTTTGCTTTTCTTGCTACATCTCTATTATATCTGTATGTTATGTATACTTGTGCTACTTCTTTTCTTGATGAGCCCATTAATTTTTTCTCTACTAAATCTTGTATTTCATAAACAGATACTTGTATTTTATCTTTGGTTTGATTTCGTACACTATCGGCTATTTTTGTGGCTAAATCTATATCTACACCTCCTGGTGTGTTTGACATTGCTAAGGTTATTGCCTTAATAATTCTTTGTTCATCAAATTCAGTTATTCTTCCGTCTCTTTTAATAATTTGCATATTTTATCTCCCCTTTTATGTTATATATTTTTTTCCATCTTTTGTTTTATTTTTTACTTCATCATTTTATATTATTAGGAAACTAAAGTCAATACAAAAATGAAATTTGTAATATTACATTTTTGTAATAATCCCCTGGAAGTCTTGCAGCAAAAAAGTTAGAGGATTTTTAAAAATTCTCTAACTTTTTTTGTTCCTATTTTCTTCTAAATCTATTGCATCCGCACCCACAACTATTGGTATTGTTTGAGTTATTATTTAACAAATCTTCAACTGTACTGCATACATCATCATCATCGTCGTCATCGTCTTCTCTACACAATAATTGCACTAGCAATGCAGTTATGAATGATAAAATTGTATATGCTAGAGTTGCAATCAGGAATGTAGTGTCAAAGGCTGTAAATGCAAGTATTAAAAACACTGCAAAAATTAGACTTGCTACAGCAATAGGATTATTAAGTAATTTTTCAAGAACTATTGAAAAAATGATTACTGCGATTGGGAATGCAAAGAAAATTAATAAAGTATTCATACTATACCTCCACTATATAGTATGAATACTTATTATTTTTTGTTAATTATACCAATCAAATTCCCAATCATTAAAATGTATTGTATCTCCGGTCCTGTGCTCCTGCTTTTTTTAGCGCTTCATCTATTCCTAAGTTTACAAGCATTTTTTGGAAATAATACATTGATTCATTGTCTGATAAATTTACTCTTGCCATTAGTCTATCAACATCAGGTCCAGTTACATAGTACTCGCCTTTTTCTTTATTTATATCAAAGCCTTTTCTTTCTTCTTTTAAGGTGTAGACTATTTTTTCTTCTGTTCCAATTATATCTTCTTTTGGTAAAGTTTTTAATTCTTCTGCTACATCTTTAAATAGTTCTTTTAGTCCTTGCCCTGTTGCTGCAGATACCTTGTAAATTCTCATATTTAGTTTTTGAGCCATTTTGTTTAAGTTTTCATATAACATCTCATCTTGCATAACATCTGCCTTATTTGCCACAATTATTTGTTTCCTGCTTGCTAATTTTTCGCTATATTTTTTTAGCTCATTATTGATTGTTTTAAAATCCTCTACTGGATCTCTTCCCTCTGTTCCAGAAACATCTATTACATGAAGCAAAAGTCTTGTTCTTTCTATATGGCGTAAAAATTGTAAGCCTAAGCCTACACCTTGGCTTGCTCCTTCAATTATTCCTGGTATATCTGCTATAACAAAGCTATCTCCATATTCTGTTTTTACAACTCCAAGATTTGGTTCAAGTGTTGTAAAGTGATAGTCTGCAATTTTGGGCTTAGCTTCTGTTACCATTGAAAGGATTGTTGATTTTCCAACGTTTGGAAAGCCTATTAATCCAACATCTGCAAGCATTTTTAATTCAAGGATTAATTCTTTTTCAATTCCTTTTTCTCCACCTTGTGCAAAATGTGGTGCTTGCCTTGTTGCTGTTGCAAAATGTGAGTTTCCTTTTCCTCCTCTTCCACCTGGCAAAACAAGTTCTTTTTGGCCTGGTGTAGATAGGTCTGCTATAATTTTTCCTGTTTCATTATCTTTTATAACTGTTCCTAATGGAACTTTTATATATAAATCCTCACCTTTTTTTCCATAGCAATTGCTGCCACTTCCATTTTCGCCGTTTTGAGCTTTGAATTTTCTGTTATATCTAAAATTAATTAATGTATTTGAGTCTGGGTCAACGATGAAATATACGTCTCCACCTTTTCCGCCATCTCCGCCATCTGGTCCACCTGCTGCAACATATTTTTCTCTTCTGAAGGTTATGGCACCATTTCCACCATCACCAGATTTTACATATATTTTTGTGTAATCTACTAGCATTTTTTCCTCCACTATTCAAAATAATTTAATTTCATTGCCTTTTTAACTTTTACCATTGTTTTTTTAGCTTTTGCTCTTGCTTTTTCTGTACCTTCTTTTAGGATTTTATCAACTTCTTCTGGATGCTCTTCATAATATTTTCTTTTTTCTCTTATTGGTCTTAATGTTTCTATTATATTATGTGCTAATTGCTTTTTGCAAGCAACACAGCCTCTTTTGCCTTCTCTACATTCTGTGCAAATTGTATTTACTTCATTTTTGTCAGTAAATAAATTATGGTAATAAGCTACCATACATACATCAGGATTGCCTAAATCATCTTTTTTTATTCTTTTTGGATCTGTTACTGCACTCATAACTTTTTTAGTTATTTCTTCTTCTGAATCTGATAAATATATAGCGTTTCCCAATGATTTTCCCATTTTATCATTTCCGTCTAAGCCTTTTATTCTTTTTGCATTTGACAAAACAGCTTCTGGTTCTGTTAAAACTTCTCCATATATACTGTTGAACTTTCTTACAATTTCTCTGCATTGTTCTATTAATGGTAATTGGTCTTCTCCTACTGGAACTAATTTTCCTTCAAATGCAGTAATATCTGCTGCTTGGCTTACTGGGTATCCTAGAAATCCATAGGTTACACTTTCACCAAATATTTCTTTTTTTTGTGCAATTTCTGTTTTTACAGTTGGATTTCTTTGAAGTCTTGCAATTGTTACTAAGTTTGAATAAAATACTGTTAGTTCTGCTACTTCTGGTATCATTGATTGTATGTATATTGTTGTTTTTTCAGGGTCTATTCCGCAAGATAAATAGTCTATTGCAACTTCTCTTACATTTTTTCTTACTTTTTCTGGATTATTGAAATTATCCGTTAATGCTTGAACATCTGCAATTAGTATGTATGGTTCATAGTCTGGATTGTTTTGCATTTCCACTCTTGTTTTTAGTGAACCGAAATAATGCCCAATATGTAATCTTCCTGTTGGTCTGTCTCCTGTTAATATTACTTTTTTCTCCATAAATAAATCCTCCATTTAAAACTTAAAGGACGCATTTCGGCTTTGAATATTTACCGACTACGTCCTTGTTTTCGTTTTTATTTTGTTTCTACTGGGTAAACACTTACTTGTTTTTTGTCTTTACCTTTTCTTTCGAACTTAACTGTTCCATCAGCTGTAGCAAATAATGTATCATCACTACCAATACCTACATTGTTACCTGGATAGATTTTTGTTCCTCTTTGTCTTACTAATATGTTTCCAGCTAAAACGAATTGTCCGTCAGCTCTTTTCACACCTAAACGTTTTGACTCACTGTCACGACCGTTTTTAACACTACCTTGACCTTTTTTATGTGCCATCTATATTCAACTCCCTTTTTCTAAAATTTTTCAACCCTATAAATTGCAAATTAAGCTTCTACTTTTTTTGTTGTTTTTCTTGTTGTTGTTTTCTTTTCAGTTGTTTCAGCTTTTTCTACTTTTTCTGCTGTTTTTTCTGTTTTTGCAGCAGGTGTTTTTATAGCTGTTATTTCAACTTTAGTATAAGGTTGTCTATGTCCTTGTTTTGTTCTTTCATTCTTTTTAGCTTTCATTTTGAAAACTACTATTTTTTTAGCTTTTCCGTGTGATACTACTTTACCTTCAACTTTCACACCTTTAACATAAGGATTTCCTACTTGTACATCTTTGTCATCAGATACTAAAATAACTTTATCAAAAGTAACTTTTTTACCAGCTTCTGTATCTAATTTTTCAAAGAAAACTACATCTCCTTCTACTACTTTGTATTGCTTTCCACAAGCTTCGATTATTGCATACATTATCGAAAAGCACCTCTTCTTTCTTTCTATACTCGCTAAGTTTATATTTAGGTAGCTCCTATAAAGCCTTTTACACCTAACTTAAGCGGCTTACGAATAAATATTTTACCATAATTTCCAACCCTTGTCAATACCAAAACCGCAATTTTCACAAATTTCAAGCCCTACTGCCACACAAAAATCGGATACCCTTGATTAATATTATTAACATCTCTCTTCCAAACATTCTGCTGAGTAGTGCTAATCTCCCCAACATGACCATCCTCAATGCTTGCCTCTATCAATGTGTTTAACTCATCAACAAAAGCCTGACTCTTCATATACTCATCAGTAACCACATTACAATAATCACCCATTTTAGCATTTTCTTTCCAGGTATAATTGGAATTGCTGTAACTAGATAAATTATTTAATATCTGATTTTTGGTTAATTCTCCATCAGGTAAAGTTCCCCAATCACCCCTGCGTCCAAAGCAATGTACTATGTGGAAGTTATAATTCATTCCTAATATAATCCCACCACAATATGTTGATTCAAGCTTTCCGATACTATAACAGTTAAAGGTATTACATTGATTTGTTATACCAGCAGAACATCTTGAATTTAAAGCTTTACTACCAATATTTCCTATCTGATAGCAGTTTTTTATTATTCCCGTTCCCCACGATCCTCCACTTTCAGCTATGCCTCTTACGCAATTGCCAATATGAAAACATTCATCAATCACCCATCCCTGTAGATTACCAACAATGCCTCCTGCTGAACCCAATTCTAATAAATCCATTTTATTATAGCACTGTTTTATATATGAATTTGTTTGGGCACTTGTTACATATCCTACTATTCCTCCAAAAATTCCGCCACTGTCTTTTGTTAAATTTCCTATGCTATAGCATCTTTCAATTAGTGAATTACGCCCTGATGCATCTGCTGCAATTAAACCTATATATCCATCTATTGCGCTTCCAGTTCCACCGTTTAAAATTCTTGTATTTCCCTCTACAGCACAATTTTGAATTGTTGAAACTGCTGCATAAGCAGTTATCCCACCAATTCTTTTGTTGCCCTTAAGAGTCATATTCACCATAGTTAAATTTTTAATTGTTCCATGGTCCACATATCCAAATAGCCCAGTATAATTATCTCCTCTGTTCTCATATAAATTATATATTTTATGGTTCTTCCCATCAAAAGTTCCTTCAAATTTCTTATCAGGTGTACTAATAGGTGTAAATCCTGTGTTTGATGTCATACTCTCAATCAAAGTCATTCCCGTTGTTTCATCTACTATTGTACTGTAATCATTGTATGATAAGAAAGAATTGAAATTTAAGTCATTTTCTAATGTCACAAATTTGCCTGAATAGTTGTTTCCATTGTTTACATTATTTGAAAACAGAATCAAATCTTCAATGCAATATATTTTAAACGGATTTTCCTCAGTTCCTTCTCCTGGCATATCTCCACCAGCTAGTTTTATATTATCATTTGCAGTAACATTTCCGTCTTTATCTACTTCAAATTCGTGTTCAGTCTCTTTTACTAATATTGTATAGCCTTCATCTGTTTCTATTACCTCAGTCTTGCCTTCTCCAAAGGCTTTATCCAGTTCATCTTTTAACTTATCCTTTGTTATTGAATCTCCAAGCTTATTTACAATATCTTTTATTTTTCTATACTCACTATCTCTAGACTGCGAATCTTGAACATTATCTAACTCTCCCATCAATCCATTAACTCTATACTCCTGCTCGCCAATCTTGTTATTTGTATCTCCCACCGCCTTCTGCGCAGTTCCAAATAGTTTGCCATCTAGTGTAGCCTTTGTTCCAACGCCTAGTAAAATTAACATTACGACTATTGTAACAATTAAAACTACCAAAGTAATTCCTCGATTTTTCTCCATAAATAATCCCCCTTGTTTATATAACTTCTTATGTTATTCTCTTTTTTAAATTTAACTACATTTTATACTAAAATAATAAATTTCGCAATGCTTTATGATGTATTTTTAAAATTGATATAAAAAAGGCCCACTTTATTAAAAGTAGGCTTTTTTCATTCAATATTGTATTAATTTTGCTTGTTTAAAATATCTTCCATTGTATGCCAAGCAAGTAATGCACATTTTACTCTTGCTGGCATGTTTGCAACATTTTTGAAGGCTATGGCGTCTTCTAGCTTTTTGAGTTCATTTTCATCTTTTATTTCTCTTTTTATCATTTCAATAAATGTTTCAATTATCTCTTTTGCGTCTTTTATTGTTTTACCTCTTAATGTGTCTATCATTATAGAAGTTGAAGCCTGTGAGATAGCGCAGCCGTGGCCTTGGAATGCCATATCCTCTATTATGTCATCTTTTAGTTTTACTTCCAAAGTTATCTCATCCCCACAATTAGGGTTATGCCCTACTTCTGAGCAGGTTGCGTCTTTTAGTTCCTTTTTGTTGTATGAATTCATGCTATGTTCCATTATTAAATCATTATATACATCTGTTAACTCATCCATAATTATTTCCTCTCTATTTTTTAATATATTTTTTGAACATATTGTATGTTTTGTTTAAGGCTAGAATCAGCTTGTCTACATCACTTTTGGTGTTATATAAATAGAAGCTTGCTCTGCAAGTTGAATCAATTCCCAAAAATCGCATTAGTGGCTGTGCGCAGTGATTTCCGTGAGCGGATGCATACTCCTTCTGTGTCTAAAATGCTTGCAACATCATGTGGATGAACGCCTTTAACATTAAAAGATATTACGCTGCTGTGATTTTGTGAATTTGGAGTTGTATATAATTCCACAAAATCTAATTTTCTTAGCTCTTGCATAGCATAATCTATAACTTCTTTTTCAACTGTTTCAATTTTATCATATCCAATTCTTTCAATATAATCAATTGCAGCACCTAAGCCAACTACACCTTCTACATTTTGAGTTCCTGCTTCAAATTTGTTTGGTAGTGGAGCAAATGTTGTGTTTTGCTCATACACGTATTCTATCATATCACCACCCATTAAAAAAGGTGACATTTTATCTAAAATTTCCTTTTTGCCATACAAAACTCCAATTCCTAGAGGCGCTAGCATTTTGTGCCCAGAGAAAACAAGAAAATCGCAGTCCAATTCTTGTACATCAATTTTGAAATGAGGAATACTTTGTGATGCATCTACAATAACTATTGCACCTTTTTCGTGTGCATATTTTATTATTTTTTCGATGTTATTTATTGTACCTAAAACATTTGAAACATGAGTAATTCCCACAATTTTAGTTTTATCTGTAATTTTTTGTTCTATTTCTTCATCAGAAATCTCAAATTCATTATTAATATACATGTACTTTAGCTTTGATTTAGTCTTTTGGGTAACACTTTGCCAAGGTACTAAGTTTGAGTGATGTTCCATTATTGATAAAACAACCTCATCATTTTCATGCAAATTATCCAATCCATAAGAATATGCAATTAAATTTAGGCTTTCTGTAGCATTTTTAGAGAATATTATTTCCTCTCTATTCTTAGCATTAATAAACTTTGCCACCTTATCTCTTGCCATTTCATACTCTTTAGTTGCTTGAATACTTAATGAATATGCTCCTCTGTGAGGATTTGCATTAAACTCTTCATAAAACTTTTTAATTTTTTCAATTACTTCCATTGGTTTTTGTGTTGTTGCTCCACTGTCCAAATATGCAATATCATCATTTACAAGCAATGGAAAATCTTTTTTAAAATCATTATTCTCCATAATTTAAAATTCCTTCTTAATCTAATCTTTTTTCTATTTCTTCAATAATTTCATTTTTCAAACCAACATTTTTAATTGTTTGAATTATTTCATTGAATTTTGCTTTAACCATTAATTTCATGGCTTCTTTAAGTTCAAATCCTCTTGACATTATATAAAACAATTCCCTTGGACCTATTTTCCCTGCTGAACTGCTGTGATTTCCTTCAACTTCTTCCTCTGAACATAAAAGCATCGGTAAAGCTAAAGATTTTGCTGTATCTGATAATAGCATACAAGCCTCGTTCTCATTTCCTTTTGCATGCTTGCATCCCTTTTTGAAATCTATAGTTCCTTTAAAATGTTTTTTTGCATTATCTTTTAGTGCTCCTTGTACTTCAATATTGGTATTTGTGGCCTTTCCTCTTTGTTCTAATATATAGTTCAAATCAAACAATTGATTTTCTCTTCCTAAATAAATTGTGTTTATTTTGTTTTCAGAAAAATCTCCTAATAAATTTGAATAATAGTTTGTTATGCTGTTTTTGCCCCCAAAATCTATTATTGTATAATTAATTTTAGCATTTTCTTCCAATTCATTTTCTATACTTAAAAAATTGTTTGATTCTTGATTTATTAAGTTTACTATAACAATATTTAATTCAGAATTTTGCTTTGCTTTAGCTTTTATAACTCCATTGTGGAATGCTCTTATATGTTCTTTTGAAGCATATTTAATAATAATTGTTGCCTTCGAATTTTCCTCAGCTATAATTTGAACATTTTCCATTAAAGCCTCATTTTTAATATCAAAATCAAATATAACTTGAGCTTCACTATTTTCTTTTCCTCTTGAAAGAATTACTAAATTTTTGTTTGCTTTAGTTCTTACTAAGTTTGTAAGTTCAGTGCTTAAGCCATATTGCAAATTAAAATCCAGTTGTTTTTCTTGAATTTCAATAGATTCATTTGGGTTTAATATTGTTGTATTAGGAAATTTAGGCATTATATCAGGTACTTCAATGTTTTCTAACTTTATATTATTTATATTAAAATTTTTCGAAGTTCTAACAGGTGTTTCGTTTAATTTTATATTTTCCATTTTTATCCTTTCTTTATCCTATTGCTCCTTCTAGCTCTAGGTTAATTAAGTTATTCATCTCAACTGCATATTCTACCGGTAGTTCTTTTGATATTGGATATGCAAATCCTCTAACAATCATTGCTTTTGCGTCTTCTTCTGATAAGCCTCTACTCATTAGATAAAAAATTGATTTATCACTAATTTTACCAATCTTGGCTTCGTGTGAGAATTCAACTTCATCTGTTCTTACATCATTTACAGGTATTGTATCTGAAATAGAAATATCATCTAACATTAATGATTCGCAAGATACTGATGATTTTGAGTTTTTAGCGTTTTCGTTTATTCTAACTAAAGATCTATATGTGCATTTTCCACCATTTTTTGAAATTGATTTTGCATTTACAACACTTGATGTGTTTGGTGCATTATGAACCACTTTGAAGCCATTATCTAAGTTTTGGCCTTTTCCTGCAAAAGATATTCCGGTGTATTCTGTTTTAGCTCCTTCTCCATTTAAAATACTCATTGGATATAGCATTGATATTTTTGAGCCAAAAGAACCTGTAACCCAATCAACTTGTGCATTTTTCCCTACAAGGGCTTTTTTTGTATTTAAATTAAGCATGTTTTTTGACCAGTTTTCAATTGTTGAATATCTTAAATATGCATTATCTTTTACAAAAAGCTCAACACAGCCTGCATGTAAATTAACTTTATTATATTTTGGTGCTGAACATCCTTCAATAAAGTGAAGACTTGCTCCTTCATCTACTATTATAAGTGTATGCTCAAATTGCCCTGATTCAGGTGAGTTTAGTCTAAAGTATGATTGAAGTGGAATATCCACCTTTACTCCTTTTGGAACATATACAAAAGAACCTCCTGACCATACAGCTCCATGTAAAGCTACGAATTTGTGATCTGAAACTGGTACACATTTCATAAAATGTGATTTTACAAGTTCTGGATACTCTCTTACTGCTGTTTCCATATCTGTATATATTACACCTTGTTTAATAAGGTCTTCTTTCATGCTGTGGTACACAACCTCTGAATCATATTGTGCACCAACTCCTGCTAAAGACTTCTTTTCAGCTTCTGGAATTCCAAGTTTATCAAATGTATTTTTTATATCTTCTGGGACTTCATCCCATGAACTATTTAGCTTTGATTTTGGTTTTACATAAGTTGCAATTTCGTCCATATTTAATTCAGAAATATCTGGTCCCCATGTTGGAAGTTCTAATTTATTGTATGTTTCTAGTGCTTTTAATCTAAACTCTCTCATCCATTCTGGGTCGTTTTTTTGTTTTGATATTTCTTCTATAATCTCAGGAGTTAATCCTTTTTTTATTTTAAAGTCGTACTCGTCTTTATTTTTTATATCATAAATATTTCTATTTATTTCTTCAACTTGTGTTTTCATAAGATTCCTTTCTTTCCCAAAATTTATTTGTACATACTATATCCGTTTTCTTCTATTTCGGATGCTAATTCTTGTCCACCTGTTTTAACTATTTTTCCATTTACTAGTACATGAACATAGTCTACTTTTAAACTGTGTAGAATTTTAGTATTATGTGTAATTATTAAAATTGCATTATCATCATTTTTAAACATTTCTATTCCTTTTGAAACTGTTTTTATTGCATCTACGTCTAAACCTGAATCTGTTTCATCAAGAATTGCAAGCTTTGGGTTTAATACTAGCATTTGTAAGATTTCATTTTTCTTTTTTTCTCCTCCTGAAAAACCTACATTTAAGCTTCTTTCCATATTTTGAGGATTCATATTTAATTCTTCCATGTATTTTTTTAGGTCATCTTTGAATTCGAAAATTTTAACAGGTTTACCTGTTACTTTATTTTTTGCATATTTCAAGAAATTGGTTACAGAAACTCCTGGAATTTCTTCTGGTAATTGGAATGACATGAAAATGCCTTTTCTTGCAATTTCATCTGTTTTTAAAGTATTTATACTTTCACCTTCAAAAAGAATATCTCCTTTGATTTTTTCATAACTTGGGTTATTTAATATTGCATTTGCTGTTGTTGTTTTTCCTGAACCATTTGGGCCCATTATTACATGGATCTCGCCTTTATTAATATTTAAATTAATTCCCTTTAAAATTTCTTTTTCTTTAGCATTAACATACAAATCTTTTATTTCTAACAATTTATTACTCATATTCATTTCCTTTCATCTTTGTTTATTTTTCTTCTTGCACAACATCTACATTTTTCTTTGTTTATATCATAATCACAATCTAATTTATTAAGATCTAGAACTTTGTGTACGTATTTAGCGAGCTTATTTGCTGTTTTATCTGACATCACTGATTTAATATTTTCTGCATCTTTTTGAGCTTCTTCGTCTTCAATTTCTAAAACATCCCTTAAAAAAAGATAAACTATATCATAAGCTTCAATTATCTTTTTTGCCAAATCTTCTCCTTGTTCAGTAAGCTCAACAGTTCCATAGGTTTCAAAGTTTACCATTTTTTCTTCTTTTAAATTTTTTATTGCTTTATTAACACTTGGTTTTGAGCAATTCATTTTAGTTGCAATATCCGTAACACGAACATTTTGATTTTGTTTTTTCAATATGTATATTGTTTTTAGATATTCTTCTAAAGACTTAGTAACCATATTATTCTCCTTTTTTGTTAACCTCAGTTAACATTATATTATCTTTTTTAATGTTTGTCAAGGTTAACATTGAAAATTACCCTTATTTTGTTCAAATTTATTAAATTTATGCATTTCTTGACTTTTTCTTTTTTTCATTCTATAATTAACTATGTAAATTTTGTTGATTTAAAGAGGTTTTTATGGGAAGTACAGAGATTAGAGAGCCAGTTCAAAGGCGTTCTATTGAGAAAAAAGAGAGAATTATTCATGCAGGTTTTGAATTAATTTGCGAAAAAGGTTATTATAATACAAATACGGCTGAAATAGCAAAGCTTGCAGGTGTTTCTACTGGTATTGTATATCAATACTTTAAAGACAAACATGATATTTTAATCGAAGGCATTAGATTATATGCTAATTCAATTTTCTATCCTATGCTTTCTATTGATATAGATTCTAATTTTAATAATGATTTTGCAGATATAATTAAAAAAATGATTGATAAATTTATAAAAAATCATAAATTATCTCAAACTGCTCACGAAGAAATTATTGCAATGACTCACTCTGATAAGGAAGTTGCTGAAATTTTTCATGCTTCTGAAATGGAAACAACAAGAAAAGTAACTGCAATGCTAGTAAATAATGGATTTAAATCAGAGTTCTTAAGTGAAAAAGTTCATATTGCAATTGGAATTATTGATAATTTATGCCATGAGGTCGTTTACCATAAACACAAGGAATTAGATTATGATAAAATGACAGAAATTGTAATTCGGAACTATTGTAAATATGTTTAAGCAAGGCGCTTAATTTTGTGCCTTGCTTTTTAAATATGCTTCTATAAAACCATTCAATTCGCCATTCATCACAGATTCAACATTTCCGCACCTCATAATTTGTTCTATGGTCTTTTACTAAGGTATATGGGCAAAATACATAAGAACGAATCTGGCTTCCCCAGGCAATATCTCTTTGTACACCTTTCAAATCTTCTATTTTATCTTTTTGCTCTTTTTCTTTAAGTTCCAAAAGTTTAGATTTTAGCATTGTCATGGCATATTCTCTATTTTGTGTTTGAGATCTTTCTGTTTGGCAAGTAGTTACTATTCCTGTTGGAATATGTGTAAGCCTTACTGCTGAAGATGTTTTGTTTACTTTTTGTCCACCTGCTCCAGATGCACGGTATACATCCATTTTAATGTCGTCTGGATTAATATCCAGTTTTATATCTTCTGTTATTTCTGGTAATACTTCTGCTGATGCAAATGAAGTGTGCCTTCTTCCTCCACTATCAAATGGAGATATACGAACTAGTCTGTGTACTCCCATTTCTCCTTTTAAATAGCCATAAGCGTTTTCTCCTTTTACTAAAAATGTTACGCTTTTAATGCCTGCTTCATCACCTTCTAAATAATCCAGTTCCTGAACCTCAAAGCCATTGCTTGCAGCCCATTTACAATACATTCTGTATAACATTTCTGCCCAGTCTTGAGATTCTGTTCCTCCTGCTCCTGGATGAAGTGTTATAATTGCATTGTTTTTGTCATACTTGCCTGAAAGTAATGTCTCTAATTCTAATTTTTCTATTTCTTGTTCTATATTAGATGTATCTTTTAATACTTCTTTTCCAAGTTCTGTATCTTCTTCTGCTAATAATAGTTCGTTTAAGTTTTCTAAATTTTCTAAGTTGCTCTCAATTTTTTGAAAATTTTCTAGTTTGTTTTGAAGTCTTTTCATTTTTGTTAAAATTTCTCCAGACTTTTGGTTATCTTCCCAAAAGTTAGGCTCTGCTGTTTTGGCTTCAAGCTCTTTTATTTCACCTTCTAGTTTAGATACACCTAGTGCTTCTCCTAAAGAAGTTAATTTTTCTCTTAAAGATTTTAATTTGTGTTTATTTTCTTCTAATTCAATCAATGTATTCAATCCTTTCTTAATATGTTTATTATAGCATATATGTCAAATAAAAATAGCCTCATATTGTATGAAGCTATTTTTTTATATTTATCTTTCTAAGTTATTCAATTCTGATTGTAGTTCTTGTATTTTACGTTTCCTATAATCTATTTCAGCTTGTCTTCTACGTTCTTGTTCCTCTGCAATTTTTCTTCTTTCTTCTACTTGTGGTGCTAAATTATGTGCGATTCTTCCTATAGATGGTGAAAAGAATTTTTTGTATTCGTTATTTTCTGTTTTCTTTAGTCCTCCTATATATCTTCCTGAAGGCATTTCTGGATTTTCTTCTCTACCTCTTGCAACATATTTTTCAACTCTTGTTTTATCTAGTAAATTTTGCATTACTATTTTTGCATATATTGGATCATTCTGTAGTAAATCTAAATCTAATTGTGTATAAATTTGTTCATTATCACACAATCTATCAAATGTTCCCTCATTATTTACAATCAAACAAGCATCTTCACAGTACCATTGAACTTTTCCATCATAAACTGGATATCCTGCAAAATCATAAGCTTGAGGATCTAGTACGAATTCTGTAACATCATATTGCCTAGCAACATTTTTATAAGATAGCTTTAATCTTATTGTTCCTTCTGGTGTATATTCTATGTTCAAACCTTCTTTTTCAAATTCGTTTAAAGGTTTAGGTAGGTCTTTATCTTTTTTCTTTTTAAATATATCAAATAATCCCATAATATCATCTCCATAATATTATTATACCATTTGGGGAGACAATATGGCAAGTTTTACATTTTCACAATTTCTTCCCATTTCATATTTTGCTTTCCAAAGTGTCCATAATTTGTTGTTTGCTTAAATATTGGTTTTTGCAAATCTAGATATTTGATAATTCCTTTTGGAGTTAAATCAAACTTTTGGGTTATTTTATTTATAATTTCATCTTCTGGGATTTTAGCTGTACCAAATGTATCTACATATATTGCAATTGGGTTTGCAACTCCAATTGCATAAGAAAGTTGTATTTCACATTTTGTAGCATATCCATTAGCAACTACATTTTTAGCGATGTGTCTTGCCATATATGTTGCTGACCTATCTACTTTTGTTGCGTCTTTTCCTGAGAAAGCTCCACCACCATGTCTGCTGTATCCTCCATAAGTGTCTACTATAATTTTTCTCCCTGTTAGTCCGCTATCCCCTAAAGGTCCTCCTATAACAAATCTTCCTGTTGGGTTAATATAATATTTTGTGTTTTCATCAAGAAGTTTTTGTGGTATAACTGGTTTTATTACTTTTTCTTGAATATCTTCCCTTAATTTGCTAATATCTACACTATCTAAATGTTGTGTTGATACTACTATTGTGTCTATTCTTACTGGTTTGTTACTTTCATATTCTACTGTAACTTGAGTTTTTCCGTCTGGTCTTAAATAGTTTATTTCTTTATTTTTTCTAACTTCTGTAAGCCTTCTTGCTAGTTTATGTGCTAATGAAATTGGTAATGGCATTAATTCTTCAGTTTCATCACACGCAAAACCAAACATCATTCCTTGGTCTCCTGCGCCACCTATATCATCATTTGTTCCTAGAGCAATATCTGGAGATTGTTTTGAAAGATTTATGTGTATTTTGCATGTTTTATAATCTAAATCCGTATTTGCATTATCATATCCTATCTCTTTTATCGCATTTCTAACTAAGCTTTCAAGGTCTATATCTGTTGCATTTGAGCTTACTTCACCTGTTACAATTACTTCTCCTTTACTAGCTACAGTTTCGCAAGCGACTCTTGAATTTTTATCTTTTTCCAAATATGCATCTAAAATGCTATCTGAAATATAATCACATAATTTATCTGGATGTCCTTCAGTAACACTTTCTGATGTGAATAGTCTTTTCATATTTTTTGTTTCCTTTCCTTTTTTAATTTTTTCCGCAACAATTTTTATATTTTTTCCCGGCTTCCGGCATGGGCATGGGGCGTTGCGGCCTACTTGGGGAGTCTCATTTTTTATTGGTGTGTTTGGAGTGTTTTGTGTTTTTGTTGGTATTTGTGGGTGTTCTTCTGATTTTAGTCCTTCTCCTGTAATTTTTACTGTTTGTTTTCTTTCTGCTTTTTGAATTCCTTGGATATGTGTTAAGATTTTTACTACATCAATTTTGATATCATTTACCATTTGTTCGAACATATCAAAGCCTTCAATTTTGTATAGTGCAACTGGGTCTTTTTGGCCATAAGCTCTTAGTCCAATTCCATCTTTTAGTTCATCCATGCTGTCTATGTGGTCCATCCATTTTTGGTCAACTACTTTTAGGACTACTACTCTTTCAAATTCTCTTAAATTTTCTTCTCCAATTTCTTCTTCTTTTTTATTGTATTTTTGTGCAAGCATGTTGTATATGTCTTCTATTAATTGTGTAGGATTATCTTGTACCTCAGTAAGTTCTATGTCTAAAATAGCTTTTGCTTCAGTTTTGATACCTTCTATATCTAGGCCTTTTTCATCTTCGTGTGTGTTTATAATTTCTTCTACAACTGAATGCATCATTTTTAGTACTTCACTTTTTAAATTTTCTCCATCTAATACTTCTCTTCTTTGTTTATAGATTATTTCTCTTTGTGTGTTCATTACATCATCATATTGAAGTACATGTTTTCTTATGCTGAAGTGTTGTCCTTCTACTCTTTTTTGTGCTGACTCAACAGTTTTTGAAAGTAGTCCCATTTCAATTGGCATATTTTCATCCGCTTTTAGCGTATTATATACGCTTGTTATCATGTCTCCGCCAAATATTTTCATTAGGTCATCATCTAGTGCTATATAAAATCTTGATTCTCCTGGGTCGCCTTGTCTTCCGCTTCTTCCTCTTAACTGATTATCAATTCTTCTTGATTCATGTCTTTCTGTTCCTATTATTTTTAATCCACCTGCTGCTAAAACTTTTTCTTTTTCTTCTTTTATTTCTTTTTCAAATTTTTCTTGGTAATCTGCAAAAGTCTTTCTGGCATTTAATATTTCTTCATTATCAGTCTCATTATGTGCATTTGATTGTTCTATTAATTCTTCTCCATATCCTTGTTTTCGCATTTCTTGTTTCGCTAAAAACTCTGAGTTTCCTCCAAGCATTATATCTGTACCACGTCCTGCCATGTTTGTAGCAATTGTAACTGCACCTAGCTTTCCTGCTTGTGCAATTATTTCAGCTTCTTTTTCATGATATTTTGCATTTAGTACTTCGTGTTTTATTCCTTCTTTCTTTAAAATATTGCTTAACTTTTCAGAGTTTTCTATTGATACTGTTCCTACAAGCACTGGTTGACCCTTTTCATGGCTAGCTTTTATATCCTCTACGACTGCTCTAAATTTTGCTTTTTCATTTTTATAAATTATATCATTTAAGTCTTTTCTAATCATTGGTTTATTAGTTGGAATTGATATAACATCTAAGTTATATATCTCTCTAAATTCTGCTTCTTCTGTCATTGCTGTACCTGTCATTCCGGCTAATTTGTTGTACATTCTAAAGTAATTTTGGAAAGTAATTGTTGCAAGTGTTTTTGATTCATTTGCAATTTTTACATGTTCCTTTGCTTCTATTGCTTGATGTAAGCCATCACTATAGCGTCTTCCATACATTATTCTTCCTGTAAATTCATCTACAATTAAAACTTCTCCATCTTTTACTATATAGTCTATATCTTTTTTCATTATTCCTTCAGCATGTAAAGCCTTGTTTATATAGTGTACAATGTCTGAATTTTCAATATCATTTAAATTTTCTAGTTTAAAGTATTCTTCTGCCTTTTTGGTTCCTTTTTCTGTAAGTGTTGCAGATTTTGCTTTTAAATCTATTACGTAATCATATTTTTCATTATCTTCTTGCTGATTTATATCTTTTGCATCTTCTTCAACTATTGTTTTTGCTTTTAATCTTTTTACAAAATCGTCTGCTTTAACATATAGATCTGAGCTTTCTGCTGCTGTTCCTGATATAATAAGTGGAGTACGGGCTTCATCAATTAATATACTGTCTATTTCATCTACTATAGCATAATTTAATGGTCTTTGAACCATATCTTCTTTGTTTATAACCATGTTATCTCTCAAATAGTCAAAACCATATTCATTATTTGTTCCATAAGTTATATCTGCCATGTATGCTTTTTTCTTTTGGCTTGGTTCCATTCTTGCTATAACTAGACCTACTGATAGGCCTAAAAATTTATATAGTTTCCCCATCCATTCACTATCTCTTTTTGCCAAGTAATCATTTACTGTTACAACATGTACACCTTTTCCTGTTAATGCATTTAAGTATACTGGTAATGTAGCAACTAAAGTTTTACCTTCTCCTGTTTTCATTTCTGCAATTCTTCCTTGGTGTAATATGATTCCGCCTATTAATTGAACATCAAAATGCCTTAGTCCTAAAACTCTTTTTGAGGCTTCTCTAACAACTGCAAATGCCTCTGGTAGAATCATATCTAATGATTCACCTTTTTGAATTCTTGCTTTGAATTCATCTGTTTTTGCTCTTAATTCTATATCTGTTAATTTTTCTATTTCTGGTTCTAAACTATTAATTTTTTCAACAATTGGCATAACCCTTTGAACTTCTTTTTCACTATATGATTTAAATATTTTACTTAAAAATCCCATTATTTTGTTTCCTTCTTTCTTGTATAAATATCCTTATATTTATATCATAAATACACATATCTTTCAAGAGTTTTGCATAGAATTAATCAAAAGTGAGGTATATTATGTTTGTATGTAATATTAAGGTTAATAGCAAAAGTATTGTAAAATTTGTTTTAGTTTTTCTTTCAATTATTGTTGTTATATTTTTCGCGACATCTCTTTATAAGATATTATCAACAAGTTTTAAAGTTAATGACTATATTCCAGAGCCTGATGTTGCCTATATCAAGCCTGAAGAATACACTAATATTTTAAAAAGTGTATATGAGAATTTGGATTTATATATTGGGCAGAGAATATGTTTTTCTGGGTACATTTATAGAAATATTGATTTTACAGACAATCAATTTGTTTTAGCAAGAGATATGATTGTTGAACGGAAAAACTGAATCTTTAATTGTTGGGTTCCTTTGTTCTTGTAGTGAAGCAAAATCTTTTGCAGACGGTACTTGGGTTGAAATTACAGGTGAAATCTCAAGAGGAAATTATCATGGTGAAGTGCCTCTTGTAAAAATTGAAAAAATAAAACAGATAGATAAGCCTTCCAATGAATTTACTTATCCACCTGATTCAACATATATTCCAACTGGAATATTATACTAACACTCTTCTTCCTGTCTTTTGCCATTGGCTATAATCTTATCTGCAATCTTCTCAGCCTTTTGGCATAATTCAGGAAGATAGTCTAAAACTTTATCAATTGCACAATTATGTTCAACTGGTAAAAGCTTAACAATTTCCCCTTGAATTGTAAGAAATGCCACAGGTTTTATAGATACACCTGCTCCGCTTCCACCTCCAAAAGGATTCTTGTATGAAATATTTTCTTCCTCAGCTTTCTTATTATAATCTTCTATTGATTCACCTATAAACTCGCTTCCACCTGCTGCGAATCCAAAAGACACCTTTGAAATTGGAATAATACTAACATTTTCATTAATCTTCATTGGTTCTCCTATGATAGTATTTACATCTATCATATCTCTAATGCTATCCATTGCAGCCCCCATAAGCCCTTCTATTGGATGTTCTTCCATTTTTTTGGTACTCCTTTCCATTTAGCTTTTTAATTATATTGATAATATGTACCAACTTTATTTTAAATATACAATTTATAGATAAAAAAGTATAATTTTGTTCATCATAAACTGGCTCTATCCTATATTCAGGTTTTTCAATTTTCTTTGATAAAATAATAGCAATAGCACTTGCAACTAGTGTTACTACAAATGATGTAAAAATAATATTAGTAGTTCCAATTTTAGCATATATATTAATTCCATCAATTTTTATTTCTTCAAAAATCTGTTCGATTTCTTTTGGTTTGAAGCTTTTTAAATCAATGTCTGAACTGCTTTTGCTAATAATTTTGTTGAATTTTTTCTCATCTATTTTTATTCTAAAAATATCAAATTTATTAAATACATTGAGACTTATATATAGTTTTAATTCTTTTATTTTAAAATTTTCAATTTTTAGTTTTTTAATAAAAAATTTAATTGCCACAAAGAACCTCCTTATGGCAATATTTTTTCCAGTTTTTATTTTTTTAAACATCTTATAAATTATTTTCAAGTTTGGAATTTACAGTATCGCTTCTTTTTTATCATTTTTTTGTACATTTTATATTTCTCTTTATTTTACTTTTTTATATTCCAAACATTTTTCTTCCAACAATTTAAAATTCACTACATTTTTTATATAAGAAACATCATACTCATTTATTTTTTGCTTATATAAAATGCTAGCATACTTTTTTATTAAACCTTCATTTTTTCCTATAAATTCTAATTCCTTTTCAATTAAAATTTTATAATTCTTATTTTTCTCGTTTTTAGCTTCATATAAAATAAGTTCACTTTTAGGAACCGGTATGTCATAAACTTTGCTTTCAAACCTTCTTAAATAATTTATGTACTCATCAGTTACTGCATATAGTTTCATTCTTTCCTTCTAAAAAATAAAAAGGTAAGAAACAAGATTCTTACCTTTGATTTTACAGCTCCCACTTATTGGTAGGGTTCACCTGATTTCAACTGTAAATAGATATATATAATATCTACTTTTATTATATTAATTATAAATCAAAAATATACTTCTTGTCAATATTATTTCTACTTTTTTATATAAAAGGTGCATTTTATCTATAAATAAACTTCTCAAACTTATTTCTTATATATTTCTCTAGCTTTCCCATAAATTCATCTGGTTCAATTTCTTTTTTTGCCACCATGTCTAGGCCTTTTTCCCAGCTGGCTGTTAGTTTTGGGTTTAGCATGTCTGGCATTGATTTTTGGACTACATCGTAGATGGCTTCTCCTTTTTCTGTTGGTGTTACTATTTGGGTTTTTGAGTTTATGTCTATGTGTTTTATTTTTTCTAGTTTTTTGATTATTTCACCTCTTGTTGCACTTGTTCCTATGCCTGCACCTTTTATTTGTTCTCTTAGAGCTTCATCTTCGATTAATTTTCCGGCATTTTCCATTGCAAGAATTAAGGAACCTGAGTTATATCTTGTTGGTGGAGTTGTTTCGGCTTCTTTTGTGTTTAACTCTTTTATTTCAAGTTCTTGACCTTTTTTTAAGTCTTTTAGGTTTTCATTTTCTTCTTCTTTATTGTCTTTCTGTTTTAGTACCTCTAAATATCCTATTTGTGTACAAACTTTTTCTGTTGCATAAAAATTTTCGTTCTCTATGTTTACTGTTACATTTATTTTATTGAATTCTGCTGGTGGGTAGAATATTGCTATAAATCTTTTCACGATTACTCTGTAAACTTCTCTTTGCAAATCTGTTAATTTTGAATAGTTTTCAAAGCCTTGCCCTGTAGGTATTATAGCGTAGTGGTCTGTTATTTTGCTGTCATCTACATACTTGGTTTTTGCAAGATTATCTGTTGGATATTTTTGCTCTAACATTTTATTTAAATATTCATTTATTTCTTCATCTTGTTTTAAGTTTCTTGCAAGTCCATTTAAATTGCGTGAAATTTCCTTTGCAACTGCTGTTGATAAAACTCTTGCATCTGTTCTTGGATATGTTACAAGTTTTTTTTCATAAAGTGCTTGAATTACTTCTAGTGTTTCATCTGGTTTTATTTTAAATTTTTTTGTACATTCATTTTGAATTTCAGCTAAGTTGAATAATAGTGGTGCATTTTCTTTTTTCTTTGATTTTTTAAGTTCCGTAATGATTGCCTTTTTGCCATTCAAACTTTCTATCAGTTTTTTAGCGTCATCCTCTTTTTTAAAGCCTGTTTCGTTATATAATTTTGGAGATTCAAACACAATAGATTTTTCATTTACTTTCCATTCTGCTGTAAAATTTTCAAAAACTGCATTTATTTTGTAGTATTTGGTTTTTACAAAGTTTCTTATTTCTCGTTCTCTTTCTACTATCATTCCTAAAACACATGTCATTACTCTTCCTATTGATATTGATGCTTTTTCTTCATTTATTGCTTGTGCAAGTTTTCTGCCAAAAATTATTGAAAGTAGTCTTGAAAAATTTATTCCTATTAAATAATCTTCTTTTGCCCTTAAGTATGCTGAATCTGATAGGCTGTTATATTCTGATAAATCTTTTGCTTCTCTTATTCCTCTTAATATTTCCTCCTCTGTTTGTGAATCTATCCAAACCCTTTTCATTTTTGCTTTTGGGTTTGGTTTTGCCATCATAAAAACCAATCTTTGTATGTATTCTCCTTCTCGCCCAGAGTCTCCGTGCATTGTATATTTCTTCAACATCTTCTCTTTGAAGAAGTGATTTAACTATTTCAAATTGTTTTTCTACAGCTGGTATTATTTCGTATTTGAATTCTTCTGGTATGAATGGAAGTGTGTCTAGCCTCCAAAATTTAAGCTTTTCATCATACTTTTCTGGGTAAGACATTGTTACTAAATGACCTACACACCAAGTTATAATCCACTCATCACCTTCGATATATCCATTTTTTCTGTTACTTCCAACTTTAAGTACTTTAGCAAATTCCATTGCTACTGATGGCTTTTCTGTAATTAATAATTTCTTCAAAATTATTCAGCTCCTATTTTACCGTAAATTCCGCCTCCGCCGGCTTGTATGTGCATTTTTCCTTCTCGTGCATTTATTATGTTTCTTGCATTTTTTTCACCAACTACTGCTTCTAAATCATCAAAAGATAATTTATGTAATATATTCATTTCTGTTCCAAAATGAGATATTAATTTTTCTATTGTTTTGTTTCCAAGCCCTGGTATGAATGAAAGAGGTATTTGATATACATATTCAGGCCTATTTGCCGGGCTTTTGCTTGTTTCTTTGTCTTTTATAACTTGTATTCTATCATACACACCCATTGTGATATTTTTACTATCGCATGTATCACACTTTATAACCGGTGCCTCTCCTGGAATATTTTTTTGGCATACTTCGCAGTATGTTCTATGGTATTTTCCAAGTTTTGGGTCTAGCCCATAGTTTGTTATTATTTTTCTTCCATCTTCATTTTTAAGTGCTTTTAAGAATTCCTTAAAGCTAATGTCTTCAACTAGTATTTTGTTATATTCTCTTGCAATTTTAGGAAGTGAATGTGCATCAGAATTAGTTAAAAATGTTTTGTTTTCTAGTTCTGATATATGGTCTGCAAGGTTTGTATCAGCACTTAAACCAAGTTCAATTGCTGGAACTTTGCTATATTTTTCTCTAAATACTTTTTCTAATCTATCTGTGCAGTTTCCGTAAAAGCTTTTGTGAGGAGTAAAACAATGTGCTGGAATTAATATTCCATTATATTTTTCTACTATATCTATTAGCTCATACGCTGATATATCTGCTCTTTGAGAGCTTAGTGTTATATTTTTAATGTGATGACTCATTTCATTTGAAAATCCCTTTATATCGCTTAAATATGGGAAATAGCACAAATTGTGAGCACTTCCTGTGTGTCCATTTAGTCCTTTCTCAGAAGTTTCAATTTCACTTCCTAGAATTATACAAACTTTATCCTTGTATATAATTCCTCCATCTTTTATCTCATAAGCTTCACCGGTTTTCAAGAAATTTTCTATATCCTCAATTACATAAGGTGAGGCTGAATCTATTATTCCTGCTATGTTTATTCCTTTCCTGTCAGCACATTCTTTTGCTATGTTTGCAAAGTTTAAAGACCTTGCTGCTGTTATTTTTATTGGTTTGTTATTTTCACTTCTTCCTATGTGTATATGTAAATCTGCAAATATTTCGTACATTTATTTTCTCTCCTTTTAATTGTTATCTTTTATTGCTTGGCGTGCTAGTTCATCGCATCTATTGTTAAATTCATTGTCACTATGGCCTTTTACTTTAATGAATTTTACTTTGTGTTTTTTTGTTAAATCATATAATTCTTGCCATAGTTCTTTGTTTTTTACTGGTTCGTGATTTGAATTTACCCAGTTTTTTTTCATCCACCCATCAATCCAGTGATTGTTAAAGGCATTTACCACATAAGCACTATCACTGTATATTTCAACCTCGCACTCATATTTTAGCATCTTTAGACCTTCTATTACGGCTGTTATTTCCATTATATTATTGGTAGTGTTTGGCATATAGCCATTTATTTCTTTTTTGATATCCTTGTGCATTAATATTGTGCCCCATCCTCCGAGGTCCTGGGTTTCCTGAACAGGCCCCATCTGTATATATTATTACTTTTTCCATAAATCCTCCAAAGTTATTGTGTTTTTTATAATCTTGTGATATTATATCAATAAAGTAATAAAAAAATCAATATGTAAGGAGAAATTAATGAGCAAAGTTTTAGCAGTTATTTGTGAATATAATCCATTTCATAATGGTCATTTATATCAGTTAAGCGAATCAGTTAAGCAAGTGTGCCCAGATTATGTGCTTTGCATTATGAGCGGTAACTTTGTAGAGCGCGGAAATACTGCTTTAATAAGCAAATGGGCTCGTGCTGAAATGGCGTTAAATGCTGGTGTTGATATGGTTATAGAACTTCCTACAATATATGCTGTTTCTAGTGCTGAAAATTTTGCAAGACGGTGCCATAAAAATTTTAAATTCATTAAAGGCCGAAACATATCTTTCTTTTGGCAGTGAATGTGGTGATATTACTACATTGAATAAATTTGCTCAAATAATTCTTGATGAGCCTGCTGAATATGTAACTATGTTAAATCATGAACTTTCAAAAGGTTTATCTTTTCCTAAAGCTCGTGAAAATGCATTGCTTTTATACATAAATGACATTAGAAATTCTGCAAATATCTTGTCTGGTTCTAATAATATTTTAGGGCTTGAATATTTAAAACAAATTGCAATAACTGGTAACAAAATTACTCCTCTTACAATTAAGCGCGTTGGTACAGATTATAATAGTTTAACTACTATTAATAATTTTGCAAGTGCAACGGCTATCCGTGAAATGCTTCTTAATAAAAAGTCTGTTCAAAAACTAATGCCATCTTATGCATATAGTATTTTAAAAAAAGAACTTGGAAGTGGAAGATTTGTTTTAGATTTATCTCAATTTGAAACTGCGATTATTTATAAATTAAGAACTATGTCTGTAAATCAAATTGCTAATTTACCTGATGTTACAGAAGGTTTAGAATATAAAATTAAAAATGCTGCAAATTGCTGTAATACATTAGAAAGTCTTGTATTTATGATAAAATCTAAAAGATATACTTTAACTAGAATTAATAGAATAATGTTATATGCACTTTTAGATATTACTAAGCAGGATTATATTGATTCTCAAAAAGTTACTCCTTATGTTCATGTTTTAGGAGTTAGTGATAATGGGAAATTGTTATTGTCTGAAATGTGTAGAAATAGAAAGCTTGAAGTTATTACTTCTGTTAAGCAATTTATGGATAATAGTAAGAATAAAATTTTAACATCTATGCTTGAAAAAGATATTCTAGCAACCAACATTTATACTATGGGTTATAAAAAAACACCAGATGCTAATTTAGATTATACAAAAAAATTAATTGTAATTTAAGGAACGGTTTTCAAAATGAAGTTCACCGTTCCTTGTTTTTTTATTCATCCCAGTTATGGTAAATATCAATTACATCGTCTAATTCGTCTAATTTTTCAAGTATTAGTTCCATTTTTCTTGTTCCATTTTCGTCTAAAGAAATGTAATTATTTGGCACCATTTTTACATCTGCTTCAAGGAATGATATTCCATTTTCTTCAAGTGCTTGGCTAAGTTTTGAAAAATCTTCTGGTGCAGATGTAATTTCATATACTTCATCGCTTGACTCCATATTTTCAGCACCATTTTCAAGTGCTAACATCATTAAATCATCTTCAGCCATTTTGCATTCAGCTTTTTCAACAACTATAACACCTTTTTTCTCAAACATGTATGATACACAACCTGAAGTTCCTAGGTTTCCACCAAATTTATCAAACACATGTCTTATATCTGCTGCTGTTCTATTTTTGTTGTCTGTTGAAGCATTAACTATAATTGCAACTCCATTTGGTCCGTATCCTTCATACGTAATCTCTTCATAATTTTCTGAATTGCCTGCTCCAGCTGCTTTTTTTATTGCGTTATTAATTGTATCATTTGGCATATTGTTTGCTTTACATTTTGCAATAACATCTTTTAACTTAGAATTGCCAACAGGGTCTGGACCTCCTTGTTTTACTGCCATTAATAATTCTCTTCCTAATTTTGTGAATATTTTACCTCTAGCTGCATCTGCTTTTCCTTTTTTTGCTTGAATATTATGCCATTTGCTATGTCCTGACATGTTTTTTCCCCCTTTTAAATTATTATATATATCACTATGGAATTTATCCATATTTTTCGCATAACTATTTTACCACATTTTTGTTTATTTGTGTAGGGGTTTTTAAAAAATTCAATTAATTATTGTGTATAAGTTGTTTGTTTCGTCATATTCTAAAACTGTGTTTTTTTGTAAATATACTACTGGCCTTACTTTTGTTTGAAATGCTCCATAGCCTTCTTCTCCATAAAAGGAGTATATAGTCATGTGACCACCTCCACCATCAGCTGAAAACATTTGATTTGTCATTATTCCATAACCATTGCCATAGCCGCTTCCTCTTTCTTCACCTTGGAACCATGTATATTGGTCTGCTGTATAATATCTTTTTGAGTATACTGTTCCTTCACTAAACCATAAATCCACAGGTACTTCAGACGAACTAATTCTTTCTTTATATCTTTTATGTATAGTAACGCTTTCTCCATTTTCTAGTGTTTTCCATGTATTAGTTTCTTCATCATAATAATTAAAAACGCTTACTTGTCTTTCTGTTGTAGTTTGACCATTAACTGTAATATACCCTGTTTCTGGATTTTTATAAAATACTGCGCTTTCTGTGGAAATAACTAATTTTCCTCCGTTTCCACCTCCATCAGCTTGTGCTATACTTCTGCTTCCTGTTGAAATTATTTTGTTTCCTATATCTAATGTATATTTGCTTTTATCAGCATATTTACCTTGACCATAAATGCTACAAACATTATTCAATTCATCTATTCCATTTACGTATCCTTTTTTCCCTTTTAAAGCATATCTAGTTTCATTATCAGCAGCTATATACTTATCTGTTGTAATTAATATTTGCCCATCAATTTCCGCTAAAACTCGCCATTCCTTTATGCTTGTTACTGTAAATATTTGGTCTTTAGTATGCCCGGTTTTTTCAGCTGGAGAAGTATAACTAGTTGCTATCATTTTCCCATCTTCTCCTATACTTGGGTCATACCCACTTATATTTGCTCCAATTACCAGATTATGCTTGCAATTTGAACATGTTCCATTTTCAAAATTATGTGGCAACTTAGCAATTAAAATTGCTTCAATTTTACCACACTTCACACAACTTCTTACTTTTTCGCCATTTTCAGAACATGTAGCCGCTTTAACAATCTTTTCCTCTCCCCACTCATGCTTGCATTGGCTCTGAATTACATTATCTAGCTCATCCGCAAGCTCATTTACTCTTGATTCCTGTAAAGCAACTTTGTTATTGGTAGTATCCACTGCCGTTCTAGCTGTATCAAATATTTTTCCATCTATAGCAACTTTTGTACCTACTCCTAACAAAATTAACATTACTATTATAGTTATTATTAATACAATTATGGTAATTCCACGATTCGTGGTGAAATATTGGGAATTAGATTTTTGATTATACTTTTCCCCTAGAATAAAAATATTTTTTCCGTTTTCTAAATTATAGCTCTCTCTCTCTCTCTCTACTCTTGCAATGGTTCTAGCGTTTTGTTCTTTCATGTTCGTTTCCTCCTTTATTTTTTCATTTGGGTTTTGCCTTTGGTTTCATGTTTATTTTATGATATATTGAAATATTTGTCAATGGGTTTTACTAGAAAAATATTAATAATGGAAATATGATGTAGTAATGTAATTCTTTAAAGATTAAGACCTTAATTTAAGGTCTTAATCTTGTGGTTTTGTTAACAATTATAGAATGTATAAAAACATCCTAGATCCATAATTACCAGGTGAGTTTGGGCCACCTGAATATGCATAACTGTTTGCTGATTGCCCCTCACTCGTTGCTCCTCCTCTTGTTACTCTTCTATCTTCATATAAATTTCCAACAGTTACTTCTAGCAAACGTCCTTCTAAATCATATACGTTTTTTGAATAATCTTTATATGGTATTGATGCATCACTTGGATAGTCTATTCCTCCTGTTTTATATCCTTTTGTTAAATTATGTGCCACATTGCCAATTGTGGTAGTATCGTAAATATCAGTATGTACAAAAGCCATTACTTCATTCCAAACAGCTCCTTGTATCATTCCGCTCTTAACTGTTGTTAAATTATTATTTATTGCATACATTTTTTGTTGTGCGTATGCTGCATACCATGAAGCATTTCCGGCATTTTCCCCAGCTAGAATTCTTACATTAACATTTTTATTTGAATTTTGCATATCTGCAGTTTCGTATCTGCCAATCCAAAAGCCTTTATTAATATATATGCTTTTAACGGCTTCATTATATTCAGTCTGTAATTGATTTTTAAAATTCAATGTTGTATCATATCCTTCTGTACTGCCTATAATGTCTGACATTTGAGTCAAGTATGTTTCATCAGCATCAAAACGTTCATTCGTTCCTCCTCCTGTAACCACATCTGGTTCTCTAGGTGTTACTCCAGTATATTTATTTTTATCTCTAATTCTCCCTGCCAACAATGTTGAATTGTGTGTTTCGCATGTAAGGACATTATTTTTAAGTACTATATCACAGCTTTTATACTCATTTTCTTCAACTGTTCCACTTTCATCAATATCAGTTCCCTCACTTTGACACATATAGAAATCATTAATATTATCTACTGGTACCCAGACGAATTGATCATATAGTTCCTGGACATCATATATTCCATCATTATTTGAATCTTTTGTCCATTCCTCTATTGTTGTATCTTCTGGTATTAGATATATCACTAGTCCTTCATCTATTGTTGATTCACTATCTATTCCAGATACTGTAAAGCCTGCAGGAATTATAGCCTTTTTTCCATTTGAAAAATATGGTAATTTTTTCTTAGTTCTTACACCTGCAGTTGCTTCCCTTATTTGATTTTCCTCTTCTCTTTCTAATTCCCCTATTAGCTCATTTACTCTTGATTCCTGCAAAGCCGTTTTATTATTAGAAGTATCCACTGCTGTTCTAGCTGTGTCAAACAGTTTTCCATCTATAACAACTTTTGTACCTACTCCTAGTAAAATTAACATTACTATTATAGTTATTATTAATACAATTATGGTAATTCCACGATTCGTGGTGAAGTATTGGGGATTAGATTTTTGATTATACTTTTCCCTTAGAATAAAAATATTTTTTTCGTTTTCTAAATTATAGCTCTCTCTCTCTCTCTCTCTCTACTCTTGCAACGGTTTTGGCGTTTTGTTCTTTCATGTTCGTTTCCTCCTTTATTTTTTCATTTGGGTTTTGCCTTTGGTTTCATGTTTATTTTATGATATATTGAAATGTTTGTCAATGGGTTTTGGGGGATTTTTAGAATCCCCCTTGTTTTTATTTCTTTTCCTTGTTACGTTTGTCTTGTATTATTGCCATTTCTTTTTCTGTGATTAAATTTACATTATTTTCTTTTGCCCATGCTACACATCCCTTTAGTACTGTACTTAGGAACACTCTTGGCACTTTGACTAGTTTAGCACATGCTTCATCTGTGAATTTTACTTCTGGATCAATTCTAGATGCTGCATATTTTACAGTGTCTAAACTAATTCCTTTACTTGCGGGAATAGGTTCTGCAATTGGCCTTTTAAACCTTGTGTACCAGAAATTTTTATTATCTCTATATCCATAATCTACTGGTACTTGTGGGAATGATGTTGCTGTTACACCATTTATTATTGCATCATAATATTTTGGTTTCATTAAAATATGGTCAATTTTCAAAATAAAATGTGCGCCAAATTTACTTGTTATTCCATTAAATTGATGATATGGTGGCAAATATTCTTCTTGAACAGTATCATTTTCTGCACCATCTAGTTCTTTTACCCATGTACACTCAAAAACTTGAAATGCCTCACTTATAATCTTAGGATATTTTTCATTTGGATTTTCTCTAGCACGTTTACCATCTACTAAAGTAAAAATAGTATCTTTCATTTTTTCTTCTGTTGTTTCGCCTGGGTAACCTAAACGCACCGCTTCTTTGAAATATTTTCTCTTATCTGTTATAAAATTAATTGAACACTTTCCTGTTCTTAAAATATTTTTTGCTGTATTTGAACTATTTCTGCAACAAAGAACCATTGCATAATAATCCTTTCCCGCAATGTAATACGGAAAACATAGCGAATATGAACCAATATTGGTCTGGCCTGACTCACTTAATGTTCCAATTTCTGTAGTTGGCATTGGGAAAAAGCTTGATGTTTGATAAAAGTTGTCAACTATTCTTAAATCTCTAAATCCATTTAATTCTTCAATTTTCTTTTCCATAAAATCAATCCTTTCTATTTTTATAAAATAATTTATATCACAAATTTTTCATTTTTTTCGTGATATAAAATTATTGATTGGTTACATCATTCGCTGTATAGCGAATTGAGCTAATCTTTTAAATTCAGTACCACACAACACTCCACATGTGATGTATACGGAAACATGTCCACAGGTTGCACTTGCTGTATTGTGTATTTTTCTTCTAGCATTCCTAAATCTCGCGCTAGGGTTGCTGGGTTGCAGCTTATGTAGATTATTTGGGATGGTTTTAGTTGTTTTAAAACGTCTATGGTTTTGCTGTCTAAGCCTTTTCTTGGTGGGTCTACAAAGACTACTTCTGGTTTGTTTTCTATGTTGTTTAATATTTGTGGTAATATTTTTTCTACATCTCCTGCATAAAATTCTGTGTTATTTAGATTGTTTATTTTGGCATTTTCTTTTGCATCTTCAATTGCTTGTTCTACTATTTCTATTCCATAAATCTTTTTGAAGTTTTTAGCTGCAAATATTCCTATTGTACCTATTCCACAGTATAGGTCTAGTGCTGTTTCTCCTTTGTTTTTTACATAATTTATGGCTGTTTTGTATAAGATTTCAGTTTGTGTTGGGTTTACTTGGTAAAAGGATAGGGGTGATATTTTAAATTTATAGTCTCCTAAAATATCATATATGTATCCGCTTCCATAGATGATTTCATTTTTATTTCCTAATATTACATTTGTATTTTGTGTGTTGTAATTTTTTACTATTGATTTTATATTTGGATATTTATTGGTTAAATATTCAATAAATTCTTTATCTTTTTTGAAATTTTTATCATTTAAAACTAGTGTAACTAAAATTTCTCCGGTTTTTATTCCTTTTCGTATGACTATATGTCTTACAGTTCCTTTTAGTGTTTGCTCATTATAGGCGGGAATGTTGTGTGTTTTTATAAATTCAAATATATCATTTGCTATTTTATTACTTTCCTCGTTTTGAATATGGCAATTTTTAACTGGTATTATGGTATGTGTTCTTTCTGCATATACTCCCATTACAGGCTCATTGTTCTTATTTATGCCTACTGGATATTGAAGCTTGTTTCTATAGTTTAATGGATTATCCATTCCTATTACATCATTTACCTTTATTTCTCTATGCAAAGCTTTATATAAACAGTTCTCTACTGTTGCTTTTTTTATGGCAAGTGTATGGTTATAACTGATGTGCCTTAAAGTGCAACCTCCACATTGTGGAAAGCTGTTACAATCTGAATTTGTTCTATATTCTGATGGGGTAATTATTTGTAATATTTTACCATATCCAAAATTTTTTAAAACTTTTACAATTTTAATTTTTATCTTTTCCCCTTTTATTGCTCCTTGAATAAAAATGGGAAAGTCTTGAATTTTGGCGATTCCTTCTCCTTGAAATCCATTATCTATTATTTCTACTTCTAATTCTTGATTTTTTTCTAACATTTGATTCACCTACATAAAAATTATATTCTAATGAGAATAAAAAATCAAGCATTTTAATTGAATATACTTTTTATTTATGAAAGAAATGTGATAAAGTCTTAAGTAATGAAATGAGAAAATGTCCTTAACTTTTATAACACTGCTATATTACATGCTATAACCTCTTTCCCATATATTTTGCCATTTATGAATACTAGCTCATTTTTATCCAAATTTTTAAAAACATAATCTGCAATTTCGTTATATGCAATAACTTCTATCTTTGTTTTATCTAATAATTCCAAACTAATAACAGCCTTTGCATTATTGTGCTTTTCAAGTATAAACTTATACTTAACCTCACTTATTAATTTCCCCATTATAAATACTTCATTCACCATAAAGCCCTCCTTAAAGCATAAAATGCGTATATTTGAAAATCTACTAATACACATTTTATTGTTACATTTTTACCTAAATTAGGAAGGAATAAATCTCTTTAATACTAATACGTTTTCTGTATGCATTCCTTTATTTTTTAAGCAAGCATAGCTTGTTTCTATAAATTGTGGTACAAAATATGGCTTTATGAAGCTATTTACATACCATCTATGAACTATTCTATCTATGTACTTAGATTTTTCTATCCTTCTTAATTTAGGTTCCGTTATGTAAAATACTGTATAACCACCATGCTTATATTTTAAACTTTTTAGCTCATCATAAAGCCACATTATATATTCTTCTTGCTTTAAGTTAAATAAAATAATTTCTTTTCTATATCCTTTACCTTTTCTACTCTGCAAATGTGCTTTCATCAGATTCTCATAGCTTAAAGCTTTATCGAACTCATTTCTTATCGTTTTTGCCATAATACTTTATTAAGCCTCCCAATATTTTCCCTATTTCATATATCTGCTCCATACACACATTTAGCTTTTTGTCGTTTATCCAGCCATTTTTATTCATTACTCTTAAATAAATTCTCTGCAAATTAAGTTCAGTATCTATAACATTTAAAAACTCCAATTTCTTACTTTCAGCAATTTTATTTAATCTAATTATATGTTCAAGCATTTTATATAAGGAAAGCTTATATTCTGCTCCAATGCTATATTTCTCAGTTCTTGGGATTTTAATTATCATTTCAATAATATATTGAATATACTTTTCCGCCTTAGGTATAAGGCTTAGCACATTACCCTTTTCATTCATTTTCTATCAAACCTTGTTTTTCTTTTTGCTTCTTAAGTAAGGCTTCTAGGTAAATATCATCTTGGCTATAACCCATTAAAAAATCTCCTCCTATACATTTTTTATCAGTTATAGCACTTTAACCCGTTTTAAGGCCATCTAAAGCCCGCAAACGCAGAAAAAGCGTCACTACTCAAGTGGCGCCACGCTAGGGCGGAAAATTTTTAAAAGCCCTTCTTGGGTCTTTTAAAAATTTTCCGCTCACTTAGCGTATAAAATTCGCTAAGGTTACTTAGCTTCGAAGTAGCTTTCCCTAAAACTACTTCGAAATATTTAATTACTGTATCACCTGCAAGCTTACAGTGATACATAAAATGAGGCTCTAGAACCGTACGTGGCCGCTGATGTCATTGCAAATCGGACCGTCGCTGCTGCGATGACTAGCAGAACTACTGCGGTCGTAAGTGCCGGCCCCTGTAAACTCGATGGTCGGTGTAGTCAGCCTCTGTTGTCCATTCAACTAAGTTACCACATAAGTCATATATATTCTTATAACAATCTGTTTCAACATTTCCTGTTATTACTGCTGAAAAAGCTTTCCTTGGTGTAGTTGCTTTTGCACAATTTGCAAATAGCATTGCTTGGTCATAGGCTGCTCCAAATATCATTGTACTTTGTATTGTTGAAGTATCAAGACTCTTTTTGCTTGCATAGTTTTGTTGCTGTTTATACATTCTATACCAGGTTATATTGTTTATTCCGTCATTTGCTCCTTTTCCTGCTATTACTGCTATGTCATCATTTGAACTATCCATTCCACTTGTTTCATATCTACCTATCCAAAAGCCTTTGCTTTCTATCACTTTTTTTACTGCGTTATTGTATTCTGTTTGTAAGTCTAAATTTGGTTCTTCTTCTTGATTTACATAGCTTGAGTCCGTATCAGTTAGTTTTGCTGGTTCTCTTAATCCACTATTGGCATTATAGGTTTGTGTTGTTAAACTACTGTTAAAATTTCCCCCTAAGCTTGTTGCATATAGTCTTCCTGCCATCTTCTTTGATTTTGTTGCATCTGCTGTTTTATGTGTTTGGCATATTACTTCATTTCCCTCTATTTTTAAATCACATCCTGAGTCTGATTCTGTTTTTGCTTGACACATAAACATTTTATTTGCATCTGTCACTGGCACCCATACAAATTGGTCATAAGTTTCCTTCAAATGCTTTAGTGTTGCTTCATCATTCCAGTCTATTTTAACTATATCTTCTTCTGTTTTATCATTTATTAAGTAAATTACTAATCCACCATCTATTGTTTTTTCTGTTCCTGCACCTGATACTGTAAAACCTCCTGGAATTACTGCTGTTTTTGTACCATCTGTATATTCCTTTGTTTCAGTAAATTTTTTGCCTGCTCCTTCTGGTAATGGTTTTGTATCCTCTATATACTCTTCTATGCTTGAATAAGTTTTATCCCCTATTTTAATTTCGGACCCAACATTTGCTTCTGTATCTTGGGCTGATTTCCAGTTTTTTGTGGCATCTCCTGCTGATTTAAATAGTCCTGTATTTAGTGCTACACTTATACTGACTGCTACTAGGATTAACATTACAATTATCGTAATAATCAAGGCGATTAATGTTATTCCTGATTTGTTTTTAAATTTAAAATTCATTTTCTGTTTTCCTCCTTAAAAATCTTTTAAGTTTTTACTTTGGTTGTTTTTCTTTTTGTAAACTTTTTTTAAAAAATTTGCACATTGAAATTTATTGTTTGTAAGCCTTACAAGCAATATTTTGCTTATATTTTGCCTTAATTATTCAAATTTCAATGTGCTTTTCTTTCCAAAAAAGATTTTATATTTAAAGTTTATCCTATTTAATTCTTAATGTCAATACATTTTATATAAAATTTTAAAATAAAAAAGTCAAAGTTTTATGGCTTATGTTTAAAAAATTTTCGGAACATTTTCAAAAATCATTGACAGCATTTTAATTGAATATACTTTTTATTATTCCATTTTCTATACTTACACTAAAGATATTTTTTAAAATTATCAGTATTATTGGTCCTATGAACAATCCGTAAAACTCCTGTTAGTTTAAAGCCCGTATACATTGCAATTAATGTAAATATTGGATGAATACCTATCTGGCCGGCTTACTATTCTTGGCTCTATAAGTTGCCTTACTATTAGTATTATTGCAAATATTACTATTATTGCTATTCCAAGTGTTAAATCTCCATTTAGTGCTGATATTATTGCCCATGGTACCATTACGGTTCCAGAGCCTAGTATTGGCAATGCATCTACAAAGCCAATTCCTAATGCACTTAAGAATGGATATGGTACATTAAGTCCAATAAATTTTAAAATGTACAGACCTATTAGTACTATGAAAAATGAAATAATTATAAGTATTGCTTCTGCTTTTAAGTAGCTTCCTAGAGATTTTATTATGTTGCTTGAATGTAACCCTATTTTTCTTGCCCATCTGCTCGGAAGTTGGTGTTCTATAGTATCTATTAAATACATTTTATCTGTACATATAAAATATGTCGCAAGTAATGTTATAAATGTATATATTCCAATTGCTGGAAGTGATGATATTATTTGTGTTATTTTAGTTAAAAATTCTGTGGCATAATTACTTGTAAATGCTATTACTTTATCCATTGAATTTTCTACAACTGTTATGATTTCTGCAGGGATACTGCTATTGCCTTCTTTAATTACTTCTATATAGTTTTGAAGTTTATTATATATTATTTCTATATAATTATTTAGCCCTCTTAATAGATTAGAACTCTCTGTGAATAATGTTACAACTCCCCATATAAGAAGTCCTAGCAATATGCCAAATATTATTATTAAAACAATTATAGCACTCTTTTTTCTTTCTAGATTTGTTTTTTTAGCAATTTTTCTTATTAGAGGTTCTACTAATAATGATATAATAAATCCTATTAAAAATGGCATATAAAATACTGCTAGTTTAAAACTTAGAAAAATCAATAGTAATGAAATAGCAAGTACTGCTATGTTTTTTAATATTCTTGTCCAATACCCAACATCAATTATCATGTTTTCTCCTTAACTTTTATGTATAGCCCAACTAGCAAGTTGGGCTTTTAATTATATTATTTTAAATTTTAGAAATTTTATGCATTTTTAGTATGGTCTATATGGTGGTGGAAATGGTCTTGGTGGCCTTGTGGGTGGCATTGGAGGGCGATTGGGTCTCCTTCTTAAGAATTCTCTTAGTATTAAAATTCTGATTAAATCAGGCAAAAACATATTTCTTTGTCTTGTATCCCCTCTTGTCTCTGGTTCTTTTGCATTTGGATTTCTAACATCACCATTTTTTAAAACTGTTCTTGCTTGGTTTGAAAGCATTGTTTGCCTCTCATCTGGTTCTAAATTATAATAGATTTCGTCTGTCATGCTATCTATAAGATCTCTTGTTATTTCTCTTTGGCTATTTTGTGTACATGCTTTACATACCATTGGATATACTATTCTATAAATCTCTGGATATAAACTTTCTATTATTTCGTCATTAAAATTATTGTTTCTGTTATTTATATATTGTGTGTCGAAATAATAATTATTATATGGTGAGTTTGCATAAATATTGTCTGGCACTTGGTTATAACCTAAAACACTTCTCATGTATTCTTCATAATCCATTTTCTTACCTCCTCTTATTTTTCTTTTAAATTATATGCAGGCATAATAAAAAAAGCACCTATCAAAAGGTACTTTTCCTGTTAAATGATGTACATATATAAGTTTCGTATTTTTTCTTTAAAATCTTATATGCTTTTTTTGCATTTTCCTCACTTTTAAATATTCCATACACTGCTGACCCAGACCCCGTCATTAATGCACCAAGTGCTCCGTTTTGAAGTAGTTCGTTTTTTATGTTTGATATTATTTCTTTTTCATTAATCACATCTTCAAAAACATTATAAAGATTATCACATAATAAAGCAATATTTTGAGTTTTTAATGCTCTTTCTATTGGAGTACTCATCTCCCTTTGCCTTAAATGTAAGGTTGTATCTAGCTTTTCAAACATATTCTTTGTAGAACATGATATTTCAGGTTTTATTATTACACAATAAAACTTGAAATTTGCATCTATGGGAGTAATAATTTCACCTATTCCTTCGCCTTTTACTGCAACATTAAAATAGCATGGGCAGACATCTGCTCCAAGACTTTTTCCTATTTTAATCAAGTCCTCATTTTGTAATTTTAAATCATATAATTTATTCATAGCTAAAATAAAACTTGCACAATCTGTGCTACCTCCACCTAAGCCTGCCTGTGTTGGTATGTTTTTTTTCAGTATGACTTTAACTCCTTTAATTTTAGGTTTTTCTTCTTTTAATTTAAAATATGCTTTATATATGATATTATCTTGCTCAGGCAAATTTTCTATGTTTGTATATATTTCAATTCCATCTTGTTCAGTTTTTTCAATATATAATTCATCATATAGATTTATTTTTTGGAAAATAGACTCCAAATTATGATAATTATCTGGTCTTTTATCCAGCACATTTAAACTTAAATTTATTTTTGCCCTTGCTTTAGTATACATTTTATCCATATCTCTAATCCTTCCTCTATTGGGTTGTAATAACACAAAAAACGCTTATTCCCTTGCCTCTTCCAAAATCAGTTAATCCTTCGCCTGTTGTAGCTGTTATGCCAACTTCATTTTCCTTAATGTTCAAAATTCGTGCAATATTTGCTCTCATTTCTTCAATTTTAGGTGCTATTTTTGGTGTCTTACATTCAATTGAAATAGATAAATGAATAATCTCATACTTCAAATCCTCTAGAGCCTTTTTCAAATATACTTCACTATCTGTAATCCCCTGTTTGCAAAGCTCATCAGCAACCTTTCCCAAAACATTCTTGCAAGTTATACCTGACACCGCATTTGTAACTGCATGAAGAACAACATCTGCATCACTATTTCCCTCTAGCCCCACAGCATCTTCAAACACCACACCACCAAGAATCAACTTTTTTCCACAATCCTCAGCCACAAATCTATGACTATCCTGCCCAATCGCAACTCTCATTTTTTCCTCACTTTCTAGGATATATTATATTGTAAATTGGGAAGAAAATCAATATAAAAAATTATTTCCTCACATTTTTCAAAAAATGTTTTATATTTATTGACGAATTTTATTATTCATTGTAAAATGTTCTTGGGTGTTGATTATGAGAAAATATAAATTAGATTTTTATGATAGTACAAATATTAAAAGTTATAATTTGGACGAAAGTATGAGATATCAGCTTTCTATGCTTGATAGTTTGGATGTTTTTACTAGAAAACATTCTGAAAATGTGGCAAATTTAACTTGTAGAATTTGCGAGTATTTACACATGAAGAGTTATTTTACTGTATATTGCACTATATGTGCTTATTTACATGATATTGGAAAGCAGTTCATCCCACCTTCTATTTTACAGAAAAATCGGACCTCTTACTGATGAAGAATTTGAAATTATGAAAACTCACACAACGATTGGTTATAATATGTGCATGAGAAATCCAAAACTACGTCCTTATTCTACTGGTGCGCTTTATCATCATGAGGCATTAAATGGTTCTGGATACCCTCGTGGAATTGCGGCGCCAAATATTCCTTTTGAAGGGCAAATTATTAGGGTTGCTGATGAATTTGATGCCATAACAAGTAAAAGACAATACAAAACACATGTTGGTGTATGTGATACTTTAAATATTATAATTTCAGAATCAAGTCCTAAGGCTGGTGCTTTAAATACTTTGGTTCAAGAATCTAAACCAGATAAATCTAAACGTGAGAAATATGGAAAAGTAAATCCTCGTGTTGTAAAAGCTTTGCTTAGGGTAATTATCGATGATACTGAATATGAAATGTATAACTTAGGTTTGTATATTGATTATTTAAAAGAAGAAATTGAAAGATTAAAAATTATTGCAAAATACTTTGAAAAATATTCTACTTCAACTAGAAAAGTTGATATTGAATATTATAAAGCAGGTATGGAACAATTGTTTGAACAAGGCGAAACTATTGAAAATCATGCATCTGTTTTAAATGAGTATAAAGAAGCTTATGAAGCCAAAAAGGAAGAAATGGCTAAATTAAATGAAGAGCTTAAAAAAATTAAAAAATTAAAAGTTTAAGCTCCACATTATATTATTTACTTAAAATTTCATTTAATGCATTTACGAAAAAGTCTATATCTTCTTTAGTGTTCTCATCACCGAAAGTTAGTCTTAATGAACCCTGTAGATATTCAGGCTCAAGTCCTATAGCTGTTAATACATGTGATGGCAAGTTTGAGCCTGAATTACATGCAGAACCGGTTGATGCACAAATTCCCATTTCATCTAATTCTAGCAGTAAATCTCCACCATTTACATCTTTAAAAGAAAAGTTCACATTGCCTGGCAACCTATCTACTCTATCTCCATTCAAAATAACATTTGGAAACTTTGTTCCAACTTGTTTTATACAATATTCTCTTAACATAGTTAATTTAGAATTATATCCATCTATATTTTTATATGCTAATTCTATTGCTTTTCCGAAGCCCAACAATACCTGCAACATTTTCAGTTCCTGCTCTTTTATTATTTTCCTGGTGTCCACCATCTTGTTGTTTTTGAAACTCAATTCCATTCTTTACATATAAAGCTCCCACACCTTTTGGTCCATAGAATTTATGAGCAGATAATGATAAACTATCAATATTCATCTTTTCTACATCTATTAATATATTTCCTATTGCCTGAACACTATCTGTGTGGAATATAACTCCATGTTTTTTTGCTATTGCTCCTATTTCAGCTATTGGTTGAATTGTTCCTATTTCATTATTAGCTGTCATTATTGAAATTAAAATGGTTGTGCTTTTAATTGATTTTTCAAGCTCACCCAAACTTATTTTTCCATTTTTATCAACATTTAAGTATGTTACCTCAAAGCCTTCCTTTTCCAATGCTTTGCAGCTATCTATAACAGCATGATGTTCAATTTTGCTTGTAATAATATGATTTCCTTTTGATTTTAAATTTCTGGCAATCCCTTTTATTGCTAAATTATCACTTTCACTTCCACAACCTGTAAAATATATTTCATTCGGATTTGCATTAATAGCTCTTGCAACTTTTCTTCTTGTTTCTTCAATTGCTCTTTTGTTTTTTCTGCCAATTCCATAAATAGAAGAAGGGTTACCATATTCAATGCAAAAATATGGTAACATCTCCTTTAAAACCTCTTCTTTTACAGCTGTTGTAGCAGCATGATCAAAATATTTTATATTGTTCACAAAAAATTCCTCCTACAATTTTAGGTTTTATAATTATAGTCTGCTTTTATTTGCTTTAATTATTCATACTATAATTCTATGAATTTTGTGACAAATTTGTTCTATTATTTTGAAACAAGATAAATATTATTACTTACTTTTTCAGAAGAATTGCCGCTTGTTAAAAGTGTTTGAACATTTTTAAACTGGCTATTTTCCTTTATTTCATTTATGATTTTTTCATTATCCATATAGCTTTTAATTAATAAAACATACGAGTCTTCTGAATTTAGTTCGTCATCATTTATAACGTATTTTAGTTCATCTCTGTTATAATTTATAATTAACGTCTTTTTATAAATCATCATTTCTGGAACACTTTGCATGTGGTTAAAGAAATTATCATATACATAGATAAATGATTTTTCTTTATTATTTTCTGCAATTTCCAATGATTTTGAATATTCTTCAAATAAAAATTTAGGCTTTGAGAATATTAATCCATTAGCAACTAAAATTACGCTAATAACTATTAAAACTATGTTTTTATATTTAAAGTTTAATATCTCATCTAAACATAAGAATAATGCAATTGCTACAAATGGCAATATTGGCATAATGTATCTAAGTTCTTGAAAAGATGTCATTTTTACTGTAAATGCAAAAAATATAGGAATTGGCAATATTGTTATAAGCAAAATGAATTTATTTTTAGCCTTGTAAAAAGCATATATTATTATTCCAAGCATAATAACAAAAACAGGTATTGCTATTTTTTCATAAATTGTAAATGAATATAGGAAGTGTTTAATATATGTTACAAAATGCTTTAAATATTCGCCATTTGATAGATTACTTAGGCCTCTATCAGAATGTAATAAATGGTTAATTGAAGGAACAAATATTAATATTCCAATAACTGCATATCCAATATGAAGTAATAAATAATTAATAGCAGTTTTATATTTTTTCTCTTTAATTAGCTTAATTATAATTATTGCAAAGATAAAAAGTGCATAAACAGCAAAGAAGTATTGTGTTAAAAAGCCTAGAACTGTTGCAATACCAAGTTCTACTGCAAATTTCGTATTTATTTTAAAATCGTTTTTGTAAAATTTTATACTTAGGTAATAGTATAATAATATGAAAAATGTTAAAAGCATATACATTCTCTGATATATTACCATTGATATTGTTCCCATTGATAATCCGTAAAAAATCAATGTTGGAATACATAGGTTTTCTTTTTCCAATATTTTACAAATTCTTGTTATTACAAAACAACTACCTATAAATCCCATTATGTTTACCACAAATACTGTGTATGTACTAAATTTTCCACCAAATAAAATACTTGCAAAATGTACCATTGTATAGAAAAATGGTGGGTGATTATCAAAAGCTTGGTTTACATATACTGATTTTAAGTTTAGGTAATCATTTGGGTGCAAAGTCATATAATCTGTTACATATTCTCTTGTTAACCAAATTGGAATAGATTCTGGATTAATTGTTCCATTATCATACGCTACCATTAGTCCATTCTTAGGGTTTACAGATGATGCTATTGTATATCCTTCATCTTCATGGAATCCTACTTTCTTCGTTTGGTAAAATAGAATAATTCCACACATTAGAATTATTAATCCTATTACTATAAATTCTTGTATTTTTTTATTTTTCATAAGTATTCTCTCCTTTTTCTATTTCGATTGGATTAACATGTATAACAGCTAAGTAAATTTCATCTAGTTTATCTATTTCTTTTTCTAATCTATTTGCTATCTCATGGCTTTCAAATGTTGATAAATTGCCATCTACATAAATGGTAAAAGAAATTTGGTATTTGTAGCCAACAGGTGTTGCATTAAAATGTTCTACCTTTTTTATTTCTTTGTGTTTTTTTATAATATCAAAAACCTTTTCTTTGCTATCTTCGCTAATTGCTTTATCCATTAAAACATTGTAACTACTTTTAAATATTATTGCTCCTGTATATAAAATCCACAATGAAATTCCTATACCAACAATTCCATCAAACCACAGTATTCCGAGCTAGGCTCAGTATTGAAGCAATAAGGTTGAATGATGTTACAAAACAATCATTTATATGGTCTTTTGCATTTGCTTCAAGTAAGATATTATTATGTGTCTTAGCAAGAGAGTGTGTATATATGTATAAGCTTAATTTTACTATTATTGTAATAATACATACTACTACAAGCCACCATGAAAAGCTATAGCCTTCTGGGTGTACCAAAGCCTTTATAGAACTTTCCAAAAGCTTTATTGAAACCACAATCATTGATATACTTACTAGCATTGAAAATATATATTCAGCTTTTCCATGTCCTAAATGATGGTCGCTATCTTTTGGTTTACTTGCAATTTTATTTCCAATGAAAGTCATAAGTGATGAAAATATATCTCCTGCGCTGTTGACGCTATCAGCAATCATAGCCTGACTTCTAGTAAAAAGCCCAACAGTTCCTTTAATTATTAGTAAAAATATATTCCCTATAATGCCTAAAATGCTGGCATTTTTAGTTGATTCATATCTATCCATGTTATCAATTCCTTTTTAAAGCAATAAATCAAGTATAACTCCTGATGTAATACCTATTAAATATAAAATACCTAAAATTTTAAAATTATCTTTATAATCTTTGTTTACTTTAAACAAAATTAATATTCCTATTCCTGAATTTACAAGTAACCCAGCTATCATCTGTCCTACTGTTATAATCTGCTCTAAATATAACTCTGTTAGAATAATAGAACTTGCACAGTTAGGAATTATTCCTATTAATGCTGAAATTAAAGTGCCGAGAATTGGTATATTTACTATCAAATTCGCAATGCGTTCTTCTCCCACAAAATGTATTATAATATTCAAAATCAAGCTAATTACTAAAATATAAGCAAAAATTTGAATAGTGTGTTTTATTGAGGATTTAACAATTCCTTCTTCCTCACAATGGCATTGTTCCTCTTCACAAATTTGGTGAATATTTGCATCATGCATTTTTCTGTTATTTTTTTGTAATAAATCAATTGTTAAACCAAGCCCCATACCTATTACTACTTTTATTAATAAAATCTGCACAATAGTCCAAATATCTGCCCCTTCTGAAATAAGTATTGGAAGCATTTCATCTGAAGTAGACAAAAAAATAGCAATAAGAGTACCCCTTGTAATAATTTTTGCCGCATAAAAATTAGCAGCAACCGCAGAAAAACCACACTGTGGGACAACCCCTAAAAAAGCCCCCAACACTGGACCAAATTTTCCAGATTTTCTAATAAGCTCCTCTGTTTTTTCACTTGCTTTATGTTCAATAAATTCCATTATTAAATACGTAACAAAAAGAAATGGAATAAGTTTAATACTGTCTATAATTGTATCCTCTAAAACTTCTAGCATTTTTCCCTCCATGAGATTATAATATTTATACTTAATTTAGAAAAAAGGCCTTACTCATTTGATAAAAGCCTTTCGTTTTTTTTGGCTGGGGTGGTAGGATTCGAACCTACGGAATGTCGGAGTCAGAGTCCGATGCCTTACCACTTGGCGACACCCCAATGTTTTTTTTGTTCTTGGGAACGGTTTTTATGAGCCGTTCCCCTTTTGGTTTTATTTTAATTTGTTTGGATAGATTGCAACATTTCCTAATTCTGCTTCTATGTTTAGTAGTCTGTTGTATTTTGCAACTCTATCTGTTCTACATGGTGCACCTGTTTTGATTTGTCCTGCATTCATTGCTACTGCTACGTCTGCAAGTGTTGTATCTTCTGTTTCACCAGATCTGTGTGATACTACTGCTGTGTATCCGTTTTTCTTTGCAAGTTCTATTGCATCTAATGTTTCTGTTAATGTTCCGATTTGGTTTAATTTGATTAAGATGCTGTTTGCTGTTTTTAGGTCTAGTCCTTTTTGTAATCTCTTGATGTTTGTTACAAATAGGTCATCACCAACTAATTGGATTTTGTCTCCTAATCTATCTGTTAATTTCTTCCATCCATCCCAGTCTTCTTCTGCTAAACCATCTTCAATTGATATAATTGGATATTTTTCAGTTAAGTCTACTAGGAAGTCTATCATTTCATCAACAGTTTTTAATTCATCTATTTTCCAGAAGTAATACATTCCATCTTTTCCTATTTTCTTTGCTTCATCATACATTTCTGTTGCTGCACAGTCTAATGCTAAGCAAATATCTTTTCCTGGTTTGTATCCAGCTTTTTCAATAGCTTCAACTATTGTGTCTAATGCTTCTCTTTCATCTTTTACCATTGGTGCAAATCCACCCTCATCACCAATTGCTGTAGATAGTCCTCTTTCTTTTAGAACTTTCTTTAAGTTATGGTAAACTTCTGCACACATACGTAAACATTCTTTGAAGCTTGTTGCTCCTACTGGCATTATCATAAATTCTTGTACACTTAATGTACTATCAGCATGTTTTCCACCATTCATTATGTTCATCATTGGAATTGGTAATGTTTTAGCATTTACACCACCTAAATATCTATATAGGCTCATTCCTAAGCTACTAGCTGCTGCTCTTGCAACTGCTAAAGATACACCTAAAGTTGCGTTTGCTCCTAGTCTACCTTTATTTTCTGTTCCATCTATTTCGATTAATTTTTTGTCTATTTCAACTTGGTCAAATACATTCATTCCTTCTAGTTCTGGTGCTATTATATCATTTACATTTGCTACTGCTTTTGTAACACCTTTTCCTAAATATCTTGATTTATCACCATCTCTTAATTCAACTGCTTCAAAGCTTCCTGTTGATGCTCCTGATGGTACCATTGCTACTCCATTTGAGCCATCTTCTGTTACAACCTCAACTTGTACTGTTGGGTTTCCTCTAGAGTCTAGTATTTCTAGTGCTCTAATTTCTTCGATTGCTAAATAATCTTTCATAAAGATTCCTCCTATTATATTTATTTTAGCGAATAAATAGATTATTCGTTATTAACAATTAGACTTTCTCCAGTCATTTCTGCTGGTTTTTCAATTCCCATGATATCAAGCATTGTTGGTGCTAAATCTGCTAATCTTCCTGGTTTTAATGTAGCATTTTTTCCAACTAATATTAATGGAACTGGATTTGTTGTATGTGCTGTATGTGGTTCGCCAGTTGCATAATCAATCATTTGCTCTGAATTTCCATGGTCTGCTGTAATTAGTACTATGCCTTGAACTTTTTCTATTGCATCAACTACTCTACCTACACATGTATCTATTGTTTCTATAGCTTTTATTGCAGCTTCTAGGTTTCCTGTATGGCCTACCATATCTGGGTTTGCATAGTTTAGGATTATTGTGTCATACTTTTTGCTTTCAATTGCTTCTACTACTTTGTCTGTAACTTCTACTGCACTCATTTCTGGTTGCATATCATAAGTTTCAACTTTTGGTGAAGGAATTAATATTCTGTCTTCTCCTTTATATTGTTTTTCTTCTCCACCATTGAAGAAAAATGTTACATGCGCATATTTTTCAGTTTCTGCTATTCTTAATTGTGTAAGTCCATGGTTTGAAACTATTTCTCCAAATGTATTTTTTATTTCTGCTTTTTTGAAAACTATATGAACATTTTCAATTGTTTCATCATAGTTTGTGAAGCATACATAATATAGTGGGAAATATTTTCTTTCAAAGCCTGTAAATTCTTTATCTACTAAGCTTCTAGTTATTTCTCTTGCTCTATCTGGTCTAAAGTTGAAGAAAATTACTGAATCATTTTCACCTATTGTTGCTATTGGTTCATCGCCATTGCAAATTAGTGTTGGTAAAACGAATTCATCAAATACTTCTTTTTGGTATGAGTCTTCTATTGCCTTTGTTGCTGATGTTGATTTTTCTCCGATTCCGTTTACTAAAGCATCATAAGCTTTATGTACTCTTTCCCATCTTTTATCTCTATCCATAGCATAGAATCTACCTGTAATACTTGCAATTTTTCCTACACCTTTTTCAGCCATTTTTTGTTCTAGTTCTGCTATAAAGCTTTCACCTGATGCTGGTGGAGTGTCACGTCCATCTAAGAAGCAATGTACATATACATCTTCAAAATCTCTTCTTTTTGCAAGTTCCAAAATAGCATATAAATGGCGTATGTGGCTATGTACACCACCATTTGATAATAAGCCCATTACATGTAATTTTGTATGATTTTTCTTGCAGTTTTCAATTGCATCTACTAGTTCTGGAATACTGAAGAAATCACCATCTTCTATTGATTTTGTAATTCTAGTTAATTCTTGATATACTATTCTTCCTGCACCAATATTTGTGTGACCTACTTCAGAATTTCCCATTTGTCCTTCTGGTAATCCTACATCTAATCCACTTGTTCTTATTACTGTATTTGGGTTTGTTTTAAATAATTTGTCTATAACTGGAGTGTTTGCCATAGCAATTGCATTTCCATCTGTTCTTTCATTTATTCCAAATCCATCAAGTATCATTAACATTGTTAATTTCTTATCCATATATTATCCTTCCTTGTAATTAACGATTTTTGCGAATTCTTCTGGTTTTAAGCTTGCGCCTCCTACTAATCCACCATCTATATCAGACATTTCAAACAATTCTTTTGCATTTGCTGATTTTACGCTTCCTCCATATTGTATAATCACTTCTTCTGCATTTTCCTTGCCATACATATCTGCAATTTCTTCTCTTATCCATTTTATGGTTTCATTAGCATCTTCCTTTGTTGCTGTTTTTCCTGTGCCTATTGCCCAGATTGGTTCGTACGCTACTATTGTACTTTTAATTTGGTCATTTGTCAAGTCTTTTAGGCCTATTTTTACCTGTTCGGTTACTATTTCTTTTGCATTTCCAGATTCTCTTTGTTCTAAAGTTTCACCTACACATACAATTGGTTTTAATCCAACTTTATATGCTGCATGTAGCTTTTTATTTACTGTTTCATCTGTTTCTGCAAAGTATTGTCTTCTTTCAGAATGGCCTAGTATTACGTACTCTACACCTATTGATTTAAGCATTTCTGGTGATACCTCTCCTGTATATGCTCCTGATTCTTCCCAGTGCATATTTTGTGCACCTATTTTTACATTTGTGTTTTGTGCTGATAATATTGCATAAAACAAGTCTGTATATGGTGCGCAAATTACTACTTCATTTTCAGTTTTTTCAACAAGGGGTGCAAATTCTTCGAAGAATGCTATTGTTTCATTTGGTAATTTATTCATTTTCCAATTACCTGCAATTACTTTTTTTCTCACTTTAACTCTCTCCTTTATACTTTCTTTTCAATATTTACAACACTTACATATCCATTGTCGTCATATTCAAAAGTTATAACATACATATCAGTTTCAGTTATTTCACTTAGTCCTTGTAGTGTGCTTGATGAAGCAGATACCTTGTGGTTTGGATTTTGTTTGTTGCTTTCAATAACAACATCAAGTAATTCATTTAGCTTTGTTCCTGTAAGTTCTCCTAAATAAGACATGAATTTATTATTAAATGCTAATTTCTCCATATCTGTTTCTGTGTTAGGATTATCTGGAATTACGCTATTATTATTTGTATTGTTTACAACATTACTATTTGTATTTTCATTTGCCATGTTATTTACATTATTGTCAACAGTATTATTATCGATAGTATTATTTGCTACTGTGTTGTTATTTGTAACATTATTTGCTATTGAATTTTCGTCTTCATCTCCAAAGTCATCTGTGTTTTGAATTACTCTATTATTTTGATTGTTTGTAATAATTTTATTTCCTGAGTTATTTGTTTTATTCATAAATATATATGCAACAGCTGCAGTTAGTGCAAGTGCAAGAATTATAATTATAATTACTAACGTTACTATTAGTCCTCTATTATTTCCCATAAAAACCTCCTAATTATTTATCGTTTAAACATGCAATTCCTGGTAAAACTTTGCCTTCTAAGAATTCTAGTGAAGCTCCGCCGCCTGTTGAAATGTGTGTCATTTTATCAGCTAATCCCATTTTTTCAACTGCTGCTGCTGAATCTCCTCCACCTATTATTGTTACAGCATCGCTTTCTGCTAGAGCTGTGGCAATAGCACGTGTTCCATCTGCAAATTTTGAAAATTCTGTAACTCCCAAAGGTCCATTCCATAGAACTGTTTTTGCATTTTTTATTGCATCTTTAAAGATTTCAATTGTTTTAGGTCCAATATCTAATCCCATAAAGCCATCTGGAATTTCTGTGCTTTCTACGAATCTGTCTTCACCATTATTTGAATATTCTGATGATACATGGTTATCAACTGGTAATAAAAGTTTTACACCCTTTTCTTCTGCTTTTTTAAGCAAACTTGTTGCTAGGTCTAGTTTATCTTCTTCGCATATTGATGTTCCTATATGGTGGCCTTGTGCTTTGTAGAAAGTATATGCCATTCCTCCACCTATAATTAGTGTATCAACTTTTTCTATTAAATTTTCTATTACTCCAATTTTATCAGAAACCTTTGCACCTCCAAGTATTGCTACAAATGGTCTTTCTGGATTTTCTAAACTTGATCCTAAGAATTCTAATTCTTTTTCAATCAAAAATCCTGATACTGCTGGTAAGTAATCTGCAACTCCTGCTGTTGAAGCATGCGCACGATGTGCTGTTCCAAAAGCATCATTTACATATATTTCTGCAAATGAAGCTAGTTTTTTTGCAAATTCTGGGTCGTTTTTTTCTTCTTCTTTATGAAATCTTACATTTTCAAGAAGAACTACTTCTCCTTCTTTTATTTCAGATGTTAATTTTTGAGCATCTTCTCCAATAACATCTTTTGCAAGTTTAACTTCTTTACCAAGTAATTTTGAAAGTTCCTCTGCTACTGGTTTTAGAGAAAATTTAGGATTAAATTCTCCTTTTGGTCTTCCTAAGTGTGAGCATAAAATTACTTTTGCATTATGGTCTATTAAATATTTTATTGTTGGCAAAGCTGCTCTTATTCTTCTGTTATCTGTAATTACTCCTGTCTCTCCATCTAATGGGACATTGAAATCACATCTTACTAACACCTTTTTGCCTGTTACATCAATATCTCTTATTGTTTTCTTATTCATATATTTTCCTCCTTCATGAAAGTGACATAAGCCCAATGCAAATTGATTGGGCAAATGTTTTTTATTTTATTTTTTTGAAATATAAATTGCTAAATCAACTAATTTGTTTGAATAACCCCATTCATTGTCATACCATGCAACTAATTTAACAAAGTTATCTGTTAATTGAATTCCTGCTTTGCTATCAAAAATTGATGTGTGTGGGTCATGTATAAAATCAGATGATACAACATCTTCATCAACATATTCTAATATTCCCTTTAATTCATTTTCAGATGCTTTTTTAACTGCATTGCAAATTTCTGCATAAGTTGCAGCTTTTTCTAGTGTACATGTCAAATCAACAACTGATACATCAACTGTAGGTACTCTAAATGCCATACCTGTTAATTTTCCATTTAATTCTGGAATAACTTTTCCAACTGCTTTTGCAGCTCCTGTTGATGATGGTATAATATTTGTTGATGCTGATCTTCCGCCTCTCCAATCTTTTTTAGAAGCACCATCTACTGTTTTTTGTGTTGCTGTTGTGCTGTGAACTGTTGTCATTAATCCTTCTTTTATTCCAAAATTATCATTGATAACTTTTGCTAAAGGTGCTAAACAGTTTGTTGTGCAAGATGCATTTGAGATTATTGTCATGCTTGGATCATATTTATCATTATTAACACCCATTACAAACATTGGAGCATCTTTTGATGGTGCACTAATTAATACCTTTTTTGCACCTGCATCAATATGAGCTTGAGCTTTTTCAAGTGTTGTAAATACACCAGAACATTCTAATACGTATTCTACACCTTCTGCTCCCCAAGGAATATTATGTGGGTCCATTTCATTATATACATTTATAGTTTTTCCATTAACTATTAATTTATTATCTTCTGCTTTAACTTCTCCATTAAATCTTCCATGTATTGTATCGAATTTAACCATATATGCCATGTAATCTGCTGTGATAAAAGGGTCGTTTATAGCAACAACATCAACCTCTCCTTTCTCTAAAGCTGCTTGGAAAACTAGCTTTCCAATTCTTCCAAATCCATTGATTCCTACTTTAACTGACATAAATAAATCCTCCTTTAGACGTTTTTATTTTTTACGTCTTCAAAAAATATTTTTACGTGCCTATTGTATAACAAAAGAAAACACTTTTCAAGTGTTTTCTTTGAAATTTATTTGAAAATTATATATTTTATAATAACAACGGCTGTATTTGTTCATTTGCTAAAGCCTTTAAAATTGTTTCTTTGATACATCTTGAGCTAAATAAGAGTGAAGTTGGCTTTGTTATTGGATTATCTTGCCTAAATGGCACGAAAAATATGTTTTTTTGTTTCAATAATTTTCCTATGTTTTCAGCTTCTATAGAAAGTCCATCATTTGTGGCAATTCCAATTACAATGTTGTTTCCGTCTTTTTAAATTCGTTTTAGCTGCCACTAAAACTGGTGTATCTATAATACCATTGGCAAGTTTTCCTATAGTATTTCCAGTGCAAGGGATAATTGCCATAATATCTGTTTTAACTTTATGCCCTATTGGCTCTGCTTCTTGAATTGTATGTATAACATCCTTCCCAGTAATTTTTTGTATTTCCATAATAAAATTCCCACTAAATTCACTTAGTTTATACATGTTTTCGGACACAACTGGAATAATATCAGCGCCTTCTTCAACTAAACTCTTTATTTGAGGAATTATCTTTTCTATTGCATAAAATGAACTAGTTAATCCCAAAGCTATTCTTTTGTTTTCTAATAACATATAAATTCCTCCTAAAAGTTATATATATTATTATATGATAAAAGACGTAAGAAGGTTATCTATATAGCCTTCTTACATCTTCTTCTATTTCTTCTGGAACTAGTCCTTTTATTGGTTTTTCTGTTTTTATTTGGCTTCTTACAAAGCTTGAACTTAAATCTATTTTTTGAATATTATCCATTTTTACAAAAGATGTTTTGAATCTATTTAAAAAAGGACTATCTTGAATTATTTGTTCTGCATTATCTTGGCCTCTTTCTAATACTATAATTTTGAATTCCGTTAGTATTTTCTCTGGCTCGTGCCAAGTTTCTAGTTCTTTTAGATTATCTGTTCCGATAACAAAATAAATATTTTTACCCTGATATTTTTCTTTAATGCACCTTAGTGTTTCAATAGTATATAGCTGTTTGGGGCTTTTTATTTCAATATTTGAATCATCAATATTTGAATAGTTTTGACATATTCTTTTCAAAAATCCTAGCCTAACCTCATCTGGTGCAAGTCCATTTTTATTATACCTAGTGCTTACTGGCACAAAGATTACTTTTTCTATTTCATCTATTTTACTTAATATTTGTTTTGCTAAATCTATATGTGCAACAGTTGGCGGGTTAAATGACCCGCCAAATACAGCAATACCTGTTTTATTCATTAATACATTCCTTCCATACCTTGTGGCATTGCATTATGCTCACCACAGTGGCAATCTTTTTCTTTTTTATCTGTTACTACGCTTTCTGTTGTTAAGAACATTCCTGCTATGCTTGCAGCATTTTGAAGTGCACTTCTTGTAACCTTTGTTGGATCTACAATTCCTGCTTTTTTCATGTCTACATATTCTTCTTTGCTGCTATCAAAACCAATTCCTTTTTCAGAAGTTTTTACTTTTTCAAGTATTACAGCTCCTTCTAATCCAGCATTTGCAGCAATTTGTCTTACTGGTTCTTCTAATGCTTTTAGTACGATTCTTGCACCTAGTTTTTCATCACCTTCTAGTGTATCTGCTAATTTTTGAACTTTAGGCATTACATTTACAAGTGCTGTTCCTCCACCTGCAACAATTCCTTCTTCAACAGCTGCTTTTGTTGCTGATAAAGCATCTTCAATTCTTAGTTTTTTCTCTTTCATTTCAACTTCTGTTGCAGCACCTACTTCAATTACAGCTACTCCTCCTGCAAGTTTTGCAAGTCTTTCTTGTAGTTTTTCTTTGTCGTATTCGCTCTTTGTTTCTTCTATTCCAGTTCTTATTTGTTTTACTCTTGCTGCAATTGCTTCTTTATCCCCAGCACCATCTACTATAATTGTATTTTCTTTTTGAATTTTAACTTGTTTTGCTCTACCTAATTGCTCAACTGTTGTATCTTTTAATTCTAATCCTAAGTCTGATGTGATTACTTCTCCACCTGTAAGAACTGCTATATCTTCTAGCATTTCTTTTCTTCTATCTCCAAAGCCTGGTGCTTTTACTGCAACTACATTTAAAACGCCTCTTAGTTTGTTTAGAACAAGTGTTGATAATGCTTCTCCTTCAATATCATCAGCGATTATAACAAGTTTGCCTGATTGTTGCATTAATGCTTCTAGTAATGGTAATATTTCTTGAATATTGCTTATTTTTTTATCTGTGATTAAAATATAGGGATTTTCCATTACTGTTTCCATTTTGTCTGTGTCTGTTACAAAATATGGTGAGATATATCCTTTATCAAATTGCATTCCTTCTACAACATTTAATCCTGTTGTTGCTGTTTTTGATTCTTCAATTGTAATAACTCCATCTTTTGAAACTTTTTCCATTGCGTCTGCAATTAAGTTTCCAATTTCTTGGTTGTTTGCTGAAATGCTTGCAACTCTTGCTATATCTTCTTTTCCATTAATATCTGAACTAATTTCTTTTAAACCTTCAACCGCTTCTCCAACTGCTTTATCAATACCTCTTTTAATAGCCATTGGGTCTCCACCTGCTGCAACATTTCTTACTCCTTCTTTAATTATAGCTTGTGCTAAAACTGTTGCTGTTGTTGTTCCATCACCTGCAACATCATTTGTTTTTGTTGCAACTTCTTTTACTAGTCTTGCACCTATATTTTCATAAGGATCATCTAGTTCTATTTCTTTTGCTATTGTAACACCATCATTTGTAATTAGAGGTGCTCCAAAGCTTTTATCTAGCACTACATTTCTTCCTTTTGGTCCTAATGTAACTTTTACTGTATCTGCTAATGTGTTTACACCATCTAGCATTTTTTTTCTGGCTTCTTCGCCAAATTTAATTTCTTTTGACATAATTAAAATCCCCTTTCAAATTATTCTACTATTGCTAAAATATCATCTTGTTTTACTATAATGTAATCCTCTCCATCAATTTTAACTTCTGTTCCTGCATATTTGCTTACTATTACTCTATCACCTTTTTTTACATACATTTTAACTGGTTTTCCGTCTATTTCTCCTCCTGGTCCTACTTCGATTATTTCCGCTATTTGTGGTTTTTCTTTTGCTCCACTAGATAGAATGATTCCACTTTTTGTTGTTTCCTCGTTTTCTACCATTTTAATAACAACTCTGTCTTTTAATGGTTTTATCATTTTACATTCCTCCTCAAAAATTATTAGCAGTCTTTTTAATCGACTGCTAATAATTTATACCTTTTTTTGTTAAATGTCAATAGTTTTTTGAAAAATTATTTTCTATTTACTCCAACAATTCCTCCAATTCCGCCTATAAGTAGGCATGTAGCCATCATGATTATTGAATAATTATTTAAAGAAAAATTTTTAGTTATTATGCTTGATATAATGTAAAGTGAAAAAACATAAATTCCACCAACTAAAACTCCATTTATAATTCCGTTTTTTTGAATTTTAGAAGTTGCAAGTAGGCTCCCTATTAAAACACTAGCTGCTGTAGCAGTAATAACAAAAATTGGAATTCCATTTTCATTTACATTTGTATATGTAAGTATTGCAGAATATACCATTAGTAAACATAAAGTAATAATAATAGCAAATGCACTTCCTTTTAGAATACGAATAAGATTATTAGTATTTTCATTAACCATAGTTTTCCTCCTTGATTAATTTTATTCCAAAAGTTTTAGCTTTATTCTCAATATTTATATTACATATATTAAAACGCAAAGTAATTGTAATAAGCTACCTATAACGCAAGCTAAATGAAATACAGAATGCATCCATTTATGTTTTTTACCAATTCCATAAAATAAAGCTCCCACTGTATAAACAATTCCGCCAAGTAGCAGCAATGCAAATCCAACTGGACCTAGTGATTTAAAAATAATATCTATTCTAAAAATTATGCACCAGCCCATCGTTAAATAGCATATCATTGAAAAAACTTTAAATTTTTTCAAATCGATTGCATTAAGTGTAATTCCCAAAATCGCTAATCCCCAAACGACACCAAAAACAGTCCAACCAATTGCTGTGCTATATTCTCTAAGAGTGCATAAAGCAAATGGTGTATATGTGCCTGCAATTAATAAAAATATAGAACAATGGTCAATTATTTGAAACACCTTTTTAGCCTTAAGTTTCGGATTTAAACCATGATATATGCTAGACATAGTATATAGCAAAATTAAAGTTACGCCATAAACAATGCTAGAAGCAACACCATAACCATTCCCCCTAATCGCTGAAAAAACAACCCCTAAAACAATAGCCACAATCCCTAAAGGAGCCCCCACAATATGCGAAACCATATTAAAAATCTCCTCGCCCCTTGTATATGTAGGCAAAACTCTATCCGCCAATTTAGTTCTTTTCATTATTTACACCTTCCAATCACTTTTATAATATATTCGTATATAAAAAAAATGTAACAGTTCATGTTACATTCTGGTGGGCAATTTTGTCCTTTATGCGAACCTCTGCTTCTTCAATGGTTGGCACTTTACTACTAAACTCTTTGCCTTGTGTATTGAAAAAAATTGTTATGTTGTCATCGTATAAGTAGATTTTATTTATTAAAACATTTACAAGCATTTTTCTATATTTAATGTTGTTTATACCTCCACTTCTTATTTGCTTTAAGAAAAATCTAACTTGTGTTTCATCTAAGTCCAACTTTTTAGCTTTTTCTATTTGTATTTGATTTTCAATGTTTGTATGCTCTTCTTCGACTTTTACCATTCCCTCAAATATTGATTTTCTTACACTATCAATATCACATAATTTTAAACTATTGAATAGATTTTCTTTTTGTTTTTCATTTTCTTGTAAAAGTTTGTCAAGTTTTTCTAGCTTTGTAGTGTCTCTTTCTTTATCTGCAAGTTCTACTACTGTTTTTGATATTCTTTCTATATTTTCATCTGTTAATATATTTCTAGCCTCTTCTACTACTAAATTTTCTATATATTCTTTTTGAATATTTTTCTTATTACACAATTTTTTTCTTGATTTGTTACAAGAATAATAAGTATATCTTTTTTCTGTTCGAGATGTACCACATACACCAACCATCATATCTTTGCAATAACCACAAAATAATTTCGTAGTTAATATGTAGTCATTAGTAGTTTTTAATCTTGAGGGGGAATGTTTGTTTTTTTCCAGTCTTTCTTGCACTCTATTGAATAAGTCTACGTCTACAATTTTTGGTATTACATCTGGAGTCTCTGTATCTTTATAAATATAAGTTCCTATACATCTTTTATCTGCTAATAAGTTTCTTATAGAGCCTTTACTATATTGTACTAGCTGACCTTTTTTCTTTCCATTTCCGTATCTTCTATCAAGAAATTTTAATTGAGTATTTACATATTCTTGTATTTCTATTATGGTATGGTCATTATCATACATTTTATATGCGTTTAATGTTATAGGAGCAGTTTCGTCATCTATTGTATATTTTTTATCTACAATTTTAAAACCTAATGTAATGCAACCACCTATATACAAAAATTTACTTGCATTTATCTTCATTCCTCTTTCAACTTTTTGTCCTAATTCTCTTGAATAATATTCCGCCATTCCTTCAAGTACACTTTCCATTAAAATACCGGAGGCATCCTCTGCTATATTTTCTCTAGCTGAAAATACTCTAACATTATTTTGCTTCAATTTATGCTTGTATCTAGCACTAACATATCTATCACGTGCGAAGCGGTCTAATTGATAAACAATAACAGCATTAAAATTTTTCTTGTTACTGTCTTCTATCATTTGAAGAAAAGAAGGTCTATTATCAGATGTTCCTGTAACCGCTTCATCAACATATTCATTTATAACTTTATAGCCATTTCTTTCTGCATATTCTCTACAAACTGCAAGTTGTCCTTCAATACTTTGCTCTGTTTGTTTGTGTGAACTATATCTTGCATATATAACTACGTTCATTTTCTCCTTTCCACTCCTTTTTTATAATTTTGCTTTATTTTTTTTAATTTTGCTTGTATCTTCGATAAATATTCTCTATTGACTATATCTTCATTCTTTACTACTGTTTCGGGTAAGTAATCTTCCAATGTTTTTCCCAGCATATTTTTCATTGAACTATCTTTTATATGTATTTCTTCTTCATCTACTTCTGTAACAAAAAAATTATGAATTGTGCTTAATATATAAGAATGTCTTTCGTTCCATTTTATTTCTTGTTCATTGTATTGCTTTTCTGCTTCTTCAAATGCTTTTTCAGATGGCGAAGAACAGCTAAAACTATTTACAGGAAAACTTTTCTCTTGTTCTATTAAAAAACTTATAGTATCTATAAGGCGTTTGTAATTTTTATCAATAGAATATAATGTATTGTCTTGTTCATGTAACTCCATTAAAACCTTTATTGCATTATTACTTAAACCTGTTGTTTTATGTACTATTTCCATATTTTTGTCAATAGTTTCAATGTCGCTAACACCTAATAAATAATCAGTTGTAACATCTAATGCTACTGCTATTTTTTTTATCATATTAAAAGGTATTTGTTTCTTGCTTTCATATTCTATAATTGTTTTCTTTGCTACTCCGACAGCTTTTCCTAGTTCTGTTTGAGTTAACCCTCTTTTTCTTCTTATGTAATCAATTTTTTTACCAATAGGAGCATCCTTTTTTGGTTTATCTTCTTCCATAGGTTTTGTTACTTTTTTCATTTTGCTACCTCCATTTTTATATTTTGTTACCTTATTTGAAAAGGTGACTATATTATAATATATTATATTACAAGAGTCAAGCTTGAGTTTTAAATTCTAATAAGGAGGTTCAAAAGTGAAAGATGACAAATTAGCCAACTTAATCAGACAAAGGAAAAACAAGTATTTTAGAGATTACTATAAAAACAATAAAGAAGCGGTTTTGCGAGCACAAAGGAAATATTGGGAACGAAAGCTAAAAGAAGAGAAAAGCAACAAATAAAATATATTACAGAAAGGAACAATGTTTCAATATATGAATATAAGTGAAAAGCAAATTGAACAAATAAGCAAATATATTTCAGTAATCGATATTAAGTCATATATTGAAACACACTTGCTTGAATATGAAGAATTTTTGAAGGAAGAAGAAAATCACAATAACAATAATTTGGCTTAGTTTCTCTTTTTGTCAACCCATTTTGGGTGGCAACTCACAAAACATAAAATTATTTTTATTGTTAACATAACTTGAAAGGAGACAATATATGATGTATAAAACAGTTAGATTACACATTGATAATATAAAGTATAAAACTAAGGAAGATGCTAAAGGAGATTACAGAGCAATAAAAAAACGTTTACAACAATATTCGCTTCCGCTTAACATTACATTAAAAGAATTAACAGAAGCTATTCAAAACGGAAAAACAATTAGTCCAGCAGTCATGTCTGGAACAACAGCAGACGATTTCTTAGAACAACAAGTTTTTATGGTTGATATAGATAATAAAAGAGATGACATTCCAATTTTAACAGTAAAAGATGCTCTTGATATTTGTAAAAAAAATCATTTACAACCTGTCTTTTATTATTACACATTTTCACATACAGTAAAAACACCAAAATTTAGACTTGCCTTTGTAATGAATGAAGTTGTAAAAGATAATACTATAAGACTTATGATAATACAAAGCCTTATATCTTTATTTGAACAAGCTGACAAAAGTTGCACAAATGCAGATAGAATATTTTTAGGTACAAATAAAGAGGTCGTAATTTGTAATTTAGAAGCTCGTATAGCTGTTGATAATGTATTGGATATAGCTTCAAAATCTACAACAAAAAAGAAGGATATTGCTTCCGAAACCGATAGCGGACTAGATAAATTAAAGAAGGAATTTGATTTTTTTAGTTATTTAAAAAACCGAAAAAAAAATGGAAAAGTAAAATATGAAAATAGTAGATATGCTATGTTCGAAAAATGCGAAATATGTGGGCATAAAGATGACTTAGTATATTTTAAAGACACAAACTCTTTTTATTGTTTTGGAGCTAGTGGAAATATAGGTGGTAGTATTATTGACTATCTTATAACAACAGAAAAATTAACTTTAAGACAAGCTATTAACAAGTTAAAATATGAACTATACGGACTAAAGAAAGAAAAAAAAGTTATACGTTCTATAACCGCAAAAGAATTAGCAACAATGAAATTACCAGAACTTTATATTGTAGTTAAAAATCTACTAGAACAAGGCTTGTGCGTATTAGCAGGACAACGAAAACTTGGGAAAAGTTGGATGATTTTAAATTTATGTTATTGCATTTGTACAGGACAACCTTTCTTAGGTTTTGAAACAACCCAAAGTGCTTGTTTTTATTTATCATTAGAAGATAGTGAATCTAGATTACAAGACCGAATGAAAAAAGTATTTGGAGATAAAGACATACCTGCAAATCTACATTTTGCGACAAAGTGTGAACCTTTAGATAACGGTTTAATTGAACAACTAGAAAATAAATTGGAAGAATATCCAGATATAAAACTAATTGTAATTGATACATTACAGAAAGTCAGAAGTATTCAATCTAGAAATCAAAATACTTATGACTATGATTATAAAGATTTAGGAAAATTAAAAGAGTTTGCAGACAAGCATAAAATTTGTATTTTAGTTGTTCATCATCTAAGAAAAATGAAAGATTATGATGACCCATTTAATAATATTAGTGGCTCTACTGGAATACCTAGTGTAGCTGATACTACTATTTTATTATATAAGGACAAAATTTCAGACGTAAATGCTAATTTTATGACACAAAGCAGAGATTTTGAAGAGATACAAAAAACTTTATTTTTTAACGATTTTAAATGGAATGTTATCGATGATTTTGGAGATTTTGGCAAAGAAATTGAAAAAGTATCTTACAAAACAGACCCTATTGTTATAACAATAAATAAATTACTTGAAGAAAACCCAGAGGGAATAAAAATTAGCTCAGATGAATTGTATAAAAAAATTATAGAAACTACTAAAAGCAAACCCAGACAAAAAAGTTCAAATGCATTGACTAGACATATAAACGAAACATTACAATTTAATTTATTAGCATTTGATGGCATCTACTATGAACCACCCTCTAAAAATGGTGGGAGTTCTGGTAGAAAAATGTATTTTTCAAACCCAAAAAAAGATATATAAAGCAAAATACCGTTACTTATCGTTACTTTGTTATATATATTTTTATAAGTAACGATATATAACGATATATTTTTATATATGATATTTCAATTTTTATATTTTAAGGAGGTAATAAAATTATGGATAAAAATATTCGTGAAATTCCAATTGTGAAAGTATTTCAAAGTAAAGATGGTGTGCAATATTTCTTTTGGTGTGGTTTTTGTAATAGATTTCATTATCACGGAGCATCTGGTTTAGGACATAGGCTACCACACTGTACAAACCAAAATTCTGCATATTTAAGAGATGGTTACATATTAAAACAATATACACAAAAAGAATTAAGAGAACTAGGGCTACCAACAGACCATTATACAAGGCATAAAAAATAAGTTATAAACAAAATAAGAGCATATCAACAAGTTTTTATAAACTCTATGGTATGCTCATAATTATAATAAAATTTTATACTCTACATTTAACTACTAATCTTTTTTTATTATCATTATCACAAGTAATTAATGTTAATTCAATTTTTCCATTTGTTTCTTGACTTGTGCAAGACAAATCTGTTTCATCTACTATATATATATCATATACTTTATACATCTGTTCATTTCCATTACTTGAAAGAATAAATATGCTATCTCCTTTTTCCAACTCTTTTAAATTTCCAAAGAATTGTCCATTTTTATAATTATGACCTACTATAACTAAATTTCCGTATTTCATTTACTTCTGGTCCACAATACTTTGTTGGTGCAACCTTTAGATATTCTTCTGTTGTTTCTTTTATAATTGGATATCTTATTTCTATTTTAGGTATAATTATTTTTCCAATTACTTCAGTATTTCTTATGTTGGTAGTTGTTTCTGCGACAGTTGTGTTAGTGTCATTCCTCTGTATAATAATATTATCTTCAATTATATTTTGTGTAACACTTTCATCAATTTTGTACACGTCATCTTCTTTTCCAAAAATATCCTCATATTCATCATATATTTCTGCATATATTTCAGGGTCATATTTAGGCATTGTTTTAATTTTTATAAGCAAAATTATAGATAAGAAGATAATTAACGCAACTAGAAAATATATTAGATTCTTATCTCCATTCATTACATTTGCTCCTTTTTTAATGACGGATTTATCTTTTTGTCATTTTTTTCTTTTCACGGTCAATAAATATCATAGAGACAAGCCAGAAAATCCCAAGAATAATAGTTATTGAAAGCCATCTGGCAAATGCATTAGTTTCTTCTCCTGTTTGTGGTAATTTAGTATTATTTCCCGTATTGTTTTCTATATTATTATCTGTATTATTATTTGTATCGTTTCCTGTATTGTTTTCTATATTATTATCTGTATTATTATTTGTATTGTTTCCTATATTGTTATCTGTATTATTTTCTGCGTTATTATTTGTATTATTTTCCGTATTATTCTCTGTATTGTTATCTGTATCATTAGGATTTCCTGTTGCTGATATTAATTTTCTATCTTTAAAAACTAATTCGCTATATGTTTCTTCTCTTATGTTTAAATTATCATCAAACCTCACAAATACCAATCCACCATAGGGTATTAAACTACTTTTAATTATTTCTCTACTTCTGTGCCCCTCGCTAGAATCATTATGATAAGTAGCACGAATCGCTCCGAACCCTAGTGTACTTTTTAAATTGCAATTAATAAAATCATATGTCCAACCTGCATATTCAATATTAAGTAACAATGCACCTTTTCCGCCTTCTAATGTGCAACCATCAAGAGTTAAAGAAGCTCGATTGCTTGGACTTCCTTCTCCCATCTTAATAACATTTCCTGTTAAAGCACTAAAAGTGCCACCATTTATTTTTACAGTCGCAGGACTTAAATTTATTAAATCAGTAGAATCACTTGTGAATTTTCCACCATTAATTATTAAATTTGTAAGATATCCATCAGGTCTAAGGTTCGTAGGATATTCAACAGGTTCCACATTAATAATAGTACCTTTTCCTTCAAAAGAACCATTATTTATGATAGTTTGACCATTACTTATCTTGATGATACAATTTTCATCTAAACATTTAAATATTCCATTATTTATTTCTAAAATTCCACCTTGATTCTGAATTACACCACGATTTTGGTCTCCTTTTTCCACTATGTATTGACCATTTTCTATTGTTAGATCAGAATCAGTCTCCACTTCAATAATATTTCCAGAACATTGAAGCCCTCCCGTATCTCCTTTTGAATCTTTAAGTATCAATTTTCCTTTAAGTATATCTATGTTATCATAATCTGATACACTTTTTTCTATTTTTATTTTTTTTCCATTAAAATCGATTGTTATTATTGATATATTTAAATATATCGTATCTGCTATATTCCATGTGAAATCATTTGTTATTTTTAAAGTTGTTCCATCTATTGTAGAATATGCTGTCGCTCCCATAACCTCTTGTAATTCTTGCACTGTTGTTACTGTTACTACATCTGCTGCTTGAACTTTTGAATTACTAAAAAGTAATAATAATATATAAAAACCAATAATAAATAAACTTATTTTTTTTATCTTCTTCATAATATTTTCTCCTATCTTGTATATTTCCTAATTTCTTGTGTAATTATCTATAATTTTCCATCTTATCATCACATATAAAACCGCCTCTTTTCTTTTGTAATATTTTTTCTAACTTTGTTATATTTTATCATTAAATTTTATTCTCTGCAATATGTTTTTATAATATAATCAACTTGTTCTTGTGTTAATCTTTTATTTACTTTGGCTAGTCCAAGTAAAGCTTTTATATTTTGCCATTTCATTGTTCTGCATCTGCCTTTTGCTGTTTCTTCTATATATTCTATTATTTCTTCTACTAAATATATTGGTATATTAGATTCTTCGTTTATTTTTTCCATTTTTTGCGAACCTTTCTATATATAAATAATACTATATAAGTTGGCAATTGTCAACAAGTTTAATTCATTTATTTGTTAGAATTTCTTATATGGGAAATACTAGAAATAAAGGAGTTTTTAAAATGGATTTATCACAAGCAATAAGAATAAGAATTACAAATTTAATAGAAGACAGAAACCTAAATGTTTCAAAACTTAGTACGATGGCAGGAATATCAAGAGCAACATTATCAAAATTTTTATCAGGACAAAGAAAGTATTTAAGAATAGATATTATAGAATATATTTGTGAAGGCTTGAATATGAATTTAAAAGAATTTTTTGATGACAAAATATTTGATAATATAGAAATGGAAGATTAAAGTTATACAATATAAATATAATTTTTAATCTTCCATATAAATTTAAAACTTAATATAAGAAATAAAAACCTAGTATTTCTACTAGGTTTTTTCGTATCTATATAGGTATGTATAATATAAAGCCACCTATATAGCACAGCGGAGTTCGTACAACTCCAGATTGGTGGACAGGGATGGATTCGAACCATCGTACTCGTATGAGAACAGATTTCTTACTATTATAGTTTTCACTACCATTTATTAAACTAAATGTTTCTAGTCTGGACTTTCTCTTCATCTATTTTTTAGATGCCAGGTGTAAAGTCTCTACACTCAAGATTTCTCTCTAGCTCGGGATTATCATCGGCCTTACCGTTAAGACTTCCCCGACTTAGCCTGATTATCACTATGTAATCTCTTACATAGGCTGCAAATTCTATCTTAATTAGATTAAGCTTACAGTCTGCCGCCTTTAGCCACTCGGCCACCTATCCATATTCTTTTAAGTCTCAAGCTTTTGCTCAAGACTTAATTATTATACTATTTAAAATTATGCTTGTCAATACATTTTTGAAATTTTTTTAAATTTTTCCGACTTTCTCTTATTCCAACAATTTTCCCAAAAACCTTTTTCACTTTCTTTAGCTTTTCATTATTTTCATCTATATTTCCTAAATAATATGAAACACAAAATCCTATTATTAACATTATAAACGAAATTGCTGTTTGTGTGTTTAGCATTGGTTTGCAGTTTGGGGTTAGTACATTTGGTATTATTGCTATGAATAAGCCGAATATTATTGAGAATGTTGCTGTGTAGTATTTTTTTATTAGTCTACTCATTATAAATGATATTGCAAGTGCTCCTGCAACTAAGCCTATTCCAGCAGGGATTAGCACTTGTAGGTTTAAGCTTGCTAAGGATTCTACGTATAGTTCATATAATCCTAATGATGATAAGATTACTGCACTATCTACACCTGGCACTATTGAAGAGCCTGCTACTGTTGTTCCAAGTAGCACTGACTGGAATGTGCTTGGATTTTCTATTTGTGTAAAGGCGTTTTTGTTTAAAGTAAATGCTCCTACTCCAATTATTGCTGAAATCGCTATTAAAATATAATATTTTCTAGACATTCCTTCTTTTACTACTTGCTTATAAAATAGTGGAATTGTTCCTAAAATAAGCCCTAAAAAAGTAAATCTTGTTTGCATTTCATAATTACTTAAGAAGAATTTAATTACTTTACTAAAGAGTAATACTCCTATTCCTAATCCTAAAACAATTGGCATTAAAAAAACGATATTTTTTTTGAAATTTTTAAACAAATGTCCAATTGCATCTATAGTTTTTTGATATAACCCAAAAATTACAAGCAAAACACTTCCACTAAGCCCTGGTGAGACTCCTCCCATTCCAACGATTATCCCTTTAAATAAATTCTTCATACTTTAATCTCCTATCAATTTTTTTATTATAGCTGAAAAACCGTTGGATGTCAATTATTATTTAGTTTCTAATTTTTCTTTTCCAGCTTTAATTAAACCTACAAATAATGGATGTGGTCTATTTGGTCTTGACTTAAATTCTGGGTGAAATTGTCCTGCAATAAAATATGGGTGTGTTGGTATTTCTACAATTTCCACCAATTTTCCATCTGGTGATGTTCCTGTGCATATTAAGCCGGCTTTTTCCATTTGTTCTTTGTATTTATTATTATATTCAAATCTATGTCTATGTCTTTCCGCAATTTGTTCTTTTCCATATAAAGCTTCAGCTTTGCTTCCCTTTTTTAGAACACATGGATAACTTCCGCAATCTCATTGTTCCACCTTTTTTGTCAACATTTTTTTGTTCATCCATAATATGTATTACTTGATTTTTACTTTCTGGTGCAAATTCTTCTGAGTTTGCATCTTTTAAGCCTAATACATCTCTTGCAAATTCTGTTACAGCCATTTGCATTCCTAAGCATATTCCTAAAAATGGAACATTATTTTCTCTTGCATATTTTATAGCTGTAATCATTCCCTCAATTCCTCTGCTTCCAAATCCACCTGGCACAAGTATTGCATGATATTGGCCAAGTTTTTCTTTTACATTTTTCTCTGTTATTTCTTCTGAGTCCACATAGTCAATATCTACTTTCACATTATTCTCAAAACTGCTATGTCTTAAACTTTCAGCTACTGATAAATATGAATCTTCTAGTTTTACATATTTTCCAACGATTGCAACTTTTACAGTTTTATCATCAACATTTCTAATTTTTTCAACAAGTTTTTCCCATTCTTTATTGTTTGGTTCAACTTTATCTAAATGTAAATGTCTACATACCTCACGTGTTAATCCTTCTTCTTCTAACACTAGTGGAACTGCATATAAATTGTCTACTGTTTTGTTTTGAATTACGCTTTCTGGTCTAACATTACAATATAAAGCAATTTTGTTTTTCATGTTTTCTTCTAATGGTAATTCTGACCTGCAAACTAGTATATCTGGCTTTATTCCAAGTGATTGAAGTTCTTTAACTGAGTGCTGTGTTGGTTTTGATTTTAACTCATTAGAACCTGATATATATGGTAATAAAGTAACATGAATATATAATACATCTTCTGGATTTTTTTCAATTCCAACTTGACGAATAGCTTCAATAAATGAAAGGCCTTCAATATCTCCAACTGTACCACCAATTTCTGTTATTACAATATCTATGTCTTCATTTTCAAATTTATAAATTCTATCTTTTATTTCATTTGTAATATGTGGAATTACTTGAACAGTTTTTCCTAAATATTCTCCTCTTCTTTCTTTCTCAATTACTGCTGAGTAAATCTTTCCAGTAGTAACACTAGAATTAATGCTTAAATTTTCGTCTATAAATCTTTCATAATGTCCTAAATCCAAATCAGTTTCAGCTCCATCATCAGTAACAAAAACTTCTCCATGTTCAATAGGGCTCATTGTTCCTGGATCAATATTTATATATGGATCCATTTTTTGAATAGTTACTTTATACCCCCTGTTTTTCAATAATCTTCCCAATGATGCTGCAGTTATTCCTTTTCCTAAACCAGAAACAACACCACCAGTAACAAAAATATACTTTGTATTCATATATTATTCCTCCTCTTTCTACTTATATAACTTCATTTCAAAAAAATAAAATAGATTTAAAAAATACTCCTTTTTGGGGTTTTTTTTAAATCTATATTAATACTATAACATTTTTTTTTGTTTTTTACAAGTGTTTTTATAAAATTTTTTATTTTATTTTTTGTCATAAAGATTATTGTTTGAAATATTCAAGTTTTTCTACTATTTTTGCTAGATTTTCAACCAAATAATCTATTTCATCTTTTGTATTATACTTTCCTATTGATATTCTTAGTGAACTTTTAGCAAGTTCTGGGTCTAACCCTATTGCAAGCAATACATGTGATGGGCTTAAAGAACCTGATGTACAAGCACTTCCGAGCTGATGCATAGATGTTTTTTAAGTCTAGGTTTAGGAGCATTGCTTCTCCATCAATACCATTAAAAGAAATATTGCTGGTTCCTGGTAATCTATTATTTTTGTCACCATTTATTTTTATATTAGGAATTTTTTCTTTTATTTTATTCTCATAATAATCTCTTAAACTTTTTACATGTTCTATGTGTTCATCAATTATTGAATCTGCTATCTCTATTGCTTTTCCGAAGGCCAACAATACCTGCAACATTTTCTGTTCCTGATCTTTTATTTCTTTCTTGATGCCCTCCGGAAATATATTTTTCAAAATTTACTCCAGTTTTAACATACAAAGCCCCAATTCCTTTTGGTCCATATAATTTATGGGCTGATAAAGATAAACTATCTATATTAAGTTCCTGAACATCAATTTTTAAATTTCCAACTGCTTGAACGGCATCTGTGTGGAAATAGATATTATTTTTCCTTGCAATTTCGCCAATTTTCCTTATTGGTTCAACTGTTCCGATTTCATTATTAGCAAACATTACAGATATGAGTATTGTCTCTGGTTTAATTGCATTTTCTAATTCATCTATGTTTATTATGCCATTTTCATCAACACCTATATAACTTACTTCAAATCCTTCTTTTTCAAGTTCTTTACAAGTTTCAATTACAGCTGGATGTTCGATTTTTGAAGTAATAATATGGTTGCCTTTTATTCTATTTGCTCTTGCAATTCCCTTTATTGCAGTATTATCGCTTTCACTACCTCCACTTGTGAAATATACTTCTGATGGTTTGCAGTTTAATACTTTTGCAACTTTTTCTCTTGCTTCTTCAATTGCTCTTTTAGAATCTCGGCCTATTTTATAAATTGCTGATGCATTTCCATAACATTCTGTAAGATATGGCATCATGGCATCTAAAACTGATTTATCTAACATTGTTGTTGCGCTATTATCAAAATATACTTCTTTCATTTTTGTTTCTCCTTAATTTTAAAGGCAGATAATACTTTAAATTATCTACCCGTTTTTTAATCTGCAAGAATTTTCTCAATTTCTTTGAATCTCTTAACTTTTTGTGTTGTTGTTTTTTCTAGTGGTTCAGATGTTAAAATTAACTCCTTTAGTTTCTTAAATTGAGATAGTTCTTGATTTATAACTTTTATATCTTCCCATACAAGTTTTTTGTACTCTTTCTCTGTTTTTTCTCCAAATTGGTCTTTTATATGGTCTTTATCATAAACCACCTTTACTCCAATTGCTATTTCTCCCTTTGAATTTTCCCTTGGGAATACTAAACTTTCAACAACATAAGGTAATTTATTTACCAAAAATTCAATTTCACTTGGGAAAATGTTTTCACCATTTTTTAAAACTATTACTTCTTTTTTTCTTCCTGTTATGAATAAGTATCCATCTTTATTATAATATCCTAAGTCTCCTGTATGGAACCATCCATCTTTCATTACTTCCTTGGTAGCTTCCTCATTTTCATAATATCCAAGCATTATATTTGGACCTTTTGCTACTATTTCACCAACACCTTTTTCGTCTACATCTTCTAATTTTAATTCAACATTATATGGTGCCATTCCAACACTACCTGGGCAGTGTTCTTTATCTGTTTCTGCAGCTAAAAGTGGGGAAGTTTCAGTTAATCCATAACCTTGAACTGTATCAATTCCAAAGTTGTTATATCCCTTTATTACGTTTTTATCCATTGCAGCTGCGCCAAAATATGCTATTCTTAAATTTCCACCTAGTTGATTTAGCACACTTTTAAATATTTTTCTTCTGATATCAATATGAAATATCAATAGAAAATTTGCAATTTTACTCATTATATTAACAATTTTTTCTTTACCCTGTTCCTTTATTCCTTTTTGAATTTTTTTATACATTGTTTCAAGAACAAGTGGAACTGCAACAAATACACTAATTTTGTACTCTACAAGGTTCTTTGCTATGTATTTTAACCCATCACAAAAAGCAACCGTTGCTCCACTATAGAAGCCATAAAGGAATGTTATGGTACATTCAAATGTATGGTGAAGTGGCAAGAATGATAATAAAGTATCAGTTGGATACATTTTAGACATTTTAGCCATTGCCATTATATTAGATGTTATATTTTTTTGTGAAAGCATTACTCCTTTTGAAGTATTAGTTGTTCCAGATGTAAAAATTAAAATGCTCATTTTTTCATTGTCTATTTTGATTTTTTTGTATCTATCATCACCATTTTTTAACTTTTCTTTTCCACTTTCAAGCAAACCTTGGAAAGACAAAATTCCATCTTTATCCTTCTTCAAGTCCATATTTATGTAATATTTTAATGTTCCATCTTCTTCTTTTTTAATCTCTTCAAAAACTTCACTATATTTATTTTCAAAAATAACAGCATCTGCTCTACTTCTTTTTATTAAGCTTTTAATCTCTTGATTTGGCAAAGCCTTATCTAAAGGCACAACTACCATGTTTGAAGTAGTTACAGCAAAATAGCTCTCACACCACTCATACCTATTACCACCAATTACAGCAACTTTTTTCCCCTCAAGTCCCATATCCAAAAGAGCAGTACCCAAAGCCTCAATCTCACACTTAACCTCACTATAAGTCTTTTCCACTATCTTGCAATTAGGCTTTCCAAAATTCTCCTTAAATCTATATGCCACATTATTAGGATACTTCCTAGCAGAATTCTCAATAAGTTCCCTAAAATTCCTAATCTCATCTATCTCATAAATTTCACTATTCAACTTTTTCCCCATCACAATTCCTCCTAAACGTTTTTACTAGAATAGTTTAGCACATTTTTGGGATTTTATCAAGGAGTAGAGGGAGTGATTTTTAAAAAATTTAATGTATAAATTTTAATAACCAAACCTCTTCATTCTTTCTTTTTCCTTTTCTTGCAAGTTCTTGAAAATCAATTCTAAAGAGTATTTCCCTCAATAGCATTTGAATAATATGTACTTCTTGTAATTAAATCTTCTAAATATTCTTTATTTTTTAATATAAACTCTAAAGCAGGCATAAATTCCTCCTTTTTATTTAAATCCTCTTCCGCATATTAAATTAGGCGGAAGAGTTTTTCTATTTATCCTAGTGCCACATCAAGTATCATCATTATTACAAAACCTGCTATTAGGCCTAGTGTAGATAAATTTTTGTTATCTTGTATTGATTCCGGTAATAATTCTCTTGCTACTACAATTATCATTGCTCCTGATGCAAAGGCTAGTAAGAATGGAAGTAGGCTTCTCATTATCATTACAAGTACGGCTCCCAGCATTGCTGCTATTGGCTCAACAAGTGCTGATGCCTGCCCTAGCATGAAGCTTTTTAATCTGGAATAGCCTTCACTTCTTAGTGGTAGTGATACTGCTGCTCCTTCTGGAAAATTTTGTATTCCTATTCCGGATTGCAAGCATTATTGCACCTACTAGCGTTACTCCTGGAACTCCACTTGCAATTCCTCCAAACGCTACACCTATTGCCATTCCTTCTGGGATGTTATGAATTGTTATTGCTGACATTAGCAATATGCTTCTTTTTAATGAAGAACTTTCGCTTTTATTTTTTAGCATTTTATCTAAAAATTTATCAGAAATTAATACAAACATTCCCCCTGCCACAAAGCCAATTGCTGGTAAAAGCCATGCTATGTAGCCCAGTTCTGTTGACATATCTATTGAAGGCTGTATCAGTGACCAAAATGCCGCAGCAATCATTACTCCAGCACTAAAACCTAAAATAGTATCTAGTACTTTTTTATTTGTTTCTTTAAAACAGAAAACAACTAAAGCTCCTAGCATTGTTATGCTCCATGTAAAAGTCCCTGCAATTAGGCTCTGCATTACCGGATTTAAGTGTTCTAACCAACTCAAAACCTTGTTCACCTCATATTACATAATATGAGGTTTTATGTTGATTTGTGTCACTAAAATTTATGCTTTTTTACCAATATAGTAATTCTTCTTACCTCTTTTTGCTACAATATACGTATTCTCTATAAACATACCATCATCAATTATTTTCTCTAAGTCTGTTATTTTTTCGCCATTTATTGATATTGCACCTGTTGAGATAAATTCTCTTGCTTCTCTCTTGCTTTTTGCTATTCCCATGTTTACAACAAAATCTATAATATTTGAATTTGCCTCTAGTGGTTTTATTTCTTGACCTTTGAAAAGTTCTTCAATATCAGCTTTTGATAAATCATTAAATTTATTATTAAATAAGTGATCTGCCAAATTAACTGCTTTATCATACTCATCTTTTCCATGTAAGAATGTAATAATTTCTCTTGCTAAAGCTTTGTGTGCTTCTCTTAATTCTGGATGTTCTTTGTTCTTTCTATCTAATTCTTCAATTTCTTCTTTTGAAAGGAATGTATAGATTTTTAGGTAATCTATAACCATTGAATCCTCAACATTTACAAAGAATTGATATAATGTATAACTTGATGTTTTTTCTTTATCCAGCCATAAAGCATTTCCTTCACTTTTTCCAAATTTATGTCCCTGTGAATCTGTTACAAGTGGCATTGTGAATCCGTATACTTCATCACCTGTTGATTTTCTAATCAAGTCTATTCCTGCAGTTATATTTCCCCATTGGTCTGAACCTGCACATTGTAGGTCAACATTTTTGTGTTCATGTAAATATTTAAAATCTAAAGCTTGTAATAGCATGTATGAAAACTCTGTATATGTAATTCCTGAATCAAGTCTTCTTCTTATAATATCCTTATCAAGCATATAGTTTATATTAAAATATTTTCCATAATCTCTTAAAAAGTCTAAAACATTTATATCCTTTATCCAGTCATAATTATTTACAACTTCAAATCCAAAAATTTTCTCAACCTGTTTTTTTAAACCTTCAAAATTCTTATTTACTTGCTCCTTAGAAATCATTGCTCTTTCTGTAGTTGGCCTTGGATCACCAATCATTCCAGTTCCTCCACCAACTAATAGTATAGGATGATGCCCTGCTTCCTTTAATCTCTTAGAAATCAAAAAGCTTGACAAATGCCCAACATGCAAACTATCAGCTGTTGGATCTGTTCCAATATAAAAAGACATACCACCTTTATTCAACTTCTCCTCTAACTCCGGACTTGAAATATCCTTAATAAGCCCTCTCCATTTTAAATCTTCAACTAATGTCAATTTACTTACCCCCTATATATCTACAAATACTTAATTTTACTATTTTTGATTATAACATTTTCTTTTGTAAATGTAAATAATATGTAGGAAAAACGACATTTTTCTTTGCCATTTTCCTACATTTTTATTTATTCAATTAATAAATCGCCGGCAAGTTACAGATTAATAGTTTAGGACGAGCTAGCTTAAATTGGTTTGCACCAATTGATGTCGCCAAATTTACAATGGATAAAGAAGTATAAAAAAAGTTGAATCTCAAAAAAATTCCAACCAATGAGATTCAACTTAACACAAAATTACTAAAGAAAAACTAATTTAAATTTAAATATTTAAACTTCCAAACACAGTACTGAGTAATTGAATTTACTCTAATACACAAGTGGAATTTAGTCTGAAACAATATTTTCCAGTTGTGTGTTTGCCATGCGATTTTTTCATTAATCTATTAAAATTATACTACATTTTTTATCATTTTTAAAGAGCAAAACAAAAGAAAGTGCCTAATTTTAGGAACCTTCTTTGATATATTCAATTTTTTTCTTAAATTGATTTTACTTTAAAAACTAACCAATATATCAAACTGGTATAACAATTGTAATTTTTGCTTTATTATTTTAATTTTTCAATTTCACTCTGTGGCAAACCTGTTAATTCTTCGATTAGTTCTAGTGGCATTTGTTTTTTCAACATATTTAGTGCTATTTCCTTTTTATTTTCATTCCTGCCTTTTTCTTCTCCATCTTTCATTCCATCCGTATATCCAGATTCTCTTATATTTATCTCATCTCTAATGGCTTTTAATCTTAATTCATACATTTCTCTATCTTCTGCGCTCATTTCTAACTTGTCTAGTTCACTTTTTGCCTCTTTAATCTTTTCATTCTCTTTTTTAGCCATCTTTATCTTTTCCTCCTCACCACATATTAACCACAACCACTGGTCTAGCTTGCTACTTATGTCTGGGTTTTTCTCTCTAAATTTTGGCAGTTCTATGAAGTGCATTTCTAAATCTTCTGTTGCATATTGGTCTTCTGCAATATACCCCATATATACCTTTTCATTCTCTTTGCTATCTTCAAACTTCATTCTTGCCACTGAATGGTAACTATTTCTTTTATAATAATTAAAATTTAGTATATTTATTACTGCAACTTTTTTTACCTCTATATATGAGTCTCCTTCTTTTAATTGGTCTGAATATATTTTAGTTATATATGTAGGGCTTCTTTTATCAATGTTATATTGATTTTGCACCTGCATTTCTACTTCTATTATCTCCTTACCATTTATCTCAGCTCTTACATCCAATATTCCTATTTTGGAATCTCTCATATTCTTTGGAATTTCTGGATTTTGTATTATTATATCTTTTATTTCAATATCTAAAATTGATTCTAAAAAATCCTTCAGTATTGCTTCATTTCCATTCCTTCCAAATACTCTCTTAAATGCGTAATCTACTGTTAAACGCATTTTTTCTGGCTTTTCTTGTTTAATACTTTGTTTTTTTGCCATAAGTTTCTACCTTTCTATTGTATCAGATTGTTCTTAATTATTCAATATTTTGGGATTATTTTTAGATAATTTTTTATTGAAATTTTAAAACTAATTTAGATTTAATCCTCTTTTTGAACTTTGGTTTGACCATTAGAAAAATTTGGTCAAGATTCTAATTACAATGTAATTACTATACCATACAATTTTCCTTTTTGCAACAAAAATCGTTCGACATAAATCGACAATATGAAATAAATGTGATAATGTCTTAAGTAAAAAAATTAGAAAATGTCCCACTTTTCTGTAACACTGCAATGCTACATACAGCAAAAAAGCGCCTACTGGCGCCCAGAGTGTTGACGAAGTTAGAAAACTTTTACCAACACTCTCTTCTCTTTTGCTTTTGAAAATTCTTTTATATTCCAAAAAATAAATTTATTCACCTCTAGTAATTTTTGATGTATCTCCTGTTTTTATAATTTTATCTAGGATACTAGATGAACCAGTTACAACAAGTCCTGTTCCCTCAGTTGCAGCATCGCTAAAACAATAGTCATACTCAGTTGGTTCTGCGTCTATTCTTATAGTTCCTTGTAACTTTGTACATTTATAAAAAGTCCTAGACATACTAGTTACACTTTTTGGAATTGCTGGAGCAGTTTTCAAACTTGTACAACCTCTAAAAGTTTCATACATTACCTCTACGCCATCAGGTATGACCGGAGCCTCTTCAAGATTTATACATTCAGAAAAAGTCTTACTCATATAACGAATACTCTCCGGAAGACTTGGAGAAACCTTTAGATTAGAACACCAAACAAAAGTATTATTCAAATTAGTCACACTTGGTGGGATAATCGGTGGAATACTCAAACTAGTACAGTTACTAAACGTCCAAAACAAACAACACACCGTATCAGGAATTACTGGAGCTTCAATCATATCTTTGCAACCACTAAAAGCACTAGTCATATCTGTTACCACATACGGTTCGCCTTCTCCATTAATATATATATACTGCGGTACTGTTCCTATTATTTTTCCATTTACTATGTTCTCGTTTTTATAACTTGGATAAATAGTTTGTCCAGGTTGTATTCCCAAATGTATTTCATTTCCATTAATTATTTCATAATCCCATAAATTCAAATTTACAGGTTTTCCGTCTGTTCCTATTCCGATATCTTTCTTTGTAATGTCTTGTTCTGGGTGATAGTATATTCCTTCTGTTTGTATTTTTATTGGAACTTTAACAGATTTCTCATCATTAGATATTCTTGCAGTAAACTCATATTCTCCATCTTTGGCTGCAATATATGCTACACTAAATGGTTCCATAGGAGCATTTTGGTTTACCTTAATCGTTCCATCAGGTAAAGTAATTGAAAAACACATAGATTCGTTAATAAATTCATTATATTGTCTTTGCAATACTACCTTTAATGCTTCAAGTTCGTCTCCATTACCAATTCTATCTACAAAACCATCCCAATTTTCTACTCCAATTTCTTTATAAAAATCTTCTATCTTCTCAAACTTTGGGTTTCCATTTTGTTCATTTATATAATTTGCATCATCTAGTACAATTTTTTCTTTATCTTGTCCTGCTATTTTTGCCTTTACAAAATCTTCAAGTTCTAAAATTTCTCCTTCATATTCTGCTGTAACAGTTATATAATTATATTTGGTAACATAGCTCAATTTTATCTTACTATTCATACGCTTTATATAGTCCTCTATGCTCGAATAAGTTTTATCCCCTATTTTAATTTCAGACCCAACATTTGATTCTACATCTTGGGCTGATTTCCAATTCTTTGTGGCATCTCCAGCTGACTTAAATAGGCCTGTATTTAGTGCTACGCTTATGCTGACTGCTACCAATATTAGCATTATGATTATTGTAATTATTAACGCTATGAGCGTTATTCCTTTTGTGTTTTTCATGGTTTAAATCCTCCTTAAATTTTATTTTATATAACCTTTTGTTATATCTATATATTTTTAAAATTAACCTAATTGTACTCATGGT
>CAKPLZ010000001.1 GCA_934167835.1 uncultured Clostridia bacterium | reverse complement strand
AAAGAAAAAATAGCAAAAAAGTATAGCATAAATGATACTGGAAAAATATATTGCTTTTTTTATAATGCAACTACAGATTTGAAAATGGATAGTTCAATTTTTGAAGAAGGAATTACAAAAAAATTTGAAAACATAGATGTAATAGTGCCAAAAAAATATGATGAGTATTTAAAAATAATGTATGGAGACTATATGACATTGCCTCCAAAAGAAAAACGAATTGCTCATCATTATAATGAAGTTATTGATTTAGAAAAATCATATAAAAAATATTTTAAAAAATAAGGAGAGGATTGATATGCAAGCTTTAATGTTAGCCGCTGGAATGGGAAAGAGATTAGCAAAATTTACACAAGATAATACTAAATGTATGGTGGAGGTTAATGGAAAGAAACTTATCGAAAGAACAATAGATATTTTAAAACAAAATGGAATTAATAAACTAGTTATAGTTGCTGGATATAAGAAAGAAAATTTAAAAAAGTATGTTCAAGATAACGTTAAGGATATTGAAGTTGTTTTTATTGATAATGATGAATATGCAACCAGTAACAATATATATTCATTATACCTTGCAAAAGAATATTTGGAATGTGATGACACGTTACTATTGGAATCAGATTTAATATACGAGGAAAGTTTAATAAAAAAAATATTAACAAATGAGAACAAAAATTTAGCAGCTGTTGCAAAATATGAAAAATGGATGGATGGGACAGTTGTCGAGATTGACAATAATAATAATATAAAAGCATTTATAGAGAAAAAGGATTTTCAAGTCGACAAAGAAAATGAATATTATAAAACTATTAATATCTATAAATTGAGTAAAGAGTTCTCTCAAAAAGAATTTTTACCATTTTTAAAAACATTTATGGATGTATATGGAAAAAATGAATATTATGAGCTTGCATTTAAAATTTTAGCAAATCTGGGAAGGACAGATCTAAAAGCACAAATAATTGAGGGAATTAATTGGTATGAAATCGATAACGAACAAGACTTAAATACAGCAAATCAATTGTTCAAATAATGAGGAAGAAGAAAAAATGAATAATAAAATATTACATAGGGACACCAACTTTGAATTACTCCGAATAGTCGCAATGATTATGATAGTTGCCTTACATTTCAACTGCCATGGAAAGGTTATGTACTATGTTGAGCCATTTTCGAAAAAATATTATTATACATTTTTCATAGAATATGCGTGCCTAATTGCAGTTAATTTATATGTTATGATATCAGGCTATTACATGATAAAATTGAAATTCAAAATCAAGAAAATCATAAAAATTGAAATGCAGGTTTTGTTTTATTCATTGCTGATATATTTATTATTGGTGGTATTGGGACAAGTAAAATTTAGTAAAACAGAATTAATTAATAGTTTGTTACCAACAATAACAAATAGATATTGGTTTGTTACTGCATATATGGGGCTATATGTGCTTATTCCATTTATTAATAAACTAGCAAATTCTTTAAATAAAAAAGAATACATAACTCTTTTAGTGATATTAACATTCTGCTTATCAATTGTAAAAACGATTTATCCAACTAATGATATAATGAATGGAAGCGGAATAATATGGTTCATTTATTTATATTTATTGGCAGGATATATAAGAATTTACTTTGATAAAAAAGTTGCAAGTTATAAATTATTGATAATATATTTGGCAACAATAGCAATTCAAATAGTTATACGAAATATATCAATAAAATCTCAAATATCAATTGTAAAGACATACACATATACATCGTATAACAACAGTTGGTTCTTTACATTAGTAGAAACATTAGCAGTTTTCTTGTTGTTTATGAATATTAAAATTAAAAACGAGAAAATTAATAAAGCTATTACCACAGTAACGCCATTAACCCTTGGGGTATATTTAATACACGACAATAAATATCTAAGACCAGTTTTATGGGATAAAATTCTACATCCACTTACCTATTTAAACAGCGGAATAGCAATAGTAATTGCTGGAGTTGTAGATGTAGCGTTAATATTTATAGTATGTTGTATTATTGAAAAATTAAGACAACTGATATTTGAAGGGTTTAGTAAAACTTCAATCATAAAGCATATTGACACTAAAATTAATACTTTTACGGTGAAAACTTGCAATTCAGACAATAAAGAAATATAATAATATAGATACAAGGAGGAACAAAGATGAATAAAACAAAAAACAATGAAAAAAGAACAAAAAGTCAAAAACTACCTATCTTTTTTCTAATAATGTCATTAATTTTCATAATAATAACAGGAGTATTTATCACATCAATAATTAAAATGAATCTACTTCCAGGCAAATACGTACTTATATTTAGCTTAGTAGAGCTTATTTTAACAGTACTTATAGTATGTGGGCTTGCTAAAAAGCATAAAACATATAAACTAAATATTTTCAGCTTGATTTTAGCAATTATTTTTTCAGTAATATACATATTTGCAATTAATTATGCAAATGCTACAAATAAATTTCTAGGTAATATGTTTAGAGATATTATTGAAACTGAGGATTATTATGTGGTTACTCAGAAAAATAGTCAATATAATAAAATTTCAGAATTAAAAAATAAGAATATTGATTTATTCCAAATTGAAGATGATGTTGAAAAAGAGATTAAGAATAAATCTAATGCTTCTTTAAATAAAAAAGATAGTATACAGGATGTCGGTAACAGCTTGATGGATGGACGTTGTCATGCTATTGCAGTTAGTTCATCTCAATATAATATGCTAGATGAATTAATTGAAAATTTTAAAGTAGATACTAAAATAATTTATACTGCAACTCATAGAATTGAGAAAACAGATGATATTGAAGATAGCTCTTCTGGATATAATGTTGCAAATAAGGCGTTTAATATTTATATAAGTGGAATTGATACTTCTGGTAAAATAAGTAATGTTGCAAGAAGTGATGCAAATATTATTGCTACAGTTAATTTAAGTAAACATGAAATTTTATTAACATCAATTCCTAGAGATTATTATGTTACATTACATAGCAAAAAAGCAAAGGATAAGCTAACGCATTCGGGCATTTATGGTATTAATGAAACTGTAACTACAGTAGAAGATTTGCTAGATATTGATATTAACTATTATGTAAGGGTAAACTTTACTACAGTAATAAAATTAGTTGACATTTTAGATGGTGTTGATGTTAATTCAGAGTACTCATTCTCAACAGGTGCATATAGTTTTAGAAAAGGAATGAACCACTTAGATGGTGATGCTGCATTAGCTTTTAGTAGAGAAAGATATGCTTTTATAGATGGTGATAATCAAAGGGTTAAGAACCAACAAAAAGTTATTGAGGCTATTGTAAATAAAGTAACAGGAAGTACAACTATATTAACTAAATATACAAGTATTTTAAATGGATTAAATGGATGTTTCCAAACTAATATAAGTCAAGATGAGATTAGTACTATAGTAAAAGATCAATTAAATTCTATGCCATCTTGGACAATTAAAAATAATGCTTTAGTTGGAACTGGGTCATATTCATCAACTTACTCTATGGGTAGCCAAGAGTTATATGTTATGATACCAAATCAAACATCAGTAAAACAAGCAACAACAATGATTAATGATGTTTTAGGAAAATAATTTTAAAAGAAGGTTTTAGGTTTAAAACCTTCTTTTTCTATATTTCTTGAATAATTTATAAATTTATTATATAATTATCAATGGAAAATTTTGAGTTGAAGTGAGGATGTTTATGAAGAAGGTTTTGTTTATTTCAAGTACGGGTGGTCATTTTGATGAACTTATGCAGTTGAAACCGTTGTTTGAAAAATATGAATATCATATTATTACAGAAAAAGATCATACAACTGATGAATTAAAACAAAAGTATCATAACAAAATAGATTTTTTAATGTATGGAACAAGGAAAAACAAACTTAAATATCCTTTTGTTTTGATTGCAAATTTTTTAAAAAGCATTTTTCTGTATGTAAAAATTAGGCCTAAGTTTATTGTTACAACAGGTACTCATACAGCAGTTCCAATGTGCTATATTGGGAAATTGTTTGGAAGTAAGATTGTTTTTATTGAAACATTTGCAAATAAAACAACAAAAACTTTATCTGGAAGGTTGGTATATCCAATTGCTAATTTGTTTATTGTGCAGTGGAGAGAAATGCTTAAACTTTATCCTAAAGCTGTTTTTGGAGGTCAGATTTATTAATGATATTAGTTTTATTAGGAACACAAAATAATAGCTTTTCTAGGCTATTAGAGCAAATAGAAAAATGCATAAAGACATATATAATTAAAGAAAAGGTTGTTGTTCAAGCAGGTGCTACAAATTTTGAATCAAAAAAAATGGAAATCTTTGATTATAGACCTAAAGAGGAAATTCAAGAACTAATACAGGAGGCAAGTTTTGTAATTACTCATGGTGGAGTTGGTTCTATTACTAATTGTTTAAAAAAGAATAAAAAGGTTATTGCAGTTCCAAGAGTTAAAAAATTTAATGAACATGTAAACGACCATCAAATTCAAATTGTTAAGGATTTTGATGATAAGGGCTATATAAAAGGAGTATTTGAATTAGAAGATTTGCCAAAAGCAATAAAGAATATTGCTGCTTTTAAACCAAAACCATTTGAAAGCGGAAATAGTAAGATTCTTAAACTTGTTTCAGATTTTATTGATGATAATTAAAAGGGGTTAATATGCCAAAAGTTAGTGTTATTGTACCGGTTTATAATACGGAAAAGTATTTAGAAAAATGTCTTATGTCTCTTGCAAAACAAAGCTTGCAGGATATTGAAATTATAGTCGTAAATGACGGCTCAACAGATGGTTCACAAAATATTATTGAAAGTTTTATAAAAAAATATCCAGATAAGTTTATACTAGTAAACAAGAAAAACGGAGGGCTATCTGATGCTAGAAACTATGGAATGCAATATGCAAAAGGCGAGTTTTTAAGCTTTGTAGATAGTGATGATTATATTGATGATTCATGCCTTGAGGAAATGTATAAAAAGGCAAAAGAAAACAATTTAGAATTAATCGAATGCGATTTTATATGGGAATTCCCAGAAAAATCAAAAATTGATATTGGAAGAGAATATAAAACCAAAGAAGACTATTTTATCTTTGGACGAGTACTTGCATGTAATAAGTTATTTAAAACAGATATTATTAAGCAAAACGATTTGAAGTTCCCCAATGGTATGAGATATGAAGATATTGATTTTTTCTATAAATACATATCATTTATTAAAAAAAGTGGAATAGTTCAAAAACCATTCTATCATTATGTTCAAAGAGATAGCTCGATTATAAATGTTCAAAATGAAAAAACAGAAGATATATTTAAAGTATTACAAAATGTAGTTGATTTTTATAAAGAAAGAGGCCTTTTTGAAACGAATTTTGAAAATTTAGAGTATTTATATATAAGGCTACTTTTAGGAAGTTCTTTCCTAAGAATGGTGAGAATTCCAGATAAAAAGACTAGAAATAGACTTATAGATAAAACAATATGTACTTTGTATGATGCATTTCCAAATTGGAGAAAAAATAGATTTTTGAAAGTTAAATCAAAAAAGAATATGTATTATAGAATAGTAAATAAATTTACATATAAAATATATAAAGAATTTTTTAGAATAATAAAATAAAGGAGTGTAGGTTTTGAAAAAAATAAATGCAAAAACATTATTGCTAATATTCATAATTTTAATGCCAGTTTTAGATATGGTAAGTTTTGTATATAGAAATAAAATTGGCACAGAAATGTCTATTACAGCAATTTTAAGACCTATTATTCCAATTGCCTTAATGGGTATAATATTTTTTAAAAATAAATTCAAAGGAAAATTAATAATATCAGGGCTAATTTATACAGTATATGCTGCTGTTCACCTTTATATGTTTAATAGCCTAAAAACAGGAATTTCTCATGGTACAACCTTTAATGAACTGCAATATGTTATTAATTATACATTTGGGGTATTAATTCTATTTTTATTTATGTTTGTATTTTATAAAGAAAGTACAGAAAAACTAGAAAAAGCAATACTTCTTCAAAATGCAATTTGTATAGGTTCTATATATTTATCTATTATAACAAAAACATCATCAAGTACATATATAGAAGGAATAGGGTATAAAGGATTATTTGAATCTGGAAACAGTATAAGTAGCATTTTGGTTTTGCAAGTATTAATTGTTTTGGCAATTTTAAGTATTACTAAAAGTAAAACAATAAAAATTATAGCAAGCATAGAAATTGTGCTTACAGGAGCGTATTTAACATTTTTGTTAGGCACAAGAACAGGGCTATATGGCTTTGTTTTAGCGTGTGCAATATTTATATTTGCTAAAGTTTTTATCATGATTAGAGATTCTTTGATAAATTCTCAAAAGAACATATCACCTAAAAGAAAAGCACTTTATGCAATAGCCATATTGTGCGTTATAGCAGGTATTGCAATTGTTATAATAAATAAAGATTCAATATTAAAAAGAAGGCAATATTTAGAAAGCATTGAATGTGATACTTTTGATGACTCAACAGGAGAAGTTTCCCACATTTCAGGAGACATTTTAAAGCTTAAGGAGCAAATTAATGATAATAGCTTAAACGAAGAGGTACTTTCAGGAGCTGCACAAAGAGCCATATTGGATGTATATGAATATGCAAACAAACATAATCTTATGAATACAGATAGAAGAACTCAACAGCTTGTTTATCACATCATGCTTGTAAAAGAGCAAAAAAACATTTTGGCAGTGGTTTTTGGAAATGGATTTTTGAATCATCTCGGAGAGCTATCATTAGAAATGGAGATTCCGGCATTTTTATTTAATTTTGGCGTAGTTCGGTTTAATATTGTTCTTTGGGCCTTTTGTAGCAATTTGGTGTTATTGTGCATATTGGGGAATTAGAAATATTAAAAAAATAAATGAAAGTTTTATTATTCTAACATTAGGCATTGTAGCAGGCTTTGCATTATCGTTTTTGCTTGGAAAAATATTTTTTAGCATAACTGCTGTAACACTTATTGTAGTAATGGAAACATTGTTGTTTAATAAAACTTTAAAAGTAAAGGAAAACTCAAAGATTAAGGGAGCTAAAACTTTTGGCAAAGTAAAAGAGGTGGTAAAATGAAGAAAATATTGTTTGGAATAACAAATTTGGCAGTAGGCGGAGCAGAACGTGTTTTAGTAGATATTTGCAATAAAATTTCAAATAAATATGAGATAGAAATACTTACAATATATGATAAACGGGGAGTTTAAAGGCTTATTAAATAAAAATATAAAAGTGAAATCACTTTATCCAAAGGCATTTGATGAGTATAATACTATTCAAAAAAATATAATTAGTTTTAAGCTATTAGCTCTAAAAAAACATATTTATAGAAAATATATAGAGAATAATTATGATGTAGAAGTAGCTTTTTTGGAAGGACCTGTAACGAATCTACTTAGTGCGAAAAATACAAAAACATCAAAAATTGCCTGGATACATAATGATATAAATTTGGTGTTTGGAAAAACTTTAAAATCAAAAATAAAAAAAATATATAATAAAAAAATATATAATAAATATCAAAGACTAGTATTTGTAAGCAAACATAATTTACAAAAGTTCGAAGAATGCTATAAATTAAATGTTCCAAAAGAGGTAGTACATAATTATTTGAACAAACAAAATGTTATAGAAAAAGCTAAGGAAAGTGTAAAAGATTTTCAGAATGAAGGCATAATAAACTTTTTAACAGTTGCAAGATTAGTTAATCAAAAAGCAATAGGGCGACTAATTAATGTTCACGAAAAATTAATTAAAAATGGATATAATCACAAATTTTATGTCGTTGGAGATGGACCATTAAGAAACGAGCTAGAACAAAAAATAAAAGATTTGAACCTAGGAAAAACCTTTATTTTACTTGGGCAAAAGGAAAACCCATATCCATATATAAAACAAGCAGATTATTTTTGCTTACTTTCATATTATGAAGGATTACCAATGGTTTTGCTAGAAGCAAAGCAATTAAATAAGTATATTATTATAACAGACACAGCTTCAAGAGAAGCTTTAGAAGGTTATGAAAATAAACTAATTGTTGAAAATTCTGAAGATGGCATATATGAAGGACTAAAAAACGTTATTGAAAACAAATATAAACCTACAATTAAAGAAGAAAATGATGATGAAAACGAAAAAATCATAGTAAAAATATCAAATATATTAGGAGAATAAAATGAAAATATCTGTTTTAACAGCAACATATAATAGAAAAGAAAATTTAAAAAATCTATATAATAGCCTTTTAAAAAATGCAAAATTCGGATATGAAATAGAATGGATTATAATGGATGATGGCTCAACAGATGATACAGAAGGATATATTAATCAAATTAAAAATAATAGTGAAATAACTATAAAATATTTTAAGCAAGAAAATCAAGGGAAAATGGTTGCAATAAACAATATTGTACAATATGCAGAAGGAGAACTTTTGTTAGAATGTGATTCAGACGATTATTTAACAGATAATGCAATAAAAATAATATGTACAAGCTATGAAAAAATACAAAATAAAAAAAAGATATATGCTATGGCTTTTCTAAAAGATAATTCTAATAGATGCAATATTGGCACATGCTTTAAAGACGACTTGTATGAAACAAACATGTTTAATCTATACTTTAAAGATGGACTTGAAGGAGACAAAGCTTTAGTGTACATTACAAGTATTAGAAAAAAATATCATTACAGAATTGAAAAAAATGAAAAATTTAGTACTGAAGCTAGAATGCATAATGAAATGGATAAAACCTATAGCGTTATATGTTTTAACAAACCAATAATGATATGCGATTATTTGAACCAAGGATATTCAAAAAATATAAGAAAAGTATTTAAACAAAATCCAAATGGATATTATGAATACTTTAAACAACTATTAAATTTTGATATGAGTGGAGTGCTATTTAGAAAAAGACTATATGCGATAAAACATTATATATTATTTTGCTCATTAACTGGAAAGAAAAACATAACAAAAGAAATAAGTGGTACTTTAAATAAATTCCTAGTTTTAGTATTAAAAATACCAGGATATATAAAGACAAAAATCGATTTTAAAGGAGAATAAAAATGCCTAAAATAAGTGTAATTGTACCAGCATATAATACTCAAGTATTTTTAAGAAGATGCTTAGATTCAATAATAAATCAAACATTTAAAGACTTTGAGATTATTGCGATAAACGATGGATCATTAGATGACTCTAAAAAAGTTTTAAAAGAATATCAAGATAAATACCCAGGAATAGTACACTTCTTCGATAAAGAAAATACAGGACTTGCAGACACAAGAAATTTTGGAATCTCAAAAGCAAATGGAGAATATGTATGTTTTGTAGACTCAGATGATTATATTGAAAAAGACTTATTAGAAAATTTATCAAAATATTTTGGGAATGACCTTGTTAAATATAAACTAAAAATTGTAGATGACAAGAAAAATATAAAAATAGATGGCCCAATATTTGAAAACTTAAATGGAGAAGAAGCATTTGAAAAATTGTGCTTTAAAGATATAATAATGGAATCACCATGTATTTATATGTACAATTTGAAATTCTTAAGGAAAAATAAATTTAAATTCTTACCAAATGCATATCATGAAGATTTTGGTCTTATACCACTTATAATAATTACAGCTAAAAAAGTTTCATCTGTTGATGTATATGGATATAACTATGTTCAGGTAGATAATAGTATTGTAAGAAATGATGATTATGAAAAAACTTTAAAAAGAGCAAATGACTTACTTGTTCATTATGACAATGCAAAAAAGTTTGTAGGAAACAGAAAGTTTAGTAAAAATACAGTAGAAAATATTAAAAGATATTATTCAAATGCAATTTTTAATAGATGCGAAAAATTAAAACCAAAAGAGAAAAAAATATATGTAAAGGAAATTAGAAAAAGAAAATTAATAAAAAACATAAAACCTAGAAACATAAGGCAATTATGCAAAAAAATAAAAATATATATGTTTTTACTCTTTAATTAGAAAGGAAAAATATGAAAAAAATAATGTTTGCAGCTTATACATTAGATATAGGCGGAATTGAAACAGCATTGGTAAATTTATTAAATGAACTAAGTAAGAAGTATGATACAACTCTTGTGTTAGAAAAAAAGCAGGGTATATTTTTGGAAGAACTAAATCCAAAAATTAGGATAATTGAATATAAACCAAATCAGAGTAAAATTGCTATTTTAAGAAAAATGATAAACAGCATGAAAAGAGTAAAATTTATTTTGAAATACAAAAATAAATATGATTTTGCAGCATCTTTTGCAACATATTCAAAAATGGGATCATTCTGTGCAAGAACAGCATCTAAAAATAATGCCTTATGGGGACATGCTGATTATTTGAAACTATATGGCGGAAATAAAAAAGAAATGGAAGATTTTTTTGAATTTGTAAGTTTTTCGAAATTTAAAAAAATAATCTTTGTTTCAAAAGAAGCTGAAAAAAGCTTTTTAGAAGTCTTCCCCAATATGACCATAAAAACTTTAGTTTGCAATAATTTGATAAATGCAGAAAAAATTATAGAAAAATCAAAACAAAAAATAGAATATGAAAAAGAAAATATTTTTACTTTTTTAAATGTTGGAAGGCATTATGAACACCAAAAAAAACTAACCAGATTAATAGAGGCATCAGAAAAATTAAAAAAGGATAATTATAAATTCAAAGTTCTTATGGTTGGAGATGGGCAAGATTTTGACATGTATAAAAAGCTTATAACAGAAAAACACTTAGAAGATACAATAAAAATGCTTGGTAGAAAACAAAATCCATACCCATATTTTAACGTTTCAGATTGTGTAATATTAACATCAGATTATGAGGGATACCCAGTAGTCTTTAATGAAGCAAAAGTGTTAGGAAAGCCTATAATAACAACAAATGTTTCAAATGCAGATATAGAAATTAATGGAAAATATGGAATAGTAGTAAATAAAAATGCAGATGACATATATTTAGCAATGGAAAAAATGGTAGATGACAAAAGTATAGAATACAAGCATTTTGACTATAATCTATACAATGACCATATAATGGAAACTTTAGAAAAACTAATAGAAAATGATTAAAAATAGAATAAAAAGATGTAAAAACCTTAAAATTATGATATAATAATTAAATTCAAAGGAACGAGGTGTAAAATGGGAGAAAGCAATGTAGCAATTGTAGCAAATAATGTTTATAAAACTTTTGATGTATATTTAGATAAAGCAAATACAATAAAGGAAAGACTTTTGTTTCTTTTCTCAAGAAATAAAAAGGAAAAGAGAGTTGTTTTAGATGGAATATCAACAACAATAAAAAAAGGAGAAGTTGTTGCTTTAATTGGGACAAATGGAAGCGGAAAATCAACATTATTAAAGCTTATGACCAAAATAATATATCCAAACAAGGGAACAATAGAAACTTACGGAAAACTAACTTCGCTTTTAGAGCTTGGAGCGGGATTCCATCCAGATTTTTCAGGAAGGGAAAACATATATTTTAATGCTTCAATATTTGGACTTACAAGAAAACAGATAGATGAAAGGCTAGAAGATATCATAGAATTTTCAGAATTAAGAGAATTTATAGATAACCCAGTAAGAACTTATTCATCAGGAATGTTTATGAGACTAGCATTTGCAGTAGCAATAAATGTAGATGCAGATATTCTTTTAATTGATGAAATTCTTTCAGTAGGAGATGAGCATTTTCAAAAGAAATGTTTTGATAAAATGAAAGACCTAAAAAAACAAGGTAAAACAATGGTATTTGTAACTCATAATATGAATGCAGTAACAGAACTATGTGACAGAGCAATTTGGATTTATGAGGGAAAAATAAGAATGGACGGAAAACCAGAAACTATTGTAAACGAATATATAAAAACCACAGCGTAAAGGAGAGAATAATGGTATTTGATTACAGTTTATATCCAGGGAAAACACGAAAACAAGTAAACTATGAAGAAAAACAAATTGAACCTAAAATAACAATAATAACACCATATTATAATGGAAATAAATATATAGACGAAACAATAAATTCAGTATTAAACCAAACCTTTGTAGAATGGGAATGGTTAATAGTAAATGATGGTTCAACAAATCAAGAAAGCTTGGAAAAACTTGAGTCAATTAAACACATTGACCCAAGAATCAAAGTCATAAACAAAGAAAATGGTGGCCTTGCAGAAACACGTGATTATGGAGCAAAAAATGCAAGTAAAACTTCAAAATATTTGTTTTTCCTAGATGATGATGATGTAATAGAAAAAACATATTTAGAATGTGCATATATAACTTTAGAAACCAATAAAGATGCAGCATGGGCATATACAGATGTAGTAAATTTTGGTGGAGAAAATTTTTTATGGACAAAATACTTCAATAGCGAAATAGAAAAAACAGAGAACTTATTAGTTGCAACAGCACTAATTAGAAAAACAGATTTTGAAGAAGTAAATGGTTATGAACTTAGAGAAAAAGCTGTAAATGAAGATTGGAACTTATGGCTAAAAATGCTCGCAAAAGGTAAATATCCAGTAAGAATGCCTTTTTACGGCTTTTGGTATAGAAGAAAACCAAAGCAAGAAAGCGAGCTTGCAAGGTCAAAAGAAAATGGCAAAAGAGCACAAGAAATAATTAGAAAAACAGCCCAAACAATCAAAAAAACAGTAAAAGCAAAACAATATCCAAAACAAGATTATAACTGGAATATATTAGAGAATATTAATATAGAACCAAAGATTATTGAAAAAGATGGTAAAAAACACATATTATGCATATTCCCATGGCTTGCAATGGGTGGAGCAGACAAGTTTAACTTAGATTTTGTAAATGGATTAACTAAAAAAGGCTATGAGTTTACAATAATTCTTACAGAACCTAATATAAATATCTGGAGACAACAATTTGAAAAAAATGCTACAATTTATGACTTAACCACATTTTTGGATAGAAAATATTGGGCAAGTTTTATAAATTATATAATTAAAAAAGAAAGAACAGACCTTATATTAACATCAAATAGCACTTATGGATATTCAGCAATTCCGTACATAAAAGCATGTAATCCAAGTGTACCAATTGTAGACTATATACACATGGAAGAATGGTATAACAGAAATGGCGGATTTTCAAGGGATACATCAAATCTATCAAGCGTAATTCAAAAAACTTTGGTGTGCAATAATAATTCAAAAAGAATTTTAATAGATTATTTCAAGAAAAAACCAGAAAGCGTTGAAACAGTTTATATCGGCGTAGATGCACAAAAATTTGATGCTAAACGATTTAATAGAGATGAATTATTAAAAAAATATGGAATTAAAGAGAACAAGAAAGTAATAGGCTTTATTGCGAGAATAGATTATCAAAAAAGACCATATTTATTAATGAAAATTATTAAAAAAATAAAAGAACAAAGAAACGACTTTTTAGTAGTAATTGCAGGAGATGGACCACTTTTAGGAGAAATAAAAAGATATGCACACAGAAATGGCTTAGATTCTGTAGTTAAGTTTGTAGGAACAGTTTCAAACACAGCTGAGATTTATATGATAAGTGATATTACATTAAATTGCTCAATAAAAGAGGGGATTGCACTTACATCTTATGAATCTTTAAGTATGGGAACTCCAGTAATATCAGCAGATGTTGGAGGACAAGCAGAACTTATTCAAGAAAACGTTCGGAGTTATTGTGCCATGTTTACAAAAAGAAGAAGAAATAATTAATTTTAACTATTCAAATGAAGAAATAGATAATTATATAGTTGCAATAAATAAAGTCTTTGAAAATTTGGAAGTTTATAAGAAAAACGCTAGAAATCATATATTAGAAAGCTTTACAATTGAAAAAATGGTAGAAAAAATGGATGAAATTCTAGGAAAAATTATTGCTGAAAATTCTGCAAAAGATGAAAATGTTTCAAATTATAGAGATATTTTTTCAGAATTGATTGTAAAATATTTAATGCTACACTCAAAAGAATATGAATGGTTATGTAAAAATTTCAATGAGGAATTATTTGGCAAAGATGCTTTTGAAGAGTTTAATAATCTAACAGAAGAACATAATAAATATAGGAGTAAAAAACAAAAAATAATTGAATTAACAGTCAAACTACATATTTTTAAAGAAAGCAAAATAATTTACAATATTTTGAAAACTATTTTAAAAGCTATAAAAAAGGTAATTAAACTAAGTATTGAACTAATTAAACAAATAGGAAAGAGAATAATAAATTTCTTTAGAAAGAAATTTCGGGAGGAAAAGATGAAAAATAACTTTTTTAAAAGACTTTATGACTACAGAGAATTACTAAAAACAAATGTAAAAAAGGATGTTAGGGGAAAATATAAAAAATCTTTTTTTGGATTTTTATGGTCTTTCCTAAATCCATTATTGCAAATTGCTGTGTATGCTATTGTATTTCCGCTAATTCTTAAAAATACACAGTCATACTATGTTATATTTATATGTACAGGTTTAATACCATGGACATTTTTCTCAACAACAGTTTCAAGGTCAGCAGGATGTATGATTGAGAATGGAAATATATTAAAAAAAGTGTATTTTCCAAGAGAAATAATACCAATTTCGTTAGTTACTGCAGAAGCTTTTAATTTTGTTATATCAACAATAATTATTATTGCATTTGTACTAATTTATGGGTTAGGAATTACTTGGTACATATTGTTTTACCCACTAGTTTTATTAATTCAATACCTACTTTTACTTGCAATATCATTTGTAATATCTTCAGTAACAGTATATTTTAGAGACTTACAACACTTTATAGGAGTAGGTTTGCAATTATTATTTTATGCAACACCTATTGTGTACTCTGGAAATACAATACCAGAGAATTTTAGATGGATAATAAAAATTAATCCAATGTCATATATTATAGATGCATATAGAGATATTTTTTATAATCAACAAATGCCAAATTTAATGAGTTTAGGAAAACTTGCAATAATACTTGTTGTTTTATGCTATGTAGGCTACCTAATATTCAATAAATTACAAAAGAAGTTTGCAGAGGAATTATAGGAGGTAAGTATGATTTATTTTACAAAACCATCAATAACAGACTTAGAAAAAAGATATATAATGGATGCCTTAGATACTCACAAAATATGTGGAGATGGAAAATATACAAAAAAATGTAATGAATGGTTTAAAGAAAATTGCAATATAAGCAATTTTCTTCTTACGACATCAGGAAGCCATTCATTAGATTTAGCAGCAATACTTGCAGGGCTAAAAAGCGATGATGAAGTAATAGTACCATCATATACATTTGTATCTACAGCAAATGCATTTATGCTAAGAGGAGCAAAACCAGTATTTGTAGATATTGATGAAAAGACAATGAATATAGATGCAAATTTAATTGAAGAAAAAATAACACCGAAAACAAAAGCAATTTTTCCTGTGCACTATGCAGGTGTTTCATGCGATATGGATAAAATAATGAAAATTGCAAAGAAGTATAATCTCCAAGTAATTGAAGATGCTGCACAAGGTGTCCTTGCATATTATAAAGGCAAACCATTAGGAACCATTGGAGATTATGGATGTTTTAGCTTTCATGAGACAAAAAACTATTGTATGGGTGAAGGTGGAGGAATTGTTGTAAAAGATGATAATAAGTTTAAAGAAGCTGAAATAGTAAGAGAAAAAGGAACAAATAGAAGTCAATTTATACGAGGAACTGTTGATAAATATACATGGCATGAAGTAGGCTCATCTTTTTTGCCATCAGATATTTTAGCAGCACTTTTACTTGCACAGTTAGAACGTTCAGAAGAAATAATGCAAAAAAGAATGCACATCTGGAACACGTATAATGAAGCTTTTTTAGAGTTAGAAAAACAAGGCAAACTTATAAGACCATATATTCCAGAATACGCAAAACATAATGCACACATGTATTATATAATTTTACCAACAGAAGAAATTCGAAATAAAGTTATGGATAAGCTAAAACAAAAAGAAATTTCAAGCGTATTTCATTATATTCCATTACACACATCACCAATGGGATTAAAATTGGGATATAAACAAGGTGATTTACCAAAAACTGAAGAGTATTCAGCAAGACTTTTAAGGCTTCCATTATATGCTGATATGTCAGAGGAAGAAATAGAAAAAGTTTGCAAGTCATTAAAAATAATATTAAATACAATATAAAGGAGAGTTAAATTGTCAAATATTACATTAAGACCAATAAATTTGGATGATACAAATAACATTATAAAGTGGAAAAATTCAGATAGTGTAAAAAAGAATTTTTGCATTCAAGAAAATTTAACTAAAGAAACACATATAAATTGGTACAATAATAGGGTTCTAACAGGAGAAGTTCAGCAATTTGTAATAAGAGATAATAGTATAAATAAAGATGTTGGTTCAGTATATTTAAGAGATATAGACCATAAAAATAATAAAGCTGAACTTGGAATTTTTATAGGAGAAGAGCAAGCCCGAGGAAAAGGAATTGGCACAGAAAGTGTAAAAAAGGCAGTTGAATATGGATTTAAAAACTTAAAATTACACAAAATTTTCTTAAGGGTATTTTCTAATAACACGGCAGGAATAAAGGCTTACGAAAAAGCTGGCTTTAAATATGAAAGAACTGCTAAAGATGATATTTTACTCCCTTCAGGCAAATATCAAGATATAGTTTTTATGGAGATTTTAAATAACTAGGAGGCAAAAAGATGCAAACAATTTCATTTGTAATACCTTGTTACAATTCTGAAATAAATATCAAAAATACAGTACAAGAATTACAGAAAATGATAAATGAAAAACTAAATGATAATAAAACAGAAATAATACTTGTAAATGATTCTTCAAAAGATAATACAATAGGAGTAATAGAAAATCTAGCAAAAACAGAAAATAATATTACAGCAATTGATTTAGCAAAAAACTTTGGTCAACACAATGCAATAATGGCAGGGCTTAGAGAAGCTTCAGGAGATATTATAGTATGCTTAGATGATGATGGACAAACTCCACCAGCAGAAGCAATAAATTTAATTAATAAAATAGATGATAACACAGATGTAGTTTATGCAAAATACAAACACAAAAAACATAATAAATTTAGAAATTTAGGTAGCAAAGTAAATGACTTAATGGCAGAAAAACTATTAAGCAAACCCAAAAAACTATATATTTCAAGCTATTTTGCAATGAAAAAATACGTAAAAAATGAAATATTAAAATACAACAATCCATACCCATATTTGGCCGGACTTGTTCTAAGAACAACCAATAAAATAGCAAATGTTGAAGTTCGGTCACAGAGAACGTGAAAATGGAAAATCTAATTATACTTTTAAAAAGCTTATAAGCCTATGGGTTAATGGTTTCACAAATTTTTCAGTAAAACCGCTTAGAGTTGCAATTGTATCATCATCAATATTTATCTTGGTTGCAATTATTATGACAGTAGTAATTATAGTAAACAAAATAAATAAACCTTATGTACCTGCAGGTTGGTCATCTGTAATGGTGGTGGTATTATTCGTTGGAGCAGTAATAACTTTTATATTAGGATTAATTGGGGAATATATTGGAAGAATTTATATATCAATAAATAATAATCCACAGTATGTAATAAGAAAGGTAATAAAAAGTGAAGAAAATAAAGATTAAAGATATAGTATTATTAGAAATTGAATTTTTTATATATTCATTAGCTTCACTATTTTCAAAATGTGCAGCAGAGAATAATGGAAATTTAATAAGACTTTTATTGTTCTATGGACTAAACTTAATGATGCTTGGAATATATTCTATTCTTTGGCAACAAGTATTAAAAAAAATGCCTTTATCAATAGCGTTTTCAAATAAAGGAATTGTTGTTATATGGGGAATGATATGGGGATATATTTTCTTCAAGGAAACAATAACAATAGGAATGATAATAGGAACTGCAATTATAATTGCAGGAATAGTTTTTATGATGCAAGGAGAAGAAAAAAATGGTTAAATATATTTTGATTTTCGTAATATCTATATTACTTGCATCAGTGAGCCAAATATTGCTTAAAAAGAGTGCAAATATAACAAGGACAAGTAAAATAAAAGAGTATTTGAATATATATGTAATAACAGCATATTTGATATTGTTTATATCAACAATACTAACTTTAATTGCATATAAACAAGTAAAACTATCAACAGGAGTTGTTATAGAAACAATTAGTTATATCTTAGTACCAATATTAAGTTTTTTTATATTAAAAGAAAAAATTAAAAGGAATCAAATAATTGGAATTTCATTAATAATTATTGGAATCATGATTTTTTCTTTTTGCTAAAAGGAGTGAATAATGAGTATTATAAAAAAGTTTATAAAATATATTAAAGAAAACAAGGTATATTTAGCCATAATGCTACTTGGAACAATTGCATTTGCCCTTCAGGTAAAATATGTTGTTCTATATGCTGATGATTTAACACTTGGATTAATTGCTAAAGAACAAGGAATAGCAGGTGCTTTTAAACATCTAGGAGAAAACTATATGACATGGGGTGGAGGACCAACTCCTTTTATTGCCATTGTTTTTATGTTATTTAAATTAAAATGGTGGAAGGCCTTTAATTGTATTTTAATAGCTTTTATGATATCATTATTAACTAGAATAATAACATATAACACAAAAACAAATAAAAACATAATAGCCATAATTTTATGGGGATTAATGTATATGCTAAATATCTGGATATCAAGAGAAACTCTATACTGGTTAGATGGACATTTGGCATATACATTAACAGCAGCACAATTATTATTCTATTTTTATTATTTATACTCAAGAATGATAATGAATACTAAAATAAGAAAATATGATTATGTTTGCTTACCTTTAGTAGCATTTTTCACAGGATGGACAGGACCACAAACTGCAGTACTATCAATATTTATGGGTATTTTGCTAATTATATGGAAAAAATTTGTAAGAAAAGAAAAAATTGATAAAATAATTTATATTGCAAATGCATTTGCAATAATTGGATGTTTAGTAGAAGTCTTAGCACCAGGAAATAATATTAGAATGCAAAAATCTTTCCCAGAGTTTGCAGAATATAATTTGATAGAAAAAATAGGGTTCAGAGTAAATTCTGTTTATGGATTATTATTTGATTTTAAAAGCTATGGACTTGGAGGATTACCTTTTTATGCTTTCTTATGCTTTGGATTTTTAGCAGTTATATCATATAAAATCTCAGAAGATGAGAAAAATAAAGTCCTAGAAAAAACTATAAAAGTTTTATCAATAGTCATGATAGTATTTATTTGTTTAGTATTTATCTCAAGACTTTATTTAGGAAACCATATAGAAATTTTTGATAGATTACTAAATTTTGAAAATGTACTTGAAAACTATCAAAATTATGGATTTAATTTTAGTATTCTAAAACCATATATATTGGCTACAGCTGTAATGCTAGTAAGCTGTGTGTTTGCAGTATATATCAGTTTTAAAGAGAATAAATGCATTTTAGGAATAATGTATATATCAGCATTAATAGCTCAAGGAATAATGGTAATTTCTCCATATAGTCCACTTAGATCAACATTTGTAACTGTATTATTATTATGGGGAGTAATTGCATATTTGGCAAGTATTGCATATAATAAAAATATAAAAATAGGTGGAATTTTGGTTATATGTTTTGGAATAATCAATATAGAATTTGGGATAATATCTCTAGCCATATATATAGCACTTATGAGCATACTTTCTAAGGATAAAGAAATTATAATAATTGCAGTAATTATAGGCGTTTTTGCAATTAATAATTGGTCAATAGTTTTAAATAAATATAAACAAAACTCATCAATATATTATGAAAATATTTCAAGAATAGAAAATTTTGTAAATACTAACCAAGGTAAAGAATTAAAATTATTAGAACCTTATGATTATATTTATGGGTTCAATAAATTTGTTGGAATGGAATGGATAGAAGATGCAGTTAAAGACTATTTTGGCATAAATCCAGAAGTTAAATTAGTAGAAGAGAAAATCAAATAGGAGGTCAAAATGAAAGGCATAATTTTAGCAGGAGGAAAAGGAACAAGATTATATCCAATGACAAAGGTAGTATCTAAACAATTATTACCATTATATGATAAACCAATGATATATTATCCACTATCAACATTACTACTTGCGGGAATAAGAGATATTTTAATAATATCAACACCAGAATCTATCATGCAATATGAAGAATTACTAGGAGATGGAAAAAAACTTGGAATAAATTTACAATATAAAGTTCAAGAAAAACCAAGAGGACTTGCAGAAGCCTTTATACTAGGAGAAGATTTTATAGGAAAAGACTCTGTTTGCCTGATTTTAGGTGATAATGTATTTTATGGCCAAGCCTTAACTGATTTTGTAGAAGAAGGAAAAAATCTAAAAAAAGGCGCAAAAATTTTTGGATACCCAGTAAAAAATCCATGTGACTTTGGAGTAGTGGAATTTGATGATAAAAATAGAGTAATATCAATAGAAGAAAAGCCTAAAATCCCAAAGTCAAATTATGCAGTGCCAGGTTTATATTTCTATGATAATAAAGTTGTTCAAATTGCAAAAGAAGTAAAACCATCAGCAAGAGGAGAAATAGAAATTACAGCTATAAATAATGAATATCTAAAAAGAAAAGAACTCCAAGTAATTCTATTTGGTAGAGGAATGGCCTGGTTTGATACAGGAACAGCATCAGGAATGCTAAATGCTGCAGAATATATAGAGGCAATACAAACAAGACAAGGCTTTTATATATCTTGCCTAGAAGAAATTGCGTATAATCGAGGTTTTATAACAAAAGACCAATTACGAACATTAGGAAAAGAGTTAAAAATGACAGACTACGGTAAATACATAATATCATTAACAGAGGAGGCAAAAACATGCAAATCTTAGTAACAGGAGCAGCAGGATTTATTGGAAGCAATTTTGTAGAGTATATGGTAAAAAAATATCCAAATTACAAAATTGTAGTCCTAGATAAATTGACTTATGCTGGAAATATACATAATTTAGATAATGTTATAGATAAAATAACTTTTATAAAAGGAGATATATGCGATGTAGAACTTGTAACTAAAACATTTAAAGATTATAATATAAATGCAGTAGTTCATTTCGCAGCAGAATCGCATGTAGATAATAGCATAAAAAATCCTTTTGTATTTACAAAAACAAATGTAATTGGTACACATACACTACTAGAAGTTGCAAAACAAATATGGGGAGAGGCAAGTAAAAATAAATTTGTTCATATTTCCACAGATGAAGTGTATGGAGCATTAGGAAATAACGGGTATTTTAGCGAAAATTCTCCAATAAACCCAAGTAGCCCATATTCAGCATCGAAAGCAAGTTCTGATTTAATTGCATTTGCATATTACCACACTTTTAATATGAATGTTACAGTAACAAATTGTTCAAATAATTATGGACCATATCAACATAATGAAAAACTAATTCCACACATGATAAAACTTGCGATGCAAAACCAAAAACTACCAGTATATGGCCAAGGATTAAATATTAGAGATTGGCTATATGTAGAAGACCACTGTGAAGCAATAGACTTAGTACTACATAATGGTAGAGCAGGTCAAAGATACAACATAGGTGGCCATAATGAAAAAACAAATATTGAAATAGTAAAATTAATTTTAAAAGAACTAAAAAAGCCAGAAACACTAATTTCATTTGTAGAAGATAGAAAAGGCCATGACTATAGATACGCAATAGACCCAAGCAAAATAAAACAAGAACTAGGTTGGGAACCAAAGACAAAGTTTGATGATGGAATAATAAAAACAATAAAATGGTATCAAAATCATGAAGAATATTTAAAATAAAAGGAGAAAAAATATGAAAAAAATATCAATAGTAATACCAATGTATTATGAAGAAGAAGTTGCAGAAGAATGCTATAACAGAGTAGTTAATGTATGCAGAAGAATTGAAAATTACGAATATGAAATAATTTTTGTAAATGATGGAAGCAAAGATAAAACATTGGAGATACTTGAAAATATAGCAAATAATGATAAAAATGTAAAAGTAATTTCATTTGCACGAAATTTTGGTCACCAACCAGCAGTAACAGCAGGACTAAAATATGTTACAGGAGATGCAATAGTAATTATAGATGCAGACTTACAAGACCCACCTGAATTAATTCCAGAAATGTTAAAATTATGGGAGCAAGGATATGAAGTAATTTATGGAAAAAGAAAAAAACGTGAAGGCGAATCAAAATTCAAATTACTTACAGCAAGTATGTTCTATAAAACTCTAAATGCACTATCAGATGTAGAAATACCAAAGGATACAGGAGACTTTAGATTAGTAGACCGAAAAGTTGTTGATGTTGTAAACTCAATGCCAGAACATAACAAATTTTTAAGAGGACTATTTAGCTGGGTAGGATTTGAACAATATGCATTTGAATATGAGAGAAAAGAAAGATTTGCAGGAAAAACAAAATACCCATTAAAGAAAATGCTAAAACTTGCAAGTGATGGAATAATTGGATTTTCAACAAAACCATTAAAATTACTAGGTGGATTAGGAGCAATATCAATTCTTATTTCATTTTGTATATTAATATATGCCTTAATTTCATTTGCCTGTGATTTAAATAATTTAACAGCAGGTTGGACTTCAATAATGGTTTCAATAACTTTTTTTGCCGGAGTACAATTAATGTCAATTTGGCTAATATCTGAATATATTGGAAGAATATATGATGAAACAAAGAAAAGACCACAGTACATAATAAAAAAGACAATTAATATCTAATAGATTGTGAGGAAAACAAATGGAAAAAATAATGGAGATATATAAAAAATATAAAGAAGTAATAAATTATCTAATTGTGGGAGGCCTAACAACAGTTTTAAGCCTAGGAACCTATTATATATGTGTATACACTTTCCTAAATCCAGAAAACCCGTTAGAATTGCAAATAGCAAATATTATAGCATGGATAGTAGGTGTTGTGTTTGCATATTTTACAAATAGAAAATTTGTATTTGAAAGTAAGGAACAGAATAAAATAAAAGAGAGCGCAAAGTTTGTAGGATCTAGACTAACTACATTAGTATTAGATATGCTAATAATGTGGCTCGGAGTAACAATACTATGCTTTAATGATAAGATAATGAAAATAATATCACAAATTTTAGTAATAGTAGGCAACTATGTTATAAGTAAATTCTTTGTTTTTAAAAAATGAAAAATAATAGCTAATGAAATATTTAATTCATTAGCTATTATTTTATTTTTGATTTTCATTTTTATCTCGAATTCTTAAAATATCTTTATAACCTATTGCAATTATAATTATAACCATACATGCAAATGATATTGCTTTCCAAATGCCACTATCTAATAAAATAATTGCAAACATTCCAAAAGTTGCACTTAAGCCATATAGAATTAGAACTGCTTGTTTTTGAGTATAACCATGTTTCATAAGTTTATGATGTAAATGCTCCTTATCTGCTTTAAAGATTCCCTTAAAAGAACGAGTTTTAATCATTCTTCGAAAAATTGCAAAAACAGTATCTAAAAGAGGAAGCGCAAGAACAATAAGTGGTGCAATTATAACAATGGCAGTATATGTTTTAGCAAGTCCCAAAATTGAAATAATTGATAAACTATATCCTAAAAAATCAGAACCTGTGTCACCTAAAAATGTTTTTGCAGGATTGAAATTGTAAGGCAAAAAACCTAAAATACTACCAGCTAATGCTGTAACTAATAATATTGAAATAAGAGGAGAACCATTTAGTGAAAATATTATTAGTAGTGATATACATGAAATCAGTGAAATTCCACTGGAAAGTCCATCCAATCCATCAATTAAGTTAATGGCATTTGTAATACCAACAATCCATAAAACAGTAATTGCAATAGAAAAAGTTTCTTCAGTAAAAACAGTGTTAAAGAAAGGTAAAGTTATTTCTGTTATTTGTACACCACATAGTGCAACAACTAAAGCGGCTAGAGTTTGTCCAGCAAGTTTTATAAAAGGATTTAATCCCCTTAAATCATCTATAAAGCAAAAAGCACCTAATATTATTGAACCTGCAAAAAAACCAATCATTTTTAAATAATAGTTTTCAGGTCCTAATAAATTAATTGTTTTTTCAATTGACATGATAATAAGTAAATAAATAACAGAAACAGTAAAGCCTGCAATTACAGCAATTCCGCCTAACCTAGGCATAGGCTTTTTATGTATTTTTCGAGATTCTTTTGGAATATCTACTGCACCCACCTTTTTAGCAAATCTAATAGAATACGGTGTAACAACGTAAGCCGTAATAAAAGCTAAAAGAAATGCAACTGCTATGTCTCCCCACATATAAAAGCTCCTTTTAAAATTAAATTTCTAGTAATAATTGTATCCTCAAAACACAAATTTGTCAATCTTTTCCGTAAAAATAAACCTTACTATTTATGAAAAAATGGAATAAATATGATAGAACATATAAAATATTTTCATTATTAAATCCTAAGATACTAAAAAGTAACAGTGGAAAATATAAAATAATAAAAATACCGACTTCTGTGTTTAAAGAAAATGGCAAAATTTTTAAAAATATTATAATTAAAAAAGCCCAAATTGCATTTAAAGCAGCTGTTGAATAATCCATAAAACCTAATAATTTGTTTCTAAATTTATAATTTTCTGGAATAATAAATTTTATTTTTTAGCACCTCCTTTTATGAAATTACCTATATTTGCAAATGTACTAGAATTTAGACTAATATCTGTTGAAAAACCACCTATAAATTCTTTCATAAAGGAATTGGCTTTCAATAATGTATAAATCATTCCTAGATGCAAAATCTGTGAAGGCAGACCGAATAGAATCTTTTTCTTGAACTATAAAGCAAATAAGTAAAATAAGAGCAATAAAAGTTTGGAGAAGAAGCATTGCAATAAAGCTTTTTATCCATGCCTTGAAAAACCAGCTAGTTCTACTATTGCAAAGAGATAAAATAGCAAAAGGAGCAATTAAAATAAAAACTTTCACCAAAATATATCTAATAGCATAAGAGATAGAAAGGTTTAAGAATCCAAATGAAATAATGAGTTTTAAAATTCCGATCAAAATTAAATAAGCTAAATGAATTGGATAGAAAATAATTTTTAGGAATAATATACTCCATAAACCCTTCAAACGAAATATTGTATCCAAACATATAATTACCAACTTCACGAATTGCTTGAGAAATATTAGAATTAAGATACACTAATCCGGAACAAAGAGAATAACTAAAATTCAAAGCTATAGCACATAAAACTAGTTTAAAAATAAATTGAAAAGGATTTTCAACTTGGGAAAAGGTTAAATGGGAGAGCAAGTAAGATGTAGCATAATAAAGTAAAAAACCAAAAATTAAAGCATTACAAATAAGGTTAAGCCCATCTTTTGGAGAAACCCCAACAACTTGAGCAAGATTGCTACAGGAATTTGTATCTAGAAAAACTAGTTTGTCTAAAATATTATTTATATTGCTATTTATTGATGAAAGCAAATTTGAAAGCATATTATTTATAGCATATACTAAAAAATTTGTGATATTTAATTCGCTTATTCAAATCACCCCTCTTCAGTTTTTGTTACAAGCATTTGAATGGCAGATAAAATTAAATCAATACAAAGTATAAATGCATAAGAAAACAAACTACTTCTAATAACTTTTTTTCCAGTTCGTAATCTTTCTTCATCTCCAAAACTAAATTTTTTCATAAAAATGCCAGAACCAACAGCAACTGCTGCAGCAGGAGTAGAAATTTTCAAAAGCCAGCTTTCGATTGTTTTAAATGCACTAGTTATAGTGTTTACAAGTTTAGGATAAGCACCAAAACTAAAAGTGCAGAAGCAATTTAAAAATATAAATGCTAGAATAATAATTTGAATTATGTAATATAGTTTTTTCATAAAACCTCCTTAAATTATTTTGTACCATTTCTTTTTTGGATTTTTAGTGATAAAATAAGGCTCCATTTTAATTTTGGTTGGAGGCAAAATTTTGTCACCATTGGAAAGAAAAGAAAGACAAGAAAAAGTTTCCAAACTTTGGGTAAAGAAGTTAGTATCAAAAATATAATCAGTCATAATATGTGTCGAAATACTTTCCGAAACGCTTGAGTTACGGGAATTTAAAGAATTTGTTATGTAATTATAATTAGTTTCTTGAGCATTTTCTGATATGCTTTTAGATATTTTTGTTTTATCTTCTTTACCAATTTGTTTTTGTGCATCTTCAATTGTAAAAGTATCATCTGTTCTATACCATAATTTATTTATCAAATTTTGAATAATAGCACGAGTTGCATATTGGTCTTTCAAGGTATTTAAAATTGAAGTATAACTTTGAGTTGCAACAATGTTTATACACTTAGCTTCTCTACTCTGGGCAAAAAAATCACTATCTGTTGTAGTAACATATTCGTGGTATTCATCACAAATAAAAACACTTGGGTGAACATTACCTTTTGCAAGTTGACTAAGAATTTCTGATTGAAAATCTAATTTTAAATATGCAGCAATAAGCTTAGATAAATTTCTATACATTGCAATATTCATATTTAAAACAACAATTTTACCTTTGTTTAGCACATCTTTAAAACCGTGAAAATTTATAGAAGACTTGTCAGAACAAAATGTTTGCTTTATATCATAGTCTGACATAAAAATGTTAGTCATTCTAGATATCTCAGATTTTAAGATAGAAAGAACGCGTGCATCAAGGCTTTTGTATTCATTTTCAAAGAAAGTCAGAGCAGAATGAAGGTCATAAATTTCAGTTTCAGTAAAAGCTCCAGCCTTAAATAAATTTCGTAAGTAACTTATTTTTTCATCATAGTAATCGGGAGAATTAACTAATTTATGAATTTCAATAAAAGTTACATATCCATTATTGTATAATCTACAAAGCTTAATACATTCCGTTAAAACCTCTTCTGCTTTATCAAGCCAATAAGATTCTGAGTTATTAGGTGAAAACAAAGTAAGAATGGTTTTTAACCTATTTGCAAGGACAGAAGGCTTTAAATCAGGCTTGTCTAGAGGATTATATTTAATTTTACCTCCAAGAGATATAACACATAAATCATCAAGCCTACCAGATTCACTTGCGTATTTATTAACTTGGTTATAAAAATTCCCTTTCACATCCAGAATTAACATTCCAAGTTTTCGTTCATTTACTCCTAGGCCATATTCAATAAGCTGTTTAGCAAATGGGTACATGCTTGAACTTGTTTTACCAGTACCAATGGTTCCTGTTATAAGCAAATTTTGAAACAAACTTTTTTCAGGTAAATATACTGGAAAATTTTTGTCTTGGCTTTTACCGAGATATAAATTAATTCCAGTAGATTTACAGCAATAAGGGTTTTGTTTTATACATTTGGGCAATATGTTTTTGGATTTTAAAAATTTGCTAAAAATAGAATTAACCAAAATAGAAATAACATACATAGATGTAATAATATGAGTCATTTTTATCCATTTCCAGGCCTTTGGAGAGGTTATGCAAATATCAAATGGGTAAATTGCATAAGGAATTATAAGCGATTTAGATATGTAAATAGGTTTAAAAAAATTAAAAACCACAAAACTTAATACCAGTGTAACAACTACACTAAGCGTAAAACGAAGTAAAAATAATTTTGCTTTCAAAGATACCTCCTTTAAGAAATTTTCTTGAATTTTAATTTAGAACCTTGCATTGAGTGGCAAATATTCATTTCAAAAAATGAATAAATAGAATAAAAGGTTATAAAAAGATTAATAATAAAAGATGCAAAAAATAAATGAATTAAAATACTAAATTTACACCACCTTTCCTAAAATTTAACTCATTTTACTACAAATTTTTTAAATTGTCTATACTTTTTCGAAAAATTATGCTAAAATATTTTTCAAGTGAATATTTTAAGAAAAAAATAAGGGGGAAGAAAATGATAGAGAGAACAACAAAAATTGGCGAATTATTACAAATCGCACCAGACAAGGCAGAAATACTTTTAAAAGCTGGAATGCATTGTTTAGGATGTCCTGCATCACAAGCTGAAACTATTGAAGAAGCTTGCGAAGTTCATGGAATAGATGTAGATGATTTGCTAAAAAAAATAAACGAATAATTAATGAAACCAAGATAAAAACAAATCTTGGTTTTTTTATAATAATTTGCAAGTATACATAATGCTGTGATATAATATTGTCGTGTTCATTTTAACAATTCTTCCTTTTGAGACAGCCAGACTTAAACATGAAGACAAATAATTTTAAGGAGGAGAAACTTAATGCAAATTAACCTAACGCATTGGATGGCGACCAATGGAGTGATGACAAAGCTTAACATGCTTAAGCGGTGGACCGATATTACGTCCCAGCAGAAGTATAACGAACTGGCTAAGCAGGCTTTGAACTGCATTATTGCGTATTTGCTCGCAAAATGTGCAGAACATGCAGGGAAGAAAGTCTGCTACGAAAATTTCCCTAAAATAGCTCTTGGAAGGGCATTTGCGAAGGTGTACGTCTATTTTGATACACCTGAGCACAAAATCGACGAAATCTGCAAAATGAGTGGAATAAAGAAGGAAGCGTTTGACCATGCTGCAACAAAAATTATTGCAGAAAAAACAGATGCCGAATTTGCTGAATTCCTCGCTGAGACCAAGGATGAATATGAGGTTCGGATATATAAAGCTGCAACCAAGATTGCAACTTATATTGAATTTCTTGAACATCCAAACATTGGTGACTCTACAAAGTTCCAAGACATTGAGAGAAAGCTTATGGAGTTTAGGGATATCCCTGGGGTGGAAGAATTCTCTGATAGCGATTCTGAAGTATTCAAAATGCTCCAGGAAATCTCAAACCTTAGAAATCAGACCAGATGGTCAACTCTTTGCTACAACGTAGAGTGTTCAGTTTTAGGGCATCTTTTCGACACTGCGATTTTTGCATATCTTATTGCAATCACTCTTCCGCCTGAAAGAACAGAAAATTTTGAACCTGACTTTGCCAGCAGAATGTTCTTCATGGGGATTTGGCACGATGTTGCAGAAACATGGACTAAGGACATTCCTTCGCCTATCAAAGATAAGATAGCGGGGTTTAGAAGTGCAACGGAGTGCTATGAAATCGACCAGGTGAAAAAGCATGTATATGCTGTACTGCCTGACTACATGGTGCCTGACCTTAAAAGAGTAATGCTTGAAGAGGAAGGCAACGAGGAGTACAAGGTTTTGCTCAAAGAAGCGGATTACCTTTCTGGAGACAGTGAGTGCTACAGAAATCTTCTTGCAGGAAGCCGTGATCCCGAGTTTGTAAAAGTTATCACGAGAAAAAGAAACTTTACGTCCCAGCTGTGCTATGATGCACACAATGTAATCAAAAAGTATTCACAAAAGGTTAAGTTGTAAAGAAAAAATACCTGCCAAACGTTTAAGTTTGGCAGGTGTTTTTCAAAAAATGCAAAAAAAATAAAAAAATTTTAAAAAAGTATTGACAGAGTGAAAAAAATGTTGTATTATAGATAAGCAGTTGTTCATAAGCAACTGTTTCTATAATTCGAAAGAATTATGGGCTATTAGCTCAGGTGGTAGAGCACTTGACTTTTAATCAAGTTGTCCGCGGTTCGAGTCCGCGATAGCTCACCAATTTTTTTGGCCCCGTGGTCAAGCGGTTAAGACATCGCCCTTTCACGGCGGAGACATGGGTTCGATTCCCGTCGGGGTCACCAATTAAATATAAATGCCGCTGTAGCTCAGCTGGTAGAGCAACTGACTTGTAATCAGTAGGTCGTCAGTTCAAATCTGACTAGCGGCTCCAATAAAAAATAGAAGTTTTGAAATGTTCTTGACTTTTATTTTTTTTACTTTAATTCTTGTAAAATCCCCCAATTTATGATATAAATAAAAGAAAAAAACGAGGTAACAAATGGAAGAAATTAAGAAGAGAAAAAAACAGACGTCTTTTATGAAGAATGTGTTGATGCTTATGGTAGCCCAAGTGGCTATTAAGGTTTTGGGATTTTTATATAGATTGGTTATTATTAATATAGATGGATTTGGAGACACTGGGAATGGATATTATGCAACAGGGTACCAAATTTATTCTTTACTTTTAACTTTATCATCTGTGGGAATTCCAACTGTAATATCAAAGCTGGTTTCTGAGAGAGTTGCAATAGGTGACCATAAGGGAGCTCACAGAATTTTTACAACTGCATTAAAGACCTTTACAGCTATAGGAGTAATAATGTCTTTTGGATTATTTTTTGGAGCTGATTTTATTGCAAAAAACATTATAAATGTTGAAGGTGTTAAATATACTTTAATGGTACTTGCTCCAGCAATTATGTTTGTTGCAGCAGGTGCAGTTCTTAGGGGATATTTTGCAGGACTTGGAACTATGAAACCGACAAGTATTACACAAACATTGGAACAATTTTTAAATTGTGTACTTACTATTTTATTTGTATATAGTACTATTGGTCAAGATACTGCTATAATGGCAGCTGCAGGCAATTTGTCTAGCACAGTAGCAATAGTTATTGCATTTATTTATATTATATTATTCTATAGAAAACAAAGAAAAGAAATATTAGAAGACTGCAAAAATCAAACTGTTCAAATGGAAAATAAAACAACAAAGCAAATTTTAAAAATAATATTTGCTGTATCAATTCCAATGACAATAGGCTCACTAGTTGCAGAATTAAATGGAACAATAGACACATTAACAGTAAGTAACTGTATTCAAACAGCTTTTCAAGGAACGTTAGAAGGTGGAAAAGAAGCACTAGAAGCAAAAGCAATGCAACTATCAGGAATGGTATCTAAAATTGAAACAATTATAAGACTTCCACTTGCAATAAATGCAGCATTCTGTACAGCACTTGTTCCAGCAATAGCAGCATCATTAGCTAAAAAAGATAAAAAAACTGCGGTAAACAGGCTATCGTTCTCATTTTTCTTAAGTATAATTATAATTATTCCATGCGCAGTTGGATTAATTACATTAGCAGACCCAATATTAAAAACTATATACCCAAACTCTTCTGATGGAGCTGCAATACTACAAATAACATCAATTTCAATGATATTTGTAGCACTAAGCTATGTAATAAATGGTGGACTATATGGACTTGGAAAAACACATATACCAGCAATAGCATTAGCAATAGGGGCAGCAGTAAAAACTATTTTGAATGTAATATTGGTTAGCAACCCAAAAATAAATATCCTTGGGTCTCCAATAAGTTCAACAATATGCCAAGGAATTAACTTTGCAATATGTAGTTTTTGCTTAAGCAAATATATAAAACTAGATATTAATTTTACAAAACACATTTTAAAACCACTAATTTCAGCGGGCACAATGGGAATTGTAGCTTATGGAACACAAAAATTCCTTGTAACATATATAGGCAATTCAAAAGCAACAATAATTGCAATTTTAGTGGGTATAATTGTTTATGGAACAATGTTAATTGTAACTAAAACAATGAATAAAGAAGATTTGTATAAAGTACCTTATGGAACAAAAATATATAAAGTGTTATTGAAAATAGGAATATATAAAGAGGAGAATGTATAAATGAAATTAATCTCATGGAATGTAAATGGATTAAGAGCTGTGTATAAAAAAGGATTTAGTGACTTTTTTAAAGAGGTAAATGCAGATATATTCTGCATACAAGAAACTAAAATGCAAGAAGGACAGATAAAGCTAGAATTAGAAGGCTATAATCAATATTTTAATTATGCAGAAAGAAAAGGCTATTCTGGAACAGCAGTGTTTTCAAAAACTAAGCCACAAAAAGTAACTTATGGAATAGGAATAGAAGAACATGATAAAGAAGGGCGTGTAATAACACTAGAGTTTGACAACTTTTTTCTTATAAACTGCTATACACCAAATTCAGGAAGAGAACTAGCAAGATTAGATTATAGAATGGATTGGGAAGAAGATTTTAAGCAATATTTAAAATCTTTAGATGATATAAAACCAATAATAGTTTGTGGAGATTTAAATGTAGCTCATAAAGAAATTGATTTAAAAAATCCAAAAACAAATAGAAAAAATGCAGGATTTACTGATGAAGAAAGAGAAAAAATGACAAAGCTAATTGAAACTGGTTTTACAGATACCTTCAGATATTTATATCCTGATAAAGAAAATTCATATACATGGTGGTCATATATGGGCCATGCTAGAGAAAAAAATATAGGCTGGAGAATAGACTATTTTTTGACATCTAACAGAATAAAGAGTAAAATAAAAGAAGCATATATATTTGATAAAATCCTTGGCAGTGACCATTGTCCTATAGGATTAGAAATAGGAGGTATGGAATGAAAAATTTTAAAAGTGGAACAAAATGGTTCTATTGGTTCACTCTTGGAGTGGCAATAGTTATAGTATACAAAGTTTTAGATAACTTTACAGGTATAGGAAGTTGGATAAGTGGATTCTTAAAAGTAATAAACCCATTTTTAATGGCAATTCTTTTAGCATATTTACTTTATATTCCAAGTAGAAAGATAGAAAAGATATACAGTAAAAATAAAAAGTTAAAGAAAAAAGCAAGGGGATTAGCTGTTGCAACAACATATATTTTACTAGTTGTAATAATAGCAATTTTAATGAAAATACTAATTCCAATGTTATCAGATAGTATTTTAGATCTTGCAGAACAATTGCCAGGATATTATGATATGGCTATAAAATATATAAGTGACCTTCCAGAAGACAATATTCTAAGGAGTGATGCAGTACAACATTCCCTAGAAAGACTTCAACAAATAGATATTGCTAAGATTCTAGACCTTGATAATTGGACAATGTATATAGAAAAAGTAATAGGCATAGCAAGTGGGATTTTTAGCATATTTGTAACAACTGTTGTTTCAATATATATATTATTAGAAAGAGCAGAAATAATAAAATTTATAAAAAGGTTAAATGCTTGTATTTTTAGTAGTAAAAGATGTGAAACAATAAATAAGTATTTTGAAAAAGGAAATGAAATATTCTTCAAATACATATCAGGCCAAGTTCTTGATGCAATAGTAGTAGCAATTATAATGTCAATAGCATTATCGATAATGAAAGTTAAATATGCATTATTACTAGGTTTCTTAATAGGATTATTCAACTTAATACCATATTTTGGTGCAATAATTGCAGTGATTGTAGCATGCTTAATTACAATATTTACAGGTGGATTTATGCAGGCTGTTTGGGTAGCAATAGTACTAATTGTATTACAACAAATAGATGCAAATGTAATAAATCCAAAAATTCTAAAAGATGCACTTGAGATAAGTAAAATTCTAATAATCTTTTCAATAACAGTAGGAGGAGCATACTTCGGAGTTTTAGGCATGTTCCTAGGAGTTCCAGTAATTGCAGTAATAAAATTGATACTTGATGATTATATTGAAAGAAGTGAAAAAGTGAAAATCGAATAATATGAATTTGACTTGACAAATTTTGTAGAAAATTATATAATCTCCCCATAAAAGGGGAGATTTTGTTATGAAAAATTTTAAGAGGAATTGTTTAGTAGTAACAACAATAGCGTGTTTGGGATTTTTAGGTACAAGTGCTTTGGGAGCAAGTGGTACGGTTAATGCTCCTAGTGGATTGGTTCTAAGGAATGAGGCAAGTAGGTCTGGGGAGCCTTTGACTACTGTTCCGGACAAGGCAGAGGTTGAAGTTTTAGAGGATGTTGGGGAATGGTATAAGGTTAGAGTAAATGGACAGGAAGGTTTTTTATTTAAGGAATATGTTACAAATGTAACTGAGATACAAAAGCCAGAGAATACGGAAGTGCCAGAAGAAAGTAAAACAGGTGAGAATAATGACACTAAGATTAGTGGGGAAGTAAAGGTTCATATAATTCCTGTTATGTCTTCAAGTGTAATTGGAAAAATCGATTCTAATATGGAATTCAAAGTTGAAAAAGAAATTACTAATTGGTCTTATGTTACAGCAGGAAATATCCAAGGATGGGTTAGAACATCTAAAATAAAAGGAGAGACTAAACAACCAACTGAAACGGAACAACCAGAATCTCCTGAAAACACAGAACCTACTACACCAGAGCCAGCAACTCCAACTGTTACTGAACCAGAAACTCCAACAGCAACAGAACCAAAAGATAATACTGGAAATGGAGAAAGTGCAGTTGACAATCAAAAGGGATTTGTAGCAGTGGATTACGCAAATGTTAGAAAACAAGCTTCAACAAGTTCTGAAATCGTGACAACACTTACAAGAGACACATCATTTACAATAACTGCAGAAACAGAGGATTGGTATAAAATAACATACACAGGACTTGATGAAACTGTATATGTTGGATATATCTACAAAAATTTAACAACAAAATAGAAGGTGATAATTATAAAAAGACCAGCACTTATTATAGCCATTGGAATGGTAGCTGGGATAATGTATGGGCTATACTTCAAAGTAAGTATAGCCATAACAAGTATTTTTTTAATAATCTTGATAATAAAATTTCTAAACAATAGAAAACAAATTTATTTCTTTTTTATGAAAAGAAGAAAAATTATTCAAATACTATTAATATCAGCAATAATTTCAAATCTATATTTCAATTTAATAAATCTAAGATATGAAAATTCTTATACAAAAATTCCAGAAAAAATAAAAGAAAATGCCACAATAATTAGTGAAGCGAAAGAAACAGAGTATTACTATGGATATAATGTTAAAATTAAAGGCAAAAAGTTTATTATGTATGTGAAAAAGAAGGATTATCCCAAATTTCAATATGGAGAATATATTCAAGTTTGTGGAGAATATAGTAAGCCAGAAGAAGCAAGAAATTATAAAGGATTTAACTATAAGGAATATTTGAAAACTAAAGGAATATATGGCTCAATTAAAGTAGATAATATCCAGAGCTTAAAGAAAAGCAATATAAATGTTTTTTTGAAGGTTAGTAATTGCATAAGAAATAAAATAATAAAAACAGCACATCAAATCCTTCCAAATGAAGAAGGAAGCTTACTCACAGGAATTTTAATTGGAGAAAAAAGTGATATACCAGAGGAAATAACTGAAAGCTTTAGTAAAGCTAGTATTTCACATATACTAGCAATATCTGGCACACATGTTTCGTACATAGTTCTAGGAATAACATATATTTTAAATAAAAGTAAAACTTCAAAAAGATTATCATACATAATTACAATAATCATTTTAGTTTTATTTATGTTTGTTACAAGGTTTACGCCTTCAGTTGTAAGAGCATCAATTATGGGAATAATAATGCTTTTTGCAAAAGTAATATATAGAAAATCAGATACATTAAATTCAATAGCAATTTCACTCATACTTATTTTAATTTTCAATCCGTTTGCTATAAACGATATAGGGCTTGAACTTTCATATTTAGGAACAATAGGCATAGTTCTTTTAAATAAAAAGGTAAAGAGTATATTTAGTAAATACATTAATGAAAAAGTTTCTATAGCAATTTCAATTACCATATCTGCTCAGATTATGGTTCTTCCAATAACAATTTTGAAATTTAATACAATAACTCCATATTTTATGCTGGCTAATATTGCAGCAGTACCACTTGCAGGAGCAATAATTCTAATTGGATATATTAATATTTTTATTGCAATTCTATATAAACCGGCAGGTATAATACTGGGCAAGCTATTAAAACTCATAGTAAAAATTTTAATTAATATTGCGAAAATTACATCTAAATTACCTTTTTCAAGTATCAGTATAATTACTCCAGGAGTAATATTTATAATCGGATACTATATAGCGGTTTTTTGCTTTTTTGAAAATAAAAAGATGAAAAAACTCTGTATAATTTTTGTAATAATTGTTGTAATTAATATAGCCGTAAGAATAATTCCGATTCCACTTACGATTCATCTAGTTGACGTTGGCCAACGGAGATTGTACTTTAATTAAAACTCCTACACATAAGACAATAATGATAGATACAGGAGAACAAGAAAATGTTGTTGTAAAATATTTACTAGATAGAAAAATAGCTAAAATAGATTATTTGATGTTATCACATTTTGATTCAGATCATTCTAAAAATGCAAGTGAAATAATAGAAAAATTACAGGTGAAGAATTTGGTAATAAGTAAACAAGCAATGAGTAGCCAAGAATTTGAAAAAACAATAAGAATGGCACAAGCTCAAAAGGTAAATATAATAGTAGTTAAGGCAGGAAATCTGATTTATATTGATAAACATACAAAAATAAAAATATTATGGCCAACAGATACATTTATTAAAGAAAATGCATTAAATAACAACTCAATACTTGCAAAATTAGAATATAAAAACTTTTCCATGCTGTTTACAGGCGATATTGAGGCAATTGCAGAAAACAAAATAGTTTCAAAATATAATAATAATGAATTAAAAGCAACGGTTTTAAAGGTGGCACATCATGGTTCAAAAACATCTTCAACACAGGAATTTATTAGCAAAGTTACACCCAAAATTTCACTAATTGGAGTTGGCAAAAACAATAAATTCGGTCATCCAAATGATGAAACAGTAAAAGTTTTAGAAACTTATGGTAGCATTGTGTACAGAACAGATTTATCAGGAGAAATTACCCTAAAAGTTAGAAATGACAATAAAATTCAAGTTAAAACCAAAATAAAATAAAAAATGTATAATTTTGTAATATTAGGTTAATATAAAAATGGTGATAATAATGAAAAAATATATTGCAATAATTCTAGGTTTAGCTCTGATTATAAGTTTTGTTTTAGGTTTATATTTGTATAAATTAAATAATGTTCAAAAGGAAATTGCTTATGAAGAGCCCAAGAACCCAAAAGAAGAAATTAAGAAAGTAAACAACACAAAGCAAGCAAATTCATTTGAAAGTAAAACAACACCAAAAACTAAAATTATAAAGAAAATTTATTATACTGATTGCAAACATCTTGTACAAGAGGAAGAAAAAATAAGCAATAAATTAATAAATAAAAGTGAATCAGAACTACAAATTGAATTTATGGGGTGGCAAATACAAAAATTTACTGAAAATGAAGTAGTTATATATAAAGAGGTAAATGATTTTTGTGATGAACACTATGTTTTGAAAAATGTTGAAGGACAAATAATTGTATATAAATTGGATAAATATGGTAAAATACGAGAAACCGTAAAAGAAACTGGAATACAAACTAAATATTTATCAGATATAGATATTGAAAATTTAAATTCGGGAATTACAGTGTATGGCAACAATGAGTTGAGCCAGAGAATAGAGGATTTTGAATAATTTGAAGTTGAGTAAAAAAGGTGCTATAATTATTATAATACCTTAAAGGAGGTTATTTTTATGCAATCCCAAAAAGCAAGAAGATCTATTCGGTTCCAGGAAAGTGGATTGGTTGATAGCTTAGGAGCGACTCAAACGATTCCTTATGAGGTTTTGAAAGGCGAATGTCTAAAGCACGTTGAGCTACTTTCGATAACAAAAATCGTAAGCACCTCGTTCGTAAACCTTTTTGGTTTACCACTATATGTGCCAAGATGCAGGGAAAGTGAGCTTTTCTTAAAGCTTGAGAAAGATATAAGAGAAAGCCCGGAGTATCTTGAAGAGTACAAGAGAGTACACGACATAAGAGACAAGATTCGAGTTGAAATCGAATCCGAAAGAATGGGAAGAATTGATCGTAGCCCATATTACCAAGCAAAGGACCGTATAGACAAGCTACAGTACTACAGAAGGAAGCATACTTGCTAAATGTGGTTCTAAGCTACAAAAAAACGTCACAAATTTGTGACGTTTTTTATTTGGTGCACCATCACGGATTTGAACCGTGGACCTTGGCATTAAGAGTGCCCTGCTCTACCAACTAAGCTAATGGTGCATGTCCATTTAAAATTTAAAAAAATTGGAGGCGACACCCGGATTTGAACCGGGGAATCAGAGTTTTGCAGACTCGTGCCTTACCACTTGGCTATGTCGCCTTATACTTTATTATATGCAAACCAAAGTAAAAAGATGATTAATTACATATAAAAAAATTTTGGAGCGGAAGACGGGGCTCAAACCCGCGACCTATGCCTTGGCAAGGCATCGCTCTATCAACTGAGCTACTTCCGCATCACGTTTCATATTTGAAACATTAATATGATACCAAAATAAATGATAAATGTCAATAGAAAAACTAAAAAAAATTGAAAAACCTTTTTGGCGAGTTTTGGTTGAAAAAAACTGCTATTTGTAGTATAATTAAAGGGTCAAGAGGTGTTTTAGAACTAAAAGAGATGAAAAAAACATATATACAAATTTTACTACGGAAATCAAGAAAAACAGAAAATCTATTAAAATTTGTTAAAATGTATAATAATTGTAATATTTTAAATCAAAATCATTACAAAACTCATAAGCCCTAAGAAAAGGACGATTAGAAAAAGGAAAAACCAAAATCTAATTGCTTGACATTTCATTATTAAAATATATAATAATAAGAAAATAAAAGGAGAGAATTATGAAGAAATTTAAAGTATCATTAATTTTTATGTTTTTAATTATAGCTTCAATTATTTTAGGAAGCGAAGTTTATGCAGCAAACACAATGAATTTAAATATTATTGACAAAAGACCATATACTCAAAAAACATATACAGTAACAACACCAAATGGTAATGTTAATACAATATTTAAAATCAGAGAAAAACTAAATGGAACTTACAACTATAACAATGCTTTATATTGCTTGAGAAGTGGATTGGGATTTGGAAACTCTGCTAGCATATCAGACATAACTCAGGTTGCTGATATAACATACACAGAAAGTTTTAATTTAAAAACAAACGCAACAGATGTTATGAATTATTTCAGAAATACAATTGGATACAACATTTCAAATACTGAATATAATGCAATGTTATGGATAATAGACAATATGTATTTACCAGAACATGCTGACAATGCCAAAATGAAAGAAAGATTAATTAAAAAAGCACAAATTGTTAATTCTGAATTAACAGATGATGATATAGAATTTGTACAACAAATGGCACTATGGTATTTTTCAAACTATGATGAAAATGGAGGACAATCATCATTATCACTTTTAGATACTTATGTATTAAGTAACACAACAAAAATTGATGGAGAATCTCTAAGTGAAACTAAAGCAAATCAAATTGATACTTTATATAAATACTTTATAAATGGCGCAAAAGCACATGTTCTAGATTATGGAACAGGAGATGGAAGAAATATAACATATAAAAAACCAGAAATAAAAGTAACAAGTATTTCAAAAACAAAAACTACAAATAATAATTTTTCCGTTATAGGACCATTTAATATAAGCAAAACTGATGGAAATGTAGATTATGATGTTAAATTTACAGTAACAGATAATCAAGGCAAAATTATACCAGAAAAAGTTGATAGCACTCCAATTATCTATTTGGTTAAAGCACCAGAAAACATGACACAGGATTTTGGATCACTAGAAGAGACAATAGGGCAAGGAAACTTTTATATAAAAATTTCAAATAGGTTATCATCAGAATATGATTTAAATGATGCAAACATATATGCAGAATGTACTTATGAAGAAATTTATAATACAAAAGCAACATTATGGCTCGCTGGAAATGATGAACAACCAGTTGTTAAAATTGAAAAAGAACCAGTAATAGAAGGAGACTTTAATGTAGTATTAGAAAAAAGAGATGAAAAAGGAAATCTATTATTTGGTGCTGAATTTACAATGATTACAGAAGATAGAAAAGTAATTACTATAACAAACAATGGAGACGGAACTTTTAATTGCCCAGCTATACCAATTACTTATGAAGGCCAAGAATTTATCTATGAAATAGAAGAAATTTCATCACCAAGTGGATATATAGGAATAAATGGAGCAATTAAAATAAAAATAACAACAAAGTTAAATAGTGAAGGAACAAGATATATTATTGATAAAGTTAATTTCATTAATTCAACAGGAGATACAATAGTAATAGATGGTGTAACTTTTGAAGTGATAAATAATGTTATAACAATTAAAGTTGTTAATAAAAAAATCAAATCATTCGACTTAGCACTTAGAAAATATATTACAAAAGTAAATGGAACAGATGTTAACGCAAATAGAGAACCAAATATTGATATAACTAAATTAGCCAATAAATCAACAGCTGATTATAAACACAGAAAAGATCCAGTAGAAGTAAAAACAGGGGACAGGGTAACATACATGATTTCAGCATATAATGAAGGTGAAGTTGACGGTTTGGTAACAGAAATTATAGATTACCTACCTGAAGGATTAGAATTCAACGCAGAAAACAATCCAAAATTTATTGAACAAAAAGAAATTTATACCGCCGAAGAATTGGTAGGTAAAGAATACAAATATCAATTTGATGCTGAAACAAGAGCTTTACATATATACCCACTAGAAAAAAGCTACCTATTTAGATTAAATAGTTTTGATGGAGAAGTTTTAGACTTTGATTCTATTGAAATAGTTTGCAAAGTTACAGCAACAAAAGGTACTGCTGATAAAATACTAACAAATATAGCAACAATGAAATATGAACCAGCAAATACAGAAGATGCAAATATGCAAGACAGAGACTCACAAAACGATAATCTTCAAGTTCCAACCAACCTAGAAGACTATAAAGGAAAAGATAGCAACAAGCCATATCTAGGAGATAAAGATTATTTCTACGAAGGCCAAGAAGATGATGACGATTTTGAAAAAGTAGTAATAAAAGGTGTGCCATTTGATTTAAGCTTACGTAAATTTATAACAAAAATAAATGGAACAACAATAACAGATAGGATTCCAACAGTTGATACAAGTAAGTTAAATTCAATAGATGAAACAACAGGACAAAAAAATGAAACTGCAATATATACTCATCCAAAAGATCCAGTAACAGTAAAGAAAGGTGATATTGTTACATTCACTTTCAGAATCTATAATGAAGGCGAACTTGATGGATATGCTACAAAAATTGCTGATTATATTCCAGAAGGATTAGGATACCTAATGGATTATAAAACAAACACAGATAACTTCTGGGTTCCAGTAATAGATAGTGATACAAAAACAATGGATTTAGTAGGAGAAAATGGACTATATAAAAATGAAAACATTGTAAAAAACTTAAAAACTGACGACTTTTATTCAAAGCAAAATTTAAGTGAAGTAAAAATTGTAACAGGAAAAGCAAAAATTACATCAACAGCATTAGAAGATGAACTTATAAAAGCGTATGACAAGGATGTAACAAGCCAAGATATAGACTCAAACAATATGTGGCAAAAATCAATATCAGGAACAGATGGACTATATTATAGAGATGTAGAAATAACATGTGTTGTACTTGCTGAAAATACATATAAAGGAATATTAAGAAACATAGCTGAAATTGCTGAAGATAAAGCAGTAGATGATGCAGGAAAAGAAATAGGAGCAAACGATAGAGATTCAACACCAGATAATGTTGATACAGACAATTACAATCCACCAACAGAAAATAGCACATATCAAGAAGATGATGATGACTACGAACAAATCAAATTAAGATATTTTGACTTAAGCTTACGTAAATTCATAACAAAAGTAAATGCCGAAGATGTAACAACAAGAATACCAAATCCAAAATTAAATGATGACGGAAATCTTGAATACATCCATGACAAAACACCAGTATATGTTGCAAACAGTGATATAGTTACATATACAATTAGAGTATACAACGAAGGAACAACTTTAGGATATGCTACAGAAATATCAGACGATATTCCTGACGGACTAGAATTTTTACCAGAACATGAAACAAACAAAAACTACAAATGGGTAATGTTAGACAAAGATGGAAATGAAACAACAGATTCAAGTAAAGCTGTTGAAATAAGAACAAAATATCTAGAAAATACATTATTAAATACTTTTGACCCAACTCAAGAAATTAGCGACACAAACCCAAGTCATGCAGAAGTAAAAGTTGCATTCAAAGTTGTAGAAAGAAAGATAACACAAGATGATAGAATTATAATAAATAAAGCACAAATTACAAAAGATAAAGCAGTAGATGAAAATGGTAATGAAATTGATATAGATGATATAGATTCAATACCAGATCAATGGAATGAAGGCGAAGATGACCAAGATATTGAAAAAATATACGTAAAATATTTTGATTTAGCATTATTAAAATGGGTAACAAAAACAATTGTAACAGTAGATGGAAAAACTACAACAACAGAAACAGGATTTACACCTTATGATGATCCAGAGCCAATCGCAAAAGTTGTTATAGATAAGAAAAAATTAGATAAAACAGTTGTAAAATTTGCATATAACATTATCATAATGAATCAAGGTGAGATTGAAGGATATGCAACAGAAATAACAGATTACATCCCAGAAGGATTAGAATTTGTTCAAGAAGATAACCCATTATGGACAAAAGCTGGAGATAACAAAATAACAACAAGAGCACTAGAACAAACATTGTTAAAACCAGGAGAAACTGCAACTGTAGAAGTTATATTTACATGGAAAAACAATACAAATAACATGGGATTAAAAACTAACATTGCAGAAATTAGTGAAGATTATAACGATAAAGGTTCAAAAGACATAGATTCAACTCCAGATAACGTAAAAATTACAGATTACGATAAACAACAAGAAGATGATGACGATAAAGCATTAGTAATATTGGAAATTAAAACAGGTGGAACAGCATCTTACATTTGGCTTGGACTAGTTTCATTGATTATAATTAGCTCAGGAATAGTTTTAATTAAAAAATTCGTTTTATAAAAAAATAAAATAAAAAAAGCCTAAAATATTGAATTTTAGGCTTTTTTGTTATATAATAATAAAGTTGATAAGGAGGAGAAATATGAATTTTATTGAAGAAATTAAAAACAGAGCAAGAAAAGATATTAAAACTATAGTATTACCAGAAGCAACAGATTTAAGAACATTAACAGCAGTTCATAAAATATGTGAAGAAGGTTTTGCAAAAGTAGTATTAATAGGCAATGAAGAAGAAGTTAAAAAAATTGCAGAAGAAAATAATTTAGATATATCAAAAGCAAATATAGTAGACCCAAAAACTTCTGAAAAATATGATGAATATGTAGAGAGTTTTTACGAGTTAAGAAAAGCTAAAGGAATGACAATTGAAGAGGCTAAGCAAAAACTATTAGATCCAGTATTTTTTGGAATGATGATGGTTAAAAAAGAAGAAGCAGATGGATTAGTATCAGGAGCTGCACATTCTACAGCAGATACATTAAGACCTGCACTTCAAATATTAAAAACAAAACCAGGAACAAAGTTAGTTTCAACATTTAATGTAATGGTTGTTCCAAATTGCGAATATGGAGAAAACGGTGTATTTATGTTCTCAGACTGTGCACTAAATCCAAAACCAAATAGTGAAGAACTATCAGAAATTGCAATTTCAACAGCAGAAAGTTTTAAACAAATTATAGGAAAAGAACCACGAATTGCAATGCTTTCATATTCAACTTATGGAAGTGCAAAATCAGAAGATGTAAGCAAAGTTCAAGAAGCAACAAAGCTTGCAAAAGAAAAAGCACCAGAACTAGTTTTAGATGGAGAAATGCAATTAGATGCAGCTTTAGTTCCAACAGTTGGAGCAAGCAAAGCACCAGGAAGTAATGTAGCTGGAAAAGCAAACACAATAATATTCCCAGACTTAAATGCAGGAAATATTGGATATAAACTTGTTGAAAGACTAGCAAAAGCTGAAGCTTATGGACCAGTATGCCAAGGAATGGCAAAACCAGTAAATGATTTATCAAGAGGTTGCAAAGCAGATGATATAGTTGGAGTTGTTGCAATAACAGCTGTTCAAGCAGCACAAAATTAATTTTAAGGATTTGAAAAGGAGATAGAAATGAAAATATTAGTAGTAAATTGTGGAAGTTCATCATTAAAATATCAATTAATCGATATGAAAAATGATAATGTTTTAGCATCAGGAAGATGTGACAGAATCGGTGTAAAATCAATAGATAAACCATTTATTGAATACAAAAAAGATGGAAAGAAAACAAGAGATGAAGTAGAATTACCAAACCATACAGTAGCTTTTGAATTAGTTATGAAATATTTATTAGACCCAGAAAAAGGAGTAATCAAAAGTGTTGATGAAATAGATGCAATTGGTCACAGAATAGTACATGGTGGTCCAAACTTTACAAAAACAACAGTAGTAACAGATAAAGTATTAGAAGAATATAACACATCTATTGAATATGCACCACTTCATAACCCAGCACACTTGCAAGGAATAAATGCGTGCAAAAAGATAATGCCAAATACACCAGAAGTATTAGTATTTGATACATCTTTCCACACAACAATACCAGAATATGCTTCACTTTATGCTATTCCTTATGAATATTATGAGAAATATGCAATAAAAAGATATGGTGCACATGGTAGCTCACATAAATTTATAGCAGAAGAAGCTGCAAAAGTATTAGGAAAGAAAAAAGAAGACATAAATATTATCTCTTGTCACTTAGGAAATGGCTCAAGTATTGCTGCTATTAAAGGTGGAGTATGTATAGATACATCAATGGGATTAACACCACTTGAAGGTTTAATTATGGGAACAAGGTCAGGAGACTTAGATCCAGCAATCCTAGAATTCGTTATGAGAAAAGAAAATATTGATATAAAAGAAATGATGACAATACTAAACAAAAAATCAGGATTACTAGGAATCTCAGGAGAAACAGGAGATGTAAGAGACTTAAAAGTACTTGCAGCAAAAGGAGATAAGAGAGCTGAACTTGCAATAGATATGTTTGCATATAGAGTAAAAAAATATATAGGTTCATATATGGCTGCATTAGGAAGAGTAGATGCAATCATATTTGAAGGTGGAATTGGAGAACACAACCCAGATGTATTAGATAGATGTGTTGCAGGACTAGAACCACTAGGAATCGTATTTGATAGTTCACACAATGATGATGAACAATATGAAGGAATTATAAGTAAACCAGAATCTAAAATACCAATGTATGTAATTCCTACAAACGAAGAACTTGAAATTGCAAAAGAGACAATGGAAGCAATTGAAAAATAATAAGATATACCAAAGGAACGACTAAATTTAAAGGTCGTTCCTATTTTCTAGGAGGAAAAATGAACACATTAATAATAACAGGTGGTAAAATTAACAAAAATTTTGCAAAAAAATATCTAAAATCAAATAAATATGATATAATAATAGCTGTCGATAAAGGACTTGAAACAATAGACTATTTAAAGCTAGAGCCACAATATATTCTAGGCGATTTTGATTCAGTAAATACAAAAATCTTAGAAAAGTATAAGACACAAAATATAAAAATAATAAAACTAAATCCAGAAAAAGACTTGACAGATACACATTCAGCTATTGACTTGGCACTGGAAATTAAAAGCACTGAAATAACAATCCTAGGAGCAATAGGAACAAGGCTAGACCATACAATGGCAAATATTCACATATTAAAACAAGCGCTAGACAAAAACATAAAAGCCAAGATAGTAAACGAAAAGAACGAAATAGAATTAATTAATAAAGAAATTATAATAAAAAAAGATGATAATTATAAATATGTATCAATAATACCACTTACAACAAATGTAACAGGAATTACGATAGAGGGAATGAAATATATAATAAATGATTATACTCTAAGCATTGGAGATAGCTTGGGAGTAAGCAATGAACAGATAGACAAAGAAGCAAAAATATCAATAAAAACAGGTATTTTAGTAGTTATAAAGTCTAAAGATTAAGGAGAGAATTGATTTTGGAAAATTTTGAATTAAAAATTGGATATAATTTTAAAAACATTGAATTATTAAAAACAGCATTCACACATACATCTTATGCGAATGAAAGAAAAATAATCAGCAATGAAAAACTAGAATTCTTAGGAGATGCCATATTAGAATTTGTAGTAAGTGATTACCTATATGCAAACTATAAAAAACTAAAAGAAGGGGAAATGACTAAAGTTAGAGCAACAGTAGTTTGTGAGGAAAGTTTGCACCAAGTTGCATTAAAATATCATTTTGACGATTTATTATATCTTGGAAAAGGTGAAAAAATAAGTGGTGGAAACCATAAAAAAGCAATATTAGCAGATAGTGTAGAAGCGGTTATTGCAGCAATATTTTTAGATTCAGGATTGGAAGAAGCTAAAAAGTTTATTCTTGAAAATTTAAAAGAAGCAATAGAACAAGCAAGTAAAAGTGTTGGGCAAAAAGATTATAAAACAGTATTGCAAGAAAAGCTTCAAAAGCATGGTACTGTCCATATTGAGTATTCAATAATAAAAGAAGAAGGACCAGACCATGATAAAACTTTTGTAGCAGAAGTAAAATGTAATGGTAAACAACTAGCGGTAGGACAAGGAAATACTAAAAAACAAGCTGAAATGGAGGCAGCAAGAGTAGCTTTAGAAAAATAAAATTAAATGGAGGTATAAAATGTCAAAACAATACATAATTCCAATATTTGTTCCACATTTAGGATGCCCAAATGATTGTATTTTCTGCAATCAAAAAAGCATTAGTGGGCAGATGAAACAAGTAACAGAAGAAGAAGTTGAAAAAACAATTCAGGAGTTTTTAAATAGTTTTAAAGATGAAAACTTATATACTGAAATAGCATTCTTTGGTGGAAGTTTTACAGGAATAGACATTGAACTCCAAGAAAAATTATTAAAAATTGCATATAAATATGTAAAAGAAAAAAAAGTTGATGGAATACGAGTGTCTACAAGGCCAGATTATATAGATAAAAATGAGCTAAAACTATTAAAAAAATATGGAGTAAAAACAATTGAACTTGGAGTTCAGTCAGCAAATGATTATATCCTAAAAAAGGCAAAAAGAGGGCACACTTTTGAGGATGTGAAAAAAGCATCAAAGCTAATTAGAAGATATGGGTTTACTTTAGGTCATCAAATGATGGTTGGCCTTCCAGATAGTACTTGGATAGATGAAATGAACACAGCAAAAGAACTTGCAAAGCTAAAACCAAAAATTATTAGAATTTATCCAGTTTTAGTTATTAAAAGAACAGAACTTGAAACAGAGTTTGCAAAAGGAGAGTATCATCCAATAACACTTGAGCAAGCTGTGGAAAGATGCAAAGAATTATATTATTTCTTTGACAAAAAGAAAATTACAGTAATTAGAATGGGACTTCAAAACACAGATATTATATCAAACCCAGAAAATGTAAGTAGCGAAGTTGTTGCGGGGCCATATCATGAGGCTTTTGGGCAGCTTGTAGAGGATAGCATTTGGTATGATAAAATATTAAATGCAATTAAAAAAGTTAATACAAAAGTTGCAGAAATAGAAATTGAGGTAAATCCTGAAAACATTAATAATGTAATTGGTCATAAAAAAGAAAATATACAAAAATTAAAAGAACTATATGAAGTAGAAGTTAGACCAAGGCAAAATTTCAATATTAAACCAGGAGATTTCAAAGTTAATATTATAAAAACATATAAAGAATTTTTAGATGATTAGAGGGAAAAAATGAAATCAAAATATATAGACTTTAAAAATAATAAGGATTATGAAGAACTAAAGGCACCTGCAGAGGCAATAAAACAAGGAAAACTTGTATTATTTCCAACAGAAACAGTTTATGGATTAGGAGCAAATGCTTTAGATGTTGAAGCTGTGAAAAAAATATACATAGCAAAAGGAAGAGCAAGCGATAATCCGCTAATTGCTCATATTGCAAATATTGACATGCTTCAAGAGCTTGTAACAGAAGTTGGAGATATTGAGCAAAAACTTATAAAAAATTTCTGGCCAGGCCCACTAACTATAGTTTTTAAAAAGAAACCAATAGTTCCAGATATCATAACAGGTGGACTAGATACTGTTGCAATAAGAATGCCAAGCGATGGAATTGCACGAAAACTAATAGAATATTCAAATTGTCCAATAGCGGCTCCAAGTGCGAATATATCAGGCAAACCAAGTGGTACACAAGTTGAAGATATAATAGATGAGCTAGATGGAAAAGTGGAATATGTAATAGATGGTGGAAAGGTTGATATAGGTGTAGAATCAACAGTAATTAGAGTTGTAGATGGTGTAGTACACATATTAAGACCACGGAAAAATCACACCAGAAAATATACAAGCTTTAGGAATACCAGTCTATATAGAAAAACAAATTCTTGGAGAATATAAAGAAGGAGAAAAAGTAATGTCTCCAGGAATAAAATATAAACACTATGCACCACAAACAAAGAGTATTTTAGTATATAGCAAGAATAATGAAAAAATGGTAAACAAAATAAATGAACTTGCTCAAAATAAAAATACAGTAATCTTATGCAGAACACGGAAACAAAGAAAAATATAATGCAGAACATAAACTTGCTTTTGGAAACACCCTAGAAGAAATAAGCCACAACATTTTTGCATTCTTAAGAAAAGCCGATACATATAATGCAGATTTAATTATAATAGAAGGAGTAGAAACAACAGGTTTAGGACTTGCAATAATGAACAGATTAATCAGAGCATGTGCACATGAGTATATAGAAATATAAGCAAAAGGAGTACATTTTGGAAATAAAAGGACAAATTACGGATATAATTTATGAAAATGAGACAAATGGATATATGGTAGCAGAGTTTAAGACTGAAGATGAAACCACAGTTATAACAGGTTATTTGCCTTTTATAAACAATGGCGACAGTCTAAAGGTTGTTGGAAAATATGTTACTCACCCAGATTATGGTAGGCAATTTAAAGTTGAGACATTTGAGAAAATAATGCCAGAAACATTAGATGCTTTAGAAAGATACTTAGCAGGTGGGATAATTACAGGGATTGGACCTGCAACAGCCAAAAAAATTATAAATAAATTTGGAGAAGAAACAGTTCATGTTTTAAGATATGAACCAGAAAAACTTGCCACAGTTAAAGGAATAAATAACAATAAGGCAATAACAATTTGTGAAGAATTTAGCGAAAAATGGGGATTATGGGAGATAGTAGGATTTTTAGAAAAATTCCGGAATATCAGCATCAAATTGCAAAAAAGTTTATGAAGCTTATGGAAAAGATGCAATAGCAGAAATTGAAGCAAACCCATATATGCTGCTTGATATTACTTACGGAGTAGACTTTAAAAAAATTGACCAAATGGCTTTAGAAATAGGAATTGCTTCAAATGATGAAAAGAGAATTGAAAGTGCAATAACATACAGTTTAGCCATTGCTTCAAACAATGGAAATACATGCGTAGAAAAACAAAATCTAATAAAATATGTTCAAGCACTTCTTGGAACAACAACAAGCGAAATAGAAACAGCACTAATAAATTTAAAAGCAAGAGCAAAAATAGAAATAGAAAATGTTGAAGAAATAGAATGGGTATATTTAAACTCATTTTATGTTTGCGAAAGAAACATTGCACAAAGAATTTCAATACTTAATAAATCAAAAAATATAAAGAAAATAAAAGATTTTGATAAAAAATTTAAAGAAGAAGAAAAACACATAGATATTACCTTATCTGAAAAACAAAAAGAAGCCATAAAAGCTGTAAACGACAATAATGTGTGTGTAATTACTGGCGGACCAGGTACAGGAAAAACAACAATTATTAAATTTATTATTGAGCTTTATAAAAAAGAAAATAAAAAAGTTGTGCTTTGCGCACCAACAGGAAGAGCAGCAAAAAGAATGAGCGAAACAACAGGAGAAGAAGCCACAACTATACACAGACTTTTGTGCTTAGGAAAGGTTGAAGAATCTTTAGGCATGGAGAGAGTAGATTATGCAATAGAACCAATAGATACAGATGTTTTGATAATAGATGAAATGTCTATGGTAGATGTATTTTTAATGAACTACATTTTAAAAGGTTTATATATGGGAACAAAACTAGTACTAGTAGGAGATGTAAATCAATTACCATCTGTAGGCCCAGGAAATGTTTTAAAAGATATTATAAATTCAGAAACAGTTGAAACAATAGAACTAAACGAAATATTTAGGCAAGCTGCAAAAAGTCAGATAATAACAAATGCACATAAAGTAAATAATGGAGAAAATTTTTTAGAAGTACCAAAGGAAGAACTAAAAGAAAAATTGCAGGATTTTTATTTTCTTAATGAACCAACACAAAATAAAATGCTTGAAGATGTAATATCACTTTGTACAGGTAGATTAAAAAAGTTTGGAAATTATGACTTTTTCAGAGATATCCAAGTACTAACACCAACCAAAAAAGGAAAACTTGGCACAAAAGAACTAAATATAGAACTTCAAAATGCACTAAATCCATCACTAAATGGGAAAAATAATAAAAAAGAAATACCACAAAAAAAACATGGAGATCGTGTATTTCTTGAAGGTGATAGAGTAATGCAAGTAAAAAACAATTATGACATATATTGGGAAAAAAATCACAAAGAAGATGGAACAGGAATATTTAATGGAGAACTTGGAACGATCAAGAAAATTGATGATGTTACAAAACAAATTGAAATAAAATTTGATGATGAAAAAACGGCATGGTATGAATATAGTGAACTTGAACAGCTTGAACACAGCTATTCAATTACAATTCACAAATCACAAGGAAGCGAATTTGATGTTGTAATTATGTGCTTGCCACAAGCAGCACCAATGCTACTTACAAGAAATTTATTATACACAGGAATTACAAGAGCAAAAAAACTATTAATTGTTTTAGGTACAAAAAAAGTACTAGAGTATATGATACAAAATACTGAAACAAAAAAGAGAAATACTCGGCTTAGAGCATAAATTAAGGGAGATAAAATAATGGATTTATCAAATGATGCTAAATACATAAAAGGCGTTGGTCCCAATAGAATAAAAAGCTTAAATAAATTAAATATTTTCACATTAGAAGATATCATAACATATTACCCAAGAACCTACGAAAATAGAGGTGTACACAAAAAAATAGCAGATTTAGTAGATGGGGAAGAAGCCTTAATTGAAGCAAAATGTGTTTCAAAAATGGCAGAAATAAAAATAAGAAAAAACATGGCAATATACAAGCTTGTTGTAAGAGATGAAACTGCAACTTGTACACTTACATGGTTTAATTGTTTTTACTTAAAAAACAAATTTATAGTTGGAAAAACCTATAAATTCTATGGTAAAGTAAAACGCAAAATTAACCAAATTGAAATGATGTCACCTTTATTTGATGAAGAAGATTCAAATAAAAATACAGGAAGAATCATACCAATATATCCAAGTATTAATGAATTACCACAAAACACATTAAGAAAGATAATTGAAAATGCTTTTGTACAAATAGAAAATCTACCAGAAACATTGCCAGAGTATATAATTAGTGAATTTCACTTAATGAAAAGAAATGAGGCAATCCACCAAATTCACTTCCCAGATGATTTTAAGAAATATAATGAAGCACGAAAAAGACTTGTTTTCGAAGAACTACTAATAATGCAACTTGCACTTCTTACATTTAAAAGCAATTATTCAAATGAGAAAAAAGGAATAAAATTTAGTAAAGAAATAAAAATGGTAGATATAATAAATAGCCTTCCGTTTAAACTTACAGGAGCTCAAACTAGAGTTTTAGAAGAAATTGATAAAGATATGGAAAGCGATTTTGCAATGAACCGATTACTTCAGGGTGATGTAGGAAGCGGAAAAACTGCTGTTGCAATGTGTGCAACATATAAAGCAGTAAAATCACGGATATCAAGCAGCAATAATGGCACCAACAGCAATTCTTGCAAAACAGCATTTAGATAATTTTAATAAGTTATTTAAAAAATACAACATCAGATGTGAACTATTGGTAAGTAATATTACTAAAAAACAAAAAGAAAAAATATTAGAAGAATTAAAAAACGGAAACATAGATGTAATAATTGGAACACATGCTTTGCTAGAGGAAAATGTAGAATTTAAGAATTTAGGATTAGTTGTAACAGATGAGCAACATAGATTTGGTGTAAGGCAAAGAGGTAAATTGAGCGCTAAAGGCTTGGCACCAGATGTTTTAGCCTTATCTGCAACACCAATTCCAAGAACATTAGCACTAATTTTATATGGAGACCTTGATATTTCAATTATAGATGAACTGCCACCAAACAGGCAGAAAATAGATACTTTTGCAGTAACTCCATCCGCAGAAGAAAGAGTAAATAATTTTGTAAAAAAACAAATAGCAGAAGGAAGACAAGCATATATTGTTTGCCCACTCATAGAAGAAAATGATGAGATGGACCTAAAATCAGTAATTGAAATTGCGAAAAAATATAAAGAGGAAACATTTAGAGACTATAGGCTTGAAGTTTTACATGGAAAATTAAAACAAAAAGAAAAAGATGAAATTATGCAAAATTTCAAATCAGGAAAGATTGATATTTTAGTATCAACAACAGTAATTGAGGTAGGCGTTGATGTTCCAAATGCAAGTATAATGGTAATAGAAAATGCTGAGCGATTTGGTTTGGCAACATTACACCAATTAAGGGGAAGAGTAGGAAGAGGTCAATACAAATCATATTGCATACTAAAATATAGTGGCAAAGGAGAAAACACCAGAGAAAGAATGAAAATAATGGTAGAAACAAATGATGGATTTAAAATATCAGAAAAGGATTTAGAACTTAGAGGTTCAGGCGAATTTTTTGGAACAAAACAACATGGAATACCAGAATTTAAAATTGCAAACTTGTTTCAAGATATGGATATCTTAAAAGTGGTACAAAACATTGCCACCCAAATAATGAATGAAGATAAAAAACTTGAAATCGAAAAAAATAAAATTCTAAAAAAGCAAATTGAGGGAATGCTTAGGGCAGGAATGAATTTATAGAATTTTAAGTATAAATATTACAGGAATATTACAGAAATGTTACAAAAATGACATAAATGAGTTGAAATACTACGGGAAATGCGATATAATATAAAAGGTTGAAAAAATCTAAAAGGGGGATATATTATATTATGAGAAAACAAAAACTTGTAATTATTTCTGTAGTTTCTACAATTTTATTACTTGCAACAATAGTAACTTCTATTGTTCTTAACAATCAAACAAAAGCAACAGAATGTCAACATTATGCTTTTGACTGGGAAGATGTTGGATTAGATAATGGACACATGGCAGAATGTATACATTGTAAAAAAACAATAATGCAACCACATATTTATACATCTAAAAATGAATGTGTAACATGTGGTCATAAATGCGTTCATAGCTTTGAAAATGGAAAATGCAAATTTTGCCAAACTTTAATTGAAAATTGTGAGCATGTTTCTTGGATAAGAAAAACAGATGATGTGGATCACTGGGAAGAATGTTTAGGATGCCATAAGGCAGTTTTTGGAAAAGAAGCTCATACATTCCAAAATGCAAAATGCTCAGTTTGTGGAATTACATGTCAACATAAAAAAATGCAAAATAATATTTGTACAATTTGTGGAATGACTAAGAATGAAATTGATGATTCTAAAACTTGTAAACATTCATCATGGACATTGAAAACTGATGCAAACTATCATTGGTATACTTGTGATAAATGTTCTAAGATTTTATTTGATGGAAAAGTAAAACATACATATTCAAATGGTAAATGCACAGAATGTGGATATATATGTAAACACTCTACATATAAAAACAATGTTTGTACTGCTTGTGGAATGACAAATAAAGAATCATGTACACATAAATTTGTACAAAGAACAAATGCAACATACCATTGGGAAGAATGTTCAAAATGTGGATATGAAACTCAAAAAGAAGAACATGGTATTCATGGCAGAAGATATGAAGAAACAGCAACATGTACTAGTGGAGGATATCAAAGAACAATATGTAATGATTGTGGTGTTGTTTATAAAGAAGTATGGATTCCAGCAATGGGACATAATGGTAAATATAGATACGATTCAAACTATCATTGGAAAAGATGCACAAGATGTAATGATACTTACGACTACGAAACACATAATTATGTAAATGGCGTATGCGTTTGTGGAAGCACTAAATCACAAAGTTGTAGTCACAATTATGTAGCAAAATATGATGCAGGTTATCATTGGAATCAATGTACAAAATGTGGAAATGTTATAAATAAAGTAGCACATACATTCAATACAAAATACAACAATGATAAACATTGGCAAGAATGTTCATGTGGAATGAAAAAGGATGAACAAAATCATAAATTTGAGTATAAATACAACAACGATAAACATTGGCAAGAATGCTCATGCGGAATGAAAAAAAATGAGTCAAATCATAAATTGGAATATAAATATAATGATACAAAACACTGGCAAGAATGTATTTGTGGCGGAAAAACTGCAGAAGTTGCACACAAATATGTAAATGGTGTATGTGAATGTGGCAAAAAAAATGCAGAGATAGTTTGCAACCATACATATATTGAAGGAAAAGACGAGAATTATCATTGGAAACGTTGTACAAAATGTGGAGCTATTAAAGATAAAGTAGCACATACATTTAATACAAAAAGCAATAATGACAAACATTGGCAAGAATGTTCATGTGGAATGAAAAAAGACGAACAAACACATAAATTCGAAACAAAATATAACAATGATAAGCATTGGGAAGAATGTTTATGTGGAATGAAAAAAGATGAACAAACACATAAATTCGAAACAAAATATAACAATAATAAGCATTGGGAAGAATGTTCATGTGGAGCAAAAAAGAATGAGGCAAATCATAAATTAGAGTATAAACATAGTAATGATAAGCATTGGCAAGAATGCTCATGTGGTGCAAAAACAGCTGAAGAAAATCATGTTTTTGAAAATGATGTTTGTACTAAATGTGGATTTAAAAAGGCTAATAACACAAAACCGGATGATAACAACAATAAACCAGCTAAGCCAGATGACAACAATAAACCAAACAAACCAGATGACAACAATAAACCAAACAAACCAGATGACAACAATAATTCAGATAAGCCAAATGATAATAACAATACAGACAAACCAAATAACAATAACAACTCAAACAATAACTCAAATAACAATACAAATAATAATACTAACAATAATCAATCAAATAACAATACAAGCAGAAATAATATTCCACAAACAGGTACCGAAGAAAACATGAAAATCGCATTAATGATTGTGGGAGCAATTCTTGGAGCAGCTGTATTAATAAAATTAAGCAGAGAAGATAATTAGTTTTTGTCCTAGACTAAACAATAGTCTAGGATTTTTTTGTATAAAAAAACAAAAAAAGAAAAAAATAAAACAAAAGAAAGGATGAAAAGTATGTTTAATTTTAATACAGACCTTGCTGTAGAAAGAAATGATATCTACAGAAAAGCCAACAATATTGAAAATAATATTGAAGGAATTGAAACAGAAGAAGAAACAATTGATGAAAAGATTAAAATATCTAGAGTAAAAATAGTAAATGATAAAGGAGCTGAAGCACTTGGCAAGCCCATTGGAACATATATAACAGTTGATATTAAAAGTTTAAAAATTGCAGATAATGACGAAATTCAAAAAGGAGCACAAACAGTAACAAAAGAATTAAGACCACTAATAGAAAAACATATAGATGAAAAAGGAGATATCTTAGTTGTCGGGCTAGGAAATGCTTATGTGACCCCAGATTCCCTTCGGGCCAAAAGTCGTAAAAGACATAGATATAACAAGACATCTTTTAAAATATGCAGCTCAGTATATAGACCCAAACACAAGACCAGTAACAGCAATAGCACCAGGAGTACTTGGAACAACTGGAATTGAAACAGCAGAAATAATAAAAGGAATAGCCCAAAATATTAATCCCAAATTATTAATAGTAATAGATAGTTTATCTTCAAAAAGTATAGAAAGAATTAGCAGTACAGTTCAAATTGCAGATACAGGAATTGTTCCAGGTGCTGGAGTTGGAAATGTAAGAAATGAAATAAGCCAAAGAACCCTTGGAATACCAGTAATTGCAATAGGGGTACCGATGGTTGTAGAAGCAGCAACAATAGCTTCAGATAGTATAGATTTATTTATAGAAAAATTACAAAAAGAAGCAAAATCAAATGACTATTTAAATGAACTTAAAAATACTAACAAATATGAACTAATAAGAGAAGCTTTAATACCAAAAGAATATAACTTAATAGTAACACCAAAAGAAATTGATGATTTAATAGAAAATATGAAAGATGTAGTGGCTCGTGGTATTAATTTTGCAATACAACAAAATTAAAATAAATTTTAAAATTTTTCCAATTTCCTCTTGAATTTATTTGTGTTTTGATATATATTATGAAGTAATGAATAATATTTTTACTAAGGAGGATTTTTAATGCGAAAAAGTACTAAGGAGACGAAGAAGACAAGTGCTCCTTCAAAAGCTACAGGTGCAAAAAAAGAAGTGAAGAATGGTTCTGGAAAAGTAGCAAAAACAGCAGATAAAACAAAGAGTGTAACAAAAAAGAAGACTACTGAAAAAGCAAAAAATACAGCAAAACCAAGAAACACTGGAAGAGCAAAAAGTGTAGCGAAAAAAAGAACAACTCAAAACACTAAAAAGAAAGTACCAGTTACAAAAACAACAAAAAGAAAAGCACCAGTTAAAAAACCAGAAATAATGGAATACTATGATTTACCATATAGATATAATCAAACAATTGTAAAAATACTGGCACAAACACCAAATACATTATTTGTTTATTGGGATATATCAGATGAAGATAGAAAAAAATATGAAGAGGAATATGGAAAAAACTTTTTTGAGGAGACAGTTCCTGTTTTAATAGTTCATAATAAAACAATGAATTATTATTTCGAAATAGAGGTAAATGACTTTGCGAACAGTTGGTATTTCAAAGTAAATGATGCAAAGTGTGATTATGAAATAGAATTAGGAAGAAGAGCAAAGCAAAAAAACAATATAATACCAAATGATTATTTATATGTTGCTTCTTCTAACACAATTGAAGCACCAAATAATCACATATTATTCGAAAAAAATCAAAAGGTATTATTTTTCAGAAATGTAAAAACTAATGAAAAACATTCAAAAGAAGTGTCACAATTTCAATTTATGAAATACATTGGTAGAATTTATAATATCTATGATATCTATAAAAAAATATATAAAAATGATGAATTGCAGGATTTAGAAAAGAAAAATCCAAGTTCAAAAATGTAAAAAGGAGACTAACTATGGATAAAACTAAGGGATATGTAAGCTTTATCTTGCATGCACATTTACCTTTTATACATCACCCTGAAAGTGAAGATTATTTAGAGGAAGAATGGTTATATGAAGCAACATCTGAAACATATATACCATTACTTCTTAATTTCAAAAAATTAGAGGAGGAAAAAGTAGATTTTAGAATTACTATGTCGCTTACTCCCCCTTTATTAAATATGTTTGATAATAAGCTATTACAAAGAAGGTATATTAAGTATTTGAAAAAACACATAGAACTTTGTGAAAAAGAGGTAAAAAGAACAGCGTATGATTCAAGGCTAAATGAACTTTCAAAATATTATTTAGAAAGATATACAAATGATTTACACATTTTTAGAGATGTATTTAAGTGCAATTTAATAAATGCATTTAAGCATTTTCAAGATATTGGAGTATTGGAAATAATTACTTGTGGAGCAACACATGGCTATTTTCCAATTTTGTATGTAAATGAAAAAACTGTAAAAGCTCAAATTGGAGTAGGAGTTGAAACATATAAAAAGTATTTTGGAAAACCTCCAAGAGGAATCTGGCTTCCTGAATGTGGATATGTACCAGAGGCAGATAAATATTTAAAAGAGTTTGGAATTGAGTACATAATTACTGAGTCTCATGGAATATTATATGCAGATCCAACACCAGTATTTGGTACGTTTGCGCCTATAGTATCACCTGGCGGAATTGTGGCTTTTGGTAGGGATATAGAAAGCTCAAGGCAAGTATGGAGTTCAGTATGTGGATATCCTGGCGATTTCAATTATCGTGAATTTTATAGAGATATTGGATATGATGCTGACTATGATTATATTAAGCCATATATTGCAAAAAACGGTGCTAGAGTAAATACTGGTATTAAGTATTATAGGATAACTTCAAAAGGTGATTTTAAGGATTACTACAATGTTCAATGGGCACAAGATTCAGCAGAAAAGCAAGCAGGTCATTTTTTCGATTCAAGAGTTAAACAAATAAATGAATTATCAGAAGTAATGGCACCTACAAAACCTCTTATAGTATGCCCTTATGATGCAGAACTTTATGGACATTGGTGGTATGAAGGACCATATTGGTTATATATATTGTTTAAAAAAATTTACTATGATGAAGGTAATTTTAAGTTAATTACTCCAGGTGAATATATAGATAAATATCCAGAAATGCAGGAAGCATCACCATGTATTTCAAGTTGGGGAGCAAATGGATATAGTGAAGTATGGCTTAATAGTACAAATGATTATGCTCATAGACATTTACATGTTGCAGGTGATAGAATGGTTGAACTTGCAAACTTATATCCAAATGAGAAAAAAACATTAAGAAGAAGAGCACTAAATCAATGTGCACGTGAATTGTTATTGGCACAAAGTAGTGATTGGCTATTTATTATAACTAATGGAACAATGGTTGATTATGCAAAGAAAAGAATAAAAGATCATATAGGAAGGTTTACAACTCTTTACTATCAAATAAAAGAGGACAAGATTGATAGCGAGTATTTAAAACAGATACAAAAGAAAGATTGTATTTTCCCAGAGATTGATTACATGATATATAAATAGTAACAGATTCCCTCTGAATTCATAATATATGAATATCTAAAGAGATTTTAGTAGATAATATATTTATGAATTCGGAGGGATTTTTTTTGAGAAAAACTATCAGTATAAAGACTAATAATAAAAATATAATTAATAATCTACTAAATGAGCTTGAATATTTTGGAATAGGTGATGTTTATGTATCCTGTAGAGATTTTAAAATATATACGAATATTATAATTCACTATACTCGGCAAAAAACAAGAAGCGTTCTTAAAAAAAATTTCTCTTTTGCTTGCATATATTGTAACAGATTTTTATGAGCCAGTAATAATACAAAAATTTATAAATTCTAATTATTTTTATTTCACAACCGAAGAAAAACGAAAAATATATAATATATGTTTAACAAACATTGATTTTTCAAGTTCTATAATTATGGTAAATATTATTACAAATGAATTTTTTAAGTTTTTTCAAGAAAATAAATATGTTATTTTGGATGGATTTGTTAATTTTAAACTTAAAGAATATTTAAAGGAATTAGATAGCCTTGTAGATATGTGTGTAAATAAATTTATTATTGAGCGAGAATATAATGAATTTATAATGCTACTTAAAGACTACATTCAAAACACACCATCAAACACAAAAGAACTGCATTTAGTGTACAAGAATGAAAAATCAGTACTACTAGATGAAAACATGAACCCTATAGAGATAAACAAAAATGCAATTCCAAAACAATATCTATCAGACATAACATTTTCCTCAAATGACCTAAATCTAAATGCAATATTAACTCTTCTCCCAGAAAAACTATTTATTCATTCAGAACAAAAGGAAGATGATTTTATAAATACTTTGAAAATGATTTTTGAAAACAGAGTAGAAATAGTAAACAATAGAGAAAAAATACCACAAACTTGAAGATTGACTTTTACATCAAGCTATGCTATAAATATTAGTATAAATTTATAGTTAGGAGAATGAAGTTTGAGTGCTTTTATGCTAAAGATTATAGCATGTGTGTCAATGCTTATGGACCATGCGGGGTATTTAATTTATGATGGGAAAACATCGGCTTTGAATCTAATTCGGAAGACTGGCTTTTCCTATTTTTGCTTTTCAGATATCCCAAGGGTATAGGTACACAAAGAATTTGAAAAAATATTGTTTGAGATTACTTGTTTTTGCAATAATTTCTGAGATTCCATTTTTGCTTTTTTCTTCAATTTATAGTAATACCATGGGGTTGAATGTTATTTTTACTTTGCTTTTTGGGCTTGTAACTATTATTATTTATGAGAAAAAAGGACGTATAATTGGAAACCTTTCATTACTAGCAATAGGTGCTATTGCAGAGATTTTAAGGTGTGATTATGGCTTCTTTGGAGTTCTTATAACATTTATTTTCCATGTTACAGAAAACAATAAAATTGCAAAAGCTTCTATTTTTACCGGAAGTACAATTGTATATTATTTGTGTAGAGTATTAAAATATTATAGGTACGGTATAGGTGTAATTAGAAATGCTATAGTATTTTTTACACCATTTATGGTATTTACAATTTTGGCTATAGTACCAATTTGTTGTTATAACAATAAAAAAGGACATGATGATAAACATTTACTATATTGGTTTTATCCAGTACATCTTTTAGCATTATATTTAATTTTTGTAATATAATAATAGAGCAAAAGCCTAAAATAGGGCTTTTGTTTTTTGCTAGACTAGCTAAAAAAGTTGACAAAATCGCGGTTTTGCAGTAAAATAGATAGGTGATAAGAAGGGGAGTTTTTTATGTCGAATTATAATATTAAGGCATTAGAAAAGATTGAGTCCAAGACTAAGATTTATTTAATAATTATTGCATTAGTCTTACTAGTGCTTTGTATAAATAACGTATTATTTATTATTCCATCAATTATTTTATATGTTGGAATAATTCTATATACAATTTGGGTCTATAATAAGAGAAAAAGTGAGCTTTCAAGTTATATTAATGAACTTACTTATTCTGTTGATTCAGCAGCTAAAAATACATTGATAAATTCACCTTTTCCACTTATTATTTTAGAAACCAGTGGAAATGTTATATGGAGAAGTTCTAGCTTTAATAAAGAATTTGCAAATATTGGTATAAATGCGTATATAGATGATTTAGCAAAAGAGATTAAACAGGAAATTGATAAAAATAATTTTACTATAGATAAGCAAGTAAGCATTAATAATAAAATATATCATGTTATTGGGGAATATACTAAGCCAAGAAAAAGAGACAGAAAAAAAGAAGTAAAATATATGATAACTTTGTATTTTATTGATATAACAAGAGAAATTAATTTAGCTAAAAAATTAAATAATGCCAAAACATGTATGGGAATTATTATGCTTGATAATTATGAGGAAATAATTCAAAGAATTCCAGAAGATAATAAACCTCAATTAATTGCTACAATTGAGAAAAAACTTTATGAATGGGCAAATTTAACTGGCGGATTAATGATAAAAAAGGATAGAGACACTTATGTTTTAGTTTTTGAACAACAATATCTTGAAGAACTTGAAAATAGCAAATTTACAATTTTGGATGAAATTAAGGAAATTGAAACAGAAGAGGGAATGCCAATTACTTTAAGTATTGCGATATCTAACGAAGGAAATACAAATTATGAAAAATATGAATCAGCTACAGTTGCAATGGATATAGCTTTAGGTAGAGGTGGAGACCAAGCCGTAATAAGAAAAGAACGGAAAATATACTTTCTTCGGAGGAAAAGCTCAAGAAGTGGAAAAAAGAACGAAAGTCAAAGCCAGAGTTATATCACATGCATTAGAAGAATTAATTGCAAAAGCAGAAAATGTAATGGTGATGGGGCATGTAAATGGAGATATAGATTCTATGGGCTCAAGCCTTGGAATATATAGACTTGCAAAAACATTGCAAAAAGATGCATATATTGTAAATGATACTTATGGACTATCATTAGAAAATCTAATAAAAGCACTAAAAGAACAAGGGTATGGAAATGTAATGATAGATAAAGCACAGGCTTTAAATATTATATCACCAAACACATTGTTAGTTGTTGTAGATACACATAAAAGAAGCTATGTAGAAGTACCAGAATTACTTGAAAAAACAGAGAAAATTGTTATAATAGATCACCATAGAAAATCAGAAGACTTTATAGAAAATGCAATTTTGACATTCCATGAAGCTTATGCATCTTCAGCAGCAGAACTTGTAACAGAGGTTGTAGAATATGCAACAAAACCAGTAGTTTTGGAACAAATTGAAGCAGAAAGCTTATATGCAGGAATAATGATGGATACAAAAAACTTTACATTTAAAACAGGAGTTAGAACATTTGAAGCAGCAGCATATTTAAGAAAATATGGAATAGACATAATTAAAGTGAAAAAATGGTTCCAAAGTGATTTGGAAAGCTATAATGTAATTGCAGAAATCGTAAAAAATGCAGAAATAGTAAATGACACAATTGCAATATCTGTTTATGAGGAAAAAGATAAAAACGCAAATTTAATTTGTGCAAAAGCAGCAGACGAATTACTTACAATAAGCAATATTACAGCATCATTTGTTTTAGGACATCTTGGAGATAAAATATGCATAAGTGGCCGTTCAATCGGAGATATAAATGTGCAAGTGATACTTGAAAAATTACGGAGGAGGAGGCCATATAACACTTGCAGGAGCTCAAATTGAAGGACTAACTATGGAAGAAGCAAAAACAGAGTTGATAATAAGAATAAATGAATACTTTACAGAAAATAATGTATAACTAAAGAAAATGGGTGTATGAATGCACCCATTTTGTTGAACAATGTAAAAAACTTTTTGGACTAGCTTACTAATTATGACAAAATAATCAAAATAAAAGTAGTATAATAAAACAAAAACTAGAAAGGATGAAAACTCAAATGTTCCAAAATATAAATAATAAAACTTTTGAACAGGAAGAAAAAGTAAAGAGAAAAATTGATATAAAAAGTCTTTTGAAAATTAATGATATTGTTTTATATTGTGTGGCTTTTTTAGTATCAATGGTAGGCTTTAATAAGGAAATTGCACCATTTGGACTAGCAATATTTGCTGCAGCATGTAGCAATAAAATTCCGGTAGGAATATTAGGCGTAGCAGTATTAATAGGAACAGCAATTGGTTTTGGAATTAGTGGAGTTTTAACATTTCTTTTAAGTTCTTTGCTATTTATTGTAATGATTTTGATTTTTAGACCTAAAATTCAAGAACCAGATAAAAATGAAAAACAAAAACTTGGAATATATGTAGCAATATCAGCATTTGCTGTTCAAGCAAGTAAAATGTTCTTTGGAGTTTTTTTAGTATATGATTTAATATCAAGCATTGCAATGGGAATAATTACATACATTTTTTATAAAATATTTGCAAATTCAATAATAGTAATCACTGAATATGGAAATAAAAAAGCTTTTGCAATAGAAGAAGTTATGGGAGCAAGCCTAATAATCTCAATAGCTTTATGCGCATTTAGTAAATTACACATCTTTGGATTATCAATTACAAATATATTTAGCGTTATGTTAGTATTATTCTTAGGATGGAAAAACGGAATGTTAGTTGGAGGTACGGCCGGAATTACTATAGGAATGGTACTTGGAATTATAAATTCTACAAGCCCAATATTAGTAGCATCTTATGCAATATCAGGAATGATTGCGGGTATATTAAATAAACTTGGAAAAATTGGAGTAATTATTGGATTTTGTGTAGGAAATGCTATTCTTACGTATGTTACCAATGGAAACACAGTTCCTATTATTACAATAAGAGAAATACTAATCGCATCACTAGGCTTACTTGTAATACCAAAAGAAGTAAATATTGATATTACTGAGATTATAAATACAACAAAATGCTTACCAACAACAGCAGGAGTAATTGAGGAAAAGAAAAAAACGGCAAGCAAGCTAAATAGCGTATCAGAAACAATATTACAAATGGCAAGAAGTTATAATGAATCAGCTAAAGATACATTAGATGAATCAATTGAGGATGAAAGCAAAAAAACTTTTAAAGATGAAGTAATGAACAATTTAGACGACATACAAGATAATCCTTTATATGAGGATATTTTATTAAATGATGAAGAAATATTGAATAGATGCTATGATATATTAGAGGAAAAAAATGAAATCAACCAAGATGAATTAATTCGAATTTTGGAAAATGTAAATGATTATAAAATGGTAAAAGATAACATTTTTGAAATGCTTGAGCCAATTATAAAAATAATAAATAGTACATATAGAATAAATAAATTAAACACTTTATGGAAACACAAAGAGGCAAATAATAAAAAGGTTCTTGCAACACAATTAGGTGGAGTTTCAAAAGTGATTTCTACATTAGCAGATGACTTAAAAACAGAGGAAAAAGTAAAAAAAGAAGAACCCCAATTTAAGTTATCAATTGGAGCTGCAACTGCAACAAAGAATAAAAGTGAAATATCAGGAGACAGTAATATAAGAACAAAATTGCATGATGGGAAATATATGATAGCTATTAGTGATGGAATGGGGTCTGGACCAGAAGCACAAAAAAGTAGTAGCACAGTAATTCAAATGCTAAAAAGGCTTCTTACAACTGGATTTGATAATGATGTATCAATAGGGTTAATAAATTCAGCAGTGAATTTAAATTCAAATGACGAAACTTATGCTACAATAGATATATCAATATTTAATTTAAGCAATGGAAACATAGAATTTGTAAAAAACGGTGCATGCCCAACATTCATAAAAACAGGGAAAAGAGTTGAGGTTGTAAAAGCAATATCATTCCCAGCAGGAGTGTTTGACAAGTTAGACCTTGTAGTATATGATAAAGACTTACAAGATAACGATATAATAGTAATGTGCAGTGACGGTATAATTGAATCAAATACAGAATATAAAAATAAGGAATTATGGCTAAAGGAAATATTAGAAAACATTGAAACAGAAGATGTTCAAAAAATAGCAGATATAATTATGCAAGAAGCAATAGATAATGGTTATGGAATTGCAAAAGACGATATGACAATTATAGTATCAAAAATCAAGAAAATTTAAGTATAAATCACTACTAATAGATAAAAATATTAGTGGTGATTTTTTATGAAAATATCTTTTTTGAAATCCGCTAAAGATGAAAAAAGCTTTAGACTTTTTGAGCTTTTAGGAGCTGAAACATACAAAATAGAAGATTTGGAAAAAACGGATAATGTAATAAAAGAATTAATAAAAAAAGAGTGTAAAACAATGGTAGTAACAAATGATGTTGCAGGTTTTTCAGAATTGATTGCTAAAAAAAACTATATGGTAGATGATATTAGAATTATTATTGCTCCACCTAAATAAAATGTATAAAAACGGAAAAAATGGAAAAGATTTTACTGGAGGTAATTTATGAAACCAGAATCTATGAAAAATATAATTGTTCTTAAGGATTTACCATCAAATATAGTAGATGAAGCTTTTGTGATTTTAAAAAGCAATAAAAAAATCAAATCCTTAGAGCATATAAATCAAGGAAAAGAAGAAGTAAAGTGCAGTGGAGTAAAAAATGAAGATTATATTATTAAAGAAGCGGAAATGGTAGTAAGCAACTTCCTATCAAAAGTTGAAAAAGAAAAGGAGCATAAAAGCTATTCAATAAAACAGATAGAATTAAAGTATAAAAAATTAAAAATGATAACTGCAATACTTGCAAGCATTATTGTAATAGATGTTATATTTGCTATAATATAAATACAAGTTCTAATCCCCTTATTTTTAGAATATATTGTACAAAATGTATTCTAGAAAATAAGAGGTGTTTTTTTATGGAAAGGGTATTAAGTCAAGATGAAAGAATAAGAAGAGCAGAAGAATTGTATGCAAGAAGAAAGATGCAAAAAGAAACTAATAGAAGCGCAACAGTAAATGTAGAGAGCAATAATTCAGGTAGTTTTAGAAAAAAACTTATCGCTCAATTTATCATTTGTGCAATTTTGTATGTTGCTTTTATATGTGCCAAAAATGTTCCCAATTTAGTACCGCAAGATGTATTAAATAAAATCTCTGATATATTAGAATATGATTTAAATGTACAGGAATTATATAATAAAGGCATAAACTATTTTAGCCAAAAGGAACAAAATGAAGAGAATAAATCAGAAAGTGAGTTTAAAGAAGAAACACTATCTGCAGCATATATTGCTAATGAGGAAACAGAAAAAAATAATAGCACAAAACCTGCAACAGAAGATACTCAAGAGGAAATAGAAGAGCAAGAAAAATTTAATAATATGTCTGAAATGGAAAAAAATGCATTATTTGTTAGAACTAATATATCAATTATAAAACCACTAACAGGTGAAATTACTTCAAGATTTGGAACAAGAGAATCAGATAATCCAATTGTTTCAAAATTTCACACAGGCATAGATATTGCGAGAATAACTGGAACAGAAGTAAAAGCGGCAATGGATGGCATAGTAATTGAATCATCAGGAAATGGTGGATATGGAAATCATATAATAATAAAAAATGGTGAAATAGAAACATTATATGCACATTGCAGTAAATTATGCGTTACCGAGGGAGAAAACGTAGTTCAAGGCCAGACAATAGCTGAGGTGGGTGCCACAGGAAATGCCACAGGCCCCCATTTGCATTTTGAAATATTAAGAAACGGAGAACTTATAGACCCAGATTTAGTTTTGCAATTTTAAGGAGATGAGAAATTGCTAATAAGGATAAATATACAAATCTTTGTAGTAATTATATTGTTTATACTCACAAAACAAATAGAAATATATGCGTGGCTTATGGGATTTGCTTTAATACATGAATGTGCACATGCAATAATGGGAATCATATTAAAATTAAAGCCTAAAGTACTTGAAATACAGCCGTTTGGGATAGGTATTGCTTTTGAAAGTTTTGAAAATACAGAAAAAAATAAAATACTAATAGCACTAGCAGGTCCTGTAATAAATATTATAATTGCATTGGCTTTTATGACTATTAATATTGATAAAAGTCAGATTATAGTAAACACAAACTTGGTATTAGCAATATGTAATCTATTACCAATATATCCACTAGATGGAGGACGAATATTAAAATCTTACATATCAATAAGATTGGGAAGTGCTGTGGCTGATAATATAACAAATAAAATTGCGAATATACTGCTCATAATACTAGCAATAATTAGTATAATAATAACAATTGTTTTTCACAATATTGGTGTATTGTTAATATTGCTGTATTTATACATAATAGTAAGACAAGAGAATAAAAGAACAAAAATGAAAAAAAGAATAAGAAACTTAATTGAAAAGCAGAAAAATACTTGACTTTTTATAAATTAAGTGTAAAAATTATTATATAAAGTTTAAGGAGGATACAAATGAAGAACACCCTAAAAAATTCAAAAGGAGTAACATTAGTAATTTTGCTTTTAACAATAATTATTATAGCAATACTAACAGGTATAGCAATTAGCCATGTTGATACAGGTAAAGATATACGAGATTATAATTATATGTGTGCAGATATTGAATTACTAGAAGGAAAAGTGCAAGTTTATTATAGTAAAAATGGAACAATACCAATAGTTGGAACCACACCTATTGCAAATATCGATTTAGGAGGACAAGCAAGTTCAAAAGATAATGCAAACTATTATAAAATAGACTTAAGTAAATTGTATAATGTGTCTTTAAATTATGGTGGAGGAACTATTGAAGATAAAAATATATATGTTATAAATGAACAAAGTCATAACATATATTATTTAAAGGGAACAGAGTTTGAAAACACAATTTATTACAGAAAAATCAAGTAAATACATTGACTTTTATATGAAGAGTGTGATATTATTTTATGAATAGTTAAAGGGGGGAGATAATATGGAAGAAGGTAGCCTAAAAAAAAGAATTAGAAGAAAAAAAATCATCAATGGAATATTAACAGCCTTAGCCATAATAGTTATTGCAGGAGTTGCCACAATTATACTTACAGATATAATGACAAGGCGTCCAATAAAAATATTTAGAGAGGCAGTACTTAATGCATTTAAGAAAGATAATTCAAATGATGTAAAAAGTGAAAAAGTTAGTTTAGAAGTTACAGCTTCATGTGAAGGAACAGATGAAAGTATTGAAGCAATGAACTCATACTTAAGTTTAATAAAATTAAATTTGAATTCTGAAGTAGACTTAGAAAAAAGAATTATTAATGAAAATCTAAAGGCTTCAGTTCTTGGTAGCCAATTATTAAATGTAGATGGACTAATTCAAGATGATAGAATATATTTCTATTTAAAAGATATATATAGAAAATATATTGAAGTACCAAGTGAAAACTTAGAAGACATTAATGTTCAAGAAATTTTCGATAACTCTTCAGTAGAACAAGTAGAAGATATAAAAAGGGAAATAAAACATATTCTTTTAGATGAAATTGATAAAAAAGAATTCACTCAAGAAACTGTTAAACTTGATGGAAAAACTACAAGAAAATCAACAATAAGATTGACTCTAAAAGAAGCAATAGCAATAGAAACGAAAATTCTAAAACAATGTAATGAATATTTACAAAATGAAGAATTAGCTAAAACATTACTTGACTTGCAAGAAAGTATGCAGCTTAATGAAACAGACGAAGTTTATGTTGATGTATCAATATACACAAGAAGTTTCTTAAATAGCGTTGTAAAGGTTGAAATTGCAGCACTAGATGTTACAAACGATACAGCTTATGCTTTAGAATATAACATTGGAAGAAAAGAAAAAAACATTAACGTTTTAAAAAATACAAGAGCAGCAACAACTAAAGATGCACAAAAAATACTTTCTATAACAATTGAGAAAAAAGACAAAAATAGTGGAACAATAAAAATAAGAGTAAATGTTGAGGATAATTCTTTTGTAACACTAAAAATAAAATATGAAAGTGAACAAAATGTAGTAATAAATAAGAGAGAAACATCATCTTCAATAAAATCAGATGAATTAACAGAAGCAGATTATAACGAAATGTATGAAAATATTAAACAAAACAAAATATTGTATTCAATAATTGAACAATTTAATAATAATTTCGATGAATATGATGAAACAGATTACAATGAAGACATGGATTATAGTGACATAGAAGAAGATGTATATGATGATTATGTTGTTTAAAATTTATTAAGTAAAACATAATAGAGACGGAAAACAACCGTCTCTAATATTTTAAGAGGAGATATTATGGAACTATTTGATTCACATGCACACTATAATGATGAAAAGTTTGATATTGATAGAGAAGAAATAATTCAAAAAATATATAATGAAGGTATAACATCAGTTGTAAATGCAGGGTATAGTTTAGAAAGTTCAAGAAAAGCAATAGAGATTGCAAAAAAACATGACTTTATTTATGCAACAGTGGGAATATCACCAAATGATATAGAAAACTTGCCAATTGATTATAAGGAACAAATAATAAAAATGGCAAATGAAAAAAAAGTGGTTGCAATAGGAGAAATTGGGCTTGATTATTATTGGAATAAAGAGAACAAAGAAAAGCAAAAACAAATTTTCATGGAGCAAATAGAAATTGCAAACCAAATGAATTTACCAATAGTAATACACACAAGAGATGCTATAATGGATACATTAGATATACTAAAAAACAAGATTAAATGCATAAATAAAGGCGTTTTTCATTGTTGCCCACTAAATATTGAACTTGCAAAAGAAGCTTTAAAGCTAGATTTTTATATATCAATTGCAGGACCTGTAACTTTTAAAAATTCCAAAAATGCTGAGGAATTTTTAAAAAGCATTCCAATAGAAAAAATGTTAATTGAAACAGATTCACCATATTTAAGTCCAGAACCTGTTCGAGGAACTAGAAATGATTCTAGAAATGTAAAATATACAGCCGAAAAAATTGCAGATTTTAAGCAAATACCTGTACAAAAAATTGCAGAAGTAACATATCAAAACGCCAAAAAGATATTTAATATTTAGAAAGGAAACTGTAAAAATGAAAGACTTTAACCAGAAAGAATACCAAGAATTTTTAGAAAAACATGAAAAAGGTCATTATGCACAAAGCTTAGAATGGGCTAAAATTAAAAATGAATGGCAAAATGAAGTTATTATTATACGAGATAATCAAGGAAATATTAAGGGCAGTATGAGCATTTTAATACGTAAATTACCATATATAAATCAAAGTTTAATGTACTCACCAAGAGGTCCAGTGTGCGATATAGATGATGAAGAAACATTTAAAAAGTTAATTGAAGAAGCAGATATTCTCGCAAAGAAATATAAAGCATTTATGCTAAAAATGGATCCAGATATTTTAGCAAGTAATCAAACTTTTAAAAATATGGCTAAAAAATACGGATTTAAAGTTGAAGAAAAAATTAAAGATGTAAATACACTTTTGCAACCAAGATATGTGTTTAGGCTCGATTTAAAAGGAAAAACAGAAGAGGAAGTATTTAATTCTTTCCATTCAAAAACAAGATATAATATAAGACTTGCAACAAGAAAAGGGGTAAAATTAAGAGAAGGAACAAAATGTGATTTAGATGAATTTCAAAAAATTTTAGAAACAACAGGCTCAAGAGATGGATTTTACATCAGAAAAAAAGAATACTTTGAAAAGTTTTTTGATAGCTTTGATGAAAAACATCTAAAACTTGTTTTTGCAGAATATGAAAATAAACCAATTTCATGTGTATTAAATATATTCTATGGAAATAAAGAATGGTATTTGTATGGAGGCAGCTTAAATGAACACAGAAATCTAATGTCAACATACTTACTTCAATGGGAAATGATAAAACAGGCAATAGAACGAAATATGGATTGTTATGACTTTAGAGGAGTATGTGCAACAGATGAAACTCATTATAATGAGGGACTTTACAGATTCAAAAAAGGGTTTAATGCAGATTTTGTTGAATTTATGGATATGCATAAGATTTATAACCCCGTAATATATTTTCTATTTGAGAAATGTGGATATAAATTAAGAGATTTAAAACTTAAAGTTAGTAATATAGGAAAAAAGAAATAAAAAAAGTGGTCAAATAAATGACCACTTTTAGATTTATTTTCCAAAATCAACTTTAACATTTTTTCTAGCTTCTTGACTTTCAGCTTCAAATAATTGAACTGGTTCAAAATGGAATAATGAAGCAATAATATTTGAAGGAATTACTTCTAATTTTGTATTATATCTTGTTGCAACATCATTATAAAATTGTCTTGAGAAAGCTATTTTGTTTTCTGTATTTTGTAGCTCTTCTTGTAATTCAGCAAAGTTTGCACTTGCTTTTAAGTCTGGGTAATTCTCAGAAACAGCCATAATAGTTTTTAAAGCACCTGATAATTCTGTATCTAATTCAGATTTTTCTTTTACAGTGCTTGCATTTGCCCAAGATGTTCTAAGTTCAGTAACTTTAGTTAAAACATCTGATTCATGTCCCATATAACCTTTAACAGTTTCAACTAAGTTTGGAATTAAATCAAATCTTCTTTGTAATTGAACATCAATTTGGCTCCAACCATTTCTTGCTCTTTGTCTTAAACCTACTAAATCATTATAAAGTTTTATAACAATTAAAATTAAGACAACGATAATAATTAAAGCAATCCAAAATCCTGACATATTCAAAAACCTCCTATCAATTTTTATATTTTACAAAAGAATTATAACACAAAGACCATAGCAAAAGCAAGGCCAGATATAATATATATGAATAAACATTAGTGAAGTATTCGCAAATGAAAAAAATTAAAAAAAGTCAGTTTCCGTAAGAATAAAATGGTACAAGTATGCATATAATAAATAAGGAAAAACTTAGAAATATTACAAAAATATTACAGAAATTTGACAAAACTGTAAAATAATAGTATAATAGAACTTGTGAGTCCGAGGAGGGATTTAATAAATATATGAAGAATTGTTTAAAAAATTCAAATATAAAAAAGATTTTAATAATAAGCACAATATTTTTAATCGTATTAGGAATATCAGTATTTGCAGGAAATGTAAAACTAAACAGTGTTAATATAAAATTTTCAAACAATCAAGAAATCACAGTTATAACATCAAAAACTAAAGTTCAAGATATATTAAATGAAAATCACATTGTATTAGAGGAAAATGAAAAAGTATATCCAAGCTTAGAAAGTGAAATAACAAATAAAAATGAAATTATTATTTCAACAGATACAAACGAACCTGTTAAAATAGCAGAAAATGTATCAACAGAAATTGATAAAGAAAAAATGCTTGAAAATTATACAAATATAACAGAAAAAATTGAAACAGTAATAGAGGAAATACCTTTTGCAACTATTACTAAAGATGTATCTAACGGAGCAGCAACAACAAGAAATGCAATTATTCAATATGGTAAAAATGGTGAAAAAAAGGTAACATATAAGGTAACATATCAAGACGATGTTGAAATATTAAGAGAAGAATTATCTTCAGAAGTAATTAAAGAACCAGTTGATAAAATTGTTCAGGTTCAAACAAAATCATCAATAACATCAAGAAGCTCATACAGTAGAGTATCAGGAACATCAGGCAAAAGTGGAGTATATAAAGTAACAGCATATTGTGCATGTATGCAATGTTGTGGTAAAACAAATGGAATAACAGCATCAGGAGCAAAAGCAACAGCAAACCACACAATAGCAGCACCTAGAACATTTGCATTTGGAACAAAAGTAGTAATAAATGGAACAACTTATGTTGTTGAAGATAGAGGCGGAGCAATACAAGGAAACCGAATAGACATATACATGAACTCACACGCAGAAGCATTAAGATGGGGCGTAAGATATGTTGAGGTTGAAGTATTAGACTAATAAACATTAAATGGACTAGAATCTCTAGTCCATTATTTTTTTTACACAAATCATTGCATTTTTAAAAAATCTATGATATTATAATGGAAATTAATTCTATCAAAATTATTTCAAGGCATTTCGCCGTTTAAATTCAAGGAGGAAATATGTTATCAATAGTAAAAAGTATGGCTTTACATGGGCTTGATGGATATTTAGTCGATGTACAGGTAGATGTATCAAGTGGGCTTCCAGCATGGGAAGTGGTGGGGTTACCTGATGCAAGCGTTAAGGAAGCAAAAGAAAGGGTAAAAACAGCAATAAAAAATTCAGATGTAGATTTTCAAAGTAAAAAAATTGTTGTTAATTTAGCACCAGCAGATATTAAAAAAGAGGGCTCAAGTTTTGATTTGCCAATAGCAATAGGAATTTTAATGTCAATGGAAGTGATAAATACAAAAGAGACAGATAATATAGCTTTTATAGGTGAGTTATCTTTAGATGGAAAAATTAGTAGAGTAAATGGAATTTTACCAATGTGTATAGAAGCTAGAAGGCTTGGAATGAAGAAAATTATAGTTCCTGAAGATAATGCAGAAGAAGCTGGAATTGTATCAGGAATTGATGTATTACCAGCAGGAAACCTAATGCAAGTTATAAATTTTCTAAATAAAAACGAGGTTATAGAACCAAAAAAAGTAAATATTGAAGAATACTTTAAAACAAATCAAAAATATAATTTTGATTTCTCAGAAGTAAAAGGTCAAGAGAACATTAAAAGAGCCCTTGAAGTTGCTGCAGCAGGAGCACACAATTGCCTATTAATTGGAAGCCCAGGTTCAGGAAAAACAATGCTTGCTAGAAGACTCCCAACAATTTTACCAGATCTAAGCTTTGAAGAAGCATTGGAAATAACAAAAATACACAGTATAGCAGGTACTCTAACACAAGATGTTCCATTAATTACAACAAGGCCATTTAGAGCTCCACATCACACTATATCAGGAGTATCACTAGTTGGAGGAGGACGAATTCCAAAACCGCGGAGAAATAAGCCTAGCACACTATGGAGTTTTATTTTTAGATGAATTAACAGAATTTCATAAAAGCACATTAGAGGTTCTAAGAGGGCCATTAGAAGATAGACAAGTTACGGTTTCAAGAGTAAATGGAAGTTTTACATATCCAGCTAATTTTATGTTTGCAGCAAGCATGAATCCATGTCCGTGCGGATATTTTGGTTCGAAAGACAAAGAATGTACATGCACACCAAATTCAATTTCAAAGTACATGGGAAAAATTAGTGGACCACTTTTAGATAGAATAGACATCTGTATAGAAGTAAGCCCAGTCAAATATCAAAAATTAGATTCTAGTGAAAAAATCGAAACATCAGAAGAAATTAAAAAAAGAGTAAATAAAGCAAGAAAAATTCAACTAGAAAGATATAAATCAAATAAAATCCTATCCAATTCGGAATTAACCCCAAAATTAATAGAAAAATATTGTACATTAGATTCAAAAGGAAAACTTATTTTAGAAAATGCGTTTAACAAATTAAAATTAAGTGCTCGTGCTTATGGAAGAATACTAAAAGTTGCCAGAACAATAGCTGACTTAGATGAAAGTGAAAACATAGAAGTAAAACACATAGCAGAAGCAATACAATATAGGTCAATAGATAGAAAGTATTGGAGTAATTAAAATGGAAATAAAGGAAATAGAATTTGAAAGTGAATGTTATCCAAGACAATTAAAAAATATTCAAAATCCACCTCAGAAACTATATGTCTTAGGAGATGAGAAAATACTAAATAATGAGTGTATTTCAATCGTTGGTTCGCGTTGTTGTACTAGCTATGGAGCTGATGTTGCAAAAAGATTTGCAAATTATCTTGGGCAAAATGAAATTACAATAGTAAGTGGAATGGCAAAAGGTATAGACAGCCATGCACATCTAGGAGCTATGGAAACTAAAGGAAAAACAATTGCAGTACTAGGGTCTGGGTTTGAACATATCTTTCCAAGCAAAATTATTTTTGAAAAAATCTTGGAAAACAATGGAACAATAATTTCAGAGTATAGCCCAGAAGTTGAGGTATTTCCTCAAGGATTTCGAGACAGAAATCGAATTATTGCAGGAATGAGTTTAGGAACTCTTGTTGTAGAAGCAAAAACAAAAAGTGGTACAGGTATTACAGCAGAATATGTGAAAAAATTTAAAAGAAAACTTTTCTGCATACCACACTCAATTGAAGATAAAGCAGGAATAGGAACAAATAGGCTAATCAAAAAAGGCGCAATACTTGTAACAGAACCTAAAGATATATTAGATTGTTTAAAAAAACAAACCATTATACAAAGTGAGGCACAATATGATTTGGAAATACCACTTGAGTATAGAAAAGTATATAATTCAATTATACAAGAGGCGTTAAATGCAGATGAAATAAGTAAAAAAACAGGAGAAAGCATTGCAAATGTAAACACAATACTTACAATGCTAGAGCTTGAAGGCTATATAAAAGCTTTACCAGGAAACAATTTTAAGGCAAAGGAGTGATAAAAAATGTATGAAAGGCACATTTTAGGAAAAAAAGGAGAAGATGTTGCAGTAGAGTATTTGAAAACCAAAGGCTACAACATATTAGATAGAAATTTTTTATGCAGACAAGGAGAAATAGATGTAATTGCTCTTGATAAAAATTATGTAGTATTTGTTGAAATAAAAGCACGAACAAGCACTGAATATGGCTTACCATCAGAATCAGTTACAAAAAGAAAATTAGAGCATTTAATAAAGGCTGCTAAATATTATTTGCATGTCAGAAATTTAGAGGATACAAATGTTAGAATTGATGCAATAGAGGTCTATGTAGCAAATAATAAGTACTACATCAACCATTTAAAACAAATTGTATGATTTGACATTTGTTTATAATAATGCTAATATGTTCTAAGAAAGAGGGGATAGGTTATGAATATCATAGTTACAGGAGGCTCAAGAGGAATAGGAAAATGTTTAGTAGAAAATTTGGCAAGAGATGGACATAATGTTCTACTAAATTATAATAAATCAGAAAAACAGGCATTAAAAATTCAAAGAGATTTACAAGAAGAAGGATATTTAGTAGAAGTTTTTAAAGCTGATGTTTCAAAAAGAAAAGATGTAAAATCAATGGTAGATTTTGCAATTGAAAAATTTGGAAATATTGATGTATTAATAAACAATGCAGGAATAGCAAAACTACAAATGTTCCAAGATGTTACAGATGATGACTGGGAAGAAATAATAAATACAAATTTAAAATCAGCATTTTATATGTCACAAGCAGTTTTGCCAACCATGATACATAAAAAAAGTGGTTTAATAATTAATATATCATCAATTTGGGGACAAGTAGGAGCATCATGCGAAACAGTTTATTCAATCTCAAAAGCAGGTCTTGACGCGATGACAAAATCTCTTGCCAAAGAACTTGGACCTTCAAATATCAGAGTAAATTCAATTGCACCAGGTGTAATTGATACGGAAATGAATAGCATGCTAGATGAACACATTAAAACTGAGATAAGAAATGAAACACCGCTTGGAAAAATAGGTAGACCAATTGATATCTATAGATGTATAAAATGGCTAATTGAAGATGATTTTACAACAGGACAGATAATTTCTGTAAATGGAGGATACGTAATATAAAAAAGGGCTGTTAATCAGCCCTTTACCAAATGATTATTTTTCTTCAACTTTTCTTTTATAATTTCCAGTAATAAGTTTTGGAATATAACGCATAAATTTATATACAGCAATTTTAATCTTTTTACTCCATAAATATGTTTTTCTAAGTCTATTAGGTTTAGCTATTCCGTAAACATTATCTGTTACAGCTAAATCCAAACATGGAGATTCTAGATTAAAACAATAGTTTTTAGAATCATTGTTATCCCATTCATTTAAACCATTTCTAAAACAGAAATTAAATGTATCGCTATCTAAAAGAGTTATTTCTGTTTGAAATCCTAAATCAGTTTTTTCCATTTTAATTTCAGACAAATTATCCCAATTTTCACCAAAACCATAGTGAATAAAAACTTCTTCAGAATTATCCTCAAAGAATTTTCCTGTATATGAGATTTTTACTGTTGAATTGCGTACTAACTTATCTGTATTAAAAAATATGTTTTTTAATAATTCCATTTTTCATACCTCTTTTTAATAATTTATCTTTTGCTACACAACATTATATTATTAAAAAATATATAATGCAAGTATTTTTTACAAATTTTTTAAAAAAATTTTAAACTAAAACTTTTCCAATAATGTAAAAATCGTCTGAATCAGTAATTGCAATGTCTTTAACAGATTTGTTTTCTGCCTTTAAAGTATATTTCCCTTTTTTAAAATAGAATTTTCTGATAATTACTTCACCATTTACACTAAATAAACCAATATCTTTAGTAGTTAAAGGACTGTTTAATTCAATAAATACATATTCATCTTTTTTACAAACTGGCTCCATAGAATCATCTAAAACCTTAACTGCAATTGAAGCAGAAGGAACACTAGAAGGGCAATCTATAAATGAATTTACATTGTCCACAGCTAAAACTTTGTTGTATGAAATGTGTTCAACTAATCCATATTTTTCTTGGTCTTCATTTAATACTTTATCATAAGTATACATTAATTGTTGGTAAGGAACGTCTAATGCTTTACAAATATTACGTAGAGCTTTATGACTAGGGTTTCTTTCTCCTTTTTCAATGTGTGTTAAATGACCAATATTAATTCCAGTCATTTCGGCAAGTTCTGTTTTGGTCATACCTTTTTCTTTTCTAATTTTTGCGATCATATCACCTATCATAATAAAATACCTCATTTCTTAAATAATCTTTTTACATTATACTAAAATTTTCCAATTTTGTCTAGTAGTAAAGAAGAAAAAAATATCAAATTTTATAAAAAATATCACAAAAGTATTGACTTGTCAAATTGTAATATGATAATATAATTGTTAATTAGTCAAAAAAAGGAGGAAACGTAATGTATTATAATAAATTAAAATTAATAAGAAAATCAAAAGGAATGACTTTGGATGAGTTATCAGAAAAAAGTGGTATATCATCTGGATACTTATGCCATTTGGAAAATGGCTCAAGAAAGCATCCATCATTAGATGTAATGGAAAAAATTGCAAAAGCCTTAAATAAAAGCATTTTTGAAATATTTTTTAATGAAAAATAATATAATAATATTACAAAAAATACTTGTTAAAATTATTGATTTTGTATTGTAAAAATCGACATTTTATGATAAGATTAAACAAAAAGAGGTATATTGAAGGAGAGAAGAAAACTTATGGATGAAAATGAAAAAAAAGTGGAAGCAACAATTTTAAAAGACAATGAAAATAATGAAACTTTTGAAGAAAAAACAGAAGAAAAAAAAGAGGAAAATCTAGGTGCTGAAGATAAGGAAAAGTTTAAAAAAATTGAAGAGCAAAACTCAAAAAATGAATTTAAAGAATTTAATAGAAAAGATTTTCAAAATAAACAGAAAACAAAAAAGAAAAATGGACTTTTAATTACTTCAATAATTATAATTGCAATACTAATCTTAATAGGTGTTGCATCAACTATTTTTGCTATAATAAATATGAACAATAATAATATTTTAGGAGGAATTTCAATAGGAGAAACACTTGTTGAGGGATTGACTGAGGAAGAAGCTATTAATGTTTTAAATAAAATTACAGAAGATCAGAGAACCAAAGAAATAACTTTACAAGTTAATGGAAGTAGCTTTTCTATAACACCTGAACAAATTGAAACAAAGTATGAAGTTGAAAAAGCTGTTGAAAAAGCTTACAAAATTGGAAGGAATGGCAATATTTTTGAAAATAACTTTGCTATTTTTAAAACAATAGTAGAAAAAACAAATGTTTCAATGGAAGTAACATACAATGAAGAATTATTAACAAAATTTATTAGTGATTTAAATGGAAAAATTGCTAATGCAATGGTTGATAATACATATTACATAGAAGATAATAAACTAATTATAACAAGAGGTGTAGCAGGTCTTGTTATCAATGAAGAAGATGCAAAAAATAAAATTGTAGAGGCATTAAATAATCCACAAATAGAAACAGTAGAGATTACAACAGAATATAAAGAATGCCCAGAAATAGATATTGACAAAATACATGAAGAAGTAAAGACAGAACCACAGAATGCATCATATACAACAAATCCGTTCATAATCATTCCGCATAAAGAAGGAATTGATTTCGATTTGGAATCAGCAAGAAAAATGTTACAAGAAGAAAATGATGAATATTCAATAAAATTAATTATAACAAAGCCAGAAGTACTTACAAGCGAAATAGGAGAAGAAGCATTTCCAGATTTATTAAGCTCATTCTCAACTAAGTATGATGAATCAAATGTTCCAAGATCTAAAAATCTAAAAATTGCAATGTCTAAATTAAATGGTGTTATCGTAATGCCAGGAGAAGTATTCTCATATAATAAAACATTAGGAAAAAGGACAATAGAAGAGGGATACCAATATGCTAACGGTTTTGCAGGAGGAAAGGTTGTACCTATGCTTGCAGGAGGTATATGCCAAATATCATCAACACTTTATGATGCAGTATTATATGCAAATTTAAATATTGTTGAAAGACATAATCACATGTTCCAAGCAACTTATGTTGAACCAGGAAAAGATGCAACAGTTGTTTATGGATCACTAGATTTTAAATTTGAAAATACGAGAAAAAATCCGATAATGATAAAAACTAAATGTAGTGCAGGTTTAGCAGAAATAAAAATATTTGGAATAAAAGAAGAGGTTGAATATGATATTGAAATTGTATCAACAATACTAAGCACAACTCCTTACAAAGTAGTTTATCAAGATGATGCAACATTGTCTCCAGGTAAAGAAAAAGTTGCACAATATGGTTTAAAGGGATGCAAAAGCATAACATACAGAATAGTTAAACTAAATGGGCAAGAAGTCTCTAAAGAAGTATTATCAACAGATACATATAGTGCTTTGAATAAAATAATAAAAAGAGGAAAAACTCAAGAAACAAATCCAAGTACCGAAACGTCAACTACACCAGAAAACACAACAACGCCTTCTAATACAACAGCAGGCTCAAATACAACTAACACCACAACCAACACGACTACAACACCAAGCACAAATGAAACTTCAAATACAAATACATCACAAAATACAAATACAACTGCTAGTAGTAATACAACTGCACCTAAAGAAAATAATACAACTACAAAAATAAAAAATGAAACATAGAAAGGAATTACAAAATGGAAGCTATAAGATATGAACTAAAACATATTTGTAAGCAAACTGGAGCCAGAAGAGGAGTTGTTCATACTCCTCATGGAGACTTTGAAACTCCAATTTTTATGCCAGTTGGAACTCAAGCAACTGTAAAATCAATGACTCCGGAAGAATTAAAAAATGAGGTAAAGGCACAAATAATTTTATCTAATACATATCATTTGTACTTAAGACCAGGACATGAACTAGTAAAAGAAGCAGGAGGACTACATAAATTCATGAATTGGGACAGACCAATTCTTACAGATTGCGGTGGATTTCAAGTCTTCAGTTTAAGCAATTTAAGAACTATACATGAAGAAGGTGTTGAGTTCAAATCTCATTTAGATGGAAGTAAGCACTTCTTTTCACCAGAAAAAGTAATGGAAATAGAGGAAGCACTTGGAGCTGATATTATAATGGCTTTTGACGAATGTGTTGAACCAAATGCTGGATATGAATATACAAAACAATCGATGGAAAGAACAACTAGATGGGCAGCAAGATGTAAAGAAGCACATAAAAATGTCGAACAACAAGGCTTATTTGGAATTATACAAGGAGGATTTTTTGAAGATTTAAGAGAAAAATCAGCAAAAGACCTAATTGCATTAGATTTCCCTGGATATGCAATAGGAGGAATAAGTGTAGGTGAAACAAAAGAAGACTTCTTAAGAATTCTAAAATATACTGCACCACTTATGCCACAAGAAAAACCAAGATATTTGATGGGAGTGGGAACTCCAGATTATTTAATAGAAGCTGCAATTGCAGGAATAGATATGTGTGACTGTGTTTTACCAACAAGAATTGCAAGAAATGGAACAGCGTTAACTTCAAAAGGAAAAGTTGTTGTAAGAAATGCAACTTATGAAAGAGATTGGGGCAAATTAGATGATGAATGTGATTGCTATACTTGTAAAAACTATACAAGAGCATATATTAGACACTTAGTAAAAACAAATGAAATACTTGGAGTTAGATTACTTTCAATCCATAATTTAAGATTTCTAACAAAGCTTATGGAAAATGTAAGAGAAGCAATAGAAAATGATTGTTTACTTGACTTTAAAAATGAATTTTTTAAAAAATATGGATATGATGTGAAATAATACTCCGATTGAAAGGAATGTGTAAGAATGGATTTATTAAATAAAAATGTCAACCAAGCTCCACAAGAAGTTAAAGGAAAAAAGATAGTTTTACTTTTACTAATTTTATCAATATTAATGGCAATTATGATAGTAATTGTAATGGTATATATTGTAACAAACAAAACAGATACTCCCAAACTATATGTTGACAATCAATTAATAGAAAATAGCGATTCAATAGTAAAGAGTGATGAAGAGGGGAATAAATATATCTCACTAAAAAATCTTTCAGAACTATTAAACTATGAGTATGTTAATAATGAATATGGCAAATATGGAGTAGATACTGCAAAATGCTATATAAAGAATAAAAAATTAATAACTGGGTTTGAATCAGATTCAAATAGAATATATAAATATGAAGAAGGAACAAATATAGATTACCAATATTATATACTAGATAGCAATATAATTAGTTTTGAAAATATGTTATATATAAATGTAAATGATATACAAATCGCATTAAATGCAGTCTGCACAGCAAATCAAAAACAGGATTTTTATATATTTTCTAATGAATATTTAGTAAGTATGTATACCGAAAAACTAAAAGATACAGGCTACACTTTAGCAACAAACCAAAATGAATTGAAAGCATTATCTTATGGATATGTTATTGCCAGCAGAAATGGAATGTATGGAGTCTTGAATGAAAACTTAGAAGAGATAATCAATACTAAATATTTAAGTATTGTATTTGATGAGTATTATATGAATTATATTGTTTCTAATGCAAATAAACAATATGGAATCTTAAGCAAAAATGGTACTATAGAGCAAACCCTTAAATATGATGGATTAGAAATTTTAAATTATGAAAACAAACTTTATAAGGTAAAAAACAATTCAAAATATGGAATAATGAAACAAGATGGAACAATGCTTACTGATATTATATATGATGAAATAGGATATAAACCAACAGAAAATAATAAAACACTTTATACCTTAATAATACCAAAACAAAATGGAATTACAGATGAAAAAATAGTAGTAAAAAAAGATGAAAAATATGGCTTGATTAATTTAAACGATGGTAAAACATATCTACCATGTGACCATTTAGTTAAACTATATGCAATAAATGAATTAGGTGAGGTACAATATAAAATAGAAGCAGAAGAAAGAACCATGGACCTTGTAGATTATTTAAAACTTAGAAATATATAAAAAAACAAAGTATCTTGACATTAAAGTCAAGATACTTTGCTTTTTACTACATTTTTTGTTCGCCAGGTAAGAAGTAATCAACAACACCGTAGATAAGAGCACCAATAATTGCAGCCATCCAAGAAATTGAGTATCCAGCAACAAAATATTGAGTTGCATATAGTATAATTACAGATACAACAAAACCAACAAATCCTTTTCCAAATGGACTAGCTTGTATACCAGTAAATTTAGCAATTAAGTAATCCATAATAGTAAGAACGATAGCAGCAATTGCTAGAGACCAAAAGTTTGAAATTTGAAAACCAGGTGTAAAAAAAGCAGTAATAGCAAGAACAACAGCTGCAGTTATAAGTCTACCAACTATTTGCCAAACAGTACTAGTACCATTTGAAGTCTGAACATTCTGATTGTTATTTGACATTTCGCTAAAACCTCCTAACTTTAAATATATATATCTAATTTTGCTTTGATTTTTGGGTTTCGATAATATTATTATCAATTTTCAAATATTTATTCAAAAAAAACTGAGTATATTTTCAAAAAAAATGCTAAAAATTTATATATATGAAGGAGAAAATATGTTAAATACATTTATAAGAGTAAGTATAATTTACTTATTAGTTTTAATTGTAATGAGATTAATGGGAAAACGTGAAATAAGCCAAATGCAACCATTTGAATTGGTAATTGCTATAATGATAGCAGACCTTGCATCAGTACCAATGGCAGATACTGGAATTCCAATATCTAATGGCATAATACCAATATTAACACTTTTAGCTTTTCAACTTATTTTATCAATATTAAATATGAAAAGCATAAATTTAAGAGCTTTAATATGTGGCAAACCGCAGATATTGATATTCAGAGGAAAAATTGATGAAAAAGCACTAAAAAAAGAAAAAATAACAATGAATGAACTTCAGGAAAGACTAAGACAAAACAACATATTTAACATAGGTGATGTTGAATACGCAATACTTGAAACTAGTGGGCAAATAAGTGTAATACAAAAACCAGAGAAAAGAAATACCATTCCAGCAGATTTTAACATAGTACCAGAATATGAAGGCATACCTTATGATTTAATAATAGATGGGAAAATAATGCATGAAAATTTAAAAACAATCGGAAGAGATGTAAATTGGCTAAAAAAACAAGTGGAAAAATTTAATATAAAGCCTGAAAATGCTTTAATTGTAACATTTGATGGTAAGGGACAAATTTTCTGCCAAGAAAAAGAAAGGAAAAAATCATGAAGGAATGGAGTATTATAATTATAATAATTGTACTAATTGTAGTGCGGAGATATAACAAGTCAGCAGTATTTAAATAAAACCTCAGACGAAATATCAACAAAACTTCAAGAGTTAAAAGAAAAAACAATACAAGCAAAAACCAATGAAAATAGAGAAGAATTATTAAGCAAAGCAAAAGAAATTGATGAGATAATTAGTAAAAATGATAAAACATGGTCAATTATTATTGTTCATCAAGAATTGGATAATATAGAACAGGCATTTACAAAAACAAAAGCCAATCTCGAAAATGGAACATTAGAAGCAGCTTTGCAGGAAATTGAAACTACAATGTACTTTGCGGAACATATAAAAGATAGGGAAAGACTATGTTTAAAAAATATATTTTAAAAAAATCGCAAAAACATTTCATTTTTTTGCAAATATATGATAAAATAGTACAAAAGGAAAAAAGGGGTAATTTATGGAAGATATAGATTTAGAAAATTTACCAAAACACATAGCAATAATTATGGATGGAAATAGAAGATGGGCAAAAAATAATGGCTTATCAACAAAAGAGGGACATAAAGCAGGCTCAAAGAACCTAGATAATATAGCAACATTCTGCAATGAAATTGGAATAAAATATTTAACTGTTTATGCGTTTTCAACAGAAAATTGGAAACGTACAAAAGAAGAAGTTTCTGCTCTAATGTTTATTTTAAAGGCTAATTTAGATTCAATGTTAAGAAAGCTTGATCTAAAAAATATAAAAATAAGAGTTATAGGGGAAAAAGAAAATATTCCAGCTGATATTCAAAAAAGAATTGATAAATTAGTTGAAAAAACTAAAAATAATACAGGATTAGTTTTAAACATTGCATTTAACTATGGTGGTAGAGCAGAACTTGTTCATAGTGCAAAGGTAATAGCTGAAAAAGTAAAAAATAATGAGCTTAAAATAGAAGATATAAATGAACAAACAATATCAGATAGTTTATATACAGCAGGTCAGCCAGATCCAGATTTAATGATAAGAACAAGTCATGAACTAAGAACAAGCAACTTCTTACCATGGCAGCTTACATATTCAGAATTTTATTTCCCAGCAAAACACTGGCCAGAATTTAGTAGAGATGATTTAATAGAAGCAATAAAAGAGTACCAAAAAAGAAACAGAAGATTTGGCGGACGTCCAGATGAGGTGAAGAAATAATGAAAGTCAAAAGAATAATATCAGGAGTAATTTTATTTGCTCTTTTGACACTTATATTGATTTGTGGGAATACAACAATTGTGAATTTAACAATATCAACAGTGGCAATAATTGCTGTAAATGAGTACTTTAACAGCTTTAAAGGAAAGAAAAATGTTGATAGATGGATAGGAAATATTTTAGCAATATTAATAGCTTTTTTAAATTTTTTAACACCAAAGGTAATTATAATTAGTTTTCTAGTATCAATAGTATTATTGTTTTTAAAAGTAATAATAACAGAAATGAAAATAAACTATGAGGATATTGCACTTACTGGATTTGGAATTATTTATATTATCGGTTTTATAATATTTATTCCATTAATATATGCAATGGAAAATGGAAAGTTCTTAATTTGGTATGTAGCGTTTGCTGCTTGGGGAACAGATACCTTTGCATATTTTATAGGAATGAGATTTGGAAAACATAAACTCACTCCAGTAAGTCCGAAAAAATCAATAGAAGGAAGTATAGCTGGAATAATAGGCGCTGTAATACTATTTGTTTTATATACCTATTTTCTAAACACAGTAATGAATTTTGAAATATCATATTTGTCAATAACAGGGATAGCAATAGTTTTAAGTATATTAGGTCAAATAGGAGATTTAGCAGCATCATGTATAAAAAGATTTACAGGAATTAAAGACTTTGGAAAAATTATTCCAGGGCATGGTGGAATGTTAGATAGAATAGACAGTATTTTACTAATAGCACCATTTGCATATTTTTTATTAAATTTAATCTAAAAGGAGAACACAATTAATGATTATCGGTTTTTTGAAAATAGCATTTTTATTGGGATTCCTAATATTTATACATGAACTCGGCCATTTTTTAGTTGCAAAACTATTTAATGTAAAAATAAAACAATTTGCAATAGGTTTTGGCCCAACAATTTGGAAAAAACAAGGAAAAGAAACCTCGTATGAACTAAAGGCAATTCCTATGGGAGGCTTCGTAAATATGCTTGGAGAGGATGAACCAGTAGAAGACCAAAGAGCATATAATCAAAAAACAATACCACAGAAAATAGCAATATTGCTAGCAGGTGGAACTGTAAATATAATCTTTGGATTAATTTTATGTGCAATAATAGCATCAAGCATATTAGGATTACAAAAAGGATTAAAATTTACAGGAAACTTCCTAGGAGCCTCAATTCAAGGAATAATAGAACTATTCACAGGAAAAGTAAAAGCAGACCAACTAGTTGGAGTAGTAGGAATATCAGACATGGTAGTAGAAACAAATGGACTAAAAGAATTCATCTACATGATGTCAGTAATTTCAGTATCACTAGGTATAACAAACCTCCTACCATTCCCACCACTAGACCGGAGGAAAAATATTTCTACTCATAATAGAAGCAATCCGCAAAAAACCACTAAAACAAACTACAGAACTAAAAATTCAAATGGCAGGATTCTTGCTTTTAATTGGGCTTTCAATATTTGTGACATATAATGATATAGTACGAATTCTATAAAAACGCTTGATTTTTCTTGCAAAATATGGTAAAATAAAAAGGCTGCAAAGAGCGGTCTTTTTATTGTGGCCGTTTTATCCTTACTCATATTAGTTAGGACAATATGGGTTATATCCAAGAGGGAGGTGGAAATGATGAATAAATACGAGAGTGTTGTCATTGTTAATCCAAATTTAGAGGAAGAAAGTGTTAAAAATTTAATAAAAAAATTCTCTGATTTAATTAATGCTGACGGAACAGTAGCTTCTGTTGAAGAAATGGGAAAAAGAAAATTAGCTTATGAAATAAATAAGCAAAAAGAAGGATTTTACCTAGTATTCAAATTCGAAGCAAAACCAGAATTAATAGCTGAGCTTGAAAGAAATTATAGAATAACAGACGAAGTTATGAAGTTCATGGTAGTTAAAGAGGAGGAATAATAAATGAATAAAGTTATTCTAATGGGTCGTTTAACAAGAGATCCTGAAGTTAGATATACAAGTAATACAAACACATTGGTTGCAAGTTTTTCATTAGCAGTAAATAGAAGATTTAGCAAACCAGGTGAAGAAAGACAAGCTGACTTTATAAACGTTGTAGCTTGGAACAAAACAGGCGAGTTTTGTAGCAAGTGGTTTAAAAAAGGTCAACAAGTTGGAGTAGTTGGAAGACTTCAGACAAGAAATTGGGAAGATGAAAATAAGGTAAAACATTATGTTACAGAGGTAATCGCAGAAGAAGCATATTTTGCAGATAGCAAGAGAGAGAATGCTGGCGGTGCAGAAGGATTTGAAAGTACTTTTGGAAATGCAGTTTCTGAAAGCTCAGAATTTGCACCACAACAAGAAGACGATTTACCATTCTAAACAATAGAAAGGGGGAAATAATCAATGGCAGATAAAAGAGGAAACAACAAAAATAATAAGAAAAAAAGATTTAATGGAAAAGATGAAGAAGATTTCAATCCAAAATTTAGAAAAACAAGAAAAAAAGTTTGCGCAATGTGTGCTAATGAAGATTTAGTTTTAGATTACAAAAACTATGACCAAATGAAAAAATTCGTAAACGAAAAAGGTAAAATATTACCAAGAAGAGCAACAGGAGCTTGTGCAAAACATCAAAGAGAAATCACAACAGCAGTAAAAAGAGCAAGACATATTGCTATATTACCTTACACACAAGGTTAATTATAAAACGATACTTTTCGAAGTATCGTTTTTTTTCACCCTTATTTCCTATCAAGAATATAATATAACTAGATAAGTTTGTAGGGGGAATTTTTAAAGTGAGAGAGTTACTAAAGATTGAAAATATTTCAAAAATATATCAAGCCAAAAATGGTGAAATAGAGGCTATAAAAAACATAAATTTTACTGTGAATAATGGCGAATTTGTAAGCATTATAGGACCTAGTGGATGTGGAAAATCAACACTTTTATCAATAATTGCAGGATTAGAAGAAAAAACTTCAGGAAGAATCTACATAGATGGAGTAGAAAGTTCTGGGTTATCATCAAGCATTGGATATATGCTACAAAAGGATAGTTTACTAGAATGGAGAAGCATATATAAAAATGTGCTATTTGGATTAGAAATAAGAAAAATGTGCACACCAGAAAACAAAAAATATGTAGAGGAACTTTTAAAAAAATACCATCTATATGAATTTAAAGACAAATATCCATCACAATTATCAGGAGGAATGCGTCAAAGGGTTGCTTTAATTAGAACTTTGGCAATTAAACCGAAAATTCTGCTTTTAGATGAAGCATTTTCCGCAATTGATTATCAAACAAGATTAATGGTTACAAAAGATATATATGGAATAATTAAAAATGAAAATGTTACAACACTAATGGTAACACATGATATTTCAGAAGCAATAAGTATGTCAGACAGAATAGTAGTATTAACAGGAAGACCAGCAACAGTAAACAAAATTCATACTATTGATTTTGAAATGGAAAATAGAAATCCATTAAACGTAAGAGAAAGTCCTAAATTCAGTAAATACTTTGACAGCTTATGGAAGGAGTTAGATGTAAATGCATGAAAAAAATATCTCTAAGGACAGAAAAAAATATCTAAAACAAATTAAACTAAAAAAAATATCAATACTTGCAACACAAATAGGAATTGTAATTGCTTTTATTGCAATATGGGAGATATGCGCAAACAGAGGATTAATTGATAGCTTTATAACAAGTCAACCAAGCAAAATTTTAAAAACACTCATGAACTTATCTGAAAACAAACTATTAACACATCTATGGGTAACATGTGAAGAAACTTTGATACGGCTTTTCATTAGGAGTACTAATTGGAACTATTATGGCAATACTTTTATGGTGGTCCGACTTTTTTAGTAAAGTCGCAGAACCATTTTTAGTTGTACTAAATAGTTTACCAAAAGTCGCTTTAGGACCAATTATAATAATTTGGGTTGGAGCAGGAAAAGGTGCTATTATAACAATGGGGCTTGCAATTTCCTTAATTGTTACAATTATGGAAATACTAAATGGCTTCTTAGATACAGACAAAGAAAAAATCAAAATGGCACAAACCTTTAACTGTAGTAAATTTCAACTATTAACCAAAATAATTATACCAGCCAATATTGGAACATTTATAAATTCTCTTAAAATAAATATTGGTTTATCTTTAGTAGGAGTAATAACTGGGGAATTTCTAGTATCAAAGGCAGGTCTTCGGATACTTAATAGTTTATGGAGGTCAAGTGTTTAAGCTAGATTTAGTAATGACAGGTGTAATAATCTTGGCTTTTGTTGCAACCATACTTTATGGTTCAGTAGTTTTATTTGAAAAACTACTATCAAAATCACACAAATTTATATAACTAGGAGGAAGAACATTGAGAAAATGGATAATAGCAGCAATTATTGTAGCTGCAATAGTAGGAGTAATAACATCAGTTATTATATCTGCTAAAAGAAACAATAATCAAGAGGCAAAAGGATTAACAACAGTAAGAGTGAATGAAGTTACAAGGTCAGTATTCTATTCACCACAATATGTGGCGATAGCACTTGGATATTTTGAAGAAAAAGGCATCAAAGTTGAGCTTACAACAGGGCAAGGAGCAGATAAGGTAATGACAGCGGTTTTAGCAGGTCAAAGTGATATAGGATTTGCAGGACCTGAAGCTTCAATTTATGTATATAATGAAGGAAAAGAAGACTATCCACAAGTATTTGCACAACTTACAAAAAGAGATGGCTCATTTTTAGTGGCACGAAACAAACCAGAAAAATTTAATTGGAGTGACTTAAAAGGAACAACAGTAATTCCAGGAAGAAAAGGCGGAGTTCCATACATGACATTTGAGTATGTATTAAAACAAAAAGGCATAGACACAAAAAATGATTTGATTTTAGATGATAGCATAAGCTTTGACCTAATGGCCGGAGCATTTGCGGGAGGAAATGCAGAATATGTAACACTATTTGAGCCTACAGCTTCAATGACAGAAGCACAAGGAGCTGGATATATTGTAGCATCAGTTGGAGCAGAAGCGGGAGAAATTCCATATACTGCATATTTTGCAAAGAAAAGCTATATAGCCAAAAATGAAAAGTTAATACAGAATTTTACAGATGCAATATATAAAGGACAAAAATGGACAGAAGAACACTCTGCAAAAGAAATTGCAGAACTTATAAAAGACTTTTTCCCAAGTACAGATGTACAAATGCTAGAAAGCTCAATTCAAAGATACAAAGACATAGATGCTTGGAACAAAACACCAGTTATGACAGAAGAAGCTTTCAATAAATTACAAGATGTAATAGAAGAAGCAGGAGAACTAGAAAAAAGAGCAGACTACGAAAAAGTTGTAAACAACAAGTATGCAGAAGAAGCAATAAAATAAACATAGAGGCAAACAAAATTGCCTCTATATTTTAATTTAATCTAAAAATTCAAGTTTACCATTATTAAAAGCCTTAATTCTAGCAAGTGAATAAACAGGAACACCTAAACCTTCAAGCTTAGTTCTACCAGGCTGGAAAGACTTCTCAATAACAATACCAATACCACACAAATTAGCACCAGCCATTCTTATTATTCTACTAGCACCAAGCCCAGCCTCTCCATTAGCCAAAAAATCATCAATAAATAAAATATTATCACTATTACCAAGAAATTTACGAGAAGCGGTAAGCTGATAAGGCTTTCCCTTAGTAAAAGAAAACACTTCAGTTTGAAGTAAATCTTCATCCAAAATTTCAGAAGTCTGCTTTTTGAAAATAACCAAAGGAACCTTCAAAATACTTGCAACAGAAAAAGCAGGAGCAATACCAGAACTTTCAATAGTAACAACCTTAGTAATTCCAAAATCCTTAAAATGCTCTGCAAAATCCTCCCCCATTTTTCGCATTAACTCACAATCAACCTGATGATTAATAAAACCATCTACCTTCAAAATATCATCATTCAAAATCCTACCATCAGCCAAAATTCTCTCTTTCAACAAATCCATAAAAAATCACTCCTAGAAAAATAATAGTACATAAAATGTGAAAAGTCAATATAATTTTTTCTGAATTCGAAAACGAAAATAATTTTTACAAAAGATACACTCAACTAGAATTTTATGCTATAATAATCTAGAAGAAAAGAGGTAAACATGTTTAAAAATATACTATTTGATTTAGATGGAACAATAATTGATTCAAGAGAGGGAATAATTAATGGGTTTGTATATACATTAAAACACTTTTGTATAGAAGTTCAAGACAGAACAAGCCTAGAAAAATTTATAGGACCACCATTAGAAGATACATTTGTAAACTACTATAATCTCACAAAAGAGCAAGCCAAGTATGCAATAGAAAAGTACAGAGAATTTTATGAAAAAACGGGAGTCTGGGAAACTAAGCTATATAAAGGAATTGATGAATTAATTAGAAACTTAAAACAAAACGGAAAAAATGTTCTTCTAGCCACATCAAAACCAGAACCTTATGCGAATAAAATACTTGAAAAATACAATCTAAAGCAATACTTTTACTTTGTATCAGGAGCTACTTTAGATGGAACAAGAAATGCAAAAAAAGATGTAATAAAATTTGCATTAGACAATATAAATAATTTTAAATTAGAAGAATGTATTATGGTAGGAGATAGAAACTACGACATTCTCGGAGCTAAGTCTAATAAACTAAAATCAATAGGTGTAACTTATGGATTTGGAACAAAACAAGAACTAGAAACAGCAGGAGCAGACTATATTGTAGAGAATGTAGAAGAAATAAGGAAGGTTTTATTAAAATAGAAATTATGAAATCAAAACAAGAAAATAAAAAAGATTAGAATATGTGAGGAGAAATATAGAGCGATTTCCAACAGAGTTTTGTTTTCAACTGAGTGATAGCGAATTTCTAAACTTGAGGTCGCAATTTGTGACCTCAAGTTTAGAAAACAAATATGGCGGCAGAAGATATATGCCGTATGTATTTACAGAACAAGGTGTTGCGATGCTATCAGGTTTATTAAAAAATAAAATAGCTATCTAAAAAGAAAAAAGATGTTGAAGTAATAATTATAACAGGAGCTAGATGTAAAATAAACGAATTAGATATAAAGAAATTCAATAGCGAGTATCCACATCTCCAAGTAATAAAAAGCAATAGATTTCATGATAGATTTATAGTAATAGATAACAAAGTTTTATATCACTGTGGAGCATCAATAAAAGACTTAGGTAAAAAATGTTTTGGGATAAATAAATTTGAAGACAACAATATAATAAAACAAATAGTGCGGAAATTTTGGTTAAAATGCTGAAAAGTAATAGTTCAAGGATGGTGAATTTATACATTCTGAGAATAAAAATTTAAAGTAAAAACCTATTGACAAACTCCAAAATATATCATAAAATAAAACCAAACAAACAGGCAAGTTAAACAAAACTTGCCTAAATAGGAGGAAAAAAACATGAAACAACAAACCGCCAAAACCGTTGCAAGAGTAGAGAGAGAGAGAGAGAGAGAGAGAGAGCCATAATTTAGAAAATGAAAAAAATATTTTAAATCAAGGGGAAAAATGCAGTCAAAATCTAACCCACAAAATTCTCACCACAAATCGTGGAATTACCATAATTATACTCATAATAACAATAATAATAATGCTAATTTTGCTAGGAGTAGGCACAAAAGTTGCCATAGACAGCAAAATATTTAATACAGCCCAAAAAGCAGTTGGGGAAACAAACCATAAAGTTGAACAGCAACAGTCTCAAGTTGATGATTTAATGAAAGAATTAGATGATGCAACTTTAGTCCTATCAGACCACATAAAAATAGGAGACTATGTTGCATATCAACCAGAAGAAGTAACTGAAAGCTACATAGTCGAGACAAAATATTCAGGAGCAGATGAGGAACAAAGCATTTCACAAGAAAATAACTTAAAATGGAGAGTATTAACAGTAGATAATAAAACAAGAACTGTAGAGTTAATTTGCGAATCGCCAACTAAAGCTACAATAACATTTAAAGGTGCAAGGGGATATAATAACTGTGTATATTTGTTGAACGATATTTGCAAAAAGCTATATAGTAATTCAAATTATGGAGCAGTAGCCAGAAGCGAGAATATTGAAGATATAGAAAGTAAAATGGATTTAAGCGTGTGGGATTATCATGACTATATAGATGGAGGAGTGAAATATGGAGATTCTATAGCCTATAAAGGAAGCTATGTTCCAAAAAGATATTTAGAAGATGTAAAAACAGGAGGAGTATCTAGTAAACAAGATGAATTGATAGCCTATGAAACTGAAGAAGAAACATACATAACGAAAACTGAAAATTTTAAAGCTTTTCAGGGTTTTTGGAATCAAAAAGATATGAGTGATAAATATTTGAATGCAGATACAAGAAAAGAGAATGAGATAGAGACTATGTATAATGTTTTACTTACTCCACAGGAAGGTAGTTTTCATTTAGCTACTAGAGGTAGTTTTTGTAATCAAGGCTATGCATATATAGCACTTCAAATGAATTTTGTAGATAATGGAAAGGTAAGATCCGGATTAGATACATTATTTCAATCACACGTTTTAACGAAAAGTTCATCTACTAGAGCCAGAGCAATTCGCCCTATAGTAAGACTTTCATATAAGCACATAAACCTAGCAGCTGGATATGATGTTACAAATGGATGGAAGATTAAATAGAAAAAACATTGAGATATATTGACTTTTTGTAAATAATAATATAAAATAATGGTTAGCTTTAGGTGATATTTATATAAATTAATGGGGAAAAATGAAATTGAACATTGCAAGATAATGTTTTTGTAAAGGAATGATATTTGAATGGATAATGAATTAATTAGCATAAATAATAATGAAATAAAGAATCTTATATATACAATAAGAAATAAACAAGTAATGTTAGATAGTGATGTTGCTAAGTTGTATGATTGTGAAACTAAAAGAATAAATGAAGTAGTAAAAAGAAATGTAGAGAGATTTCCTAGAGATTTTTGCTTTAAGCTAACCAATGAAGAGACTTTAAATTTAAGGTCGCAAATTGCGACCTTAAATTTAAAAATAAATAACGGAAAAGTTGTACGTAAATATACTCCGTATGTTTTTACGGAGCAAGGAATTATAATGCTTGCGGGATTGCTAAAAACTGAAATTGCAATCAAAATGAGTGTTATTATTGTTGAAACATTTGTAAGGATGAAGCAATTTATTAACAATAATGGAGAATTATTACATAGGGTTATAAGTATTGAAAATAAAATGGAAAACAAATTTGAAATATATGATAAACAATTTGATAAAATTTTCAATGCGTTACAAACACAAGAAGAATTCAAACAAAAAGTGTTTTTTGAAGGACAAATATATGATGCTTATAGTTTAATAATAGATATAATTAAAATAGCCAAAGAAAAGATAGTGATAATTGATAACTACATAGATGAAAGTTTACTTTCAATGTTATCTAAAAAGAAAAAGAATGTTGAAGTAATAATTATAACAGGAGATAGATGTAAAATAACCGAATTAGACATAAAAAAATTCAATAGCGAGTATCCACATCTCCAAGTAATAAAAAGCAATAAATTTCATGATAGATTTATAGTAATAGATAACAAAGTTTTATATCACTGTGGAGCATCAATAGAAGACTTAGGTAAAAAATGTTTTGGGATAAATAAATTTGAAGACAACAATATAATAAAACAAATAGTGCGGAAATTTTGGTTAAAATGCTGAAAAGTAATAGTTCAAAGATGATGAATTTTGTCGAATTTTGAGAATGAAATTTTAAAGTAAAACACTCTAAACTGTATTGACTTTTTGTAAATAATAATATATAATACTGCAAGCCTTTCGCTTAAGAGGTTGAAAGGAGGAACAACGATGTCTTATGCAGAAAAAGACATTTGCTTTTGCTAAAAATATAATAGCATATTTTTTACAGAATGTCAATAAAATAAAGATAAAAAATTTAGCAAAAATTTTAATTTTCCCTGTTCCATTTTCACAAAAATATGATATAATACTCCCAAGCAAACGAGAGAAAAGAGGGAACATAAAAACGATGCAAAAGGTTGTAAAAGATGTATTTCAAGATTTTAAAAAAGAAAGCAATATTCAAGAAGCACAAATTCAAAAAATGAATTTATACAAAAAAAGCAACAAGTTAGAGGTGGAAATATTTAGTCAAAATCAGCTAAAAGTTCAAGATTTAGCTGATTTTGAAACTTATTTATCAACAAGATTTAACATTCAGACAATTATAATAGATGTAAAATATCCAGAAATCGAACTAATTCACACACTTAAAGATGACTGGAACGACATTATAAAATATGTAGCTTCAAAATTTCCAATTACTAAAGCAATTTTAAAAGGAAGTACAATTACATTAGATGGGAATAGTGCAGAAATTAATTTAAAGAATAAGAGTTCTGAATTTTTACATGCGTATTCTGTAGATAGTGTTTTAGAAAAATTATTTATGAATGTGTATGGCAAAAAATATAGAGTTACATATAATGAAAATATTTCAGAAGAAGAAATAAAAGAACAACGCCATCTTTTAGAAGAATTACAGGAAAATGTTTGTAAGAACATGGTAAACAATCTAAACTTTATTGTAGAGGAAAATAAGAAAGCAGCTCAAGAGTTGAAACAAGAGCAAACAGCGGAAGAAAGTGCTGAGAATGCTCCAGAAGAGCCAGAGGAAGAAACACCGTTAATACTTGGAAGAAGCGCAAATATCAAAGAACAGATTGTAAAAATAAAAGACTTAACAGTAGATTACGGAAAAGTTGCTTTGCAAGGAAAAGTAATAAGAACTGATTCAAGAGAATTAAAAAACGGTAAAACTTTAGTAATGTTTGATGTATATGATGGAACAAGCACAATTACTTGTAAATCATTCGTTGAACCAGAAAAAGTTCAAAAAGTTATGGCAAGAATCAAACCAAAAATAAGAGTAAAACTACAAGGAAATGCAGCTTATGATAACTTTGCAAAAGAGCTAGGAGTTATTGCAAATGTAGTAATAGAATTGCCACCACAAGCAGAGATTACAAGACAAGATAATAGCATGACAAAGCGTGTAGAACTACACATGCACACTCAAATGAGCCAAATGGATGCTATTACACCAGCAAAAGAACTAATAAAACGAGCTGCATCATGGGGAATGAAATCAGTTGCAATTACAGACCATGGTGTTGTACAAGCCTTCCCAGAAGCAAAGCATGCAGTTGATGATTTGGGATTAGACATAAAAGTTATATATGGTGTTGAAGCATACTTTGTTCCAGATGATGAAATACCAGAAGGAGAAGACGGCTGGAAAAAGGTTAAACCATATCATGCAATAATACTTACACAAACACAAAAAGGACTAAGAAACTTATATGAATTAATATCAGTATCACATATACAATACTTCCACAAAAGACCAAGAGTACTTCAAAGCGTATTTGAAAAATATAGAGAAGGGCTAATCCTAGGAAGTGCGTGTGAACAAGGTGAGTTATATAGAGCAATTCTACATAACAAACCAGAAGAAAAAATAGAAAAAATCGCTCAGTATTACGACTACTTAGAAATTCAACCACTTGGAAACGATAACTTCCTTATAAGAGATGGCACAGTTCCAGATGAAGAAGCACTTAAAAATATAAATAGAAAAATTGTAGAACTAGGAGAAAAATTCGGAAAACTAGTAGTAGCAACATGTGATGTTCACTTTATGGACCCACAAGATGAGGTATATAGAAGAATACTAATGGCAGGCCAAGGCTTCTCAGACTGCGATAACCAAGCCCCATTATACTTTAGAACAACAGAAGAAATGCTAAAAGAATTCGAATACCTAGGACCAGAAAAGGCTTACGAAGTAGTTGTTACAAACACAAATAAAATAGCAGACCTTTGTGAAAATGTATGCCCAATTTCAAAAGAAAAATGCCCACCAGTAATACCAGGGGCAGAAGAAGAAATAAAAGAAACTTGCGAAAATAAGGCAAAAGAACTATATGGAGACCCACTTCCAGAAATAGTGCAAGCAAGGTTAAAAAGAGAGCTAGACTCAATTATTAAAAATGGTTTCTCAACACTATACATAATTGCACAAAGACTAGTTTTGAAATCAAATGAAGATGGATACTTAGTTGGCTCAAGAGGTTCAGTTGGTTCATCATTTGTAGCCAATATGCTTGGAATAACTGAAGTAAACTCACTTCCACCACACTATAGATGCCCAAAATGCAAATATTCAGATTTTACTGATTATGGAATAAAAAATGGAGTTGACTTACCAGATAAGCTTTGCCCAAAATGTGGAGAAAAACTTTGCAAAGATGGAATGGATATACCATTTGAAACATTCTTAGGTTTCAATGGAGATAAAGAGCCTGATATAGACTTAAATTTCTCTGGAGAATATCAAGGGAAAATACATAGATATGCAGAAGTTATATTTGGAAAAGGAAAAACATTTAAAGCCGGAACAGTAGGTACAATGGCAGAAAAAACAGCTTATGGATATGTAAAAAAATATTATGAAGAAAGAAACATACCAATAACAAATGCAGAAATATCAAGGCTTGTAGATGGCTGTGTTGGAGTAAAAAGAACAACAGGCCAGCACCCAGGAGGAATAATAGTTGTTCCACATGGCAGAGAAATATATGAATTCTGCCCAGTACAGCATCCAGCAGATGATCCAAATTCAGATATAATTACAACACACTTTGATTATCACTCAATAGATAAAAACTTACTAAAACTAGATATGCTGGGCCATGATGATCCAACAGTAATAAGAATGTTACAAGATTTAACAGGAGTAGACCCAAAAACAATACCACTAGATGATAAAGAAACAATGTCTTTATTTAGCTCAACAAAGGCACTTGGAGTAACTCCAGAACAAATAAATTCACAAGTTGGCTCATTTGGAGTACCAGAATTTGGAACAAAATTCGTACGAGACATGCTTGTTGATACAAAACCAACAACATTTGAGGAACTAATAAGAATATCAGGAGTATCACATGGTACAGATGTATGGCTAAACAATGCACAAACATTAATAAAAGAAGGAACAGCAACATTAAGTGATGCAATATGTACAAGAGATGATATCATGACATACTTAATAAAAATGGGACTAGATCCAAACCATTCATTTAAAATAATGGAAGCAGTTCGTAAAGGAAAAGTAGCAAAAGGTGCAGAACCAAAGTGGGAAGAATACAAAGAAGAAATGAGAGAACATGGAGTTCCAGAATGGTATATAGATTCTTGTAAAAAAATAAAATACATGTTCCCAAAAGCACACGCAGTAGCCTATGTAACAATGGCTTTCAGAATTGCATGGTTCAAAGTACATATTCCACTTGCATACTATGCTGCATACTTCTCAATAAGAGCAGATGAGTTCGATAGTGAATTCATGATACATGGAAAAGAAAAAGTAAAAGCAAAAATGAAAGAAATAGAACAGCAAGGAAACAATGCAACACAAAAAGATAAAGGAATGTACACAATACTAGAAATAGTACTAGAATTCTATGAAAGGGGCTTTAACTTTTTACCAATAGACTTATACAAATCACACAGCAACAAATTCCAAATAGAAGATGGCAAAATAAGGCCACCACTATCTAGTATAGCAGGCCTTGGAGGAATAGCTGCAGAAAACATATATCAAGCAGCAAAAGATGGACAATTCATGTGTATAGATGACTTACAACTAAGAGCAAAAATAGGAAAATCAACAACAGAAATGTTAAGCAAATTTGGCTGCTTAGATGGCATGAGCCAAAGTAACCAGATAAGTTTGTTTGGATAAAAGATAAAAGTGGGTTTATAGCCTACTTTTATCCTTTTTTTATTCACTTTTTATTGAATAAATCCCAAAAATAGTATATAATATACCAAGTAAAAAAGAAAAAAGAGGAGACTTTAAGTTATGAAAATAGGAATAGTTGGATTACCAAATGTTGGAAAAAGTACAATGTTTAATAGTATAACAAAAGCTGGAGCAGAGTGTGCAAATTACCCATTCTGTACAATAGAACCAAATGTTGGAATGGTAGCAGTTCCAGATGAGAGATTAGATAAATTAACCCAAATGTATCACCCACAAAAAACAACACATGCAGTTATCGAATTTGTTGATATTGCAGGGCTAGTTAAAGGTGCAAGCAAAGGTGAAGGGCTTGGAAATAAGTTTTTATCACATATAAGAGAAGTTGATGCAATAGCTGAAGTTGTAAGATGTTTTGAAGATGAAAATATAGTTCATGTAGATGGAAATATTAATCCTAAAAGAGACATAGAAACAATCAATTTAGAGCTTATCTTTGCAGATATGGAAACAGTTGATAAAAGACTTGATAGAGCTACAAAGATGCTAAAAGCCGATAAAAAATATCAAATTGAAATAGAAGCATTAAAGAAAATAAAAGAACTTTTAGATAATGGAAAACCAGCAAGACAAGTAGAACTTACAGATGAAGAAAAAGAAACAGTAAAAGATTTATTTTTACTAACATCAAAACCAATAATCTACATAGCAAATGTTGAAGAAGACCAATTAGCAGATGTAGAAAATGATGTAAATGTTAATAAAGTAAAAGAAATTGCCAAAGAAGAAAATACAAAATGTATTCCACTTTGTGCAAAAATAGAAGAAGAATTATCAAGCCTAGATGATACAGATAAACAAGAAATGCTAGAAGCACTTGGATTAAAAGAATCAGGCTTAGATACAGTAATAAGAGAAAGTTATGATTTACTTCGGATTAATGTCTTTCTTAACAGCAGGAGAACCAGAGGTAAGAGCTTGGACAATAAAGAAAGGAACAAAAGCACCAGAAGCTGCAGGAAAAATCCACTCAGACATACAAAGAGGATTTATAAAAGCAGAAATAGTGTCTTTCGATGACTTAATGAGAGAAGGTTCAATGGTTGCAGCAAAAGAAAAAGGCTTAGTTCGTTCAGAAGGAAAAGAATATATTATGCAAGATGGAGATATAGTACTTTTCAAATTCAATGTATAGAAAGGATTTTTTAAAATATGAGTAAATTTAGGTTTTACACAGCGCTTTATATTTCGAAACTAGCTGTACATGCTCTAAAACTTTTAAGAAGGAATGCTTCATTTATGCCAGGGAAAATAGCAATAAAAATATGCCCGGACTTTTTAGAGCAAATAGATAAACCCAAAAAAATCATTGCAGTAACAGGAACAAATGGAAAAACAACAGTATGTAATATGATAAATGATATATTAATTGAAAACGGCTTTAATGTGCTAAACAACAGATTAGGTTCAAACCTAAATTCTGGAATTGCATGTAGCTTGCTTACAAAGGCATCACTTAAAAACAAGATAACAGAGGAAATAGCAGTGTTTGAAGTTGATGAAAGAAGTTCAAAGTTAATATATAAGTACATAAAACCAGATTATTTAGTTTGCACAAATCTTTTTAGAGATTCAATAAAAAGAAATGCAAATACAGATTATATAGTAGATATCATAAACAGTAGTCTTCCAAAAGAAACAACATTAGTTTTGAATGCTGATGACTTAGTATCTTGTAGCCTTGGAAAAGATAACAAAAAAATATACTATGGAATAGACAAGCTAGATACTGATGTTAAAGAAACAACAAATATAATAAAAGATATTAAAACATGCCCAATATGCGATACAAAGCTAAAATACGAGTATGCAAGATATCACCATATAGGAAAAGCATATTGCCCAAACTGCAGTTTTAAATCACCAGAGAGCAATTTTCTAGTAAAAAATATAGATAAAGAAAGAAAAGAAATAATAATTAAAGAAACTCAAAAAAGTTATAAATACAATATGATAGCAGATAGCTTATTCAATATCTACAATGAACTTGCAGCAATTACCATATTAAGAACAATAGGCATCTCAGCAACAAATATCAATAATGCAATAAAGAAGACAAAAATAGTAGAAACAAGAATAAGTGAAGAAAATATCAATGGAAAAAGGGTAATAACCCACCTTTCAAAAGGCCAAAACCCAGTAGCTGCATCACGCGTATTTGATTATGTACAAAGCGAGCCAGGAAATAAGGCAGTAATTTTAGTAATAGATGATTGTGATGATGCAAAAAACTCATCCGAAAACCTTACATGGTTATATGATGCGGATTTTGAACTTTTAAACAAAGATAATATAAAGCAAGTAATTATTGGAGGAGTAAGAGCAAATGACTATTACTTAAGATTATTATATGCAGGAGTTCCAGAGGAAAGAATAATAAAAACAGTAGATGAACTTGAAACAACAAAATTTATAGAAAAAGATGTAGACACAATATTTATTCTTCATGATATCTATAAATATGATGTAGCTCTTAAATTAAAAGAAAATATAAGAGGGGGTAAGATTTAATGAAAATAGAAATATTATACCCTGAAATGAGCAATATATACGGAGATTATGGCAATATAATGTTCCTAAAAAAATGTTTACCTGATGCAGAATTTATAGAAACTGAATTACATTCAGAACCTGCATTTGTAAAGCAGGACATAAACTTAGTTTATTTAGGCTCAATGACAGAAAAAGCACAAGAAATAATAATAAGGTCCCTAAAACCATATAAAGACAAACTAAATGAATATATACAAACAGGAAAGGCAATACTATTTACAGGAAATAGCTTAGAAATTCTTGGCAAATATATAGAAAATGATGATGAAACAAAAATAGAAGGACTAGGAATTTTAGATATATATTCAAAAAGAGAAATGTTCAATAGATATAATTCACTATTCTTAGGAGAATTTGAGAACATAAAAATAGTTGGTTTTAAAGACCAATTTGCACATTCTTATGGAAATAATGAAACAACATATTTTGCGAAAGTAATTCGTGGAGCAGGGCTAAACCGTGAAAGTAAATTAGAAGGAATTAGAATTAATAACTTTATAGGAACATCAATTTTAGGCCCAATATTAGTTCTAAACCCAGAGTTTGCAAAGTTTTTTGTTCACAATATATTAGGACAAACTAAAGCAAAGATTCCATTTGAAAAAGCAGCATACGAGAGCTATGAAGCAAGACTTAAAGAATATGAGGATATGAGGAGGTCAATTTAAAAATAATGGGAAATATTAAGTATATTTTAAGCCGTTTATCAAAAATGGACTATAAAGCAATGTTAAACAAAGTAAATGAAGTACACAAAAAAACTGGAAAATCTCGTTTATCAATATTTTTAGATATGTCTGAATGTGCCAAAAAGTATGGAGCCGGATATATGGATTATGATTTATTTGAAATGTATAATTTAACAGATGAGCAAAGAGATACCTATATAACAAGAGGCAGGAACAATAGCTTAATTGCAAAATATAATGATAAAGCATATTTTCACATATTTGAGAATAAAAATGAATTTAATAGAAAATTCCAGAAGTACTTAAAAAGAGATTGGGTAGATGTAACTACTGCATCAAAGGAAGATGTTATTAAGTTTATAGAAAAACATGATGTGTTTATGGCAAAACCAATAGATGGTGGTTGCGGAAAGGGAATAGAAAAAATCAAAACAAAGGATTATCCTTCATCAGAAGAATTATATAATTACCTTACAAGTAGCCATAATTTTGAACTGGAAGAAGTAATAAAGCAAAATGAAAAGGTAAGCAATATTTATCCAGGTGCAATTAATACTGCAAGAGTTGTTACTATACTAAAAGACAATAAACCACATGTAATATGTGCTTATTTTAGAATTGGAAATGGTTCTTTTGTTGATAATTTCAATAGTGGTGGAATGGTTGCTCCAATAGATGTGGAGACTGGAATAGTATTAGACAGGGCAATTGATAAAAAGAAAAATTTGTATGAAGTTCATCCTGCAACAGGAAATATTATAAAAGGCTTTAAGTTTCCAGACTGGGAAGAGGCACTTGCAATGTGTAAGGAAGCGGCAAAAATAGTGCCAGAAATGGCATATATAGGATGGGATGTGGCTTTTTCAGACAAGGGTCCAGTCTTTGTAGAAGCAAATGAATTTCCAGGACATGACATTTATCAATTACCAGAGCATACACCAAACAAAATAGGAATGATGCCAAAATTTAATAGTATATAATAAAAAAAGTGCTTACTTATTTAGTAAGCATTTTTAGCATCTTGGGATATAGCTTAACAGCATTCTTTTTCCAATTATCAACAATTGATTTAGCATGTTCTCTTGAGCCTGCAAAAGTCTTAACTTCAAAAGTAACACGGCCATTTTCAGTGATTTTACAAACAACAGTATATGCATTTTCACTTTCAGGGATAAAATCTGCTGTAATAGAATATTCATCTTCAATAGAACGCAAATCTTCTTTAAAATTATTATCAATCTGAAAGCGAGTAAAACCAGGAATCAAATCCTGAACCAAACTAATAGCCTGTCTACCATCAGCAGTCATCTCATATACAGTTTCATTCTTATCAGTAATACCTTTTAAAATATATTTATTATCCATTAAATCCAATAAAAATTGCTGAAAATAAAAATAATTCATATCCTCAAAAGTCAAAATCAACTTATAAAAAGCAGTATTCTCAATAGGTTTATTAACTTTATTCAAAATATACAAAATCAAAGCTTTATTCTCAGCCAAAGTCTCATTATCAGAAGCCAACTTCATAAAATCAAATCCTTTCAAAAAACATAAATATTATACCACAAATATGGTGGAAAGCCAAGAGATTGAAGAAAAATGAGAAAAATTAATCATAAAGTTAAATTGTAAAAGTAAAATAAAGTTTAGTTATTAATTAATATATTTTACTTTTAGAATTCACTAATAATTCAATCTATGATTTTGTTATTAAAAACGCTTACTTTTTTTAATAATATATGATATAATAAATGCCATAAAATAGAAGGTTTAGGAGAAAATTATGGAGTTTGTACATTTACATACACACACGGAATTTAGTTTATTAGATGGAGCAAATAAAATAAAAGAACTACCAGCACGAGCAAAAGAACTTGGAATGAAAGCTATGGCAATTACAGACCATGGTGTTATGTTTGGTGTAGTTGATTTCTATAAGGAATGTAAAAAGGTTGGTATTAAACCTATTATTGGGTGTGAGGTTTATGTGGCGCCTCGTACTAGGTTTGATAAAGAATCTAATATAGATAATAAATATTCACATTTAATTTTGCTTGCAAAAAATGAAATAGGATATAAAAACTTAAGTATTTTAGTTTCAATGGGATTTATTGAAGGCTTTTATTATAAACCAAGAATAGACTTAGAACTTTTAGAAAAATACCACGAAGGTTTAATTTGTTTAAGTGCATGCTTGGCAGGAAGTGTTAATAAAGCAATACTAAAGGAAGACTTAGAAGAAGCAAAAAGAATTGCTTTATGGCATAAAAATATCTTTGGAGAAGATTACTACTTGGAAGTTCAACCAAATGGTTTGCCAGAACAGGTTTTAGTAAATCAAAAACTTGTTGAACTTTCCAAAGAGCTTAATATTCCTCTAGTTGCAACAAATGATTCGCATTACTTAAAAAAGGAAGATGCCTACATTCACGAAATTTTGTTATGTATTCAAACAGGAAAAAAAATGAGTGATCCAGATAGAATGAAAATGGGAGTAGATGAATTCTATGTAAAATCACCAGAAGAAATGGCAGACTATTTTAAAAATATACCAGAAGCCATAGAAAACACTGTTAAAATTGCAGAAAAATGCAACTTTGATTTTGAATTTGGAAATACAAAACTTCCAAATTACGAAGTACCAAAAGAATACCCAACACATGCAGACTATTTTAAAGAATTATGCAGAACAGGTTTGAAAAAAAGATATGGAGATAACCCAAGCAAAGAAGCACAAGATAGACTAGAATATGAAATATCTGTAATAGAAAAAATGGGGTATGTTGATTACTATCTTATAGTTTGGGACTTCATAAACTATGCTAAAACACAAGGTATTTCAGTAGGACCAGGACGTGGCTCAGGAGCAGGTTCAATTGCAGCTTATGCAATGGGAATAACAGATATTGACCCAATAAAATATAACCTACTTTTTGAAAGATTCCTAAACCCAGAAAGAATAAGCATGCCCGATTTCGATATAGACTTCTGCTATGAAAGAAGACCAGAAGTTATAGAATATGTAGCCAGAAAATATGGAAGAGACCATGTATCTCAAATAATAACATTTGGCACAATGGCAGCAAAAATGGTAATAAGAGATGTTGCAAGAGTTCTTGATTTACCATACTCAGAAGCAGATAAACTTGCAAAAATGATTCCAAATGAAGTTCATATAACTATAAAAAAAGCACTAGAACAAAATATAGAATTAAAAAATTTATATGAAAATGATGAAGAAACAAAGAAACTACTAGATATAGCAATGAAACTAGAAGGCTTACCACGCCAAGCTTCAACACACGCGTGCCGGAGTACTAATAACAGATAAACCAGTACTAGATTATGTACCATTATATGTAAATGAAGGCACAATAGAAGCCCAATTTATAATGACAACACTAGAAGAACTACGGACTACTAAAAATGGATTTCCTAGGACTAAGAACACTAACAGTAATATCAGATACAATAAATTTTGTAAAACAAAATAGAAACATAGAAGTAAACTTTGACCAAAACATGAACGACCCAAAAGTATTTAAAGAAACATGGCAATCAGGCAATACTGTAGGAGTATTTCAATTTGAAAGCCAAGGAATGACAAACTTTATGAAAGAACTAAAGCCAGATACACTAGAAGACATAATAGCCGGAGTATCGCTATATAGACCAGGCCCAATGGACCAAATACCAAGGTACATAAAAAATAAGCTAGACCCTGCCCACAGCGAATATACACATCCAGCTCTAGAACCAATACTAAATGTAACTTATGGATGTATGGTATATCAAGAACAAGTAATGCAAATAGTAAGAGACTTAGCAGGATACTCTTTGGGAAGAGCAGACCTCGTAAGGCGTGCAATGGGAAAGAAAAAGCTAGATGTAATGGCAAAAGAAAGAGAATACTTCATACATGGGCAAACTGATGAACAAGGAAATATTTTAATTCCAGGCTGTGTAAGAAATGGAATAGATGAACAAAGCGCAAATAAAATATTTGATGAAATGGCAGAATTTGCAAAATATGCTTTTAATAAATCACATGCAGCAGCGTATGCAGTTGTAGCATATAGAACAGCATATTTAAAAACATATTACCCAGCAGAATTTATGGCAGCAACATTAAATAGCTTTTTAGGAAATTTAGATAAAATACCAGAGTATATTGCAGAATGTAAAAGGCTAAATATAGAAATATTGAAACCTAGTATAAATAAGAGTTTTACGAAATTTACAGTAAGTGAAAACAAAATTCGTTTTGGACTTCGGAAGCGTTAAAAATGTTGGAACATCTGCAATTGAGGCAATAGTTAATGAAAGAGAAAAACAAGGAGAATTTAAAAACTTTGCAGATTTTTGTGAAAGAATACAAGGTGAAGCTGTAAACAAAAAATGTATAGAAAGCTTAATAAAATCAGGAGCTTTTGATGAACTTGGTGAAACACGCCATACACTCATTTCTTCTTATGAAGGAATAATAGACACAATTTCAGGAGAAAACAAAAAATCAATTGAAGGCCAAGTAACAATGTTTGATATAGCAAGCAAAGAAACTACAGAAAAACATAAGTATGTACTAAATAAAGAGCCTGAATTTGAAGAAAAAGAACTATTAGATATGGAAAAAGAAATGCTTGGAATATACATATCAGGCCACCCATTAGAAAAACTTCAAGAAAAAATCAAAGCAAATACCAATATAAATACACTTCAAATGATAAATATGAGAGAAGAAAACGACTATTCAAAAGATGGAAAACCTGTAAAATATGCAGGAATAATCACATCAGTAAAAAAGAAATACACAAAAAATAACACAATAATGGCATTTGTTACAGTAGAAGATTTATATGGAAGCACAGAAATAATTGTATTTGATAGTTGCTTTAGTAGGTCTCAAACTGTACTACTTGAAGACAATATAGTTTTAGTAGAAGGCAGATTAAGCATGAAAGAAGAAGACTCTGTAAAAATAGTTGCAAACACAATAGTCGATTTTGAAACAGCAACTCAAAATACTAATAATAGGCAAAACACCTTTCAAGAAACTAAAACAAAAATATTAACACTAAACATACAAAACGCAACAGAAGAGCAAAAAGAACATTTAAGAGGAGCAATAAGATTTTTTACAGGAGAGAAAAATAATATAGCAATTCAAATACAAGATAAAGAAGGCCTAAAGCCTTGTGGCGCAATATATTTAACTGGTGAGATACTAGAAGAATTTAAAGAAATTCTAGGAGAAGAAAACGTAAAAATTTAACATAAAAATAAAAATATTCTTCTGGAAAAATCATTTACTTTTACCAAAATTTATGGTATAATAATTATGGTCGGTAACAAAATAATAGCTTATAAAGGAGTGACTATAATTGTTTAATATTGGAGATAAAGTAGTATATCCAATGCATGGTGCAGGGGTTATACAAGATATAGAAGAAAAAAATATTTTAGGGGAAAAGACATCTTATTACATAATAAAAATGCCTGGTGAAGTAAAAGTTATGGTACCAACAACAAAGGCAGAAGATGTTGGTGTTAGAAACATTATAGATGAAGAAACAGCAAATAAAGTATTTAAAGTTCTAGAAACAAATTCAACAGAAATGGCACTTAACTGGAATAAACGCTATAGAGACAATATGGACAAAATGAAGAGCGGAGATATATATGAAATTGCAGATGTTGTTAGGAATTTAAGCTTTAAACAAAAAGAAAAAGGTCTATCAACAGGTGAAAAAAAGATGCTATTAAATGCAAAACAAATACTAGTGAGTGAATTAACACTTGCAGAGAATTCTAAAAAAGAACAAATTGAGCAAGAAGTAGAAAATAAAATAAATCAATCTTATGCAGAATATAATGGAACAGAAGAAATCGCAGAGGACACAGGAACTATTGGAAAATTAATAAAATTCTAAACAAAAAAAGCAGAGTTTATAGAGAAAAAATATTTCTCAAATAATTCTGCTCTTTTTTTAGCAAAACACTTTATTTTTCCACCCAAGTTGTGGTAGAATAATATGGAAAATTAATAAAAGGAGTAATTTGAAATGGAAGTTGCGTATAAGCGAATTTTACTAAAGCTAAGTGGAGAAGCACTAGCAGGAGAAAAAAAGAATGGTATTGATGCAGAAACATTAGGAAAAATATGTGACAAAATCAAGGAAATAGTTGATATGGGAGTTCAAGTATCAATAGTAGTAGGAGGAGGAAACTTCTGGAGAGGCAGATATGGTCATCAAATGGAAAGAACAACATCAGATTATATGGGAATGCTTGCAACAACAATAAACGGTCTAGCACTTCAAGATGCACTAGAATCAAGAGGAATATACACAAGACTTCAAACAGCAATAGAAATGAGACAAATAGCAGAACCATATATCAAAAGAAAAGCTACAAAACACCTAGAAAAAGGAAGAGTTGTAATATTCTCATGTGGTACAGGAAATCCATATTTTTCAACAGACACATGTGCTGCTTTAAGAGCTGCTGAAACAGATTCAGAAGTTATTCTACTTGCAAAAACGATAGATGGAGTATATTCAGCAGACCCAAAAGAAGACAAAACAGCTGTTAAGTATGATGAAATTTCATATTTGGATATTTTAAATAAAGATTTAAAAGTAATGGATTCAACAGCTACATCTCTTTGCAGAGATAATAACATTCCACTAATAGTATTTGGAATAGATGACCCTGAAAATATAGTAAGAATTATAAAGGGTGAAAAAATAGGTACAACAGTACGTTAAATTTTAGGAGGTTTTTATGGATTTAAGTAATATTGAAGAAAAAATGAGTAAAACAATAAGTGTTTTACAAGAAGATTTATCAGAAGTTAGAGCAGGAAGAGCAAACCCTGCAATATTAAACAAAATTATGGTTAATTACTACGGAGTTGCAACACCAATTAACCAAGTTGCAGGAATATCAGTTCCAGAAGCAAGACTTATAGTAATTCAACCATGGGATGCAACACTTTTAAAAGAAATTGAAAAAGAAATTTTAAAAGCAGAAATTGGAATCAACCCAAATAATGATGGAAAAGTTATAAGACTAGCATTCCCAGAATTAACAGAAGAAAGAAGAAAAGAATTAGTAAAAGAAATAAAGAAAATGGGAGAAGAATCTAAAGTAAGTGTTCGTTCTATAAGAAGAGAAGCAATGGATATAGCAAAAGCAGAACAAAAAGAAGGAACAATTACAGAAGATGAACTAAAAGGAGCAGAAGATAAAATTCAAAAATTAACAGATAGCAAAGTTGCTGAAATAGATAAAGCAATTGAAAATAAAGAAAAAGAAATAATGAGTGTTTAATATATAAAAGGAGGCTAAAGAAATAGCCTCCTTTCAATTTGTCGAAAAATGTCGAATGATGTCGATACAGGGCGAACGATTTTTCTTGCTTTTTTGGGACTTTTGGTGTATCATTGAAAGGTAAACCATTTTACATAATTAGCCGAGAAAGGGGAAAAGGTATTATGAAAAACTTAGGAAAATACTATGGCGCCGCAGTACTTAATGAGGCAGGTATTAATGAAGTTGTTTTAGAATATTATAAAAGTAAAAAATATACCTTCAGAAAAGCAAAACTAAAGACTTATTATGGAATAACAATTGTTAAAAGAGAATACAAAAAAGATAAAGTGAATTTAGAAAAGAACACAGTAAAACAGATATCAACAAATGAGAATAAAATAAAAAATTTACTTGAAGTTTTAAAAACATACAAAGTAACTCCAATTGCACTCAATGATGTGCTTACAGATTTACTCAAAATGCCTAAATTTCAAGAAAATTAAGTGCCTAGAGCACTTTTTATTTTTTATTCAAAAAGGTATTGCATATTTTTTGAAGTTTGGTGTATAATCTAGGTATAAAATTTTAAAGGAGGAAAATTTATGGAAAAAAAAATAAGAGTCGTACAATTTGGTACAGGTAAAATGGCAGTATACACAATGCGTTATGTTTTCGAAAAAGGTGCTGAAGTAGTTGGAGCAATCGATGTAAACCCAGCAGTAATAGGAAAAGACATTGGAGAGCTTATGGGTGGAGAAAATAAAGGTGTAACAGTAACATCTATTGATAATGCAGAAGAAATGCTAAAAACAGTAAAACCAGATATTGCAATTGTTACAACAATGAGCTTAATTGCAGATGTAAGAGATGCATTAATGTTATGTGCAAAATTAGGAATAAATGCAATTACAACTTGTGAAGAAGCTTTTTATCCAGCAAATTCAAATCCAGCAATAACTAAAGAATTAGATGACATGGCAAAGAAGACAGGCTGTACAATTACAGGTAGTGGATACCAAGATATTTATTGGGGACAACTTATCAGTTCAATTGCAGGTTCAACACATAAAATAACAAAAATTAAAGGAAGTTCAAGCTATAATGTTGAAGATTATGGAATTGCACTAGCAAAAGCACATGGCTCAGGTCTTACATTGGATGCTTTCGAAAAAGAAGTTGCATCAGTAGACAAAATTAGTGATGAAGAAAGACAAAAAGTAATTGAATCAGGAAACTATTTACCATCATACATGTGGAATGTAAATGGTTGGTTATGTTCAAAACTTGGACTAACTGTTGAAAGACAAACACAAAAAACTGTACCACAAACATATAAAGAAGATATTTATTCATCAACACTTGGAATGACAGTAAAAGCAGGAGATGCAACAGGTATGAGCGCAGTTGTTACAACAACAACAAAAGAAGGAATAACACTTGAAACAGAATGTATAGGAAAAGTATATTCAAAAGAAGATTTTGATAAAAATGAATGGACAATTTACGGAGAACCAGACACAACAATAGTTGTAGCAAGACCAGCAACAGTAGAATTAACTTGTGCATCAATTGTAAATCGTATACCAGATGTAATAAACAGTGTTCCAGGATATGTAACAACAGATAAATTTGGAGAATTAAATTATAGAGTAAAACCATTAAATGAATATGTAAAATAACTTAAAAAGAGGCTTCCAAAAGCCTCTTTAATTATTATAAATATTGCTTTAAATCATCAATATTTTTTTGTTGAAGGCGAACAAAATCAGAAACAATATTTTTAATTTCATTATTCATAAAAGAATAATTATTAAGAAGTTTTGTTCCTTTAACAATTCCCATATCATTTCCCTGAATCAACAATTCAGAAATCTTAGAATTACTAGAATCCATAGCAGTATTTAACTGAATCCCCATCCAAGACATAGCCTTCTGCATGCTAGGAGTATCCTTCATCTGAATATTATTCTTAACTAATAACTCTTGAGACCTATCAAAAATATTTTGATACTCATTATGCTGAGTATTTAGCAAATCCTTAAACTCACCATCATTAACCTTCTTAATAACACTAGTCAAAGAATCCATCCCCATCTTAGCATTCTGATTAATCTCCTTCAAAATATCAACATCCTTCATAAAAAACACAAGCCTCCTTTTGGTTAGTATTTGCAGATTTTGAGGAAAGTATGAATGAAATCTTATTATTTTCTCTTTACATTTTCAAAATCTTATTGTAAAATAGTATCATATTTTAAAAAAAGGAGCAGGGATGTGTTGATGACCAAGAATTGGTTTAATGAGACTGTTGATGAAACAGTCAGATGTCTTGAAACAAATGAACTAAAGGGCTTGAGCTCTAGTGAGGTTGAGAGTCGAAAGGAAAGATATGGGCTTAATGAGTTGGCGGCTAAGAAGAAAAAGAGTACTTTTATGAAATTTTTGGAGCAGTTTAAGGATTTTATGATTATCGTGCTTATTATTTCAGCTATTGTTTCTGGAATAGTTGGAGTAAAACAAGAGGGTATTTCAGGAATTACTGATACTGTTATTATTTTGGTAGTTGTAATTGTCAATGCTATTATTGGTGTTCTTCAAGAAAATAAAGCTGAAAAATCTTTGGAGGCTTTGCAGAAGCTAAGTAGCCATGTAGCAAAGGTTATTAGAAATGGTAAATTAGAGGTTATTCAGTCAAGAGAACTTGTGCCAGGTGATATTGTAATTTTAGAAACTGGTGATTATGTTCCAGCAGATTTAAGAATTATTGAGGCTGTGAACTTAAAAGCACAAGAATCAGCATTAACAGGGGAATCTGTTCCAGTTGAAAAAATGGCAGCAAGGATTGAAGATGAAAGAATAGGCCTTGGGGACAGAATCAATATGTTATTTTCATCTAGTTTAATTACTTATGGTAGAGGCAAAGCAGTTGTTGTTGAAACAGGAATGAATACAGAAGTTGGTAAAATTGCAGATATTATAAATTCAGCAGAAGAAGGAGAAACACCACTTCAAGGAAAATTAAATAAACTTGGAAAAACTTTAGGAATTGTAGCATTAATAATATGCTTTGCAATTTTCGGAATAGGCTTATTATATGGAAAAGATGTAATAGAAATGTTCTTAACTGCTGTAAGCTTAGCAGTTGCAGCAATACCAGAAGGCTTGCCAGCAGTATCAACAATAGTTTTAGCAATAGGTGTTCAAAGAATGGTAAAGAAAAATGCTATAGTAAAAAAACTTCCAGCAGTTGAAACTCTAGGTAGTGCAACTGTTATATGTTCAGACAAAACAGGAACATTAACTCAAAATAAAATGACAGTAGAAAAAATTTACTATAACAATAAACTTCATGATGTAAAAACATTCAAAAGAAAACTTGGAGATGAAGACTTAAATAAACTAATTTATACATGTATGTTATGTAATGACACAAAAATAACAGAAAATGATAAACTAGCAGGAGACCCAACAGAAACAGCACTAGTAGACTTGGGATTCAAACTAGATTACGAAGGAACACTATATGGTCAATATCCACGTATTAAAGAAATTCCATTTGATTCAGACAGAAAATTAATGACAACAGTGCATGATGCAGATGGAAAATATATAGTATATACAAAAGGTGGAGTTGATGAACTTCTAGCAAAATGTACAAAATACATAATAAATGGAGAAATAAAAGAAGATTTAGAAGTATTTAAAGAGGAAATTAAAAAGGTAAATGACAAAATGGCAAGCTCAGCACTAAGAGTACTTGCAATGGCATATAAAGAATTAGACCATGAGCCAACAAATGAAGAAATGAAAAACATGGAAAAAGACCTAATTTATGTTGGTATGGTTGGAATGATAGACCCACCAAGACTAGAAGTTAAAGATGCAGTTCAAAAGTGTAAAAAAGCAGGAATAAAAACTGTAATGATTACAGGTGACCATAAAGCAACAGCAATTGCAATAGCAAAAACTTTAGGAATACTAAAAAAAGATGATGAAGCAATAACAGGTTCAGAACTAGAAACAATGTCTCAAGAAGAGTTAGAAAAAAATGTAAGAAAATACTCAGTATATGCAAGAGTTTCTCCAGAACATAAAGTTCGTATAGTAAAAGCATGGCAAGCAAATGGAGAAATAGTAGCCATGACAGGAGACCGGAGTAAATGATGCACCATCACTTAAAATTGCCGATATAGGCTGTGCAATGGGAGTTGTTGGAACAGATGTTGCAAAAGAAGCAGCAGATGTAATACTAACAGATGATAACTTTGCAACAGTAGTATCAGCAGTAGAAGAAGGACGCCGTATATATGATAATATACTAAAAGCAATACAATTTTTACTATCAAGCAACATTGGAGAAATAGTAACCTTATTTGTTGCAATACTAATAACACCATGGTTATCTAAAAAGTTCGGAGTAGATATAAACTTAATACAAACATTACTACCAATACACCTACTATGGATAAACTTAGTAACAGACTCGCTTCCAGCACTAGCACTTGCAGTTGACCCAGCAGAATCTGATGTAATGGAAAGAAAACCATTAAAACATAAAGGTGGAGTATTCACAAAAGGAATGACATGGAGAGTAATATACCAAGGAATAATGATTGGTCTTATTACACTTGCGGCATTCATACTAGGACTTAGTACGCCAAACAAATCACCAGAAGAGAAAGTAATAATAGGACAAACAATGGCATTTTATGTATTATCATTATCAGAACTTGTACATTTGTTTAACATAAGAAACAACCACAAATCAATATTTAAAACAAATCCATTTAACAATACAAAACTAATACTAGCAGAAGTAGTTTCAGCATCACTTATGTTTATAATACTATTCACATCACACTTAAGAGAAATATTCAGCATTACATTATTACCAAAGGAACACATTTTTGAAATAGTATTACTAGTATTCTCACCAATATTGATAGTAGAGCTATTTAAGTTATTGAAAATAAATGGTAAGGAATAAAAAATTCTCCCAGAAATTGGGAGAATTTTTTTGCATTATTTGACTTGACTACGCGTAAAAATTAATGTATTATATATAAAGGAAAAAAAGAAGGATTAGGTGAAATTTATATATGTTATGTTCAGTATGCCATAAAAATGTGGCAGTTGTATTTGCAAAAAGAATTGAGGGGGATAAAAGTCAAACTGAAGGACTATGCTATGAATGTGCTAAAAAGAAAGGAATAAATCCTTTGGAATTTCTAGTACAACAATCAGGATTAACTGATGAACAATTACAAGATATGTCTAATCAATTTGATTCAATTTTAGGGGATATTACTGGGGATATGAGCCCAGAAGAAATAGAAAATTTAGAAAATCAATCTGCAAACTTAGGTTCAATTTTTTCAAATATGTTTGGAGGAGTAGCACCTGAAGCAGAAGGACAAAAAAATGAAAAATCAAATACAAAAGTGAAAACAAAACCAAAAGAAAAGAAAAAAAGCTTCTTAAGTGTTTATGGAACAAATCTAACAGAAAAAGCTAGAAGAAATGAGCTAGATGAAGTAGTTGGAAGAAACATTGAAATAGAAAGAGTAATTCAAATTTTAAACAGAAGAATGAAAAACAACCCATGCTTAATAGGAGAACCAGGAGTAGGTAAAACAGCAATTGCAAATGGATTAGCAATTAAAATTGCAAGACAAGAGGTCCCAGCAAAGCTTTTAAATAAAGAAGTATATTTATTAGATATGACAGCGGTAGTGGCTGGAACACAGTTTAGAGGCCAATTTGAAGGTAGAATGAAAGCAATAATAGATGAATGTAAACAATCAAAAAATATAATTTTGGTTATTGATGAAATTCACAATATAATTGGTGCTGGGGATGGAGAACATTCAATGAATGCTGCAAATATTTTAAAACCATCACTTGCAAATGGAGAAGTTCAACTAATAGGTACAACAACATTAAAAGAATATAGAAAATATATTGAAAAAGATACAGCATTAGAAAGAAGGTTACAACCAGTATTAGTTGAAGAACCAACAGTTGAAGCCACAATAGGTATTTTAAAAGAAATAAAGAAATATTATGAAGATTTCCATAAAGTATCAATATCAAATGATGTTATAGAACAAACTGTAAAAATGTCTGAAAAATACATACATGATAGATTTTTGCCAGATAAAGCAATAGATATATTAGATGAAGCTTGTGCAAAAATCAATCTAAATAATAAAGAATTATATGAACTTGAAGTACTAAAAAACAAACTTGCAAAAATTGAAGAAGAAAAAGAAGAAGCTGTTCAATCAGATTCAATTGAGGATTACCAAAAAGCTGCAGACTTAAAAACAGAAGAATGTAATATTCAAGATAGAATAAAAGAAATTAATTCAAAATTAGTTGTTCAAAACCTTACAGTTCAAGATGTTGCAGAGGTTATAGAACATACAACAAAAATACCTGTTAAGAAAATTACAGAAGCAGAAACACAAAAATTATTAAACCTAGAAACAAACTTACATAATAGAATAATTGGCCAAGACGAAGCTGTAAAAGCAGTTGCAAGAGCAATTAGAAGAAATAGGGCAGGACTACAAAGTACAAAAAGACCACCATCATTTATATTTGTTGGACCAACAGGTGTTGGAAAAACAGAACTTGCCAAGACACTAGCTTACGAAATGTTCGGCTCAGAAGATGCAATAATTAGAATTGATATGTCTGAATACATGGAAAGCCACTCAACAGCTAAATTAATAGGTGCGCCTCCAGGATATGTGGGATATGATGATGCAGGTGGACTAACAGAAAAAGTAAAAAGAAAACCATATTCAATAATTTTACTAGATGAAATTGAAAAAGCACATCAAGATGTATTTAACATATTACTTCAAATCTTGGATGATGGAAGACTTACAGACTCACAAGGAAACACAGTAAGCTTTGAAAATACAATAATAATCATGACATCAAATGCAGGTTCTAATATGAACACAAATTCAATAGGATTTGGAAAAGGTACTTTAGACAAAAATAAAGTTGAATCAGCATTAAAAGAAGTTTTCAGACCAGAGTTTTTAAATAGAGTAGATGAAATAATTACTTTTGATAGTTTAACTAAAGAACAGTTACTGCAAATAGTTAATTTGCTTTTGAACAACACAAAAAATGCACTAGATAATAAAAATATCAAATTAGATGTATCAGATGAGGCAAAAAGATATATACTAGATAAGGGAACAGATATTAAATATGGTGCAAGACCACTTAGAAGAGCAATTCAAAGATATGTGGAAGATGAAATATCAGAAATGATTTTAAGAGGAGAGCTAGCTCAAGGAAATACCGTAAAGGTTGAATTAGAAGGAGATAAACTAAAATTTACTTCTAAATAAAGTTAAGGAGGAGATATGTTAAAGTTCGTACCAAATCTACTTACAATACTTAGATTTTTGTTAATTCCAATTATTGTAATAGCCTGTGTGCAAGGAGATTATATATTAGCTATAGTAGTACTTACAGTATCAGGAATAACAGATATTTTAGATGGAACGATTGCAAGAAAGTATAACTTAATATCAGATTTTGGAAAATTAATGGATCCATTAGCAGATAAAGCTACACAAATAAGTTTGCTTACAACGCTATTTATTAAGGGAGTAATACCTATATGGATACTTGCAGTTGTTGTACTAAAAGAATTTTGTATGGTATCAGGAGCATCTTTCCTTTATGGAAAGGAATTGGTAGTATCTAGTAAATGGTATGGAAAACTTGCAACAGTGCTATTTTATGCAGCAATGGTAATTTCATTACTTTTAGAACAAATAGGAACAAGTACAAATAGTATTATAAAAGCAATAGGAATAGCAGACAATATTTTATATTATCTTGCAGTAATAACAACAATAGCATCCTTAATAATGTATATGAAGGCTTTTTATATACAGGGGTATTTAAAGAAAAATAGTGAAAAATAAATAATAAAAGATTTGCTTATTTTAGCAAATCTTTTATTACTTCTCCTGCAATGATAAGTCCTGCAACTGATGGAACAAATGAAATACTTCCAGGCACTGCCTTTCCATTATCACCAATAACACCACTTCTTTTTGGCTCTTCTTTTGAGTATAGAACTTTTAGATGTTTAACACCTCTAGTCTTTAATTCTTTTCTCATAACTTTTGCAAGTGGACAAACTTGAGTTTTATATATGTCTGTAATTTGAAACAAACTTGGATTTAGCTTGTTTCCTGTACCCATTGAGGAAATTACAGGTATTTCAAGACTTTTTGCTTGCATAATTATTTCAATTTTAGCTGTTACAGTATCTATTGCATCTACTATGTATGATATTGACTTATCTAATATATAATTGTTTCCTGGCATGAAAAATTCAGGATAAGTTATTACAGTTGCATTTGGGTTTATTGATAATATTCTGTTTTTTGCAACATCAACTTTCAATTTACCAATAGTATCATGAGTTGCAATAAGCTGTCTATTAATGTTTGAAATGCTAACAGTATCTTTATCAATCAAAACAAAATTTCCAACCCCAGCTCTAGCTAAGGCTTCAACAACATAAGAACCAACTCCACCAACCCCGAATACAGCAACTTTGGAGTCTTTTAATTTATTCAAAGACTCCATACCAATTAATAATTCAGTTCTACTAAATTGAGTTTCCTCCATAATTTAACCTATCCTTTTTTGCATTTCATTATATGCTTGTCTAACAGCAATAGCAAGTTGTGCACTGCAAGATGTAGGCTTCATACCACACTTGATATCTTTAAAATAACTTTCAATTTGCTCAACAGTCATACCGTCAACAATTTTAGAAATTGCGGCAAGATTTCCTGGGCAACCACCATAAAACTTAACATTTGTAATAATATTTCCATTAATATCAAAATCTATTCTGTTTGAACATGTTCCAGATGTTACATAACTGTATCTCATAAATATTCCTCCCTAAATTTTAAGATAAACAAATCCAAATAAATTATACAATTAAACAGTAAAAAAATCAAGAAAATAGAAGAAGAATGTTGACTTGTGTAGAAAAAATTGGAAAATTTAAGCTTGCATTAATTTAAAAACTGTAATATATTATTGTAAATAAGAAAGGAGAGATTTTATGAAAATTGGTGTAGATATAGGAGGAAGCCACATTGGAATAGGTCTTATAAACGAAAATGGAACAATTATTGCAAAGGAAGAAAAAGATATTGCAAATAGACAAAAAAATGAAAGTTATGGAACAATTTTAGTTCAAACAATTATAGATTTAATAACCACTATATTAGAAAAGAGCAAAATGAAAATTCAAGATATAAGTTTAATAGGAATTGCAGTTCCAGGAACTGTTTCAAACACAGAAATAATAAAAGCAGATAATATTCACATTAAAAATTTTGATATAGTTTCAGAAATAAATAAATATTTTAATATACCAGTATCATTAAGAAATGATGCAAAATGCGCTGCAATTGCAGAAAAAGAGCATGGTGGACTTAAAAAATATGATGATGCGCTGTTTTTAGTTGTTGGAACAGGAATAGGGGGAGCTGTATTTTTAAATGGAAATTTGCTCAAACCAAAGAAGTATGAGGGCTTTGAAATAGGACATATAGTAATAGAAAAAGATGGATTGCAATGCAATTGTGGACGAAAAGGATGCTTTGAAAAATATGCTTCAATGAAAGTTTTTAAAGACAATATAAAAAATGAATTTAAATTAGATGATAATGTAAGCGGAAAAGAAATTAAAGAATTTATAGAAAAAAACCCAGAAAAATCAGAAAAGATTATTGATGAATATATCGAAAACCTAAGTATTGGAATAGCTAATTTAATTAATATATTTGAACCTGAAATAGTATCAATAGGAGGAGGTTTTGTTTACTTTAAAGATATCTTCCTAGATAAATTAACTAAAAAATTAAATCAAGGCAATTTGCTATTTAACCCAAACAATGTACCTAAAATAGTTGCAGCAAAACTAAAGAATGATGCAGGAATAATTGGGTCTGTTATAGAATATAAAAATTAAGACTGGGTAATAATTACATTGGAGGGAAAATATGACATATAAATTTACAAAAAAAGCTGAAAAAGCTATACAAACAGCAGAAAACTTGGCAGTAAAACTAGGACACAACTATGTTGGAACAGAACATATTTTATACGGTTTAACAAAAGAAGGAACAGGAATTGCAAACAAAGTGCTTGAAAATCAGGGAATTACAGCAGACTTAGTTTTAGAAAAAATAGAAGAATTAGTAGGAATTGGAAAGATACAAGGAAAAAACACAATAGGATTGACTCCTAGAACAAAAAAAGTAATAGAAAACGCTTTTAATGAAGCAAGAAAACTGGGTTCTGATTATATAGGAACAGAGCATCTACTTATAGGAATAATGAGAGAAGCTGACAGTGTTGCAATGCGAATCATGCTAGAGCTTAAATTAGAGCCACAGAAACTATATAATGAAATAGTAAAAGTAATAAATGAATTTGACAATGGAGGAGTAAATGAGAGGGTAAGCAGAAATATAAACCATTCAACTCCCACATTAAATCAATTTGGAAGTGATTTAACAGAACTTGCAGTTCAGGGAAAGTTAGATCCAATAGTTGGAAGAAAGACTGAAATTGAACGAATTATTCAAATATTGTCTAGAAGAACTAAAAACAATCCATGTTTGATTGGAGAACCAGGTGTTGGTAAAACAGCAGTAATTGAAGGGTTAGCAGAAAAAATAGTTGCAGGAGAGGTGCCAGAAAATTTAAAAAACAAAAGGGTTGTAACTCTTGATATTCCAGGAATGGTAGCTGGTGCAAAATATAGAGGAGATTTTGAAGAACGAATAAAAAAAGCATTAAAAGAAGTAAAAAAAGCAGGAAATATTATTGTATTTATAGATGAAATACACACAATAGTTGGTGCAGGAGCAGCAGAAGGAGCAATAGATGCAGCTAATATCTTAAAGCCACTTCTTGCAAGAGGAGAAATTCAAATTGTTGGTGCAACTACATTAAATGAGTATAGAAAATATATAGAAAAAGATAGTGCGCTTGAAAGAAGATTTGGACCAATCATTGTAAATGAACCAAGTAAGGAAGAAACAATTCAAATTCTTCAAGGAATTAGAGACAAATATGAAGCACACCATAATGTAAAAATCTCAAATGAAGCAATAGAAGCGGCAACAGAACTATCAATAAGATATATTACAGACAGATTCTTGCCAGATAAGGCAATAGATTTAATAGATGAAGCGGCATCAAGAGTAAAACTTAAAACATATACAGAACCTCAAAGTTTAAAAAAAATGGAGGAAAGAATTCAAAAGATAAGTAAAGAAAAAGAAGAAGCAATTTTTACTCAAGATTTTGAAAAGGCTGCACAATTACGAGACTTAGAAAAAAATGAAACAGAAGTTTTAATTAAAGAAAAATCTAAATGGAAAGATAAAAATAGTATAAAAATTGAGCAAATAGGAGAGTCTGAAATTACAGAAGTAATAAGCAGCTGGACAGGAATACCTGTGCAAAAGATTTCGCAAGATGAAAACGAAAAGCTAAAAAGTTTAGAGGAAAATATCAAAAAAAGAGTAATTGGGCAAGAAGAAGCTGTAAAAGCAGTAACAAAAGCTATTAAAAGAAGCAGAGTAGGACTTAGAGACCCCAATAAACCTATAGGAACATTTATGTTTCTAGGACCAACAGGAGTAGGTAAAACCGAGCTTTCTAAAGCACTAGCAGAAAGTCTATTTGGTGACGAAAACTCAATTATAAGGATTGACATGTCTGAATATATGGAAAGTCATTCAACTTCAAAACTAATAGGTTCACCTCCAGGATATGTTGGCTTTGACGAAGCAGGAGGCCTAACTGAAAAAGTAAGAAGAAAGCCATATTCAATAGTTTTGTTTGATGAAATTGAAAAAGCTCACCCAGATGTACTAAATATTTTACTTCAAATCCTTGATGAAGGTAGACTTACAGATTCGCATGGAAGAGTTGTAAGCTTTAAAAATTCAATAATTATAATGACATCAAACATAGGGGCTAGATTGATTACTGAGAAAAAAACATTAGGCTTTACATCTACTAATCAAAATGAGGCTGAAAAAGAATATGAAAAGACAAAAAAAGAAGTTTTAGCGGAGCTTAAAAAATCATTCAAACCAGAGTTCATAAATAGAATAGATGAAATAATAGTATTCCATAAATTAACAGAAGGCGAGCTAAATGAAATAGCAGAAATAATGATAGATAAAATTGCCAAAATGGCCAAAGAACAAGGGATAGATATAAAAATAGATGAAAAAGCGAAAAAACTAATAATCGAAAAAGGTACAGATTCAAATTATGGTGCAAGACCGTTAAGACGTGCAATGCAAACAATTATAGAAGATAAAATTGCCGAAGAAATAATAAATGGCAATCTTAAATCTGGAAGTAAAGCTGTTTTAACAGAGAAACAAGGGAAAATAGAAGTAGAAATAATTTTGTAAGCTAAAATGAAAGAAGGAAACAAAATGAAAAACAGACAAACACAATTAATAATTGATATGAAAGCAATGATAAATAATTATAATAAAATTCAAAAATGCCAGCCGGATAAAAAAATTCTTCCGGTATTAAAAGCAGGAGGATATGGCATAGGGTTAGAGGCAATTAGTGAATTTATAAAACAAGAAAAACTAGATATTGTAGCAACAGCAATTGTTGATGAGGGAATAGTTTTAAGAGATGAACTTAACTTTGGTGGAAAAATAGTAGTACTAAATCAGCCTTCGATGGAAGAAATTGAAAACATTGTTCAATACAATTTAACATCAAGTTGTTGCTATATAGAATTTTTACAAAAATTAGATGAAGAAGCATGTAAACAAGGGAAAAAAGCAAAAGTACATTTAGAAATTGAAACAGGAATGGGAAGAACAGGAGTTCAAGTTCAAAATCTGGAAAACTTTGTTCAAAAAGCAATAAAACTTAAAAATATTGAAATAGAGGGAATTTTCACACATTTTGCCACAAGCGATTCGGATTTGAATTATACGAAAGAGCAAATTGATATTTTTAACAAGGCAGTAGAATACATCAAAACAAAAATCAAGACTATAAAATATGTACATTGTGGAAATAGTGCGGCTATAATTAGAATAAAAGATTTGCCTGGAAATATGATAAGACCACGGAATAATACTATATGGATATTTGCCGGATGAATCTTTAAAAGGGGACATAGACCTTGAACCAACATGTGTATTAAAAAGTAAGGTATCTTTTATAAAAGAAGTCCCAGAAGGAACTAGCATAAGTTATGGAAGAACTTATACAACAAAGAGAAAATCTGTAATAGCAAATGTTCCAATAGGATATGCAGACGGCATAAGAAGAAACTTAAGTAATACGGGAAATGTAATAATACATGGAAAAAAAGCTCCAATTGTTGGAAAAGTATGTATGGATAGTTTTATGATAGATGTAACGGATATTCCTGAGGCTAAAATTGGAGATGAAATATATATATGGGATAATAAAAAAATTACGCTAGAAGAAATTGCTAAGCAATGCCAAACAATCAATTACGAAATTTTATCAACAATATCAAGTAGAGTCGTACGAAAAATAAATTTCTAGATAACACTTTGTTTTAAAATAGCAGGTTTGCGCCCTTTTTAGTTTATAATCGATTTTATAGAAAAGAGATTATTAAACGAAAGGGTGTTTATTATGATAAAAACTAGAATTAGAGATTTAAGGGAAGATAGAGAACTAAGTCAGTTCGAAGTCAGCAAAATGTTAAAAATCTCTCAAGTTGCATATTCATATTATGAATGCAATAAAAGAAGAATCCCTTTAGAAGCTTTATGCAAATTGGCAGATTTTTATAATGTATCACTAGATTATTTACTATATAGAACAGATAGAGAAAAAAATGCATAAGTAAAATTAATAAAAATGCGCTAGAAATATTAGATGAAATTCTAATATTTGTAGTGCATTTTTTATTTGTAAGCATTATAAAAGAACAATTAATAAACTTTATACATAAAATAATATAGCCACAATAAGCATGAAATGAGGTGAGAGTTTTGAGTAACAAAGTATATGATGCATTAAAATGGCTCACATTGGTATTTTTACCAGCAGTAACTACTTTAGTTGGTGTAATATTGAAATGCTTTAATGTTGCGTGTACAGATATTGTTCTAACTATAATGACAGCTGTAACAACCTTTATGGGAGCTGTTTTAGGGATATCACATATAAATTATAAGAGAGGAGAAGAATGATGGAGGATAATAAAGAGGAAATAATTTTATCTGAAGAACAAGAAAAAGAATTTAGTGGAGGAAAGGGGAAAGAAGATGAGTAATTCAAGTTTAGCAGAAAAGTTTATAAAAGCCACACACTTTTCAAAAGGGAGAAGCGGAAGAAAGATAGAGACAATAACCATACACCACATGGCAGGAGTTTTAACAGCTGAACAATGTGGAAAGATTTTTCAAGGCAGCAGGCAAGCTAGCGCTCACTACGGAGTTGGCAGTGATGGCAGAATAGCACAATATGTAGATGAAGCAGATACAGCATGGTCTAATTCAAATTGGGATAGTAATTGTAAATCAATAACAATAGAAACATCCAATAGTTCAGCAGGAGGAAATTGGCCAATAAGTGATACAGTTTTAAATAGCTTAATAAGATTAGTAGCAGATGTAGCAAAGAGAAATAATATAACTTTAGTAAAAGGAAAAACATTAGTATGGCATAGCATGTTTGCATCAACAGCTTGCCCAGGGCCATATTTATTATCTAAAATGGATTACATAATAGATGAAGCAAATAAAATAAATGCAGTTCCAGAACAGCCTGAACAAACAAAACCAAGTCAAAATAAAACAAATGAAGAAATTGCAAACGAGGTAATAGCAGGAAAATGGGGCAATGGAGCAGATAGGAAAACAAAACTTACAAATGCAGGATATGATTATAATGAAATACAAAATATAGTCAACAAGAAATTATTAGGAAATAAAACAAACACAAAACCATCTAAAACAAATGAAGAACTAGCAAGAGAAGTAATTAGAGGAGATTGGGGAAACGGAACAGATAGAAAAACAAGATTAACAAATGCTGGGTATGATTATAATGCAGTACAAAATAGAGTAAATGAAATTTTAATGTAAATATTTTTTTTAATGTAAATAATGTTTGATTTTTAATGTAATTTTAATGTAATTCTTTTGATTTTTAATAATTTATTATAAATTTTTTTAAATGATAAAGATAAACAAAAGGCTGATTTCCCAGCCTTTTAATCATTTTTAAATTATATTAATTTTTTATAATACCTAATAATTCAATATAAATTGGAGCGGGTAGAGGGAATCGAACCCTCGCTACCAGGTCGGAAGCATGGAATTCTACCACTAAATTATACCCGCATAAATTTATTTTACCACATAAAATAAAAAAGTCAATAAAATTATTGAAAAATAAAAAGCTATATGATAAAATATGGGAAGAAAAAACAATGGAGGCTGTATATGAAAGAAACAAAGGGAATAACATTAATTACTGTAATAATGACAGTATTGTTATTAACAATACTTGCAGGGTTAGTTATTACAAATAGTGTAAATACTTATCAGGATGCAAAGGTAATTAAATTTGAAACATATATGAATATGATTCAAAAAAAAGTTGACCTAATGCTTGATGAGGATGTTGATTATAGAACCTTAGGAGCAGAACTTACTGAAGATCAAACAGCAAAAATACAAGAAATAATTTCAGAAGGAAATATTGCTACTAAAAATATTACAGCAGCAAGGTTAAGATACTTTTCAGGTAATGACATCTATTCAGTCTTTGGAATATCAGAGGTAAGCGATGATATTGTTATAAATTTTACAAACAGAGATATCATCAGCTTAAATGGAATAGAAAAAGATGGTGTAACTTATTATACAGCATATAATTTGCATTAGTATGAAAGGAAAAAAACATGGGAAAAATAGTTTTATTAGATGATTTAACAATAAACCAAATAGCCGCAGGCGAAGTTATAGAAAGACCAGCATCTGTAGTAAAAGAATTAGTAGAAAACTCAATAGATGCAGGAGCAACAAGTGTAAGCATAGAAGTAAAAAATGGTGGAATTAAGCAAATAAAAATAATAGATAATGGACAAGGTATAGCAAAAGACGACCTAGAATTTGCATTCGAAAGACATGCAACAAGCAAAATAAGAACAGCAGAAGATTTAGACACCGTAAAATCAATGGGGTTTAGAGGAGAAGCTTTAGCAAGTATTGCAGCAATTGCGCATGTAGAATTAGTAACAAAAACAGAAAACGAGTTTATTGGAAGTAAAGTTGTAATTGAAGGCGGAGATGTTTTAGAAAAAGAAGAGATAGGAACACAAAAAGGAACTAGCATAACAGTAAGTAATTTGTTCTATAATACACCAGTTAGATATAAATTCCTAAAAAAGGATTTTTCAGAATTAGGATATATTGAAGATACAGTAAAACGAATAGCTCTAGCAAACCCAAATGTAGCAATACGTCTTTCAAGTGAAACTAAAACACTTATAAAAACAGCAGGAAATGGAGATTTAAAAACTGCAATTTATAACATATATGGAAAAGAAATAGCAGATGGAATAATAGATATTGACTATAAATTGGATGATATAAGAGTAACAGGAGTTGTTGGAAAACCAGAAATTGCAAGAGGAAATAGAACTTTTCAAATGTTTTTTGTAAATAAAAGATTTGTAAAAGACAAAACACTAACAGCATCTGCTGAACAAGCGTTTAAAGGACTAGTGCCAATTGGAAAATTTGGCTTTTTGGTATTAAATATAGAAATGGACCCAAGAAAAATAGATGTAAATGTACATCCAACAAAATTGGAAATAAGATTTTCAGATGAACAAAGTGTATTTAAAGCAGTATATCATGCAATTAGAGAAGGATTACTAAAAGGAGATTTAGTTAAAAATTCCGAAAGAGAAATCGAAATAAAAAAAGATGTAGTTCCAGAAGCTGAGATTATAACAGAACCACAGAAAATAGACATATCTCAAGAAACACAAAGGTTTGCACCAATTACTAATGTTGAACCACAGACCACAAATATAAAACCAGAGGAACCAAAAAAAGTAGGGCTATTTAGTATTTTTAAAAAGAGAAATGATGATATTGAGAAAAATGTGGAAAATAACGCCATAGAACAAATCTTTTCTTATAAGAATAATGATGAACCATATAAGGCAGATGTTCCATATTCACAAACAGAAAATATGGACTTTGGCAAAATGTATAACGAAACCTTTGGAGTAAAAATTGATGATAAAAAGGACGAACCTGAAAAAGTAACAAACTATTCATTTGCAGATGTTAAAAACATTTCAGTATTTGAGGATAAAGAAACATATTCAAACATTCCAGCATATAAATTCTGCGGAATAGTCTTTTCAACATACATAATAATCGAAATGGGAAATGAAATGTATATAATAGATCAACATGCAGCACATGAGAGAATTTTATATGAAGAAATTAAAAAGAACTATTATGAAAATGCAGATAAAGATTCTCAAATCATGCTATTACCAGATATTATAACATTATCACACAAAGAAAAATCATTAGTAAAGGAAAATATAGACTTATTTAGAAAAGCTGGATTTATGCTAGAGGAATTTGGAGAAAACACAATCAGGTTAATAGGTGTGCCTTCAATTTGTATGGACATGGATACAAAGGAATTATTCCTTGAAATATTAGATACAATAGATACTGTAGCAATAACAGCAAAACAAGAAAAAGAAGATAAATTTATAGCAACAGTCGCATGTAAAGCCGCAGTAAAAGCTAACATGGCTCTTACAAAAGAAGAAGTAGACAATTTAATGAAAAAACTTCTAATTCTACCAAACCCATTCACATGTCCACATGGAAGACCAACAGCAATAAAAATGGAAAAAGTAGATATCGAAAGAAAATTTAATAGACGTAAATAAAATAAAAAAAGGAAGGTTACAAGATTGAAACCAACAGTATATGTAATTGCAGGACCAACTGCTTCTCGGTAAATCCAAGCTAGCAGTTGAACTAGCCAAAAAAATTAATGGAGAAATAATTTCTGCAGATTCCATGCAAATATATAAAGAGATGAATATTGGAACAGCAAAAGTTACAGAAAACGAAATGCAGGGGATTAAACACTATTTGATTGATTTTGTGTCACCAGAGGAAAGATATAGTGTATCAAGTTTCAAAAAAGATGCTGAAGATGCAATTTCTAACATTTTAAATGCAGGAAAAACTCCAATAATTGTTGGAGGTACAGGATTATATATAAATAGTTTAATATATGGAATCGAATTTCAAGATGAAGAAATTGATTTAGAATATAGGGAAAAATTGAATAAAATTGCAGAAACAGAAGGACTAGCAGGATTATTTGAGAAAGCTCAAAAAATTGACCCAGAAGCTATGAAAAAAATAAGTCCAAATGACAGAAAAAGAATAATAAGAGTTTTAGAAATTTTTCATAAAACAGGAAAAACAAAAACAGAGCAAGAAATTGAGTCAAGAAAAAATGATGTAAAATACAATTACAAAGTATTTGCAATAAACATGGATAGAAATAAACTTTATGAAAGAATTGAAAAAAGAGTTGACCAAATGCTAGAAATTGGTTTGATTGATGAGGTTCAAACTATTTACCAAAAGTATTCCAAATTTCCAACTGCGATGCAAGGCTTAGGTTATAAAGAGGTTGTTCAATATTTGAATAATGAAATTACTAAAGAAGAAATGATTGAAAAATTAAAAAAAGAAACAAGACATTATGCAAAAAGGCAGCTTACATGGTTTAGAAAAAACGATGATATTATTTGGCTAGATGGAGACAAAAGCATAGATGATAATATAAAAATAATAATAAATTCCTAAGCTTTTTATATACAAAGGAGGTGCTGAGAATGGCAAAAGTAAAGAAGAAAAAAATAAAGAAAGATATTAAAAGGGTTAATACGGAAAAAGCAAATAAAATTAAACAACATTTACTGCAAGTTACATTGCTATCTTTAATAATATTTTTTGTCATTTTTTGTGCTTACCAGATAATACGTTTAGCAATAAATCCTACAGAATCGTTCATAATTGAGCAGGGAAGCATAACACAAGAAGAAAGAGTAATTGGATATGTAGTTAGAGACGAAAAGGTTATTCAAAATTCAGAGGATGGAAAAAAGATAGTTCAAATTAAAAATGAGGGAGAAAGAACATCAGTTGGTGAGGCTGTTTTTAGATATGAGGTTTCAAATGAACAGGAATTGAGAAATAAAATAAATGATGTAAATAATAGAATTCAAACAGCTATGGAAGGTCAAACAGATTTGTTTCCAAATGATGTAAAAGCATTGGAAAGCCAAATAGAAACTAAGATTAATGGAATTCAAAACAAGAACAATATAAAAGAAATTCAAGAATATAAAACAGAGATAAACAGCTATATAGAAAAGAAAGCTAAAATATTTGGAGAATTAAGTCCAGCAGGATCATATATAAAGAATCTGATAAATGAAAGGACTTCAATAGAAAATGAACTTAAAACAAATTCAAAATATGAAAAAGCTTCAATAAGTGGAATCGTATCATATAGAGTTGATGGCTTAGAAGAAACACTTACTCCAAGTAACTTTGAAAATATTAATAAAAATGTCCTAGAAAATCTAGATTTAAGTACGGGTCAAATTGTAACAACAAGTGATGAGTCTGGTAAAGTTATTAATAATTTTGAATGTTATATTGCAGTTACAACAAATACAAATGAGGCTAAAAACGCAAAAAAAGGGAATAAGATTAAAATTAGGTTAGCTTCAAATCAAATAATACCTGCAACCATTGAAGAAATCAGAGATGACGATTCTCAAAAGTTAATGATTTTAAAAATAACACAAGGTGTAGAGTATTTAACAAGTTATAGAAAAATTTCACTTGATATTATCTGGTGGGAACAAAGTGGATTAAGAATTCCAAACACAAGTATCATTTATGAAAATGGCTTAAGCTATGTTATAAGAACAAAAGCAGGAGTTTTAAATAAAATACTTGTAAAAATAGTAAAAGAAAATAATAAGTATAGTATAATAACAAATTATAAAACAGATGAGTTAAAAGAAATTGGGTACTCAGCTCAAGAAATAAATGCCATGAAAAAAATTAGCATATATGATGAGATTTTAACAGACCCAGACATTGAGAAAATAAGCAAAGAATTAAACTAAAAGCAAAGTAATTCCTTTATTTAATGGAATTACTTTTTGCTTAATTCTGGGATGTTTAAATTCTTTTCTAACCATATTAAGCAAAACTTGTCCTTTACGGTAACCATGAATAACCACAACTTCCATAATATCTTCGGGCAAAGTTTCAAACAATTTATCCAAATAATATCGAGCCTCTAAAAGCTCCATATTATGCAAATCAATAGTAACGCGTTTATCTTCAGGAATTAATAAATCATCTAACATAAAAATCACCTTTCAACTAATAAAAGTATTATAACACAAAAATTGGTAAACTCCAAGTGAATATGAGACAATAAACACAAAGTTTAGAAATAATTTTTTTGGCAAATACTTGCAAATTTTGCAAATACGTGGTACAATGGAAAAAGTGAAAATTTAATTTTACTTTAAGGGGAGGTGCTTATAACATGCCAAACATTAAATCTGCAATTAAAAGAGTTAGTGTAACTGAAACAAAAACTTTACAAAATAATATGATTAAATCTGAATACAAAACAGCTGTAAAGAAATTCGAAGCTGCTGTAGCTGAAGGAAATAAGGAAAAAGCTCAAGAAGCTTTAAAATTAGCTACAAAGAAAATAGATGGAGCTTGTACAAAAGGAATAATCAAAGCTAATACAGCATCAAGAAAAAAATCAAATTTAACAAAAAAATTAAATGTTATGTAGTTTTTAAAGATTTCAAGAAATTGAAATCTTTTTTTTATTTTACTTGCATAATTTAAAGTAATGTAATAAAATTATGGAATAAAACAAATGGGAGGGTAAACAAATGTCAAATTTAAAAGTAACTTTGGAAAACACAGGAATTGATAATAAGGAACTAACTAAATTTAGTAGAAAGGTAGAAAAAATTCATGAAGTATTAAATTCAATGGCTGATGATGAAAATGAATTTGTTGGATGGCTTAAACTTCCAAGTAATTATGATAAAAAAGAATTCGAGAGAATAAAAAAAGCGGCAAACCAAATAAAAAAAGACTCAGATGTGCTTGTTGTAATTGGCATTGGAGGCTCATATTTAGGAGCTAGAGCGGTTATAGAATCACTAACAAATACGTTTTATAATATTCAAGAAACACGAAAAACACCACAAATTTTCTTTGCAGGAAACAATTTAAGCCCCAACTATATAAATGATTTGATTGAATGCATTGGAAATAGGGAAGTTTCAATAAATGTTATTTCAAAATCAGGAACAACAACAGAACCTGCAGTTGCATTTAGAATTTTTAGAGAATTCATGGAATCAAAATATGGAATAGATGAGGCAAGAAGAAGAATTTATGTAACAACAGATAAAGAAAAAGGAGCATTAAAAACTCTTGCAAATGATGAAGAATATGAAACTTTTGTAATTCCAGATAATATAGGAGGTAGATTTTCAGTCCTAACAGCAGTAGGATTATTACCGATTGCAGTAGCTGGAGTTGATATAGACAAATTGATGAATGGTGCAAAAAACGCACAAGATAAGTATAATGAAAAAAGTTTAAAATATAATGAATGCTATAAATATGCAGTTGCAAGAAATATTCTTTACAGTAAGGGAAAAACAACTGAAATTTTAGCAAATTATGAACCTAAAATGCAATATTTTACAGAATGGTGGAAACAATTATACGGAGAAAGTGAAGGTAAGGATGGAAAAGGTATATTCCCAGCAGGAGTAACATTTACAACAGATTTACACTCACTTGGTCAATACATACAAGATGGTGAAAGAAATTTATTTGAAACAGTTATTAGTATTGAAAAGCCATGTACAGATATAGTAATAAAAGAAGATTCTGATAATATTGATGGACTAAATTTCCTAGCTGATAAAACAATGGACTATGTAAATAAAAAAGCTATGGAAGGAACAATTGAAGCACATGTTTCAGGAGGTGTTCCAAATATAAAAATAACAATGAAAAAATTAGACGAGGAAAATTTAGGAGAATTAATATATTTCTTTGAACTTGCATGTGGAATGTCTGGTAAAATTTTGGATGTAAATCCATTTAATCAACCAGGAGTTGAAGCATATAAAAAGAACATGTTTAGGCTTCTTGGAAAACCAGGAGTAAAATAGAAGGAGAAAACAGGTGAATACAGTTATTTTTCCATTAATTAATTTGAACTTAAGTATTGAGAATATTGCATTCTCAATACTTGGGATAGATATTTACTGGTACGGAATAATAATAGTTACAGGAATAATAATCGGGCTACTCTACTTAAAGAGCCAAGATGGAAAATTTAATATAAAATTTACAGATGTAGTAGACTTACTTATATTTTTAATACCAATATCAATTGCTTCAGCAAGATTGTATTACATTATATTTGATATTAGTTATTTTGCAAAGTATCCAATGGAAATATTTAATATCAGAAGTGGAGGACTTGCAATATATGGTGGAATTATTGGCGGAATAATAACAGGAATAATTTTTTGTAAAAAACGAAAAATTAAAGTACTTGATTTATTTGATTACCTTGTTCCTGCACTGCTTCTTGGGCAGGCAATAGGAAGATGGGGAAACTTTGTAAATATTGAGGCGTATGGAACAGAAACTATATTGCCATGGAAAATGGGAATATATGAATTAGGAGAATATAAGGAAGTACATCCAACATTTCTTTATGAATCTGTAGCAAATTTAGTATTGTTTTTTATAATTTCAAAAATAGGTAAAAAAAGAAAATTTACTGGGCAGCTAACATATTTATATTTGATTGGATATGGATTAATTAGAATGTTAATAGAAGGCATAAGAGCTGATAGCTTAATGCTAGGACCAATACGAATATCCCAATTATTGTCTGCAGTTATTTTGATATCGGGAATGATATTATATAAAAAAAGATTTAGTTCAAAATGATTTTGAACTAAATCTTTTATATTACCAGCCTCCATTTAATTCACTTTTTAAAGTTAAATTAATTACAGAACCAATTTCCACGGAAGTATCAGCAGCAATATCTTGGCTAATTACAATTCCGGAACCATCTAGAGCAATATTTAAATTATTTTCCAAAGCAACATTTTTGGCTTCTGAAACACTCATTCCTTTAAAATTTGGAACTGTAACGGATGTTGTAACATTTGTATTTTCTGTATATATATATACTTTTGCTTTATCTAATAAGCGTGCACCTTTTTTTGGCATTTGATTTGTAACAAGGTCTGTGCCTTGAACACTTGAGTCTACATTTACTGTAAAACCATAAGAGTTAAGAAGTTCTTTTGCTTCATCAACAGTTTTATTCTTCAAGTCAGGCATTGTTATTGTTTCATAAGTTGGAGTAGTATTGTTACTTGAAGTAACACCTATATAAGGTAAAATCTCAGTAAGAATTTGTGAAACAACAGGTCCTGCAATTTCTCCACCTTGGAATGATTTTCCTTTAGGGTTATATAGCGCAACAAGCACAACAACTTGGGTATTTACTGTAGGTGAAAGACCAAGGAAGGAAGCAACATAGGTACCATCACCTTGTCCTAAGTTTTCAGATGTTCCTGATTTTCCTCCAATAGAATAACCTTTAACATCGGCATATTTACCAGTACCATCACTTACGGCGTAATCTAACATTTCCATTACTTCACTTGCAGTTTTTTTAGAAACTACTTGTCTTACTGTTACTGGTTCTGGGGTTGTTACATTTCCTGTATTTACATCAACAATTTTATCAACAATTCTAGGCTGCATTAAAACGCCTTCATTTGCAATTGCTGAAACCGCAGTAATCATCTGCAAAGGAGTAACGTTTATTCCTTGGCCGAATGACATAGTTGCAAGTTCAAATTTTCTAATATTAGATTTATTATAAAAGATACTGCTAGATTCACCATAAAAAGATGAATTAGTACTTGAAAGCAGGCCAAAGGCATCATAATATTTATATAATGTTGGTGCTCCGATTTTTATGCCAAGCTGAATAAATGCAGGGTTACAAGAGTTGGCTAAAGCTTGTTTTAAAGATTCTCCTTGGTGTGGTCTTGTATATCTCCAACAGTTTATAGGAGTATTGTCAACCATTTCGGTTCCAGCACAATAAAATGTGTTAGGGGTATTTTCATCAACAATTCCTTCTTCGAGACCAACTGATGCGGTAATTATTTTGTAAATTGAACCAGGTTCATACGTATTTTGAACGGCTTTGTTTCTCCACATATCATATAAATAGTTTGTTTGTTCTTGCGTAGACATTGTATCCCATGAAATTGAGGTGTCTGTAGGAGTAAAAGGTGTGTTTAAATTATAATCAGGATAATTTGCCATTGCTAAAATGTTACCTGTGGATGGTTCCATTAAAATGGCAGTTCCATAATCGCAAATGTTATCAACAACAGCTTGTGATAGGTATTTTTCAACAATTGATTGAATGTTTACATCAATTGTTAGGTACACATTGCTTCCATCCTTTGCAGCAACATAAGTCTTTTGCTCGTTTGGAATTTCGCCATTAACTGAATCTGTGATTGTTACAACTTTTCCAACTGTTCCAGATAAGATTGAATCCAAAGAATTTTCTAATCCAAAAAGCCCATTGTTATCAGTTCCAGTAAAACCAAGCATTTGGCATGCCAAGTTATTATAAGGATAATAGCGTTTTATACTAGAATCAACATTTATTCCCGCATATATTTCATTTGTTTTCATCCAAGATTTTAATAAATCGATTTTATCACTTTCAACTTTTGAAGCAATTGTAACTGTTGTTGAATCTGAATTTAATTTTTCTAAAATTGTAGAATATTCTATTCCAAAAATGTTACTAAAGCTTTGAGCAACATATTCTTTATTAACATCATTTCCCTTTGAATCTTTAAGTTTTGCTGGATTTACAGAAACGGTATCAACCTCAGCACTCACAGCCAATACCTTTCCATTAGAATCGTAAATTGTACCCCTTGAAGGATTAATTGTTTTAGTAGAAGTCTGCTGCCTGCTAGCTTCTTTACTCAAACTAGGGCCTTCAATAAATTGCAAATAAGCAATACGTACTATTAACAAAATCATCAATACCGCAAGCGCCACAGAAAATATTATAAGTTTTTTTATATTTGAATTATTAATTTTTATAATTTTACTAGATTTTTTCATAAGTTTCCTCCATAAATAACATTATTTTATATTATAAATTACCAAAAATCAATACTTTTCTCAGTAAATATTTTGAAAAAATTGTCAAATATTCATACTACAGTTTTTTGCTTTTACTTGTTGAAAAAAGTCGAACGATTTTTCTTGCAATTTGGCAAATAGTATGATATAGTATTGATATTCTTAAATCTTGACCAAAATTCTAAAAAGGTCAAAAGAGGGGAAAAGTATAGGATACTAAAAAAGACAATAAGTATAGCAATATTAGACCACGAATTAGAAGCATTAAAGGGAATAGATGAACTAGGAATAAAGTGGCAGATAAGAGAAGAATTAACTGGTTTATCACAAGAAGAAATCGAAAAATTAAAAGAGTAAACAAGAAATTTGTAAACTAAATCCCAAGCCGAATTTTAATTGGTTTGGGGTATTTTTTACCCATATCATACCACTTTGATATATTTCAAAAAAGTATTGCAAATTGTATTTTTTTAGTATAAAATTGAAATATAAAAATGAGAATAGAAAAACAAAGGAGACAAAACCAAATGAACAAAATCGCTGAAAGCCTTGAGGCCCTACATATCGATAATTTTATAAGAACTAAGCTATATATAAAATATAAAAGATTGAAAATTAATCTAATGTACAAACTATATATGGTTGGATTTTTGTGTCTGCCATGAGTACAATTAGGTTAATTTTAAAAGGTACATAGATATAACAAAAGGTTATATAAATAAAATTTTAGGAGGTTTTAGAACATGAAAAACACAAAAGGAATAACGCTCATAGCGTTAATAATCACAATAATAGTAATGTTAATTCTAGTAGCAGTCAGCATAAGTGTAGCCCTAAACACAGGTTTATTTAAATCAGCAAGTGACGCTACAAAGAATTGGAAATCAGCACAAGATGAAGAAAGCAAAATGCAAATCGAAATAGGGGGTAAAAAGTACGATTCCATTGAAGACTATTTAGCAGGAGTAGAATCAATTCCAAAAATACATGATTGGCAGTATGTAGATGAAAGTACCAGAGAAGAGATAAGATGTACCTGCGATGTGTGCAAGGCTTTTGATGATGGAGATTCTACAGGAAGAACTTTAAAAATAGGTCAACAAATAGGTGAAACAGAAAGTAAAACTGCAAGTACCAGTATTACAGCTGCCAAAAGCGGTTACGATACGGATCAAACATTAGTGTTAAATGCAGAAGAAACAAAATGGGTAGTATTTGGGTTTGAAGATAAAAATGGAGATACAAAAAACGAAACTTTGTTATTAACCACAGAACATCCAACAACGAACATGATTTATTTTAGAGGCGCAGCTTTATACAATAATTGTATTGAAGAATTAAACAGAATGTGCAAAGAACTATATGGAGAAAATGCAAGGGGAATGACAATAGAAGATGTAAATAAAGTTCTAGGCTATACACCAGCTGGAGGGATGTATTCTTTGAACGGAACATATTATACAACAGGAAATTTAACAACAAAACTAAAAGATTTGGGAGAAATGTGGACAGCAATAACAGATTATAACACGAATAACAAAGACGGAGTATTTTATGACCCATCAAATCCAGGGGGAATAAAAGATAATGGAGAAGTATTAGGAGAATATACTTTAGATGGATATTATTATTATTTATCAGATGATGGCACATATTTAGTAAATGATGCAGATACAACAGATACTAGCCATAAAATATCAGAAACACTAAAAAAAGTCATATTTGGGAATGAAGACAACAACTATGGCTACTGGCTGGCTTCCCGTGGGGTCAATGCGTATTCTGATTATGCTAACTTTGGCCCAGGCGCTGTGGGACGGTGGCTGCGCGTACTCTTACCGCGGCTTGTTCGATTCTAATGGCTCTTCGAACGGCAATGTGTTCCCGGTGCGCGCCCTATTTTCTCTAAACTCTGAAATCCCAGCAGGAGGAACAGTTTTAGAATTTTCAGGGTCATATATCTCAGGGCCTAATATGTAAAACTTGTGTGTAAATGCGCCACTTGAGTAGTGGCGCTTTTTTTGTTTCCGAATTTTAAATGGCTTTTAAATAGGGCAAAATGCTTATAAATGGAAAAATAAATTACCAAAAATCAATACTTTTCTCTTGTTTTTTTGTATAAAAAGTTATATAATTATTTACATTAAAAAGAAGAGAGGATGAAGGTTTATGCAAGTAGGAAAAGAGGAAATTTTGCATATTGCAAAACTTGCTGCTTTGAATATTAGGGAAGAGGAGATTGAGGAGTATAGAAAGAATCTTCAAGATATTTTGAACTTTGCTAATATTGTAAACAGTGTTGATACTGATAATGTAAGTGAGACAATTGGAAGTACAAATAATGTGAATATGTTTAGAGAAGATGAAATAAAGGAATTTGAAGATAAGGAAGCTTTATTGCAAAATGCACCAGAGAAACAGAACAATATGTTCAGCATTCCAAAAGTTATTTAAGGAGGAAAAGATGAAACTTTATGAATTAACAGTACATGAATTAATGGAAAAACTTGAAAAAAATGAAATAACATCAGAGGATATTATAAAAAGTTATTCAAAAAGAATAGATGAAAAAGAAAAAGATGTACAAGCATTTGTTACAGTTACAGCAGATGAAGCTTTAAAACAAGCTGAAAGTGTTGATAGAACAAAATCAAAATTAGCTGGTATTCCAATAGGAATTAAGGATAACATGTGTACAAAAGGGGTAAAAACAACTTGCAGTTCTAAAATGCTTGAAAACTTTGTTGCACCATATAATGCAACAGTTGTAGAAAAATTAAATAATGAAGGTGTGCTTAGCCTTGGAAAGCTTAACATGGATGAATTCGCTATGGGAGCTTCAACAGAATACTCTGCATTTAAGGTAACTAGAAACCCTTGGAACTTAAAAATGGCACCAGGTGGATCTAGTGGAGGAAGTGCTGCAGCAGTAGCCAGCCAAATGGTTCCATGGGCACTAGGCTCAGACACAGGTGGATCAATTAGACAACCAGCTGCACTTTGTGGAGTTGTTGGCTTAAAACCAACTTATGGGCTGGTTTCAAGATATGGATTAGTTGCATTTGCATCTTCTTTAGACCAGATAGGACCAATTACACAAGATGTTACAGATAGTGCAATATTATTAAATGTTTTAGCTGGATTTGATGAAAAAGATTCAACATCTGAAAACTTACCTAAAAAGGACTATACAAAAAGTTTAGTTAAAGATGTTAGCAAATTCAAAATTGGTGTTCCAAAGGAATTCCTAGGAGAAGGAATAAATCCAGAAGTAAGAAACGCAATAGAAATGGCAGTGGAAAAATATAAAAGCTTAGGTGCAACAGTAGAAGAATGTACATTAGATATTGCAAATGAAGCATTAGCAACATACTACATTATTGCCTGTGCAGAAGCAAGCTCAAATTTAGGAAGATTTGATGGAATAAGATATGGTTATAGAACTAAAAATTATTCAAACCTAAACGATATTTTTGTTAATTCAAGAACAGAAGGATTTGGTGCAGAAGTAAAAAGAAGAATAATACTTGGAACTTATGTATTATCATCAGGATATTATGATGCTTATTATAAAAAGGCTCAAAAAGTTAGAACTATTATTAAACAAGAATTTGCAAAACTTTTTGAAAAATATGATTTATTATTAACTCCAACATCACCAACTGTGGCTTATGAAATTGGAACAAAATCAAATAATCCACTTGAAATGTATTTAGCAGACTTGTGTACAGTTTCAGTAAATATTGCTGGACTTCCAGGAATTTCAATTCCATGTGGAGTAGATAAAGCTGGATTACCAATAGGACTTCAATTAATAGGAAAACCATTTGGAGAAGAAACAATAATACAAGCAGCTTATACTTATGAGCAGGAAGTTAAATTTAGAGAAAATCATAAACCAACATTTAAAAATTAGGAGGAAAATATGTTAAGAGAAGATTATGAAGTTGTAATAGGACTAGAAGTACATGCAGAATTATCAACAAAAACTAAAATATTCTGCTCATGCCCTACAGAATTTGGTGGAGAGCCAAACACACACTGCTGCCCAGTTTGTATGGCAATGCCAGGAGCACTACCAGTATTAAATAAAAAAGTAGTTGAATATGCCATTAAAGCCGGACTTGCTACAAATTGTGATATAGCAAGAATAAGCAAAAATGATAGAAAAAACTATTTCTACCCAGACCTTCCAAAATCATACCAAATATCTCAATTTGATATGCCACTTTGCACAAAAGGTTATGTAGAAATTGAAACAGAAGATGGACATAAAAAAATAGGGTTAGTTAGAATTCATATAGAAGAAGATGCTGGAAAATTAAATCATGATGAATTTGGAAGAGGAAGCTTAGTTGATTTAAACAGAAGTGGAGTTCCATTAATAGAAATTGTCTCAGAACCTGATATGAGAAGTACTAAAGAAGTAGAAAGCTATTTGAAAAAATTAAAATCAATCCTTGAATATATTGAAGTATCAGACTGCAAAATGCAGGAAGGTTCTTTAAGAGCCGATGTCAATGTTTCAGTTAGAAAAAAAGGAGATAAAGAATTTGGAACAAGAACTGAAATGAAGAATATGAACTCATTTAGGTCAATTACAAGAGCTATAGAATACGAGGCTATGCGCCAGGTAGAAGTTATAGAACAAGGTGGAAAGATATACCAAGAAACACTAAGATGGGACGAAGTATCAGGCAAAACTTTTTCAATGAGAGATAAAGAAAATGCACAAGATTATAGATATTTCCCAGAACCAGATTTAGGCATTATAAAAATTTCTGATGAAATGATAGAAAACATCAAAAAAACATTACCAGAGATGCCAGAAAGCAGAAAGGAGAGATATATAAAAGAATTTAAACTACCTGAATATGATAGTAATATTCTTACATCATCAAAATATCTATCAGACCTTTTTGAAAAAGCAACTGAAAAATGCCATAATCCTAAAGCAGTAAGCAACTGGATAATGACAGATATAACAAGAATTTTAAATGAAAAAGAACAAGAACCAAATGACATTCCATTTAAATCAGAAGACCTTGGAAAGCTTGTAGAATTAATAGATAAAGGAACAATTAGCTCTAAAATTGCAAAACAAGTTTTAGAGGAAATGTTTGAAAACCCAAAAGACCCAGAGGATATAATAAAAGAAAAAGGTTGGATACAAATTTCAGATGAAGGAGCAATAAAGGAAGTTGTTACAAAAATTCTTGAAGCAAACCCTGCTTCAATTACAGATTTTAAAGCAGGAAAAGATAGAGCTTTGGGCTTTTTAGTAGGCCAAGCAATGAAAGAAACTAGAGGAAAAGCTAACCCTCAAATGTTAAATAAAATGTTCTTAGAAGAACTAAATAAATAGAAAAAATCCCTCAAGTCATGAGGGATTTTTTTGAGGGTCAATTATACGTCAAAGATGAAACCATCAGGATCGTCCTCATCCCAATCATCATCGCCGTCAGGATTGGGGTCCGAAAAGTCGAATGGCTCAAAAGCAATGCTTATACTGTCTATAGCGTCTAAGCTATCTATAGCCTCCAAGGCGTCTAAAAGGTCTAGAATATCGTCAAACGGGTTAGAGTTGCCTGTTGGAAAAGGACAATCTCCTTCTAAAGCGCATGGATCGCCAAACTTGCACTTTGTGCAATTGTTCCCACATGAATCGGGGTCAGTGCACTTGCAATTTTCGCAATCGCCGCCAAAGGCACAGTATGGGCATTTTTCGTCCTGGCTGTAGTCCATATCGATGTCTGCCATAACAAAGTCAGAGCTCGTAGAGTATACTTGAAGTGAAAAACCATGGCACGCAAATATACGACTTGCGGCAATATGGGCAGTATCAAGCCTAATCTCGCCTTCCATGGAAAGGATGGAATCGGACTTGATGTACTTGGGGGCGTGGATTATAATATCCTCGCCAGCCTCAAGGCTTTCTACAAATACGTTTCCTTCTGCGTAGAAGTTTCCGGTAATAACAACGTCATCCCGGAAGATGAAGTCACCCGTACAAAAAACATCGCAGTTCATAGGCTCAATCCGCATGATGAGACCTCCTCAAATATATTTTTTTGCTCTACTTAAAAAGTAGAAACAATAATATTATACCATAAGTTACCATAATATTCAAATCATACTTTTCTTTATTTTATCACTAGCAAAAGCTCCCACAAAAAAACAAACAAAAAACATAACAGCACTTTTGGCGATTAAATATCCAATTTCAAAAGTAACATGAGAAATTGGGTTTTGAATATATAAAAACAATATGTAAGAAGCCACAAGAGCAAGAATACCAGCTATTTTGAAACCACATTTCATAACTTTAATAATGGAAATATCAATATTCTTTAAATCATTAAAAATCTTCATAATAATGCAACCTCCCAAGACAATGTTAACATAAAACACAAAAAAGGTCAAAGGTAATTTATTCAAAAATATTAAAACATTGGTAAGATTATTTAAAAATATAACGTTATTTGCTTCATAATACTAGTTTAAAATGTGTTGTTTGGGTATTGACTTTTTTCGACATTAAATATACAATAGATATATGCACTGATGATTTTTGGTGTGTAGAGGGGAAGATATTTGTATGTTTGGACATAGAAGTGACGGGAGAAAAATTAAAAATTTGCCGGCTTTTTTCAAGGTTATACCTTGTGTTATGCTGGAGAGAAATGATGCTCAGGTTTTGTATAAGCAGGATATTCCTGTTAAATATTTGGATGAGTATATTGATAAAAAAGCAGAAGAGGGGATTAAGATTGGGTATATGCATATTATTTATGCAGCAATTGTTAGAGTAATTGCTGAAAGACCTAGACTTAACCGATTTGTTATGAATGGTGCAACTTATGCACGAAATAAGATTTATGTTTCTTTAGCAATTAAAAAGAATTTAACTGATGATGGAGTTGAAACAACAACTAAAACCGAATTTGAAGGAAATGAAAATATATTTGATGTAAAGAAGAAACTGGATGATATAATTGAACAAAATAAAGATATTGAGGCAAAAAATGAAACAGACAATTTAGCAAAAACATTAGGACTAATACCAGTAGGGCTTATTAGAGCTACTGTGAAATTTTTAAAGTTTTTGGATAGACATGGGCTTTTACCAAAAGCAGTAATCAAGGCAAGTCCGTTTCATACAAGTGTGTTTTTAACAAATGTTGGCTCACTTGGAATTGATACAATATATCATCATTTATATAATTTCGGAACAACAAGCATGTTCTTTTCAATGGGCAAAAAGAAAAAAAGTTACATATATGAAGATGAAGACATAAAAGAGGAAAAATGCATAACACTTGCATTTGTTGGTGATGAGAGAATTTGCGATGGACTTTACTATGCTTCATCATTTAAATCACTATTTAGATACCTAAAAAAGCCAGAATTACTAGAAACTACACCAGATTTCAAAGAAGATGTTAAATAAAATTTAAAAAATACTCGTAAATTTAAATGTTACGAGTGTTTTTTAAGCAAAAAAACTATATAATTTTACTAAAATGTATTGATTATTAAATCAATTATGTGATAGAATGATACCATTAAAAATATAAAAATTTGTCCGTTTAGGAGGAATAGTATGAAGGAAATAGTTGAAGATAAATTCAAAGAAATTTTTGGAACAGAGGGTAGATTTAAAACATATTTTGCTCCAGGTAGAGTAAATCTAATAGGAGAACACACAGATTACAATGGAGGACACGTGTTTCCATGTGCATTAACAATGGGAACTTATGCAACAGTTAGAACAAGAGAAGATAGAATAATTAATTTTTATTCAATAAATTTTGATGATTTAGGAATTTTAACATCATCAATAGACCATTTAACATATAATGAAAATGAGAACTGGATAAATTATCCAAAGGGGGTTATATGGGCCTTAAAAGATGAGGGATATAATATAGACCATGGATTCGATATAGTGTTTTATGGAAATATTCCAAACGGAGCAGGATTATCTTCATCTGCATCACTTGAGGTATTAACAGCATTTATTTTAAAAGATATGTTTAAACTAGACATAGACAACACAAAAATAGCATTAATAGGTCAAAAAGCAGAAAACAAATATGTTGGAGTAAACTGTGGAATAATGGACCAATTTGTTATTGCAAATGGCAAAAAAGATAATGCAGTATTCCTAGACACAGCAACACTTGAATATAAATATGCTCCTATAAAACTAGACAATGCAAAAATCGTAATAATTAATACAAACAAAAAAAGAGGACTAGGAGATTCAAAATATAATGTAAGAAGAGCAGAATGCGAAATGGCTTTACAAGAATTACAACAAGGTGGTTTAAAAATAAAATCACTAGGAGAACTTACAGAAGAAGAATTTGAAGCAAATAGACACTTAATAAAAGATGAAATAAGACAAAAAAGAGCAAAACATGCAGTATATGAAAATCAAAGAACTCTAAAAGCAGTAAAAGCACTAGAAAATAGTGACTTAGAACTATTTGGAAAACTAATGGTAGAATCACATAAATCTTTAAGGGATGATTATGAGGTTACAGGAATAGAATTAGATACAGCTGTTGAAGAAGCATTAAAGCAAAAAGGTGTAATCGGAGCAAGAATGACAGGAGCGGGCTTTGGCGGATGCGCAGTAAGCATAGTTAAAACTGATTGTGTTGATAACTTTATTAAAAATGTTGAAAAAGGCTATAGAGAAAAAATTGGATACAATCCAGAATGTTATGTTGTTGAAATAGGCGATGGGCCTAGAATTATATAAGTTGAGGTAAAAATGAGCATTATTGGAATAGATTCAGGAAGTTCACATGTAAAAATCGTTCAAATGGACGAAAAAGAAAAAATAGAAAGAAAGTTGATACTTGAAAAAATGCCAGTATTACAGGCATTTGATGTATTCATAAATAAAGAAAAAATAGATAAACAAAGTATACAAAAAATTGTATTAACAGGAGTGGGACAATCAGAAATAAGTGATAATATTTGTAATATTCCAACACAAAAAATAGATGAATTCATGGCTATAGGAACAGGCGGACTATATTTAACAAAACGAAAAAAAGGTTTAGTGGTAAGCATTGGAACAGGAACTGCTTTCGTAATTTCAAATGGAAAAAAACATAAACATATTGGAGGAACTGGAATTGGAGGACGGAACCTTACTAAATCTTAGCAAAAAACTAGGCAATGTAAAATCAATAAATGAAGTAAATAATGCTATAAAAAAAGGTGATTTAGCAAAAGTAGATCTGCGAGTTGAGGATATAACGGAAAAAGAAATTAAAGGACTCCCTAAAAACACTACATCATCTAATTTCGGAAAACTAGAAAAAACAGCAAATGAAAATGATTTAATGATAGGAATAGCAAACATGATTTTCGAAACAATTGGAATGATGGCAGTATTTGCAACACAAAATACTAAAATCAAGAATATAATTGTTATAGGTAATGCAGCAAATATTCCATATATTAACGAGGTGTTAAGCAGAATAGAAAATTTACACAAAGGAATACAATTTATAATTCCTAAAAATGCAGAATATGCAGTTGCAATAGGAGCAATAAAGGCATTAAAATAAAGAAGCTTAAGAAATATAAATAAACTAAGGAGGTACATAAAATGTACATATTTAATAGAGTAACTGTAAATCCACAGTTACCAAAATCAATTGAAAAATTAGGAGAAATATCTGAAAATCTATGGTGGTCTTGGAACACTGAATTTTTAAAAATATTCAAGGAAATAGACATCGATTTATGGGAAAGATGTGGCAAAAATCCAGTAAAATTTTTAAGACAAATAGACCAAGAAAAACTTGAAAAAGCTTCAACAGACTCTGAAATTCTAAGAAATTACAGAACAAATGTTGAAAATTTCGAGAATTATATGAAAAGCAAAAATACCTGGTTTAACAAAACATACCCAGAAAATAAAAACGATTTGATTTCATATTTTTCAGCAGAATATGGCTTAGATGAAACAATACCAATTTATTCAGGAGGGCTTGGAATACTTTCTGGTGACCATTTAAAATCAGCAAGTGACCTTGGAATCCCTTTAGTTGCAATTGGTTTATTATATAAAAACGGATATTTCAATCAAGTAATTGATAAAAATGGTCAACAACTTACAGAATATAAAAATATAGAACTAGAGGACTTACCAATAAAATCTGTAAAAAATGAAAATGGTGAAGATCTTATAATTAATATAAAAATGCTAAAAGATACACTATACATAAAGGTATGGAAAATTTTAGTGGGCAGAATCACTTTATATTTATTAGACACAGATATTGAGGAAAATAAGGAACAATATAGAGGAATAACACTAAGACTATATGGCGGAGACCAGGAAATGAGAATAAGACAAGAAATGGTTTTAGGCATTGGAGGGGTAACTCTATTAGATGAATTAAAAATAAAACCAACAGTATATCACATGAATGAGGGACATTCATCATTCCTAGTTTTGCAAGCAATAAAAAATATAATAAAAGAAAAACAAGTTTCTTTTAACATTGCAAGAGATATAGTCTCAGCAAAAACAGTATTTACAACACATACACCAGTGCCAGCAGGAAATGATATATTCCCAACAACACTTGTAGAAAAATATTTTGATGGTTTCTGGAAAGACTTAGGAATAACAGAAGAAGAGTTTATGGAACTTGGAATGAAGCCAAATGAACCAAATAAAACAACCTTTAACATGGGAATTTTAGCACTTAAAGTTGCAGGAGAAAAAAATGGAGTAAGTAAGTTACATGGTGAAGTATCTAGAGAGCTATTTTCAGAAGTATGGCCTAATATTGCACCACAAGAATCACCAATTACTTATGTAACAAATGGAATTCATACATGTTCATGGCTTGCACCAAACTTAAAAGAGTTGTATAATAAATATTTGGAACCATATTGGCAGGATGAAATCTATTTGGATGAAACATGGAAAAAAATAGAAAAAATACCAGATGAAGAATTATGGAAAGCACATCAAGACAGAAAAAACAAGCTTTTGAAACTAGTTAAAGAAAATGTTACATTAAGATTAAAATCAAATGGAACACACTATGAAAGAATTAAAGAAGTGGTATCAAATTTGAATCCTGAAGCTTTAACAATAGGCTTTGCACGTAGATTTGCAACATATAAAAGAGCAACACTAATATTCAAAGACCTTGAAAGACTAACTCAAATTTTAAATGATGCAAAAAGACCAGTACAAATTATATTTGCAGGAAAAGCACACCCAGCAGATAAAGAAGGACAGGATTTAATAAAATACATTCATGAAGTATCAATGATGCCTCAATTTAAAGGTAAAATCTTACTACTTGAAAACTATAACATAAATGTAGCAAGACACTTGGTATCAGGTGTTGATGTATGGCTTAATAATCCAAGAAGACCAATGGAAGCATCAGGAACTAGTGGAGAAAAAGCATCAGTAAATGGCGTTGTAAACTTTAGCATACTAGATGGTTGGTGGGCAGAAGGTTATAATACTAAAAATGGATGGGCAATAGGAACAAATGAAGACTACTATTCTTATGAAGAACAAGACGAGTCAGACAGTGAAAGTATATACAGAATACTAGAAAACAAAATCATACCAGCTTATTATAATAAAGATGAAAATGGAATTTCAAAGGAATGGATGACATTAATGAAAAATTCAATAATGTCAACAGGTGGAAAATATAGCACAGCAAGAATGCTTGTTGATTACACAGAAAAATTATATATGCCATTATGTAATTTAACAGATAACTATTATAATAATTTAGAAAAAGTTACAGAATTTAATAAGATTAAACAAAACTTATATTCAAACTGGGATGACATAAAAATCACACAAGAAAACAATTTAGACAATATAACAATAGATGCAGGAAACAAAATAAAAGTAACATGCAAAGTTCAGCTACCAAACATAGAAAAAGAATATATACAAACTGAATGCTATTATGGAAAAATACTAGAAAATGGCATAGTAGAAGACGTAAATATTGTACCTATGAAGTTAACAGAAGAAGATGAGGAAACCAAAACATACACTTATGAAGCAAAAATAGAAATGAAAACAGGCGGAAATTATGGATATACATTTAGAGTAATGCCAAAACATGAAATGCTATTAGAACCAGCAAATTTAGATTTGGTTAAGTGGATAACAAAATAAATTTAATAACTTCGAAAGGAAATGAATAATATATGAGAAAAACAAAAATAGTATGTACTTTAGGACCAGCAACAGATAGCGAAGAAACTTTAAAAGAATTAATGCTAGCAGGCATGAATGTTGCAAGAATAAATTTTTCACATGGAAATTATAAAGACCAAGCTGAAAGAATTAATATGTTTAAAAAGGTAAGGGAGGAACTAGGATTACCAGTTCCCCTTCTCCTAGACACACAAGGACCAGAAATAAGAATTGGAAAATTCGAAAACAATGAAATATTCCTAGATAAAGGCCAAGAATTTACACTTATAAATGATGATGAGTTAGGAGATAAAACTAAAGTTTCAATAACATATAAAACACTTTACAGTGAAATAGATATTGGAAGAACAATCTTAGTAAATGATGGAACAATTGAACTTAAAGTAAAAGAAATTAGAGGAAAAGACATTGTTTGTGAGGTTATTCAAGGTGGAAAACTTACAAATAGAAAGAGCATAAATATTCCAGACTTTATAGTAAATTTACCAGGAATTACAGAAAAAGATATTGCAGATATCAAATACGGAATAGAAGCAGGATTTGACTATATTGCAGCATCATTTGTGAGAAAACCACAAGATGTTTTAGAAATAAGAAACGTTTTAAAAGAAAATAATGGGGAACATATAAAAATAATATCAAAAATTGAAAACAGAGAAGGAATAGATAATTTTGATGAAATTTTAAATGTTTCTGATGGAATAATGGTAGCAAGAGGAGACTTAGGTGTTGAAATCCCTATGGAAGAAGTACCAATATATCAAAAACAATTTATCAAAAAAACATATAAACAAGGAAAACCAGTAATAACAGCAACACAAATGCTAGAATCTATGATAAATAATCCAAGACCAACAAGAGCAGAAGTAAGCGATGTTGCAAATGCTATTTATGATGGAAGTAGTGCAATAATGCTATCAGGAGAAACTGCATCAGGACAATTTCCAGTAGAATGTGTAAAAACAATGAACAAAATTGCAATAAAAATTGAAAGTTCAATAAAATACTGGAAAAGATTAAGACTAAGAGAATATGACTTAGCAAAAGAAAGTAATGCATTTGTAATGAACTATGCAGTAAGTACAACAGCAATGAATGTTAATGCAAAAGCAATTATTGCATATACAAATACAGGAAACACAGCAAGAATGGTATCAAGTTTTGGTCCAGAATGCCCAGTGTTTGCAATAACACAAAATGAAATTATATATAGACAATTAGGACTATATTGGGGAATAATTCCAAAATTCTTCGAGAAACAGGAAAACATAGATGTATTACTACATAAAGGATTAAATAAATTAATGGAAGAAAATTTCTTAACCAAAGGCGATAAAGTTGTAATTGCGGGAGGAACAAAAGTTCTAACAGACGTACCAACAGATGCTGTAGAAAGCAACAATGTAATAGGAGGAGTTGTTGAAATATAAATGGAACAAATAATAATAATTGGTTTAATATTTATAGCAATGACGCTTATAGGATTTGCTTTTAAGATTAACAAAAAACAATCTAGCAATTTAGCAGAAAACAAAGAACTAGAAGAACTAACAAATAAATTTCCAGATAATATTACCATAGCAAAAGAAATGCTTGAAATGCTTAAAAATGATAAGGTAAAGGTTGAAAAATTAAAAACAGGAGACACAAGTTTATATGTAGCTCCAACAAATAAAATTTTAATAGCAAATATTAAAAATAATTATTCAAGAATATACACAATAGCACATGAATGCATGCATTCTGTGCAGGATAGAAGACTTTTGTTATTCAACTTTATTTTTTCAAATATAATATTAATATTTTGGATAATCTCTGTAATTTTAACATTATTAAACAAAATAAATAATATATATATAATTATTAGTGCAATGCTTATAATGGCACTAGTAAAACTTGCGGTAAGGGGATATTTAGAAACAGATGCAATGTTAAAGGCTAGGTACTTTTCTGAGAAATACATAGAAAAGAAAGCCATAATAACAAATAAAGAAAAAGACCAATTAGTATTAAGCTATGAAGAGATAAATAAAATAGGAATACCATTTTCAATAGCACATATTATAACAGGTTCCTTAATTGGAATTCTTGCATATACGTTAATTTCAATTATATAATAAAAAATGCAATTCAAAAAATGAATTGCATATTTTTTTTGCCCCAAAATACAATTAACAAGGAGGGAACAATGAAAAAGAAAAGTAAAATCAACTCAATCCTTGAAATGCCAAGGGAAATTGATAAAAAGGAACCAAAGATAACAATAATATCTTTTGATGAAATGCTAATAGAAAATTATAAAGGAATTCTAGAATATGATGAATTTTATATAAAGGTTGATACACCTATAGGAATTGTAAGTATAAATGGATATAAGCTTACTCTAGAGCAAATTACAGATGAAGATATAGGAATAAAAGGAACAATAAAAAGTATAGAACTTGAAAAAGATTAGGAGGATTTACAGGTGTTTGTAAGAAATATAATTAATTATTTTTCAGGGTATGTAAATATTAGGGTAGAAGGTTTTTATATTGAAAGATTCATTAACCTCTGCATAAGCAAAAAAATTCTTCTTATAGATATAAAGAGGGACAAAGCAACAATAATGTATGCTGATGTAGGAATAAAAGACTATAAAAAACTAAAACAAATAGCTAAAAAAACTCAGTCAAAAATTAAAATTCAAGAAAAGAAAGGACTGCCATTTACTGCACATAAATACAGAAAAAGAAAAATATTTGGAGCCTTAATTTTAGCAATCTTCATAGGAATAATAATAGTATCTAATTATATTTGGAACATAGAAGTAATTGGAAATAATAAAATAAGTAAAGAGGAAATAATTAAAGAATTATCAAAAAGTGGATTAGCAGTTGGAATAAATAAAAATAATTTGGATACAAATTCTGTAATTAATAAAATAAGATTAAACATGGAAGACATTGCATGGATAGGTATAACAGTTAAAGGCACAAATGCAATAGTAACATTAAAAGAGGCAGAAAAACCACCAGAGGTATTAAAAGAAGATTTATACTGTAACATAGTGTCAGATAAAACGGGAATGATAACAAAAATCAATGTACAAAATGGAACAGCAAATGTAAGAGAAGGAGACATAGTAGAGCCCGGGGAAATACTTGTAAATGGAATGTTAGAAGGAAAATACACAGGAATAAGATATGTACACAGCGTAGCAAGTATCGAAGCAAAAATTTGGCATACAAAAAAAGCAAAAGCGATGTTTAAACAACAAATACCTGTCGAAACAGGAAATACAGAAAAGAAGTACAGTATAAAATTCAAAAAAAATCAAATAAATTTGTTTAAAACCCTTTCAAAATTCGAAAAATATGATACAATAAATGAGAGCAAAAAAATAACACTATTTTCTAATTTTTATTTACCAATAGAACTCATAAAATGTACTAACAAAGAATATGTAATGCAAGAAAAAGTATATAGTGAGGATGAATTAGTAAAACAACTAACAGAAAAACTTCAAAATGAATTAATGGAAGAAATTGCAAATAAATCCAATATTGTAAATACTAATGTAAATACATATTTAAAAGATGATTCAGTAGAAGTAGAGGTAACACTTGAAGTATTAGAAAATATAGGAATAGAGCAAGAGATAAAAGAATGATAAGGAGGAAAATATGGAACAAAGAAGTCTAAGGGTTGTCGAGACAGACAAAACGTTTTTTTCAAAAATAAGTAGTACTATTTCAAAAATACTTATACCTACAAGAGTAGGATTAAATGGCGTAATGATTTCAATGAAAAGAAATAGCTTAATAAAAGCTTATAATAATTATAATGAAAAAAATACTGATGATGCACTAAAAAAATATGAAGATAGCTATTCTCTTTACCTAGAAGCAATAGATAAATTTATAATGGACTCATTATACAAAAAAGTTAAAAGTGGCACAGCATCAAAGTTCGAAAAAGATGCTGTTGCACAATATTACTTTGTAGTTAGTTTAAAAAACAAAAACTACTTAGAATATAAATATAAAAAACAAGAATATCTTTTAAGAGTAGATTACGAAACAGTAAGTTTAATGAGAAATGAGAAAACAGCCAATAAATACAAAAAATTTTATGTTTCAAAAATGGATGTATTATATAAAGGATTATTAAAAAACTATTCAGTAGAAATAGCAGATAATGTTCATAATAATAGCCAAGAAGCTTATGAGAAGATATTTTCAACATTGGAAAGGTATATAACAGAAATCTTACCAATAAAAATAGAACAAGGTGATAAAACAGCTCAAGATGAATATGAAAAATATATGCACACAACAGTTGGTAAATTAGATGAAGGAGATAAAATAATACAAAGGGTAGTTATATTAGGAATAAGCAGAAAACTTTTTATACATAGTTTACCTTTAATTGCAACAGAAAAATGCTATGTAAAAATATTAAAACAAGCAAGAGAACTTATTTTAAACAGCAAAAATGAAACAAAAAGAAATAATGCATACCAGACTTTATTTGATGTAATTGAAGACTTTAATTTAAAAATTTTATCAACAAAAGTATATTGGGAAAACCCAAATGAAAGACAAGCTTATAAAAAATTCTGGGAGAAATACGAAAAAATTAAAGAAAATCCAGAAAAAAAACAAGTATTATTTTTAAAAGAAGATATTAAAAAACTAAGCCAAAACAGAAAAAAATATGAAAATATAATAAAACTACATAAACAAAAACTAATGCAATTAGGAGCAATTAAAACAGTTAAATTAGGAACAAAAACATATAGTAAAATGATATATAATAAGAGGTCAGCGTAAAAATGGATATATTGGAATTAAATTATTTAGAAATAGAAGAAAACAAAGAATATGAGGATATAATCAGAGAAGTTATAAAAAAATGTTTCGAAGAGGAAAAACTAGATGACAAAAAATTATATGTAAATGTAGTACTAACAGATGCAAAAAACATTCAAAAAATCAACAAAGAACATAGAGGAATAGATAAACCAACAGATGTATTATCATTTCCAATGTTTGAAAAAGATGAACTAAAAAATCTTAAATTGGAAAATGAAGATATATTAGGAGACATGGTAATATCTATAGAACAGGTAAAGAAACAGGCAGAAGAATATGGTCATGGATTTGAAAGAGAACTTGCATATATGGTTGTTCACTCATTTTATCACTTGCTTCGGCTATGACCATATAAAAGAAGAAGACAAACAAATAATGAGGCCAAAGGAAGAAAATATATTAAAAAAGTTAGAAATAAGGAGATAACATTATGAAAGGAAAAGTAACTAACATCTTAATTATAGTTATATGTATTTTATTACTTGCAGCAGGAGGAATATTTGGTTATAAAGTTTACATGGATAGTAAGCAAGATAAGGAAGTGGTTGGAAACAACGTAAAGCAAGAAACGCAAGAGATACCAGTAGTAAAAAAATTAAAGATAGTAGATGAAGATTCACTTTCAAGACCGTATGCAGTAATGATAAATAATAATCATGAAGCTTGGCCACAATGTGGTGTTCAAGATGCATACATAGTATATGAAATAATATCAGAAGGCGGAATAACAAGAATGATGGCACTATATAAAGACAAAGACACAGCAAAGATAGGTTCAATAAGAAGTGCTAGACATTATTTTCTTGACTATGCAAATGAAAATGATGCAATATTTGTACATTGGGGAGGAAGCCCACAAGCTTACAGCAAGCTAAATTCAATGGATCACCTAGATGGAATGGCATTAGAAGGAAGTGTATTTTTTAGAGACAAAACTTTAAAAAGAGCGTATGAACACACAGGATTTACAAGCATGAAAAATGTAAAAGAATATGCTGAAAAACACGGCTACACAAGAGATACAAACAAAAAATTATTATTAAATTACAGTATAGATGAAATAGATATGGCTCAAATTGATGAAGCAAAACAAGTCGAAAAAGTAGATATAAAATATTCATATTACCATACAACAAGTTATGAATATGATGAAGAAAACAAAGTGTATAAAAGAAGTATGAGTGGCAAACCCAATGTTGATTTAGTCACAGGAGAGCAATATACAGCTAAAAATATAATTATATATAAAGTTAGAAACTATACCTTAAATGATGGAAGCGGAAAAGGAAGACAAGAATTAGATAATATTGGTGAAGGCACAGGATACTATATATCAGAAGGATATATTATTCCAATTAAATGGGAAAAGACTGCACATAATGCACAAACAGTATATATGTATAATGATGGAACAGAATTAAAAGTAAACGATGGAAATACTTTTATTCAAATTTGCCCAAAAGATGCAGAAATAAAAGTTAAAGAACCAGAACCAATAGTGCCAGAGAATAATACACAAAATAACCAAGTAGGAGAATAAAAAATGCAAAAATTTAAATCAGGATTTGTTTCAATAGTAGGCAGAACAAACGTTGGAAAATCAACACTTGTAAATACATTAGCAGGCCAAAAAGTTGCAATTACAGCCAACAAAAGCCAAACAACAAGAACCGCAATCAGAGCAATAATAAACAGAGAAAATTCACAAATAATATTTATAGACACTCCAGGAGTTCACAAACCAAAAACGAAACTTGGAGATACAATGCTAGAGACAGTGTGGACAAGTGTACCAAATTCAGATGTAACACTATTTGTAGTAGATGCAACTAATAAGAAAATTGGAACTGGAGACAAAATAATTTTAGACAAGATAAAAGAATTAAAACAAAAAACGATATTAATTATTAACAAAATAGATTTAATTGAAAAAGAAAAACTTTTTGAAATAATAGATAATTATAAAAATGAATATAATTTCGAAGCAATAATTCCAGTAAGTAGTACAGATGGAGAAAATACAGAGGAAATTTTAGAAGAAATAGAGAAATTACTTCCAGAAGGTCCAGCATATTATGATATAGATGAATACACAGACCAAACTGGAAGACAAATTGTAGAAGAAATAATTCGAGAAAAAGCCTTAAAATTATTAGATGAAGAAATACCACATGGAATATATGTAGAAACTCAAAAAATGAAATTAAGAAAAACTGCTAGAAACGAGGAAATTTATGACATTGATGCCATAATTTATGCATTAAGAGAATCACATAAAGGAATAATAATTGGCAAAGGTGGAGCAAAACTAAAACAAATAGGAACCTTTGCAAGACAAGATTTAGAGCGAATTTTTGGAACAAAAGTTAACTTAAAAATATGGGTAAAAGTAAAAGAAAATTGGCAAGATAATTCAAGTATTGTAAGTAAATTTAAATTAAAATAAATGAATAAAAAAGCCCAAAACACAAAAAATATTTTTATAAAAGAAAAACAGGAGATGAAAGTATGATAACACAAATTGCTTGGAATACATTTAAATGCACAGGAAATATTGATACTTTTTTAGAATATAAACAAATACAAAATGTTGAAGAAAATATAAAGGTGAAAGAATATGGGAACAGTCAAAACAAAGGGAATAATAATTGCTGAAAAAGTAATGTCTGATTTTGACAAAATGCTTACAATATTAACACCTAACTTAGGCAAGATAGAGTGTGTGGCAAAAGGAAGTAGAAGGCCCAAAAGCCTTCTAATGGCAGGCACTCAATTTTTGTGCTTTGGAGAATATTTACTATACAGAGGTTCGGAAAACTATAGCATGAATTCATGTGAGACAATAGAGTTATTTTACAATATTAGAACAGATTTAGACAAATTAAAATACGCGGTATATATAACAAAAATAGTAAATGATGTAACAACAGAAAATCAAAATAACTATAAAGTATTGCAATTGTTTTTAAATACACTTTATGTTATATCAAATACAGATAAAGACCTAGAACTAATAAGCTCAATATTTAGAATAAGATTACTATCTATAATAGGATATAGACCAGAAATTACGCAGTGCAAAATATGTAAGCAAAGAGAAAATCTAACCAAATTTAGCATAATAGACAATGGCTTCAAATGTGAGTCTTGTGGCAAGCCAGACAAAGGTGCAATAAACATGAATGAAACAACAAAAGATGCAATAAGATACATAATATTATCAGATGCTAAAAAAATTTATTCATTTCAAGTACCAAAAGAAACAATGGAAGAATTAAAAATCATATCAAAAGTGTATTTAACAGAAAAGCTTGAAAAAGAATATAGAGTTTAACCTAATTTGCAAAGTTCACATAAATGTGGTAAAATAATATATGGAAAAGCTTTTTGCTTTTTTAATACTAATGTCTAGAAAGGACACACAGCAATGGAAGACACCAGTAGAATCGAAAAATTCTGCGAAGAAGCGGAATTTTTCGCAAACAGAGGACTCAACTCGATGACTCGGAACTTGTATCCCAAGGATATAAGAGGACTCAGGGACAGGGGATTCAAGGTAATTGAGGTCTCCGAAAGAACGAACTGTGGATACTGCAAGTGCTTAATCTCTTGGGCTTTTGAGAGAGACTTAAACCCCATCCAGCTTTCGTATGTATGCGTTTGGGATTTAGGAAGCGAAATTATTCCGGACACGCAAAATTTTGCTGAGAAGTGCGCACTTGTTGCACTCAGAGCAAACGCGAAAAAAGACATCAAGGAGTAAGTAATCTAGACAAAAAATCCCGCCTGAATTTGGGCGGGATTTTTATATTGACATTTTTTTTTATTGTGATAAAATATTTAAATAGAGAGAAAGGATAAATATGAAAGATATAATAGTTTTAGGAATAGAATCAAGTTGTGATGAAACAGCAGCAGCAGTTGTAGTAAACGGGAGAAAAGTTTTATCAAATATAGTAAATTCACAAATAGATATACATACACTTTATGGAGGAGTTGTTCCAGAAATTGCATCTAGATGCCATGTTGAAGTAATTAATCAAGTAGTAAAAGAGGCTTTAAAACAGGCAAATTTGGATATAAAAGATATTGATGTAGTATGCCCAACTTATGGACCAGGATTAGTTGGGGCACTTTTGGTAGGAGTATCTTATGCAAAAGGCTTAGCTTTTGCAGCAGGAAAACCACTTGTTGGAGTAAACCATATTGCAGGACATATTGCTGCAAATTATATTACATATCCAGAATTAAAACCACCATTTCTATGTTTAATAATATCTGGAGGACACACACACCTAGTAAAAATTAAAAATTATACAGAATACGAAATAATAGGAAGAACAAAAGATGATGCAATAGGAGAAAGCTATGATAAAGTTGCAAGAGTAATAGGCCTTCGGATATCCAGGAGGCCCTAAAATAGACAAATTAGCCATTGAAGGAACTCCAAATATAATATTGCCTAAAACAAAAATTGAAGGGCTTAATTTTAGTTTTAGTGGAATTAAAACAGCAGTGATAAATTTGCACCATAAAAATCCAGATATAAATAAAGCAGATTTATGTGCAAGTTTTGAAAAGGTTACAACAGAAATGTTAATTCAAAATGTTGAGAAGGCAATAGAGGAAACTGGCTTAAAAACAGTTGTATTAGCAGGAGGAGTATCAGCAAATTCATATATCAGAAAGCAATTCCAAAACTTAGAAAATGAATTTAAAATAAAAGTATATTATCCAGAATTAAAATTATGTACAGACAATGCAGCAATGATAGCATCTGCAGGATATTATGATTATATGGCAGGAAAAAGGTCAGACTTAAGTTTAAATGCAGTGCCAAATTTAAAATTAGGAGGTTAGAATGGCAATTTATACAATTTCTGATTTGCATTTATCGTTAGGAATAAATAAACCAATGGATATTTTTGGAGTTAATTGGGAAAATCATGATAAAAAAATTGCAGAAAATTGGCTAAAAAAAGTAAATGAAAATGACTTGGTTTTGTTGCCAGGAGACTTTTCGTGGGCAATGTATTTAGAAGATACAATACTTGATTTTAAATACTTAAATAAATTGCCAGGTACAAAATTACTACTTAAAGGTAATCACGATTATTGGTGGGAAACCCTCGCAAAAATGAGAAAATTTTTAAATGATAATAATTTAAAAAATATCGATTTTATCCAAAATAATAGTTACTTATGGGAAGACAAAATAATTGTAGGTACAAGAGGATGGTCAGAATTAGAGGAAAATGCTGAGAAAATTATTAGAAGAGAAAATATAAGATTAGAACTTTCTTTAAATGATGGTGTGACAAAATATGGAGAAAGCAAGCCTATTATAGTATGTATGCATTATCCACCTTTTAATAAATACGAAAATCCAGAACTAAGTTTTGAAAAAACAATGAAAAAATATAATGTAAAAACATGCATATATGGTCATATCCATGGTGAATCAGGGAAAGAGGCTATTCAGGGAAACATAAATGGAATAGAGTACATAATGGCAAGCTCAGACCAAACAAATTTTGACTTGATAAAAATTTGCTAAAACAAAAAACAAGGAGAAGAAAATGAAAATATTAATAATAGGAGACATCGTAGGAAATAGTGGTGTGAAAAAAGTAAAGGATATTATTCCGGAATTCAAGAAAAAGAATAATATAGATTATGTAATTGCAAATGGAGAAAATTCAGCAGATGGTATGGGAATTACTTTAAAAATATTTGAAGATTTAAAAAAATCAAATGTAGATATAGTAACAATGGGAAACCATACATGGGGTAAAAAAGAAATTTTTGGATTTATAGATGACGAAAAAATAGTAAGACCCGCAAATTATCCAGCAGGAGTTCCAGGAAAAGGCTATAGAATTCATGTGGTAAATGGAAAGAAAATAGCTGTAATAAATTTAATAGGAAGAGTTGATGTAGGAATACTATCAGAAAATCCATTCCTAAAAGCTGATAAAATATTAGAAGAAATTCATGGTAAAGCAGACATAGTAATAGTAGATTTCCATGCAGAAGCAACAGCGGAAAAAATAGCAATGGGATATTATCTAGATGGAAGAGTGACATGTGTTTTTGGAACACATACACATGTACAAACCGCGGATGAAACAATATTAGAAAAAGGCACAGCATATATTACTGATGTTGGAATGACAGGACCAAAAAAATCAGTAATTGGTATGGACCCATCTGCATCTATTAAGAGATTTGTAACAACACTTCCAGAAAGATATAAAGTGAGTGATGATAAAAATGTCGAACTTACAGGTTGCATTTTAGAATTAGATGACGAAAATTGTCAAATGAAGAAAATTAGTAGAATAAAATTGTAAAAAAACGCGAAAAACAAGCAAAAAACGCGATGAAAACTTCCAGAAATTTCCAAAATTATATAGACAAAACCTAAAAAATATAATATAAATATAACGTAACAAATGAAATACAAAACAGAGTTACAAAAATATTTTTTAGGAGGAATAAAATGGAGATTTTAAAAATTTCATCAAAATCAAACCCAAATTCAGTAGCAGGAGCAATTGCAGGATTAGTAAAGGAAAGTAACAGAGCAGAGATGCAAGCAATCGGTGCAGGAGCACTAAATCAAGCGGTTAAAGCAGTGGCAATAGCAAGAGGTTTTGTAGCACCAGCAGGAGTAGACCTTGTATGCATACCAGCATTTGCAGAGGTTGAAGTTGAAGGAGAAAACCGCACAGGAATGAAACTGATAATAGAATCAAGAAAATAAATTAAATGGTAGGACTAAAAAGCCCTACCATTAATTATATCGTAAGAAAGGACTTGAAAAATTTATGAAGTTAAAATATTGTAAAAAAATTTTTATTTTCATAATAATTGTTTTAGTTCTGGTAGGTATATATATTATTTATTTTAAAGATAATAGCAAACAAGAGACAACAAATTCATTAAATAAAGAACAAAAAATATCGAGAAACATATCTATAGGAATAACTGATTTTGATACATTGAACCCTATATTAACAAAAAACTTAGAAATTCAGCACATAACAAAACTTGTATATGAATCGCTTATTTATATAACACCAGATTTTAATACAAAACCGTGTATAGCAGAAGAGTGCTCAAAGATTAATAATAAAACATACTTAGTAACTTTAAATCCAAATAAAAAATGGCAAAACGGAGAAAAAATAACCATAGAGGATATTGAATTTACAATAAATAAAATAAAAACAGAAGATAGTATATATAGAGAAAATGTTAAAATAATTGAGAAAATACAGAAAATTGATGAAAACACTTTAAAAATTATTCTAACCGAAGGTGTTGATTTCTTTGAGTATTATTTGAGTTTCCCAATATTAGAGAAAAGTACGTATAATAGTGAAATTCCAATGGGAAGCGGAGAGTTTAAAATAGAAAAAAATCAAGAAAATGAAATAATAATAAAGAAAGATGAATTAAACCTTACAATAAAGCAATACAAAACAACAACAGAGCTATATAATGCTTTTACTAGAGGAAAAGTAGATTTAATAATAACAGGAAATACAAATTATGAAAAAGATATTGGAAATATAGGCTTTGAAGAAACTAAAATTATAGGACGAGAGTTTTACTATATATCAGCAGAAACAATTACTGACAAAAAAACAAGAAAAACCATAGAATCAGCAATAAATAAAGAAAAAATAAACTATGACCTATATAATCAAAAATATCATATAGCCATGTCGCCTCTAGATTATGGAAGTTATTTAAACCAAGAAAATACACAAGGAAATTGGGCAACAGAGAATATAAAACAAAGCCTTAAACTTGCTTATAGCAAAGAACAAGAATTACTTGCTCAAAAAATAAAACAAGAATTAAGTCAGCAAAATATAAAAATAACTCTATTGCCATACAAAAATCAAAAAGCAGATCTAATTTTAAACGTAGAAACAACCCCACTTAAACCACTTTTACACCAATATTTCCAAAACCAAGAACAAGCAAATCAAATAAAAAAACTATACAATATAGAGAACAAAACCAAACTGAAAGAAGCTTATGGCCAAATCTTACAAAATTACTATGAAGAACAACCATTTATAAGCCTATATTTCAGCACATACTTAGTACTTCATAGTGATAAACTAAAAGGTAATTTCAATGGAAATTGGTTTAATATGTTTTACAATGTAGAAAGTTGGTATAAGGAAGAATAAAAAATAAGAAAATAAAAATACAAATTCTATGGATATTACCACTTTTTTATGATATACTTATATGCAGAATTTTTTTATTTGAGGTTTTATAGGTATGTTAATTGATAAAATTGATAAATTTATAGAAGGAAAAATTGTTGTATTTGCATTTGTAGGCCCTTCTGGAACAGGGAAAAGTTATAGGGCCCAGATGGTAGCAAGTGAGCATAATATACATTATATTATTGATGACGGGCTTTTAATAAAAGATAATGAGGTAATTGCAGGTGTATCTGCTAAAAAGGCCCCTACTAAGATTGAGACTGTTAAGGGAGCCTTATTTTTAAATAATGAAAAGGCTGATGAGATTAAGAAGGCTTTTAGAAAATATAGGCCTGAAAGTATTTTGATTTTGGGAACATCAGATGGAATGGTAGATAAAATTAGAACCAATTTAGGACTACCTGAAATTTCAAAAACTATTTATATTACAGATGTTGCAACACTTCAAGAAATGGAAGACGCAAAAAGAATGCGTGTAACTGAAGGAAAACACGTTATTCCAGTGCCAACTTTTGAAATAAAAAAAGACTTTTCTGGATATATTTTAGATCCATTGCAGATATTTAAATCAAAAGGAAAAAATGAAAAACCATATATATCAGAAAAATCCATTATTAGACCAACATTTAGTTATTTAGGAAATTACACAATATCTGATGGGGTTTTAAAAGATATAGTTGCACATATTGCAGGAAAAAATAAGGCAATTCATAAAATATACAGAACTAGGGTAGAAAAAACACCTATAGGTGTAAATTTATACATAGAGATAATCCTAGTATATGGATTTAATATAATATCATCTTTGCAAGATTTTAAAAAGAAATGTGTTAGAGAAATTGAAAATTTAACAGCAATGAATGTTGAAAAAGTTCAAATTCTAGCCAGAGGAATATACAAACCAGAAGAAGGAGAAAAATAATGGGATTTATAGTTGGAATAGATGGAACAGCAGGAAGCGGAAAAGGTACAGTAACAAAGAAAATAGCAAATAAAATGAATTTATTAAATATAGACACAGGAATAACATATAGATGTGTTGCACTTGCGGCAATTCAAGCAGGAGCCATAAACAATGGAAAAATAGATTCTGAAAAAATAATTGAGCTATTAGATAAAATCAACATAAAGATTGAAAATACTCCAAATGGCGATATAGCATATTTAAATAATGTAAATGTAAGTAAAGAAATTCGCTCAAAAGAAGTATCAAGCATTGTGTCTCCAGTATCCTCAATAAAAGAAGTACGATACAAAATGGTTGAATTACAAAGAAAATTAGCAGAAGGAAAAGACGTAATAATGGAAGGAAGAGATATTTGTACGTATGTTTTCCCAGAGGCAGATGTAAAAATCTATCTAGATGCAACAGAAGAAGAACGAGCAAGAAGAAGACTTTTAGAAATGCAAGAAAAAGGAATAGATATTACTTATGAAGAAGTACTTGATAATATTAGAAAAAGAGATACAAATGATAAGCAAAAAGAAATCGGAGCTCTAAAAGTTGCAAAAGACAGCATAGTAATAGATACAACCAATCTAAGCATACAAGAAGTTGAAAACAAAATAATAGAAATAATAAAAGAAAAGAGAGAACAAAAATGCGAGTAATTATAAAGTTTTTATTTAAAATATTTGCAATCATTCTATATAGACCCAAAATTGTAGGAAAAGAAAATTTACCCAAAGAAGGTGGAGCACTACTTTGCCCAAATCACGTAAGCAATTTAGATGCAGCAGTTATAGTCGCAATGTTTAAAAGGAAAGTAAATGTTCTTGCCAAGGAAGAATTGTTTAAAAACGGCTTCTTATGTTGGATAGCAGACCTTTTTGGAATATACCCAGTAAAAAGAGGAAAAGCTGATATCCAAGCAATAAAAATATCATTAAAATTACTAAAACATGATGAACTATTATTAATGTTCCCAGAAGGTACAAGAAATGGAATGGCAAAAGGTATAAAACCAAAAAACGGAGCTGTATTAATTGCAAGTACGGCTAAAAAACCAATAATTCCAATAGGAATACAAGGAAGTTTCAAACCATTTACAAAAGTTATAGTAAATATAGGCAAACCAATAGATTATTCTAACCTAAAAGAAGAAGTAAAAGATAAAGAAGAAGCATCAAAACTTACAGCAGAGCTTATGGAGAAAATAGTATATTTAAGAGACGAAAATATTAAAGATAAAAAACATAAAAGAATACAAGGAGAATAGAAAATGGAAATAGAGAAAACAAAAGCTATTATAGAAGCAATGCTTTTTGCAGCAGGAAGACCAGTTGAAATGAAAGAATTAATTACAGCACTAGAAATTTCTGAAGAAGATATAATAAAGATTATTGAAATTATGAAAAATGAATACTTAAAAGAAAATAGAGGAATTGAAATAGTAAAAATTGAAAATGGATATACGTTATGTACAAAAAAAGAATTCTTTGATTATATATATCCAATATTTGATAATCGAGCAAAACCTAATATATCTAATGCAGCAATGGAAACACTTGCAATAATTGCATATAATCCTAAAATTACAAGAGCTGAAATAGAAGCAATAAGAGGAGTAAATTCAGATGCAACAATATACAAACTATTAGAATATAATCTTATTGAAGATGCCGGAAAATCTGATTTGCCAGGAAAACCAACAGTCTACCAGACTACAAAAGAATTTTTAAAAACATTTGGAATATCTACATTAGACGAGTTACCGGAATTGCCAAGATACAAAATAGATGAAAATGAACAAATTGTAATTGAAGATGTAATGAAAGATGGTAATAATAAATAACAATCAAGCCATATTACTTTAAAAATTAGTTAATTTAAAGTAATATGGCAATTTTTTATGAAAAAATATTAAAAAAATTTAAAAAATTTTTAAAAAAGTATTGCATTTTTAAAAATTATAGTATACAATGGTAGCGAAGTGGAGGAAAGTGGTAAAAAGTGGTAACTCGGAAAAAGGGGTGAAACATTTTGTTAATAGGCGAATACGAACATTCAATTGATACAAAAGGTAGATTAATAATGCCAGCCAAATTAAAAGAGGACATTGGCGAGAAATTTGTAATCACTAAAGGTTTAGATGGATGTTTATTTGTGTATTCACAAAGTGAATGGAAAAACTTTGAAGAGAAACTTAGAACCTTTCCATTAACAAATAAAGATGCAAGAGCATTAATGAGGTTTTTCTTAGCAGGAGCAATGGAATGCGAAATAGACAAACAAGGAAGATTCCTAATTGCAAGCAACTTAAGAGAGTTTGCTGGACTTGAGAAAGAAGTTGTAATAATAGGGGTGCTAAATAAAATCGAAATTTGGAGCAAAGAAAAATGGCTTGCATATAGCGAAAAAGAAAATAATGAAGCAGATGATATAGCTGAAAAAATGGCAAACTTAGATTTAGGTATATAACTTTTATTAAAAGTTTATATAAAAACAAATGATGAAAATTTATAAATACAAAAGAAAAAATAAAAAGTTAAAAACAAAAGAATAAAACAAACAAAAGAACAAAAAGGTAAACAAAAGACTAAGCTAAAGCAAAGGTAAAACTAAAGATTACTTGAATATACGATGGACAGCAGTTGGTACATACTTTTACCAACTGCTTAAGGTTTATTATTGAAAATGAGGGTAATTTAGATGAAAGAATTTGAGCATATTCCTGTAATGTTAAATGAATGTATTAATGGACTTAATATACAAAAAAACGGAATATATGTAGATGGCACCTTAGGCGGAGCAGGACATAGCTTTGAAATAGCAAAAAAACTTAATAATACAGGAAAGTTAATAGGAATCGATAGAGATAGTGATGCAATAAAAAAAGCAAAAGAAACATTAAAGAATTTTGAAAATGTAATATATGTTCAAGATAATCATGATAATATAAAAGAAATATTATCAAATTTAAAAATTGATAAAGTAGATGGAATCCTATTAGATTTAGGAGTTTCATCGTTCCAAATAGATGAAGAATCACGAGGATTTAGCTATACTAAAAACAGCAAACTAGATATGAGAATGGATAAAACTCAAGATTTAACAGCAGAAAAAGTTATAAACGATTATACAGAAGAAAAATTAGCAGATATTATTTATAAATATGGTGAAGAAAAATTTTCAAGGCAAATAGCTAGAAGAATTTGTGAATATAGAAAACAAAAAAGAATAGAAACAACAGAAGAATTAGTACAAATAATTGAAAAAAGTGTTCCAAGAACAAATGCAGGTGGACATCCAGCAAAAAGAACATTTCAGGCAATTAGAATAGAAGTAAACAACGAAATTGAACCATTATATAATACAACAATAAATGCAATAGACTCATTAAAACCAGGGGGAAGATTATGTATAATAACTTTCCATTCATTAGAAGATAGAGCAGTAAAAGAAGCATACCAAGATAGCCTTGGCAAATGCACTTGCCCGCCAGACTTACCATATTGCGTTTGTGGAAATAAACCAAAAGGAAAAATAATAACCAAAAAACCAATATTACCAACAGTAGAAGAAATGGAAAGAAACAGTAGAAGTAAAAGCGCAAAATTACGTATATTTGAAAAAACTAATGTTTAAATATAAAAAAAGGAGGTGCCAATAATGGCTAGAAATTATAGCAAATATGAATATGAAACTAGTCCAAGAAAACTAGCCCCTTATTATGCACCTAAAAAGAAGAAAACAGAACAGGATAGAGAGCAACAATTAAAAAACATAAAAAAACAAAAAGCGGAGAAAAAATTGAAATTTAAAGTAATGGTTTATTTAGCTGCATTTTTTGCAATACTTTTTGCGGTATGCTATAGAAATGCAAAAATTGATGAAAGTTTTGATAAAGTTCAAAGTTTAAAATCTGAACTTGCAGCAATTGAAAAGGAAAACGCACAGTTAGAAGTATCAATAGAAAGTAATCTAAACCTTATAAACTTAGAGCAACAAGCAAGAACAATGCTTGGAATGCAAAAACTAACAAACAAGCAAACAGAATATGTGAGCTTACCAAAAACAGATTATATAGAAGTTCCAGCAGAACAAGTTGTAATGGAAAGTAACAAAGGAATACTGGAAACAGTTATTGATTTTTTTGGTAATTTATTTAAATAAACATATAAACACTTACTTTTACATAGAGTTAAAAGAGGTGTTTTTTTATGTGGTTTTCAGATGTAGGAAGAAAAAGAAGATTGAAAAATATGCTTTTAGTTGTAATTATAATTCAAGGTTTATTAATCTTTAGGATAGGATTTCTACAACTTATTCAAGGCTCGGAATTACAAGCAATGGCATATAGTCAGCAGAGGCTAAATAGGGCAATTAACCCTAAAAGAGGGAGAATTTTAGACAGAAGTGGAAAAATAGAATTAGCAGTAAGTGCAAGTACTGAAACTGTATCTATTAACCCAACGAATATTTCGGCTGAAAACAAAGAAAAAGTTGCTAAAATCCTTGCAGACATTTTTGAATTAGATTATGAAAAAACATTAAAAAAAGTCAAAAGAAGAACTTCAATAGAAATTATTGCTAAAAAAGTTGATAAAGAGAAAACAAATACATTAAGAAAATGGCTTTCTGATAACAACATTCAAACTGGAGTAAATATAGATGAAGACACAAAGAGGTATTATCCATATAGTAGCTTAGCTTCTAATATTATAGGCTTTACCGGAAGTGATAATCAGGGATTAGAAGGCCTAGAAAGTGTTTATGATGACACACTAAAAGGCGAGCAAGGAAAAATTTTAAAATTAACAGATGCAACAGGAACAGATATGGGGATTGAAGGAGAAGACTATATCGCAGCTAAAAACGGAAATGACTTAATACTTACGATAGATATGACAGTGCAATCAATAGCCGAAAAATATTTAAAACAGGCGTGTATAGATAATGTATGTACAGATGGTGGAAATGTTATAATTATGAACCCAAAAAATGGGGATATTTTAGCAATGGCAACATATCCAAATTACGACTTAAATTCTCCTTATGAACCAAACAATGAAGAATTAAAATCTATTTGGAATACTTTAGAAAGCAGTGAAAAAAGTAATTATTTGCTTCAAATGTGGAGAAATAAAGCAATTTCTGATACGTATGAACCAGGGTCAACATTTAAACTCGTAACATCATCAGCAGCACTTGAAGAAGGAATAACAGATACAGATAGAGCTCGGAGAATTTAACTGTTCTGGTTCTATAACAGTTGCAGGAGCCAGAATAAAGTGCTGGAGATATTATAGACCACATGGGAGTCAAAGTTTAAGGCAAGCCCTTATGAATTCATGTAACCCAGTATTTATAGGAATTGGTCAAAAATTAGGTGTACACACATATTATAGCTATCTAGAAAAATTTGGATTATTAAAAAGAACTGGAATAGACTTGCCGCGGAGAGGCAAATAGCATATTTTTAAAAGAAGAAAAAGCAGGCCCTGTGGAACTTGCAACAATAAGTTTTGGCCAAAGATTTGAAGTTACGCCAATTCAAATGATAAAAATGCTAGGAACCATTGCAAATGGAGGAATTTCGGTAAGCCCAAGGCTTGTAAAAGGAATAATAGATTCAAAAACAGGAGAAGAAAAGGAAATTATTCCACAAGAGGGTGAGCAAGTAATATCTAAAAGCAGTGCTCAGAAAGTATTAAGTATGATGCAATCAGTCGTAGATGAAGGAACAGGCAAAAATGCAAGAGTAGAAGGATATAATATTGGGGGTAAAACGGGAACATCGGAAGATGGAGTAAACACAGGAAAAAGAATTGCATCATTTGTGGGCGTTGCAGACATATCAAATCCAGAACTTGTAATGATAGTAATATTATACAACCCAACAGGAGAAGGAGGACATCAAGGAGGTGGAGTTGCAGCACCAGTTGCAGGTCAAATCTTAAGCGAAGTTCTTCCATACTTAGAGATAACTAAGAAAGACGAAGAAACAAAAGAAAAAATAAAAATGCCAAATATAACGGGAATTACTTTCAAAGATGCAAAACAGATACTTAAAGAAAATGAACTAGAAACTTCCAGTCAAATGGATTTAGAGGCAATTGTATCAGACCAAGTGCCTAAAGAAGGAATACTGATAGATAAAGGAACAAGAGTACTACTATATGGCAACTAATCCAAGAATTTGCATTTATGTAACTTGGCGTGATATAATAGATGTGTCCGAAGGATTTATTTCATGCCTGCATATAAAACGAAAGGAGACTTTAGTTATGGCAAAAGCGAACATCTTCTTCAAGGAAGAGGGAAAGACCTTCTTCGGGGAAAGATTTGGAAAGGCGATCGAGTATCACCTTTCTCGGGGAAGTTTTGCACAGTGTCTGGAGGTTAGCTTTGAAAAGAAAGCTATTGAATCCGAGAACTTGAACTATCCCGTTCAAACCAAGCGTGAGCTTGTAGGAGAATGCGTAAAGGAACTTACCAAGGAATATGGAACGTGCATTGTGCACATCTACTCCGAAGTAATCCTTGCAACTACTTCTGACACCAAGGAAGAGATTATCAAGAAAATCGCAGAGCTCCAGAGAAGCTTTGTAATTCTCGATAAGCACTTACCGACGGAAGTGAAGAAAATCCTCGCAAGCGAAATCGACAGAGCCTTAGAGACTTTGGATGTTTTTTAACAGTTTTATTAAAACAAAGGCATTGGACTGAGCTGCAATTGTGGCTCAGAAAACCCACCAAGAGAGCCAAAAACTCTTTTGGCGGGTTTTTCCTTTTTTGAAACAAATTAATCAAAAAAATGTCCGGAAAATATTGTAAAATAAGCAAAAATGTGATATTCTATATAGTATGTAAAAATGGAGAGTGAAATATATGAAAGACCAAATTTTAAAAATTGAAGAAAATGCAAAATTAGAAATTGAAAAAGCTGAAACTTTGCAAGCTTTAAATGAGGCTAGAGTTAAATTTTTGGGCAAAAAAGGTGAGCTAACAGCCGTTTTAAGAGGCATGGGAGCATTATCTGCAGAAGAAAGACCTATTATTGGAAGCTTTGTAAATGAAACTAGAGATTTGATTGAAAATCTTATTGAAGAAAAAGAAAAAAATCTTAAACAACAAGCATTAAATGAAAAACTTAGCAAAGAAAAAATAGATATAACAATGCCAAGTAAAAAAACTGAAATTGGTTCAATTCACCCAATTACAGGTGTTATAGATGATATTAAAGAAATCTTTTTAGGTTTAGGATATGAAATTGCAAGTGGACCAGATATTGAAAAAACTTATTATGTTTTTGACCAATTAAACACACCAATAGACCATCCAGCAAGAGATTTACAAGATACTTTTTATATAAACGAAAATGTTGTATTAAGGTCACAAACTTCATCAGTTCAAATTAGAGTTATGGAAAATCAAAAACCACCAATAAAAATAATTTGTCCAGGCGCAGTATATAGGTCAGATAGTGTTGACCCAACACATTCACCAGTGTTCCACCAAATAGAAGGACTAGTTGTTGATAAAGGAATAACAATGTCAGACCTAAAAGGAACACTTGAAACATTTGCTAAAAGATGTTTAGGAGAAAATACTGAAATAAGATTTAGACCACATCATTTCCCATATACAGAACCAAGTGCAGAAGTAGATGTATCATGCTTTGTATGCAAAGGTAAAGGTTGTAGGGTATGTAAAAACGAAGGTTGGATAGAGCTTTTAGGTTGTGGAATGGTACATCCTAAAGTATTAGAAAACTGTGGAATAGATCCAAATGTATATTCAGGTTTTGCCTTTGGATTTGGAGCAGAAAGAATAGCGATGGCAAAATACGGAATAGATGATATGAGATTATTATATGAAAACGATGTTCGTTTCTTAAAACAATTTTAATATAAATAAAAATTGAAGGAGAAAATTATGAAAACTAGTGTAGAATGGTTAAGAGAATATGCTGATGTAAATGTAGATGTAAAAACATTAGCAGATAGATTAACAATGACAGGTTCAAAAGTTGAAACAATTGAACAAAAAGGAAATAATATAAAAAATGTTGTTGTAGGTAAAATATTAGAAATAACAAAACATCCAGATGCTGATAAATTAATAGTTACAAAAGTTGATGTAGGAACAGAAACTGTACAAATTGTAACAGGAGCAAACAATGTAAAAGTTGGAGACATAGTTCCAATTGCAAAAGATGGCTCAGAACTTCCAGGAGATGTTAAAATAAAAACTGGAAAATTAAGAGGAGTAGAATCTTGCGGAATGATGTGCGCTGTAACAGAGCTAGGTCTTGATTTAGCAGATTATCCAGGACAAATCGAACATGGAATAATGATTTTACCAAAAGATTATGAAAAATTTTTAGGAAAAGATATAGTAGAAGTTTTAAATCTAAAAGAAGATATTTTGGATTTTGAAATAACATCAAACAGACCAGACTGTTTCTCAATAGAGGGGCTAGGCCGTGAAACAGCAATTTCATTAAATGAAGAATTCAAAAATCCACATAAAAATGTAAGCGAAGATGTAAAAACAGTAGATTCAATAGATGGACTAAAAGTTGACATAGAAGCAAAAGACCTTTGTTATAGATATATAGCAAGAGTTATTAAAAATGTAGAAATTAAAGAATCACCAGAATGGATGAAAAGAAGACTAAAAGCTTGTGGAGTAAGAGCAATAAATAATATAGTAGATATTACAAATTATGTAATGCTAGAACTAGGCCAACCAATGCATGCATTTGATATAGAAAATGTTGCAGGAAAACACATAATAGTAAGAAGAGCAGCAGAAAATGAAAAAATTACAACACTTGATGAAATCGAAAGAACTTTAAATAATGATAATTTAGTAATTGCTGATGAAGAAAAACCAGTTGCAGTAGCAGGGGTAATGGGTGGATTAAACTCAGGAATAACAGATGCTACCAAAACAGTAGTTTTTGAAGCTGCAACATTTAATAGAGGAAGTGTTCGTTTAACAGCTAAGAAACTAGGATTAAGAACAGAAAGCTCAAGCCGTTTTGAAAAAGGTTTATCTCCAGAAATAGCAGCAAGAGCAATAGATAGAGCAGTAGAACTTGCAGAACTAATTGGAGCTGGAAAATCAGTAGATGAAAAAATTGATATATATCCAGAAAAAGAAACACAAAAAATAATTCCTTTTGAACCAGAAAAGGTAAATGCTTTACTTGGAATGGATATATCAAAAGAAGAAATGATAGATATTTTAACAAAACTTGGAATAGAAGTTAATGGAGAAAAATTAGTTATTCCGTATTTCAGAGTAGACTTAGAGCGTACAGCAGATATTGCTGAAGAAGTTATTAGAATACATGGATATAACACACTAAATAGCACATTAATTAATGCAGAAAGCACAGTAGGAGCAAAAACAAAATTACAGAAATTACAAGATAAGATTAAAGACCTACTTGTTCAAAAAGGCTTCTCAGAAATGTATGCTTTCAGTTTTATAGGACATAAAGATTTTGAAAAATGCAAATTAGATAGCACAAAAGCTATTAAAATTACAAATCCATTAGGTGAAGAATTCTCACTTATGAGAACATCTATGATGCCAACAGTAATGCAATCAATTGCAACAAACTATAATAAGAAAAACAAAGATGTAGCATTATTTGAAATGGGAAAAACATATATAGATGAAGAAGGAAATATTGCAAAAGGCGAAGTTGCAACAGAAACAGAGCAGATTGCATTTGCACTATATGGAAAAAATGCAGATTTCTATGTAGTTAAAGGAATAATCGAAAATATACTTCAAATATCAAACATTGCAAAATATCAACTTGCAAGAGAGACAGAAATAAACCTACACCCAGGAAGAAGTGCAAAAATCCTAATTGGAAAAGATAGAATTGCAAGTTTTGGCGAAGTTCATCCAGAAGTTTTAGAAAACTATGGAATAGATGAAAAAGTATATTATGCAGTAATTGACGTAGAAAAATTTGCAAAATACGGAAAAAACAACAAAAAATACACACCAATACCAAAATACCCAGCAGTGGAAAGAGACATAGCATTAGTAGTAGACGAAGACATTGAAGTTGGACAAATAGAAAGCATCATATCTAAAAAGGCAAAAAATATACTAGAAAAAGCAGAATTATTTGATGTTTATAGAAGTGAAAAACTAGGCCAAAACAAAAAAAGCATTGCTTATGAGCTAATTTTTAGAGCACCAGATAGAACTTTAACAGATGATAAAATCAAAAACACAATGGAAGTTATAACTAAAGAACTACAAGCAACTTTAGGTGCAGAACTAAGAAGTTAAAAAATATAAAAAAATCATCAAAAACAGTTGTAAATTTCGAGATAAATTGATATACTTGTAATGGAAGAAGTATATCAATTTTTTTCCAAAGGAGGTACAAAGTGGAGGAAGAAAAAAATTTAGTTATAGAAGAAAATAAAGAGATAACGACAGAAAATGATGAGAATATTAAAATTGCAAATGATGTTATTGCTTCAATTGCTGGAGTTGCTGTTTCTGAAGTTCCAGGTGTATATGGAATGGCAGGTGGAATTAGCGAGATTTTCGGAAAGAAGGGTTTGGCTAAGGGTATAAAGGTAGATATAGGTGAAAAAGAGACAAAGATAGATGTTAATATAATTGTGGACTATGGTGTTAGAATACCTGATGTTGCTTTTGAAATTCAAAATAGAGTTAAAAAGGCAGTTGAAAGTATGGCAGGATTAAATGTTGCAAGTGTTAATATTCATATTCAGGGAATAAATATTCCTGAAAAGAGACAGGAAGAAGAAGAAAAACCAGAAGACACAAATAATACAAATGAATAATTTAAATGGCCAACTAAAAGGCCATTTAAGAAAATGAAAGGAAATGTGATAAAAATGAAAATTTTAGATAAGATAGGATTAATTGTTTTTTCAAGTATAGTTTTACTAAGTGGATTAGCTATAATTTTAGGAATAGCAGGATGGCTTGATTTAGACTTAATTATTGATGCAGTTGAATTAATTATAACAGGTGAAGTAGCATCAAAAATAACATTTGGAGTATCAATAGTTTTAATTTTATTAGCAGTAAAATGTATATTCTTAAATTCTGATGCAAAAAGTACAAGCAGTGGAAAAGATGGAATTTTACTTGAAAATGATAATGGAAAATTATTAGTTTCAAAAGATACAATAGAAAGCTTAGCAAATTCAGTTGTAAGAAATTATGAAATGGCTCAAAATGTTGCAACGAATGTAAAACTAGATGATGAAAATAACGTTAGTATATTTGTAACATTGTTTGTACATTCAGATGCAGTAATTAAGGATTTAACAGTATCATTACAAAAAGATATAAAAGCAACAATAAAAAAATCTCTTGATTTAGATGTTAAAGAGGTAAATGTTAAAATTAAAAATATTGCAGCAAAAAAGGAAGTAAAAGAATAAAATATTAATATAGGGTTAAAAAGTTTTTAGGCGAGGAAGGGAAGTACAGATGGAACAAGTTAAAAATTTTATTATAAAATATAGAGGTGCAATAATTGGTGGTGTTATAGCAATATTAGCTTTAATACTTCAAGTTTATAAATTCCTTATAGGATGCCTTGTAATAGTTGCAGGAGTTTTTATAGGAAATTATATACAGCAAAATAAGCAAAGTGTAAAAGAAAAAATTAAAAACATAATAGAAAGATGGTAGAAAAAATGAACATATCAAAAATGAGAGAATATGCTTTTAAGCTAATATATGAGTTTGAAATTCAAAAAGATTTTAGCAGTGAGGCAATAGAGTTATATTTAGAAAATGAAGAAATAGAAGACAAAGATGCAAGAAAATATATAAGAAAAATAGCCAATGGTGTAAAGGAAAATGAAACAGAAATTATTGATATTATATCTAAAAAATTAAAACCACAATGGCAAATTGAGAGAATATCAAAGATAAATATTGCACTTTTAAAAATTGCAATTTATGAAATGAAATATCTAGATGTGCCATATAAAGTTGAAATAAATGAAGTTATAGAACTTGCAAAAGTATATGGAGATGATAATTCAGCACCATTTATAAATGGCGTTTTAGCAAATGTTGTTAAGGAGAACTTATGAAACCAGTAGCAATAACTGTAAGTGAATTGAATAAATATATCAAAAATAAGGTAGATGAAGATGAATATTTAAATTATGTATATGTTAAGGGAGAAATATCAAATTTCAAACATCACTATACAGGTCACATGTATTTTACTTTAAAGGATGAAAATTCTGTAATTAAGTGTGTTATGTTTAAATCCGCAACATCTACCTTAAATTTTGTACCAAAAGATGGAACAAAAGTATTAGTTTTTGGAACAGTTGCAATTTATGAAGCAGGAGGAACATATCAAATATATTGCAAAGCAATGCAAGAAGATGGAATCCGGTGATTTATATCAAAAATATGAAGAATTAAAGGCGAAACTTGAAAAAGAAGGATTATTTTCAAGTGGGCATAAAAAGAAAATTCCCGTAATGCCAAAAACAATTGGTGTTCTTTCATCTCGGTACAGGGGCAGTAATAAGAGATATAATAAATGTTTCAACTAGAAGAAATCCAAATGTGTGTATAAAGCTATATCCAATACCAGTTCAAGGTAAAGGAGCAGAAAACAAAATTGTAGAAGCAATTAAGTTTATGAATGAAAACAAATTAGCAGATGTTTTAATTATAGCAAGGGGTGGAGGTTCAATTGAGGATTTATGGCCTTTTAACGAAGAAATAGTTGCAAGGGCAATATATGAATCTTCTATTCCAATTATCTCAGCAGTAGGGCATGAAACAGATTTTACAATAGCAGATTTTGTAGCAGACCTAAGAGCTCCAACACCTTCAGCCGCAGCAGAACTTGCTCAAGTAGATGTTGCTGAAGTATTAAGGAAAATTAAAACAGAAGAAGAAAGGTTAAAACAGGCATTAAGGAAAAAACTTGAAATATTAAGATTACGCTTCGAAAAAGTTAAAGCATCTAGAGTATTTACAGACCCAATGAGAATAGTAAATGAAAAATATTTGAAAGTTGATAATAATATAAAAAGATTAGAAAATACAATTCAAAAACAATTTAAAGAAAAACAAAACAGAGCAGTTAATTCAATAGCAAAATTAGAGACCTTAAGTCCTTTAAAAACTTTGCTTAGAGGTTATAGCGTTGTAGAATATAATGGAAAAATAGTAAAAAGTGTAAAAGATATTAAAATTGAAGATGAAATCAAAATAAAAATACAAGATGGAAACGTAAAGGCAATTGTAAAGGAGGTAAATTTATGAAAAAAGTAATTATATATATTGTAGCAATAATACTTGTAGTAATATTAGGAGTTGTACTTGGTAAATCAATAAAAAAGAACACAGAGGCTAACCCAACAAGCTCAAATAATATTGTGAATATGACAAATAATATTGCAAATAATACTAATCAAAATAAAACAGAAAACAAAACCAACAACATAGAAAATAAAATTGATGATGAAACTCAAGAAAATCAAAACAACCAAGAGGAAACAAAAGATGGACCAGTTGTAGATGAAAAAACAGATACAGAAAAAGCCATTTCAATAGTAAAAAAAGATTGGGGAGATGATAATTCTGTATATTTTGCAGAAGATGGAAGAACTGGAACAGGAGAGTACATAGTTTGTGTGCGTGAAAAAGAAACAACAAACGCACTTGCTTGGTATACAGTAAACGTTGAAACAGGAACATTTGAAAAGGAATAAAGGTGATATATATGAATTTTGAAGAAAATATCGAAGCTCTTGAAAAAACTGTAAAAGAATTAGAAAATGATAATTTGAATTTAGATGAATCTATAAAAAAATTTGAAACGGGAATGAACTTAGCAAAAAAATGCAATGAAATGCTTGAAGAAGCAGAAAAGAAAATTACAGTACTTATAAATGACAATGGAAAAGTTGAAGAAAAAGATTTTGAATAAATGTATATTTACCACCTTTTTGTAAATAATAGCAAAAGGTGGTAATTTTTATGAAAAAGAGAAAAATAATTCCGGCGATTTTATTAATTGTTTCAATTATTACATTTGTTATATATAATGTATATTTTAGAGAAGATGCAAACTCAAGTTTAAGCTTATCTAAGTACGGCTCTAGAGGAGACGAAGTTAAACAAATACAAACAAAACTTAAAAGATGGGGCTATTATTATGGAAATATAGATGGAATATATGGCACTCAAACATTGTCAGCAGTTAAATGGTTTCAATCAAAAAATGGTTTGCAGGTTGACGGAATAGCAGGACCCAAAACACTTTCAGCAATGGGGATTACATCAACATCAAATCAAACAGGCAGTAATTCATCTAATAATGATTTAAACTTGCTTGCACACTTAATATATGCAGAAGCTAGAGGAGAACCATATTCAGGGCAAGTTGCAGTCGCGGCTGTTGTGTTAAATAGAGTAAAAAGTAGCTCTTTTCCAAATACCGTAGCAGGGGTAATTTATGAAAGAGGAGCATTCTCAGTTGTAGCAGATGGTCAAATTAACTTAGAACCAAATCAAACAGCAATATCAGCAGCAAGAGATGCAATGAATGGTTGGGATCCAACTTATGGCGCAATATATTATTTTAATCCCAATACAGCAACAAATGGTTGGATTTGGTCAAGACCTGTAACAGTTGTAATAGGAAATCATAGATTTTGTAAATAATTATTGAAATTTTTACGAATTTGTAATATAATTGTAACAAATTTGTAACAGAGATTGCGAAAGGGAGATTATAATGTTTGGATTTGGACAAGATATAGGAATTGATTTAGGAACAGCAACAGTAATTGCTTATGTAAAGGGAAAAGGAATAGTTCTAAGAGAACCATCAGTTGTAGCAGTTAATAATCAAACAGGAGATGTTTTAGCTGTTGGTGAAGAAGCAAGAAAAATGCTTCGGAAGAACACCAGGAAACATTGTTGCAACAAGACCATTAAAAGATGGGGTAATTTCTAATTACACAGTTACAGAAAAAATGCTTAAACATTTTATAACAAGAGCAGCAGGCAAAAAAGTTTTCTCCCCAAGAATTATGATTTGCATTCCTTCACAAGTAACTGAGGTTGAGAAAAAAGCTGTAATAGATGCAGCAACTTCAGCAGGGGCTAGAAGAGTGTACTTAATAGAAGAACCAATTGCAGCTGCAATTGGAGCAGGAATAGATATATCTAAAGCATGTGGAAATATGGTTGTAGATATAGGAGGAGGAACAGCAGATATAGCTGTTATCTCACTTCGGAGGCTCAGTTGTAAGCACATCAATAAAGGTTGCAGGGGACAAGTTTGATGAGGCAATTGTAAAATATATAAAAAGAAAACATAACATGATGATAGGTGAAAGAACAGCAGAAGACCTTAAAGTAAATATTGGATGCGTTTATCCAAAAGTTCAAGAAGTTCAAATGGAAGTAAAGGGAAGAGATTTAATGACAGGACTTCCAAAGGTTGCTACAATTTATTCAAGTGAAATGCTAGAAGCACTTGCAGAACCGGCAACAGCAATACTTGAAGCAGTACATTCTGTTTTAGAAAAAACGCCACCAGAACTTGCAGCAGATATTAGCGATAGAGGAATATATATGACAGGTGGAGGTTCTTTAGTAGATGGACTTGCAAGGCTTATTCAAGAAGAAACAGGAATAACAGTAAATGTAGCAGAAGATGCAGTATCATGTGTTGCATTGCGGAACTGGTAAGGCTTTAGATAATTTAGATGTCTTAGATGGAAAAGCAAGAAGATAATAAACTAAAACAGGGGATTAACCCCTGTTTCTATTTTAAATCCTTACTATTTTCATAATATTTTTTTAGCTTTTCATAAACTAAATAATTTATTGTTCCAGCTGGATATTTTCCATTTTCGTTTTGTTTACCAGCAGGTACGCCTGTTAAAATTTCTATTCCTTCATCTATTGAAGAAACCGCATAAATATGGAATTTCTTATCTTTTACACTTTCAATTATTTCATCACATAAATGTAAGTTTCTAACATTTTGAATAGGAATTATTACACCCTGTGAACCTGTTAAACCACGTTTTTTACATACATTGTAAAATCCTTCAATTTTTTCATTTACCCCACCTATTGGTTGAATGTGTCCTTTTTGGTTAACAGAACCAGTAACAGCAATGGATTGGTTAATTGGTATATTTGAAAGGCTTGAAAGAATCGCATAGCATTCTGTACTTGAAGCGCTATCACCATCAACACCATTATACAATTGTTCAAAACATAAACTTGCAGTTACAGATAGAGGAAAGTCTTGAGCAAATTTTTCACCTAAATATCCTCTTAAGATTAGAACTCCTTTTGAATGTGTTGGTCCAGACATATCTGATTCACGTTCTACATTTATTACACCTGTTTTTCCCATAAATGTATTTGCTGTAATTTTTGCTGGCTTTCCAAATGTATAGTCACCAATTGTCATGACTGTTAAACCGTTAATTTCACCAACTTTAAATCCTTCAGTATCAATTAATAATGAGTTTTCTTCAATTAATTCAGAATATTTTTGGTCATATTTTTTTACTCTTTCAATTCGTTTCGCTAGAGCTTTATCGATGTAATCAGCAGTTACTAATTTTTTTCTAGAAAGTTTTGCCCATGTAGATGCTTCTGAAACTATTTCACCAATTTCATTAAAATGTGTTGATAATTTTTCTTTATCATCTGATAAGCGTGATGCATATTCCACAACTTTTGCCATAGCACCTTTATCTAGAGGTAAACAATTTTCTTTTTCACAATAGCTATGAACAAATTTTGCAAGTCTTAGAATATTATCAGAATTTCTAGGTGCATCTTCTTCAAATTCAACTTTAATTTTAAAGAGTTTCTTAAAATCTGGGTCAAGTGCAAGTAGAGTGTGGTAGATGTTTGAATCTCCAAGTAATAAAACTTTTACATTTAGTGGAATTGGCTCTGGTTTTAATGAAATCATTACCATAGCAGAGCGTTGTTCCATATTATTTTCTAAGTTGGCTTCTTTTATTAATAATGCCTTTTTTAAAGTATCATAGCATATTTGGTTAGAAAGTAAATCTTGGGCTTGTAATATTAAATATCCACCATTTGCTTTATGGAGTATACCAGACTTTAACATTGTAAAATCTGTCCTTAACATTCCATATTGATTTTCATATTCTAGCTTACCAAATAGATTTTGATAAGAGTAGTTTGAATCCATAATTACAGGGCTTCCTTGAGTATTACTATTATCAACAAAAAGATTAACTCTATAATTTAACCATGGTTTATTAAGTTCTGGCTTTGGTGCCTGTGGATTATTGGCAACAGAAACTTCTTCTGCAATAAAATGTGATATATTTTTTAGAATATCTTTTTTAATATCATCTAAAAATGCAACTATTTTTGCATTTTTTTTGTAATTTGAACGTATTGGGTTAATATATGAGTTTATAGTAAGAAGTGCAATGTTTGATTGCCATTCATCAACCTTTTGGTCAGCTTCTTTTTCAATAACCTTTATTTGGCTAATTACATGCATTATTTGTTCTTGAACAATATCAGAGTTCTTTTCATAGGTTGATTTTATTTCTTCATCTAATTTATCAAATTCAGCTTCATCAAGGGTTTTGCCCTCATAAACTGGTAACATATATATGCCGTTTGGGGCTGCTTTTACTGAAAAGTTGTATTTTAGTGTTTCTTTATTTAGGTTGTCCAGTAGCTTTGCTCTACAGTCTTCATATTTTTGTTTTATTAAACTTTTTTCTTTTTCAAAGTCCTCATTGTTGAAGGTTCTTTTTAAGTATTTTTTTATATCTTCAACAAAATCTTCCATTGTTTGAGCAAAAACTTTTCCTTCACCTGCAGGTAAAGATACTGCTATTGGTTCATTTGGATTATTAAAATTATAGATATAGCACCAGTCATTAGGTGTTTTTTGTTTTGAAGCAATTTCAGAAACATATTGTTTAGAGTACATTGTTTTTCCAACACCAGAAGGACCTTCTATATAAAGGTTATAGCCTTTTGCGGTCATGCTAATGCCAAATTGCAATGCACTTATTCCACGTTCTTGACCATAAACTAAACCTTCATTATCTAATTCTGCTGTTGTTTCAAATGTGAAAATATTTGGATTACATGAGTTTTTTAAATCCTTGTAAGTTAATTCATTTTTTTTCATTCGTATCCTTCTTTCTCAAAATGCGGTGCATTTTGTTTAAATATCATTTATTTATTAAAATAAAGTGTCATAATATAAGCATCATCTGTGTTGTTATAATATTTTTTTCGTATTCCTAAATTTTTAAAGCCATATTTTGTATATAGACTTTGTGCATTTATGTTGTTGGTATTTACTTCAAGAGTAAGAGAATCCTTTATTTTAGCCATTTTAATAAGGCATTCAAGTAGTTTACTACCAACACCTTGGTGTCTATAGTTTTTTCTTACTACAATATTTGTAATATGTGCATCATCAACAGAATACCATATTCCAGCAAAACCAACAATTGTATTATGTTCCTTAGCTACAATATATTTAGAACTTAAGTTGTTAAGCTCAGATTTTAGGTTTTGTGTAGACCATAAATCATCAAATTCTTTATTGAAGATTGGCTCAATTTGGTAAAAATCTTCTAATGTCATTTCTGTAATTTCCATTATACATTCCTCATTCTTTCAGCTTGAGATGGCTTTAAATACATTACAGATAGGTTATCAGCATTAGTTGTGTGACCTTTTAGATATTCTTTATATCCAGCTAGGCCAATATTTTTACTATATATAGTATTGTCAAATTTATCTAAATTATTTAATAGTTTTGCACCATCACCAATAAAAGCAATATTGCTGTATGAATTGTAAATTTCAGATAATTTTAAAATATCATCAGCATAATAATCTGAAATAAGATTTTTTTCTTTGTCAAAAATTGCCATATATACTTGTTGGTTACGTGCATCTATTAAAGAACAAACATAATCAAATCCTGTTACATTATACGCTAAAGCTTCTAGTGATGATATTCCAACAACAGGAATATTGTTAACTTCAGCTAAAGCTTTAACAGTTGCAACACCGATTCTAATTCCTGTAAAAGAACCGTGGTCCTATATCACATGCAATTAGACCAATTTCAGATAGTGTAATTTTTGTTTCTTCTAAAAGGGCCTGAATAAGAGGCATTAATTTTTCAGAATGAGTTTTTTGGTCCTGAATATTTAATTCTTTAATTAATTCATTATCTTCAAGCAAGGAAACAGATGCATTTATACTTGAAGTAGAAATTGCTAAAATTTTCATAATAAAATCATTCCTTCCTTTCGATAGTTATATACCTTACATTTTCATCTTTTTCGTCTTTGGAAATGTTAACTTTTATATATTTAGACAAAATAGGCTCAACAAGCTCGCCCCATTCAATTAGACAAATACCATTATCAAAATAATCAGTACCACCAATTGCATAAAATTCATCTAAATCCTCTAGGCGATATACGTCAAAGTGATAAATATTGACATCGTTTTTTCTATACTCATTAACAATAGTAAAAGTAGGGCTAGAAATTTCATCTTCCAAACCAAAATATCTCAAAAAGCCCTCAACAAACTTAGTCTTACCACTGCCCAAATCACCAGATAAAACTACAACATCACCAATATTCAATTTAGAGGCCAAATCAAACCCAATGGCCCTAGTATTTTCTTCATTATTCGATATAAATTTAAGCATAATTCATCACTATTACATTGTATACTAAAGGTTGAAATTTGTAAAGTAGAAAAAGGAAAAAACAAAAGAAAATTAATTAGTTTTCTGTAGAAAAATATTGATAATTATATTTTTTTATTATAAAATAGAACTATAAAAAAGAGAAGAGAGAAACAAAGGAGACAAGATTTCAATGAACAAACCATATATGGTTGGATTTTTATGCCCTCCATGAGTACAATTGGGTTAATTTTAAAAGTATATAGATATAATAAAAGGTTATACAAAATAAAATTTAGGAGGTAAGTCATGAAAAAAACAAAAGGAATAACGCTCATAGCGTTAATAATTACAATAATGGTAATGCTAATTTTAGTAGCAGTTAGCATAAGCATAGCACTAAACACAGGGCTATTTAAGTCAGCAGGAGATGCAACAAAGAACTGGAAAACAGCACAAGAGGAAGAAAAAGATGGTAAACAATTAATAGGAGATAAAGAATATAATTCGGTTGAAGAGTATATGAATGAAATAAATAGAAAAGACATAACATTTTATTTTGGGGATACTAAATATACAGCAAAAGAACGGAACAACGTGTATCGAGTTCCTAATCTTATTAAACACAGAAAATACTAACTGGACTGAAGATAAGAATGGTGGAGTGATTGAACTTAAAGATGGAGCTTACTGTGTGAGAGTATTAGATGCTTCAGGAAATGAATGTTGGACTTATGCTAAAGCAAATGATATTATACAACAGGGTGAAAAATATATAAGAAAATCGGCAGCTGAGTGTGTATTGTCAAGTACAGAAATTTTGGCAGGATTAGATGGAAATACAAAATTGGCAATGGATATGAAACAAGGGGATAGCATAGTTTATTATAATTTCAAGACCAATAAATGCGAAGAAGGTAGCGTGTATGAGGCATTTAAAGAGAAACATAGTGCAAGGTTTGTAAGGTATGAATTTGAAGATGGAACTGTTCTAGAGGTAACTGAGTATCACCCAATTTATACAGCAGAAGGTTGGAAGGCTTTTGTGGAAAATGGTGAGTATGGTGAACCAAAGGTTGGAGATTTGGTAAAGACTGTAACTGGCTGGAAGACCATTGAGAAGATAGAAACTTGGGAAGGAACAGAAGAGTGCTATAATTTTATAGTTATGAATGAGCAAGGAGAAAAAATATATAATTACTATGGAAATGGAGTATTGGTTCAAGGCCCAACTCATATAAAATAAGAAAAGAAAAAAATTCCCAAAAAAGTATTTACAATTTGGGAATTTATTTATATAATATCACATGAAAATTTTGTGAATAGAGGAGCTGCGTTTGTGATGGGGGATATTAATGTGTTTACTGGTCCTATGAAATGTGGGAAAACTCGGGAGAATTTTGGATGAGGCTCGGGAGACAGGTTATTGCTGGGAAGAATATTATGGTGTTTAAGCCAAGATTGGATGATAGGTTTTCTGAGAGTGAGGTTGTTAGTAGAAAGGGTGTTAAGCTTAAGGCGATTGGAATTAGTGATCTTGGGGAGCTTAAGAATTATGATCCGGATGTGTATGTTATAGATGAATTTCAATTTTTGAAAGGCGATGTGGATGAACTGAATACTCTTGCTCAAAAGGGAAAGAAGTTTTTTATATCAGGCTTGAATTTGACATCTGAAAGAAAACCTTTTGGAAAAATGGGAGATTTGCTTTGCATGGCAGATAATGTTCAAATGCTAACGGCTGTGTGTGAAAATTGTCATAGTGAAAACGCAATATATACTTTTTATAAGGGAAATAATAAAACAGGAGATATTTTAGTTGGAGAGAATTGCTATATGCCTTTATGCAGAAAATGTTATGAGAAGCTTAGCAAAGAGAAAATGCAATAATATTTTAGGTTTTTTGCCAATATTTGTTTACAAATTTGGCATTTTATTATATAATATTGAAGGTAAAAGAAGGAGAGGACGCTTATGGAAGAAATATTAGACGAAAATCATTTAATTGCAATTAGAAAAGAAAAGTTAAAGGAATTGCAAACACAAGGAAAAGACCCATTTAAAGTAACAAAGTATGAAAGAACACATTTAAGCCAAGAAATAAAAGATAATTATGATGAATTAGAAGGAAAAGATGTTTCTATAGCAGGAAGAATAATGGCAAAGAGAATAATGGGAAAAGCATCTTTTTGTACAATTCAAGATGCAAAGGGAAAAATCCAAAGTTATGTAAGTATAAATGACTTAGGAGAAGAAAGTTATTCTGCATTTAAAACTTACGATATAGGAGATATAATTGGAATAAAAGGATTTGTATTTAAAACAAGAACAGAAGAAATTTCAATTCATGCAAAGGAAGTAGTACTTCTTACAAAATCATTAAGACCACTTCCAGAAAAGTTTCATGGATTAACAGATAAAGAAGAAAGATATAGAAGAAGATATGTTGACCTAATAATGAATGAAGAAGCTAAAAGAGTTGCTTTTTTACGCCCTAAAATTATTAGATGTATACAAAGTTTTATGGACGGAGAAGGTTTCACAGAAGTTGAAACTCCAGTATTAACAACACTTCTAACAGGTGCTTCTGCAAGACCATTTGTAACACACCACAATGCACAAAATTTAGACATGTATCTACGTATCGCTCTAGAATTGCCACTAAAAAGACTATTAGTTGGTGGAATGGAAGCAGTATACGAAATAGGTAGAGTTTTTAGAAATGAAGGAATGGATTTAAAACATAACCCAGAATTTACATTAATGGAAGCTTACCTAGCATATTCTAACCTAGAAGGAATGATGGATTTAACTGAAAAAATGTTCCAAAAAATTGCCAAAGAAGTAACAGGAAAAATGGTATATAATTGGAGCGGAAATGAAATAAATCTTGAAGGACCATGGAAAAGAATTAGCATGACAGATGCAATTAAAGAACAAACAGGAATTGACTTCAAAGAAATAACAGATATTAATGAATGTTTAAAATTAGCAGAAGAACATAAAATAGAGCTAGAAGAACATGAAAAAACTTATGGACATATAATAAATGCGTTCTTTGAAAAATATGTTGAAGAAACATTAATCCAACCAACATTCTTATATGGACATCCATTAGAAATATCACCACTTACAAAGAAAAATCCAGAGGATCCAAGATTTGTAGACAGATTCGAGCTATTTATTGCAGGAAAAGAATTTGCAAATGCTTACACAGAACTTAACGATCCAATTGACCAATTAGAAAGATTCGAAGCACAATTAAAAGAAAGAGAGCTTGGAAATGATGAAGCAAACGATATAGATATGGACTTTATCGAAGCACTTGAATATGGCATGCCACCAGCAGGAGGAATTGGATATGGAATAGATAGATTATGCATGCTATTTACAGAAAGTGAATCAATTAGGGATGTAATTCTATTCCCAACAATGAAACCATTAGCATAGAACTAGCAAACTATTTGAACTAGTTGACAATGGGAGGCTAAACAGAAGAATTGTAATTAGGAAAGGAATTTATATGTTTAATTTAGATAGAAAAACACTTTTAATTCTAATAGGATTAATGGTTATTGTAAATGTATTTACTGGAGGAAGAAGCATAGAGGGGATTTTGTATGCAATCCCTGGCGTAATTGTAGCGATGACATTTCATGAATTTGCACATGCATGGGTTGCAACAAAACTTGGAGATGATACCCCAAGACTACAAGGAAGACTTAATTTAAATCCAATGAGCCACATAGACCCAGTAGGACTACTTTGCTTAGTAATACTAGGTTTTGGATGGGGAAAACCAGTAGAAATAAATCCGAGAAATTTTGATGGAAAATACTCTCTATCAAAAGCCGAAGCCTTAGTTGCAGCAGCAGGACCAATAATGAATTTCATATTAGCATTTGTATTTTTAATAATATATGTAGTATTTGCTAAATTCGCAACAATTACAAAAACTACTTTGGTAATAGGAGAAATTTTGATTTCAATAATATCTGTAAACTTAGGATTAGGCGTATTTAACCTAATTCCAATATATCCATTAGATGGTTCAAAAATTTTAAACCATTTTTTACCATTAAAAGTAAGAGACTGGATAGCAGAAAATCAAAATATACTTACACTAATTGTTTTTATAATAGTATTTTACACAGACATCATATCATATATATGTTCAGGAATTTTGAAAGGCATGTTATGGCTGATTACTTGGGTAATGGGACTTTTTTAAATAAAGAAGCTTCACTTTAAAATGTGAAGTTTTTTTATTTTTTTTAAATATATTGACAAAAAAATAACTATAATATAGAATATACATGATAAAAACATAAGGAGTTTAAAATTGGAAAAAGAGAGATTTATTTCAAAATTGAATATGAGAGATTATAATAATCAATTAGAAAAAATTCTAGCAAATAAAACTTTTTCTGAAAGCACTAAAAATTTGCTGTTAAATATGCTTTATAAAATAGAAAATGCCTATGAAGATTATAGCATAGTTAATGGAGATACAAAAACTAAAAGAGAAACATTAGAAGAAATATTGGAAATAATTGAAAAAGATTGTGATACTATAGAAATTGTTAAAAGTAAGGAAAGCAGTTGCGATATAAAGGAAAAGAAAATTACAACATATTTGAATGCAAGTAGAATGATGTATGAAATTTACCAGATAAATTCAAATAAATTTTATGTGCCAGATGAATATGAAATAATAAAACCAGCCATAGAACTGGCTTTAAATCAAGGATACAGCATTTCAATGAATGAAATTGTTAGAGATTTTGATGGGTGGTCTTGGAATATTGAAACTAGCGAAATATATAATTTTAATGCAAACCTTATATATCAAACACTAAGAACTCTTGTAGGACATGAATTCTTAGATGAATGGATGAAGAGCAAAGAAGATTATATTTATAAGCTACTTGTTAAGTTGACTGAAATGTACAAAACAGAATTTGCTGATAAATTATTTAAATTGATAAATCAAGTAAGCATTCTTTATATTAGCAAGATAGACAACAATGAAAAAGAAAGACTAATAAAAATCCAAGAAAACCTACAAAATGAATATGACATGTTAAATGATAAAAAAATTTACATTGAAAACTTAGGACAACAAAAGAAACAGATATTAAGCAACATTAAAAATATTGATGATACTATAAATAACGATAGAAAGCTAAAAGAACAATTCATTGCAGAAAATGAAAAACTTGATATGAACAGTAGAATTTTTAGCTTGAGCGATTTTGCTGAAAAGCTTGAAACTAGAAGGACTGCATTAATAAAAAAATTAAACACAATCAGCAAAAAAATGGAACCATTAAACTTTATAAAAACAAAAACTGATGTAGAAACAAAATTAAATTTGCTTAAAGAATTGAAGTTAGTAAATCTAGACAATACTGTATATATAAGTAAGACAAAAGAACTAATACAAAGTACATTTAAGGCTATAAGAATTCAGATAGAAAACAGTGAAGAAAAGGAAAATACTATTAAACTATTAAATATCATAAGACATTATAGCTTAATATATATAGATGAAACAACGCAAATAAAAAACATTACAGATGTTGATACTATCCAAAGAATTATAATAACAAAAGCATGCAAAGAAAAGATTATAACTATTTTTAGTAAGGACATTAAGGAAAACTATGAGATAATTAAGCAAATACTAAAAACAGATATAATAGAATTAGAAAAAATGTATTTTAAATTTATTGAGGAAAACAATAAATACTTTTTAGAAATTTATGATGAAGAAAATATGTACAAAACAATTGAGTTTGAAGAACTAAAAGAATTAAATGTTAAATTAAACAAAAAAATCAGAGTATTTATTTAAAAATGGAGGATGAATTTTTATGAATATTACTTTTTTAGGAGCAGCTAAAACCGTCACAGGTTCAAATTTTTTACTAGAAGCAGCAGGAAAAAAAATAATTATTGACTGTGGACTTTACCAAGGTAAAGCAAAAGAAGAACAAGAAAACTATAATGATTTTGCATACAATGTAAGCGAAATAGATTGCATGCTATTAACACATGCACATATAGACCATTCAGGCAGAATTCCCAAATTATATGTAGATGGATACCGTGGACCAGTTATAGCAACAAAGGCTACTTGTGATTTATGTGCAATAATGCTACCAGATAGTGGACATATTCAAGAAATGGAAAATGTATGGCAAAATAAAAAAAGAGCAAGACAAGGAAAACCAGCAATGCCACCACTTTATACAGCACAAGATGCTATTGACTGTTTAAAATTATTTAAACCAGTTTCTTATGATGAAATAATAGATATAGACGAAAATATAAGCGTAAGATTTAATGATGCCGGTCACATGCTTGGTTCAAGTATTATAGAAATATGGGTAAAAGAAAATGGAGAAACTAAAAAAATAGTATTCTCAGGAGACCTAGGAAATAATGATATCCCATTACTAGATGCTCCAACTATGATAGAAACAGCAGATTATTTAGTTATGGAATCAACTTATGGAGGAAGACTACACAACAGAAATGATGATAAAGCTGAAATGTTTTTAAATATAGTTTCAGAAACTCTAGATAAAGGTGGAAATGTAATAATACCATCATTTGCAGTAGGTAGAACACAAGAGATTTTATATGAACTAAACAAACTTAAAGAACAAAGAAATGATGAAGAATTCATAAGAAAATATGAAACATTAATGAAAGCACCAGTATATGTTGATAGTCCACTTGCAATATCAGCAACAGAAGTATTTAAGCAAAATATGAATTTGTTTGATGAAGATGTAAGGAAAGAAATAGGAAAAGGAGATAATCCACTAGAATTCCCAGGCTTAAAATTCACACAAACAGCAGAAGAATCAAAAGCATTAAATGACGACCCACATCCACATATTATAATATCAGCTAGTGGAATGTGCGAAGTTGGACGTATTAAACACCACTTAAAACATAATTTATGGAATCCAAAAAACACAATATTATTTGTTGGATACCAAGCACCAGGAACTCTAGGCGCAAAAATAGTTTCAGGAGAAAAAAAAGTAAAAATATTTGGAGAAGAAATTGCAGTAAATGCACGAATTGAGTATATAGAAGGATATTCAGGCCATGCAGACCAAGAATGGTTATTGAATTTTGTTTACTCTTTTATAACAAAACCAAAACACATCTTTTTAGTACATGGTGAACCGGATGGACAAAAAATATTAAAAGAAAAAATAATAGAAACAACAGACCTACCAGTAACAATACCAGATTATGGAGAAAAATATGATTTAAACAATATAGTAAAAGTTCTATCAAAAGTAGAAGTTCAAGATAAATATAAATACTTGAGATTGGAAGTAGTAGATAGACTAGCAACATTAAAAGAAGAATTAGATGAAATGTCAGAAATTATAAAAGAAGACATAGAAGATGAAGATACAAAAGATGAGCAAATAGCTGAAATAAACGCAAAAATCAAAGAGCTAGAACAACAAATAGTTCGCGTAATTTCATAAAGGGGATAAAAAAATGGAAAAATATTATAATGATGCAGTAATTGGAAATCAAAATATTATAGCAAGTTATACTAATAAAGGAGAGTTATTAAGAACATACTATCCTAATAGGGACTATAAGCAAATTATACAATTTTATCATTTAGGATTAAAAATTAATGATTCAAAAATTGTATATTTGCATAATGATATTAATAATATCTATAATCAATACTATGTAGAGAATACAAACATATTAAAAACAGAAATTTTCAATACATATTTCAATGTAAGAATAATGCAAACAGATTATGTTGCAATAAGAGAAAATATAATAGTAAGAAAATTTAAGTTTACAAACGAAAATGCTATAGATTTGGATTTGAATTTCATAGTGCACTCAGGCCTTGAAAGTTCACCAACATGTAGAATTAGCGGAATGTGCCAAAATGATGCACTAATGCAATATAATCATGATTATACAATGTGCACTTTTTCAAAAGAAAAGTTACTTGGTTCTCAAATCAATAATATAGATGCAAATATTGCAGATGGTGTAATTGGAGATAAGGACTATATAGGAATGTCATCTGCATCAGGTATAAGCTATGATTTAGGAACAATAAAACCAAATGAATCTCGAGAATTTGAATTATACATTTATATAGATGATAGCAAAAATGGACTAGATAGTATTGAAAAAACAATTGAAAGAATTAGAAAATTAGATTTTAAAACAGAATACGATTCAGTAAAAAAATATTGGAGAAAGTATGTAAAAGACCACGATGGGCTAGAATTAGAACTTGCTGAAACTCCAAAAAATGAGAAAATTAGGGAAATATATGTAAGAAGTATTTTATTATATGCATTACTCATAAACAATGAAACAGGAGGAATATCTGCTGCAGTTGAAATAGATGAAACTTTAAGCAAATGTGGAGGGTACAATTATTGTTGGCCAAGAGATGCAGTATTTATTACATCAGCAATGGATATTTTAAAAATGAAAAGAGAAGTTGAAAAGTTTTATAAAAACTTCTGTAAAAGTACTCAGAGCAGAAGCGGAATGTGGGAACAACGTTTTTACACAGATGGAAGACTAGCACCATGTTGGGGATATCAAATAGATGAAACCGCATCAGTAATATTTGGTGTATATAATCATTATAAAGTCTTTGAAGACGTAAAATTCTTAAAAGATAATTTAAAAATGTGCGAAAAAGCCCTAAATTTCTTAAAAAAATATATGAAAGATATATTTGCTGAAGAACACAAAATGCATGTAAGCTATGACTTATGGGAAATGCATGAAGGAGTTTCATTATATTCAATTTCAAGCATATTTGCAGCGTTTTTGGCAATGATAAAAATATATGAAGCACTAAAAAATGAATTCACTAAAAACAGAGTAAAACAGGAAAATGTAAATAAAGAAAAGGAAGAACTTGAGAAATTAAATCTAGAAATAAAAAAATACATACTTTCACATTTTTATGATGATGAAAAAAAGGTATTTGTAAGAAATTTAGAAGACAAGAAACTAGATATTAGCATACTTGGCTCAATTGTACCATTTGGCGTATTTACCCCTAATGAAAAGAAGATATTAAACACAGTTGAAAAAATAAATATGACATTAAGAACCTATATGGGTGGATATAAAAGGTTTGAAGATGACCATTATATGAATGGAAATCCATGGGTAATAGCAACACTTTGGATGGCAAATTACTATTTAGAAGCAGGAGAAGATAAAAAAGCAAAAGAATGCTTTGATTATGTAGTAAAAACAAGTGCACATCATGGCTTTTTACCAGAACAAGTAAATAATGATACTTTAAAACCTGCATGGGTAATAGGTCTTGGATGGTCACATTCAATGTTTGTAATGATTTTAAAGAAAATGATGGAAAAAGGAATAATAAAGTAAACTAAAAAAAGTAGTCAAATATGGCTACTTTTTTTATTTTGTCAAAAATTGGCGAATATTATGGCTTTTGCTTGAATTTTATGTAAAAAAGTGTTAAAATTAACTTGTATGAGGCTTTAAATGTTTACTATTATTTTTAGGGGGAAATTATGAAAGATATTAAAATATTTGCTTGTAATTCAGCAGAAGCTTTTACACAAGAAATATGTGACACCTTAGGAGTACCAATGGGAAAGAAAGAATCATTTAAATTTGCAAATGATAACAATTTTGTACAATTTTTAGAAACAGTTAGGGATCAAGATGTTTTTATAGTACAAACAACAATGCCACCAGTAAACGAAAGAGTAATGGAATTATTAATTACAATTGAGGCTGCCAAAAGAGCATCAGCAAAAAGAATAACAGTTGTATTACCATATTTTATGTATTCAAGGTCAGATAAAAAAGATCAACCACGAATTCCAGTTACAGCAAAATTAATGGCAACTTTATTAGAAGCTGCAGGAGCTGATAGGATTATAACATGTGATTTACACAATCCAGCAATTCAAGCATATTTTGATATTAATTGTGATAGATTAACAGCAAAACATTTACTAGAAAAATATTTCGCAGCAAAAAATCTAGAAAATATAGTTGTAGTAGCAACAGATGCAGGAAGCTCAAAGAAGGCATATAAATATTCACATTTCTTCAACTGTCCACTTGCTTTAATAGATAAGAGAAGAGAAGATAATAATGATAGAGCTGTTGCAACAAACATAATAGGAGATATTAAAGGAAAAACAGCTTTAATATTTGATGATGAAGTAAGCACAGCAGGAACTTTAGTTGAAGCAGCAAACATACTAAAAGAAAATGGAGCAAAAGAAATTTATGCAGGAGCAGCTCATGGAGTACTTGTAGGACCTGCAATAGAAAGAATTCAAAATTCACCAATTAAAGAATTAGTGGTTACAAACACAATTCCAATCGAGCCAGAAAAAATGATTGATAAAATAAAAGTTGTATCAATAGCGCCATTATTTGCAGAAGCAATAAAGAGAATAAATGAGGGAAGACCTTTAGGCGATTTATTTGAATATGATAAATAATTGACAAAATTATGTAAAGATAGTATAATAGTAGTATAAAAATTTAGAAAAGAGGCTGTAATTTGAACCGGAAGAAAGCTGTAGTTTTTATACTACTTGTTTTTTTTGCACTCATGAGTATGGTGAAACTCATGGCCATTGAGACTTCGGGAATTGACACAAACCTGTACGTACATGATATTGAAGGAAACTTAACGGAGGAAACGAGGGAAAATTTAAGAAAAACCTTACTCGATTTTGATATCCAAACTGATATTAGGGTCGTTATTGCTACCTATAGTGGACAGGATACGGCGGCAAACACTGTGAATTTTATCCTGCAGGAATATTTGCAGGAAGATTCCAAAACAACTGTCGTTATTGCCTTTTCAAGGCAGAAAAAAGTTGTAGGATGTTCTTTGAAGGATATTGACAGCTTTGTATATACTAAAAGACTTCTTGGTGTTGACAGTGATGAAAAATATAATGAAAATGTTAGCTCAATAGTAAATCATATTTTGGATGAGATTGCCAAGATAGAAAAAAAGAACTATAAAAGAGAAAGAGAACCAATTAATTTTTCGGAATTAATTGGGGAAGACGATATGTCTTTCTTTAAGCGAATCATTCTTATAGCGAGCATAATCATCGTTTCAACAGTAGGGTCTATTGCAATTACAGTTACAGTACTAAAACTCTGTTTAAGAGAACTATACAGGCAACTGTAAAACTTTAACTCTCAGATTAAATAATCTGAGAGCTTTTCTTTTTTATTTTAGCATTTCATTTTTAAGATTCCAAAGGTCAGAAGATAAATCAACATAATATTTATGAGGATTATCTAAACGCTTTATTTCATCCCATAATGTGTCTAATTCTTTTGAACACTTTTTAGATATTTCGGAAAGAGAAGGATTTTCGTAAATTAAGCTTCCATTTTCAAATATATGTTCTTGAAGAGGTCTTACAGTGTAATTAAGTAAAGTCTTTTTTCGCCAAGGGTTTAGTGGGTCAAAAATTGTAAAATTATTATTTGGTATTTCTTCACCAGCTAATGCTAAAACGTCAGCGAGTGCTTTTCCAGTTTCTTTTGAATAAAATCTATAGCTCTTCTTAAAGCCAGGATTTGTAATTTTTGCTGTATTTTCAGAAATTTTAATTTTTGGAATTATTTTCCCTTCTTTTTCTATTGCACACAATTTATAAACTCCGCCAAAAACTGGGTCGCTTTTTGCTGTTATTAAATTTTCACCAACGCCAAAAGAGTCAATTTTTGCTCCTTGTTCTAAAAGCGAAGTTATCAAGTTTTCATCTAAAGAATTACTTACACATATTTTACAATCATTAAAACCTGCATCATCTAAAATTTTTCTTATTTTTTTAGATAAGTAAGCTAAATCTCCACTATCTAAGCGAACTCCCTTAGGTCTAAAACCTTTTGGTAATAAAACATCATTGAAAACTTTTATGGCATTTTGAACTCCTGAATTAATAGTATCATAAGTATCTATAAGTAGTACACAATCATCAGGGTAAACTTCAGCATAAGCCTTAAAAGCTTCATATTCACTATCAAAGCTTTGTACAAAACTATGTGCCATTGTTCCGCTAGCAATAGTACCAAAAGCTTTTGCAGTATATGTACAAGATGTTCCTACACATCCACCAATAACTGCAGCTCTTGCACCTAGGACAGCTGCATCAACGGAATGAGCTCTTCTTGCGCCAAATTCCATAATAGGTCTGCCTTTTGCAGCAGAAACTATTCTACTTGCTTTTGTTGCAATTAAACATTGATGGTTTATTATCATTAGAATCATTGTTTCTAAAATTTGGGCTTGGATAATTGGAGCCTTAACTGTAATTAGAGGTTCTCCTGGAAAAACAACAGTACCCTCTGGAATAGCCCAAACATCGCCTGTAAATTTAAAACTGCGTAGGTAATCTAGAAAATTATCAGAAAATTTGTTTAAGCTTTTCAAATATTCGATATCGTCCTCATTAAATTTTAAATTTTTTATATAATCAATAACCTGTTCTAATCCTGCACAAATAGCATACCCTCCGATTATCCGGTATTTTTCTAAAAAAAACATCAAAATATGCAATTGTGTTTTGCATATTTCTAGCAAAATAACCATTAGACATAGTTAATTCATAAAAATCTGTAACTAAGCTTAATTTCTTTGTATCCATAAAAACACTTTCCTTTCACAATTTGAATAAAACAATTATAACACTAATGTCAAGAAAAGTATATAATAGTGAATAAAAATTAGTATAAAAGAGATAAGCTGAGGAAAAATATATTAAAACTCAAAAATCAGGTGCACACAAAATTGATAACCTGAATATTATATGATAAGATATGAATAATCTAAATAAAGCAATTAATCTTTTCCCTGCATAGTGCGAGCGAACAGAAATTTTAGAACCAACAGTTAAGGAAAGGGAGTCCCAAGCTCTTGATATGGCGTGCATGCTTACACTTTAATTTAGTAGTAAGAAGCCCATGAGTACCAAGGCAGACACCCACCTGTGTAAGAGCAGGTCCTTAAAATTTCTATCATAAACGGCTAAGGCGGGGGAATTTTTGAAATTTATACGAAAATTCGGTAAATATTTTTAAAACTATTGCAAATAATAAAAGTATATGATATAAAGTATATATATAATTTGAAAGGAGATATAAAATGGATTTAGAAAATAATAAACCAGATATGGATGAAGAACTAGACAATGTTATAACACTTAATGACGAAGACGGCAATGAAGTTAAATTTGAATTTCTAGATTTAATTGAATATAGTGGAGAGGAGTATGTAGTACTTTTACCAGCAGAAGAAGGAGAAAATGCTGATGAAGTAGTTATCTTAAAAGTTGAAGATACAGATTCAGAAGATGAAGAATCTTATGTTGGAGTTGATGACCAAGAAGTACTAAATGCTGTATTTGCAATATTTAAAGATAAATTTAAAGATGATTTTAATTTTGTAGATTAATTTTAAATATAAAAGGGATGCGTAGGCATTCCTTTGTTTTTTATTTTATAAGGAAAATTTTTATACAAAAAGTATTGACAATGATAAACAAATAAGATAAACTTTAAATATAAAATTTATTAGAAACAAAAGCACGAAGAAAAACCAAAAAAGAAGGAGAAACAAACCAATGAAAAACGCTGAAAGCCTTGGGGCCCTATATATATATATATATATATATATATATATCGATAATTTTATAAAAAACAAGCTATATATAAAATATAAAAGACTAAGAATTAATCTAATGTACAAACTATATATGGAAGGATTACCATGTCCGCCATTAGTACATTTAGATTAATTTTAAAAATACATAGATATAACAAAAGGTTATATAAAATAAAATTTAAGGAGGATTTAATTCATGAAAAACACAAAAGGAATAACGCTCATAGCGTTAATAATCACAATAATTATAATGCTAATTCTAGTAGCAGTAAGCATAAGTGTAGCACTAAACACAGGACTATTTAAGTCAGCAGGAGATGCCACAAAAAACTGGAAATCAGCTCAAGATGCAGAAGCAAATGTTGGGGCTGAAATTAAAATAGGGGATAAAACTTATTCAAGCATAGAAGATTATTTGGAGGGTAAAGAAAAATTACCAGAAGGAGCAGGTAAAAGGTTTGCCGAAACAAAAGAATACAATGATGGTACCAAAACAGCATGGATTCCAGCAGGATTTACTGTGTCAGGAATAAGAGGCGAAACATCAATAGATGGAGGACTCGTAATATACGATATACCAGAGAATGAAATAGAAAATGTAAAATGGGATGGAACAGAAAAAACAAAATATAATCAATTTGTATGGATACCGGTAGAAGTAAATAAAACTACAGAACCAAAAGATACCGAAACTAGTATAGCAAGTTTTTACAGATCAGAATGGGCAAATAATGCAAGAAGTACCAACCTTACTGAAAGTACTACTTATACAGAACCCAATACAACAGATGATAAAACAGGAATAGCAAGTCAAATCAAAAATTTAACAAAGAGCATATATAAATATGGAGGATTCTATATAGGTAGATACGAGGCGGGGAGTGAGACTCCAAGGACAAAAGGAACAACTGAAAGAACATCAATAGGCATAAAACAAGACATGTACCCATATAACCATGTAAAATGGGGAGAAAGCATGAGTAATATTGGAGAAGTAGGAGCAGTAGCTTTATCAAACAGATTATATAATTCAAGTAATTATGGAGCAACCAGTATGTTATGTACTGGAGCTTGTTGGGACAGTATGCTAGATTTCATAAAAGATGAAGAACATAATGTAACAAACAGTACAGAATGGGGAAATTATAAAGATTCAGGCACATATAAAATATATAGAGGAAGTATATATAGCAATTCAGCTTGGAGTTTAGCAGATGTAACAAATGGTACAGACATAAAACAAAATCAAACCATTTTACTAACAGCAGGAGCAACAGAAAGAAACTCAGCCAAAAACATATATGATGTAGCAGGAAACTGTTGGGAATGGACTACAGAGTCTATCTCTTCAGATCGTCGAGTTGTCAGGGGAGGCGATTACGGCAACAATGGTTTTACCTATCCAGCTTACTTTCGCGTCAACAGTTCTCCAGACCTCAGCAGCAGCGGCCTTTCCTTCCGTTCTTCACTTTATGTAAATCTGTAAGCTTGCAGGCAATTCGGTAATTAAATAAATTATAGTAGTTTTAGGGTAGACTACTAGAAGCTAAGTATTCTTAGTGAACTTTGTACGCTAAGTGAGTGGAAAATTTTTAAAAGGTCTAGGAATGTAAATAGTAAAATAATATGTAGGAAAATGGCAAAGAAGAATGTCGTTTTCCTACATATTTTTTGTTGTCTAATCTCATAGTATAATTATGCTAGGAGGAGATTAGATTGGGTATAAAACCTAATTTTGCACGGCGTAGCAAGAGATGTATTCTTTTGCTTTTTGTAGCTGCTTTTTTTCAAAATATATGATATAATAAATTAGGTGAAAATAATGGTTGAAAGAAGTAAAATTGAAAAATTAGTAAAACAAGTGATTAATAAGAATGGATTGCATAGCTGCTTTGCTCCCATTATTGAGGAATTCTTTTTTAGATTAGCAGATCAATTAGAGTGGAATGATGAAAAATTAAATAATGCGGTTAATAGGTATAAAAAAGTGGTAAGCATTAGGTTTGTTAATATGTATAAAAAGTTAGGCTTATTTAAAAAACGTAAAATAGGAGCAGGGGAAACTACTTATGACTTTGTAAAAAAAGGAATATATATTTTTTTTGATGTAGATGATTTGAAAAGCATATTGAAATTTGATAAAGAAGAAATAGAAAAGTTTATAAACAAGGCAATGCATGAGCAGGGACATTCTATACAATTTTTAGAAAAGAAAAATAAACTAAATGCTGGTTTACAAGAATATATAATCATAAATAATAAGATTTTTACTAAGGATGATATAATAGATGAATTTGCAGAAGTTGTTAATGCAACTAGATTACAATATGGGGATAGTGAAAGGAATGGGTATTTTGGATATGAGAATATGCAAAATGCAACAAAGATAGTACTGAGTTCATTAGGAATAAGTAAGGTGGAATTAGCAAATATACAATTTGAACCAGATGCAAGAGCTGAATATGAAAAGCTAGTTGCAAATAAATTAAGAAGTATTCCTTCTGAAGCATATAGAGATGGCTTTGGGAAAATATTAGATTCAATATATATTTTTTCAAAACGCGAAAATCAAAGAAAAAATATTATTTTACAAATTGATTCATTACAAACTTTCTCTAGGGTATTATTTAACGATAGATTTAATGATATTAGAATGAATTCTGATAATATGTTAACAGATTTAGCAAGGTTATGTATTGAACAAAATAATAAGGAAAATGCACTAAAAAATTTATTTTGCCAGTTTAATATAAAAAATTCAGAATTACAAATAAAAAGCAATAAAAACATTTATATTAAGCTATTAGAACTAGGATTTGATGCAAAATATTTAACAAAGCTTTATGAAACAGAGTGCAAAGAAAGAGTAAAAATTCAACAACAAAAAGGTAAGCAAAAACATTATGATAATGAGGAATTAATAGAAAAATTATATCAAAGCTTTTTAAAATATCCTATAAAAAATGTGGCACTAAAAGATAGGCCAAGTGTTATATTAAGTAAAGTTTTAGGAAAGATAAAAAGAGCTCGGTAAGAAAAAAATGTTGCCAGAAGCAAAAATAAGTAATTATGATAGACATACAGACTTTGTAGGCAAAATTTCTAAATTTGAAAAAAATAAAGAACATGAAATAATAAAACAGAAAAATTGCAAACAAGCCAAAAATGAAAGGAATATTAATAATGAAAGTAGCAGATAAAATTAAAATTGATGATAAAGAATATATGTGTACACAAATTTTCCTTCTAGAAGGAATGAAAACATATAGAGTTCAGAATGTGTTAGAAGGTGAAGAACTATTTTTAAATGATAATTATGAAGTAATAACTGATGAAAGCATCTTGAACGAAATTTATAAAATTTTTAAAGTTGAGGATGGAGATATACTTATTAAGTATTAGATAATTACATAAAATGAAAAAACCTCGGAAGTATTGAAACTTTCGAGGTTTGATAATTTCTGTATGAAAAAGCATATTATCTCTTTGAAAATTGTGGTGCTTTTCTTGCTTTTTTAAGACCGTATTTTTTTCTTTCTTTCATTCTAGCATCTCTTGTTAAGAATCCGCTTGATTTTAAGATTGGTCTAAATTCAGAATTTACTTGTAATAAAGCTCTTGCTATACCATGACGAATAGCTCCTGCTTGACCACTAATTCCGCCACCTTTTACAGTACAAATAACATCAAATTTATCTAAAGTATTTGTAGCAACTAAAGGTTGTTTTACTATAACTTTAAGTGTTTCAACACCAAAATATTCATCTAATTCTTTTCCATTAATTTTAATAGAACCATTTCCATTAACTAATCTAACTCTAGCTATAGAATTTTTTCTTCTACCTGTTCCAATAAATGAAGTTTTTTCTGCCATCTTATTTTACCTCCCAAACTATAGGTTTTTGTGCTTGATTTTCATGTTCACTACCACTATAAATTCTTACTTTATTAATCATTTGTCTTCCTAATCTGTTGTGTGGAAGCATACCTTTAATAGCAAGCATCATAGCTTTTTCAGGATTATTCTCCATCATAACTCTAGCTGATGTTTCCTTCATATTTCCAATATAACCTGTATGACGTCTGTAAACTTTTTGGTCTAATTTTTTACCAGTTAAAACAGCGTCTTTTGTATTTAATATAATAACATGATCACCTGTATCTACATTAGGTGTAAATGTAGGTTTATGTTTTCCTCTTAATAATTTTGCAGCTTCTGCAGCAACTCTACCTAGTGGTTTTCCACTAGCATCAATAATATACCATTGTCTTTTAATATCATTACTCTTAGCTGAGTATGTAGTATTATTCATTGATAATTTCCTCCAATCAAAATTTAAATTAATTTATATAAAATATTTTCCATAACAGACTACCGGGCAAGGGTCTATTAATAAAAACATTTTTTGACACCTATCTAGTATAATATAAAACAAGCCAAAAGTCAAGATAAAATGAGCAAAAATATAAAAAAAGCCCCAAAAAAAATAAATTTTTTTAAAAAAACTATTGACAAGTAACAATATATAGTAGTATAATCTTAAATGTCGTAAGACAAAGCCAGTTTTAACATTTGCAGATGTGGCGGAACTGGCAGACGCACAGGACTTAAAATCCTGCGGACTAATAATCCGTGCCGGTTCGATTCCGGCCATCTGCACCACACTCGAAAAAGTGTAATAAAAAAATGTAACCCACTTGTATCAAGGGTTACATTTTTTTTGTTTTTTTGAAATTTATTAAAAGCAATGCAAAACTAATGCAGTAGAAAATTATAGTGCTTGTTCTAATTGTTTAAATGCAAATTCTTCCGACACATCAATATATACTTTATCTGTTATTTCGCTACCTTCTACGTGTCCTGCAAGATATTGTATAGCTTTCATATCAAGTCCCGCTTCCTTCCACCTTGTAATTCTGGTATGTCTTAATTTATGATTATGCAATGTTTTTGAAATTTTATATTTTGCATTTAATCTTCTTAACCACGCATTTACTTCTTTCGGTGTTATAAAAGTATTCTCTTCATAATTCCAAAATAATAAACCATATATATTTGTTATTTTTTGTTTTGTTTGTTCGTTTATAATTTCATCTATTTCATTATTAATTGGAAAATTACGTATGCCTTCATCAATTCCTGTTGTCTTGTTATAAGTCTTGGTATGTTCTCCTAATATCACAGTGCCATCAGTATCTTCTGTTAAAGTATTATTTATAAGTAGTTTTTTATTTTCTTTATTTACATTATAAATTGAACGTGCCAATACTTCTCCTATTCTCATTGCAGTAATAAGTTCTAATTTCACAATATTTCTATATGGGTGGCTTCTTTCTTCGTTGTCTAGTATTTCATTTAACCTTTTTTCTTCTGCAACTGTTAATGGTTTTACTTTTTCCGTTGTTTTTACTGATACAGGCTTTTTCAATTCTTCATCATCCATTATATTATATGGTATTAGTCTTTTAGAAGGAGAAGCGGCTATACGAAAACCTTTGAACAATAATCTCCAAGCCCTATCAATTCCAGATTTCTTATATTGTTTTAAGTTTTCTTTTGACTTTTCTATGTCATATAAAGTAACCTTTTGAACTGGTTTATAAATAAAATCAGCACAACATTTTTTTATTTGCTCAAGTGTTTCTTTATCACGTTTATATGAGTTATTACTTGTTATCCCATCTTTATTCTTTTGTTCAATGTGTCTTTCTATAATAGTCTCTAATGTTTCTGTACTTTTACCTATATATGTTCCATCATTTATGCTGGATATTATTTTATTAAATCTAGCTTTAAAATTTCCAACTTTTTCATTTTTCTTTTGATATACAGATTTTCTTTTTCCAGCTATTACATATTGACCAACATATAAGCCAGTTTTTGAGCTAATATATATTGTGCCTTCTCCATTTCCTTTACTTTTCTTCTTTGCCATAATAAAAAAATTCACTCCTTTTTCTTTACAAGAGTAATTTTTACTGCTATAATCTATATAGGAATCACTCTTGATTTCTAATTGGGAATATATTTTTTGAGTTTGTTTGGCGACTTACACAAAAATATATTTCCTGCCTTTTCTATTATTTTGTTTCAAATTCCTTTTTATATTTTTCTTTTGATTTTTTTAAATCTTCTATTATTTCCTTTAAAATTACTTCATCTAATATTATTTGTTTAGCCATTTTTTTTCTAATATATAATTCATTTGTAATTTCTTCTTCTTTTTTTAATTCTCCTGATAACGTCAAACATAAATTCGCATTTTCTGCTTTTGCTGTAAAGTAATCTTCTATGCTACTTAAAATTGGTTGACAATTTTTATTTTTCCACCTTTTATACATTCTATCGTAAAAGCTTTGTACTCTTATAATGGCTTTTTTCTTTTCTTTATCTGTAGCTTTTAAATCTTCTATTTGCCTATATTTTTCTTCAAAAAATATTTCATCTGGTGGTAACTCTTCTTGCTTGATTAAAAAGTTAAGAATTGGTATTAAATACTGCCCTTCATATACAAAATTAATCTTTTTTAATATTTCAATTGCTGTGTCATCTATTCCAATAGCATCACATAAGGCTCTATAATTAGTTTTAGTAGTTTTACAATCTGTTAAACCTAATAAATAATCTGTTGACGTTTCAAAGTATTTTGCTATTTGACATAGCATATCTATTGGAATATTGCGTCCCCTTTCACAATGACCTATCGTAGATGTATCTACATGTAATTTGCCTGCAAGATTTTTTTGTGTTAATCCTCTATCTTCTCTTAACTTTGCAATTCTTTTACCAGCAATTTTTAAATAATCATTATTTGTCATGTTTCTTTCTCCTTTAATTTTTTGTGACAATTTCATCATAACTATTTTAATTGTGATGAATTTGTCTTATATTATTATAAGATAAAATTAAATAATTGTCAAATAAAACTTGTAAATACTGAACTAGGAGGTGTTAAAATGGAAAATGATGAAGAAATGAGAATTTTAAGAAACGCTTATGCTAAAGAATGGAGAAAAAGAAATCCAGACAAAGTAAAAGCAACTAATGAACGATTTTACAAAAGATTAAAAATAAAGAAAGAAAATACTAAAAATATATAGAAGCGGAGGAAAACCAGATGAGTAAAGTAACTTTAAATATAGACACAGACCTTGATGAGCAGATAGCAAAATGCGAAGAGTTAATTAAGAAATACGAAGAATTGGGAGACAAAAGCAAACAAGTGCATTTTGTAACAGTGAAAGAGTTGGCAGCAATGCACAGATGCTCAATATCTACTGCACAAACACTTTTTAATTTGCCTGATTTTCCTAGTGAAGATTTTGGTAAAGAAAAAGTAGTATTGCTTGAAGCATTAAAGAACTTCTATATGACAAAAAGAAGTAAAAAAGATTATAAATAAGTTACAAAAAAAAATAAACAATTCTATGTAACAACAGAAGCGAAAATTATAGGCATAGAATATCTTTCGAATCACGTTTTTGGGGTGGCGACTGAGATTACATAGACTTGCTTATGAAGTTAACATAAAAAAGAAAGAGAGAGTGATTAAATGACGTACGAAAAATTTAAACTACATATAGATACAGTAAAATATAAAAATAAAAAATTTTCAAAAAATGAAGAAGAAATGAAGAAAATTAAATATCGTTTACAAGGTGCTTCTCCTCCTACTGAAGTTACAATACTAGAATTAGCAGAAGCAGTACAAGAAGGAAAAACAGTAAGTCCAGCAGTTATGAAAGGAACTAAAGCAAAAGATTTTGTAGAGCAACAAGTTTTTATGGTTGATATAGATAATGAAAAGAAAGATATACCAATTTTAAAAGTAGAAGAGGCAATTTCTATTTGTGAAAGAAATCATCTTCCTCTTTCCTTCTATTATTTTAGTTTTTCACATACAGAAAAATTACCCAAATATAGACTTGTATTCGTAATGAATGAAGTTATAACAGACCATATTTTAAGAGCTGCAATAATGCAAAGGCTTATCGAAATATTTGAACAAGCAGATACAAATTGCAAAAATGCAGATAGAGTTTTTTTTCGGAACAAATAAAAAAGCAGTAATTTGTGATTTAGAAGCTCGAATAACTGTTGATGATGTGTTAAAAATACCACCCAAAACTGCAATAGTAGAAAAGAAAAAAACTAGCAGAGCAGATAAAGAACTAGAAAAACTAATAAATGATTTTGATTTTTTTAGTTATCTTAAAGAAAGAAATGGAAATATAGTAAGAGATACTTCAAGATATATCATGTTTGAAAACTGCGAAATTTGCGGACATAAAAACGACTTAGTATATTATCCAGAAACAAATTCATTTAATTGTTTTAGTGATAAAGGAGACGTTGGTGGTACAATTATTGACTATTTAAAAGAAGTTTATAAACTTACACCATCAAAAGCAATAAAAAAATTTAAAAAGGAGTTGTGCAAAAAAATGCCAAAAAAATTAAAAATTATACGTATGTCAGATGTAAAATTAGAAAAGGTTAAGTGGGTATGGTATCCCTATATACCTGCTGGAAAAGTAACAGTTCTATATGGTAATCCACGGAGATGGTAAGACACAATTTGTATTAAAAATAACAAGTATAATTACAAATGACTGTAAATTTCCAATGTGTATAAGTGATATTGAAAGTGGAAATGTAATATATCAAACAGCCGAAGATGGTCTAGGAGATACTATAAAACCAAGGTTAATAAGTGCAGGAGCTAATCAAGACAAAGTAATTGTAATAGATGAAAGCGAAGAACCTTTATCTCTTACAGATACTAGAATCGAAGAAGCTATAACAAAATTTAATGCAAAATTATTAATTATTGACCCAATACAAGCATATTTAGGGGCAGATGTTGACATGCACAGAGCAAACGAAATACGACCTATAATGCACCATTTATCAGTTGTTGCAGAACGTACAGGTTGTGCGATAATACTTATAGGACATATGAATAAAGATGATAAAAAGTCAAGTCCATTAAGTAAAGGCTTAGGAAGTATTGACATAGTTGCTTCTGCAAGAAGTGTTTTATTATTAGGTCGTAACCCAAAAAACGAAAATATTAGAGCAGTTATACCTATAAAATCTTCATTAGCTCCAGAAGCCAAAGGTATTGAATTTGAACTAAAAAAAGATACAGGTTTTAAATGGATTGGAGAAAGTGAACTAACTTCAAGTGATTTATTGGACACTTCTAAAAAGGGTAAGACAGAAAAAAGTGTTGTAGAAGAAGTAAAGCCCTACATTTTAGAATTATTTGATTATAAAGAGAGCGACATATTAGTATCAGAAGCAAAAGAACTTTTAATAAATGTTTATAGTTTTTCTGAATATGCTATCAGAGGAGCGATAAAAGAATTAGGAATAAAAACATATTCTAAAGGATTTAAGCCAAAAGAGTATTATTGGAAAATGCCTAAAACAGATAAAAAAATTTAGTTGTATCAACACACTAAAAAATGAACAAGTACGAGTAAAATGCTTATATATCAATGCTTTTTCGTACTTGTTCATAAACGCATACGATAAAAATATATAACCGTATCTGCTCATGAGTAACTACGTAAATATATTGATATTACTTAATTATAATCGTACTTGTTCAAAAAAATATTTATTCTTTAAAGTTGGTAAGGAGGAATTAAAAAATGGCAAATAAAAGTAATTTAATACCACAACAACATAAATTAACTGTCGATGAACAGTCGAAGCGGTGGAAAAAAATCAGTCAAATCCAAAAAACAGAAAAAATATATTAAAGAAATGCTTGAAGAACTTTTAGTGATGGATTTACCTAAGTGTAAACTAAACGAAGATATGCAGAAATTAGGAATTACCAAAGATGATATGTCAATTCAAATGGCTATGTGTGTAATGCTAATAAAACAAGCTGTCTATGGCAATCTAAAAGCATATCAACTAATAAGAGACCAAATAGACCAAAATCCTAAAGATGGTGTGGTTGAACCATTGCAAAATATATATTTTATCAATGACTTGTATAAACCAAAAAAAGAAGAAACAGAAAAAATAAAAGAAAAATAAATTCAATTTACTAATTATAATAAATACTTATATTCCTAGCTTTTAAAAATTGCTTAAAATTGAACGTCGTGGCATCTTGAGCAATTATTAAAGAAAGAAATAGAAGATTAGCATTTTTACTTGCATATCTTCTATTTTTATATCTTGCAAATTTAATTAAAAATCCATTTCTTTTGATAATTCATCAATAGAATAAATTTTTTTAGTTTCCTTATCTACAAATTGAATTTCGAAGTTACAAACTTTTATAAATTTCTGAATTGTATCAAAATTAGGGTTGCTATATTCTGTTTCATAATTGGAAATTGTGTTATCTGCTAAATTTAATTCATCTCCTACATTACTTTGTGTTAGTCCTCTTATTTTTCTTATATTTCTTAATATTGTACCTATCATAATAAATCCCACCTTTTGACTTATTATTTCAAAAAGTAAGTGAAATATCACAAAATCTCGAAAAACTCGAACATTTTTCCTCGAATATCTTGAAGTTGTTATTATGTTTTGATATAATATTCAAGAATATCGAAGTTAAGGAGCAATAAAATGGACAAAATAAATGAAGATTTTATGATACCATTTTACATTGTAGAAGAGTTAATTGACTACATAGAATTAACAGCACAAGGTCATTCTAAGTGTGCTAAATGGGAAAATATCAAGGCTTTACTAAGACTAGCACAAGTCAATAATAGGTTATCAAATGAGCAAATCAATTTCATTATAAATAAATATAATCGTGAGTAATGCTCTTATGATATACATTCAATTTACAAAAGATAAGGAGGTGAAATTCAAATGAAAAATCAAAAAGGAGTATCTTTATTAAAGCTAATACTTATTATTATTTTAGCAGTTATAGTAATATTTTTTATAATATCAAAAATAAGTCAAACAATTGAAAAAAACGAAAAAGAATATCAAAAAACACAATTAGAAGCAAGACATGAAGCCAGTTATAATATAGGGGATAAAATTACTACTCAAAAATATGAAATAACTGTTAAAAATATAGAAGAAAGAACAAAAGTTGGTATCCCAAAATATTATAAAACAGTAGATGATTATTATTATACTCTTGTATGTGCAACGATAGAAATGAAAAATACAACTAATACACCACAAAGAATATATGATTACAGGCCAGACTTTTCTATGTATTTTACACTAGAAGATGAAAACCAACGTAGATATTATAACGATTCTACTTATACAACATATTATCAATATGAATTTGATAATTTTAATTATAGTCAATTTACTATAAATGCAGGAGAAACTTTCACTGTTACACCTGTTTTTGAAATGGATAAATTAAAATATCAAAACGGTACCTTTTATATGAATATTTTAGGTGATACAGCATTAGTAAAGATAAAATAAAGGAGTAACTATCTTATGGAAATTATTTTTTTTATTATATTAATTATAGGTTCTATCATAATATTTAAAAACAAAGATAAGAGATTTCCAAACTATCCAATTTTAGGTTGGCTAGTTTGTACAATAATACTAGCAGTTGGATTATACTTAATGTATAATGCAATAGATGGTGCTAGTAGAAATGCAGCTTTTAATTCTGGTTATAGAGATGCTCTTAAATAATATAATTGTATTTATATTATATAATATGAAGAAGCGGTAAATCTTAACGTCTTCTTTTAAAATGTGTAATGCAATAACTAATGCAATACAAGTAATTTTGAAAATATGTTGTATAAATCTTAAATTAAATATATTATAAAAAAACATTTAAAATATAGCAAAAGCAATATTCAAAATTACATAAATGTATTGAAAATACTTTAATTTGGCCATCTGCACCAATAAAACTTCAAGTGATTTTAAAAATTAACTTGAAGTTTTATTTTTATGCTTTTAAAATTCTTACCTTTCACCTACAAACATAAAAATCGAAAAAAATCGAAAAAAGTATTGTGTAATTCATGCAACTTTGTTATAATATGAGTATAAAATAAGTGGGGGTGAATTCTAATGAAAAAAACATTAAAAGCATTATTGATTGCTGTTGCTATGGTTGTTATATTGCTACTTTTAACAGGTTGTGGAAATAAACTTGTTGCCACAAAAACAACTGATGAAATGGGAATGAAATTTGAAGAAAAAATGGAAATCTCTTTCAAAGGTGACAAAGCAAATTCTGTAAAAATGACATATACTTTTGCAGATAAAGAAACAGCTGAAAGCATGAAAGCAATACTAAACTTAGGTTTATCAGCAACTGATTCAGAACTTAAAGTTGAACAAAAAGGAAAGAAAGTCATAATGAAAATTGATGCAAAAACATTTGCAGAAATGTCAAACTCTGAAACAGATGCAGATAGCTTAACAAAAGCTAAGGTAAAAGAACAACTAGAAGAACAAGGATACAAAGTAAAATAATGATACCTAAAAAAACCTTATGGTAAATTTTCCATAAGGTTTTTTGTTTATAATATGTAAAATTATTTACTTTTGGGGTCAATTATAGTATAATGGGAACAGTAAAAAAGGGGGATATTTATATGAAGAAAATAATAAAATATATAGTTCTTTTAATAGTAATTATTTTAGTAGTTAGAATTTATGTGTATTTTTTAACAAAGCCTTTTTATAGGGATATGAACAATTACACTGTTTTAGTTCAAAAACCAAAGATAGAGATAACAGATAGTAAAATTGCATATAATAAAGGATATATCTACGGATTTATAACCAATAACACGGGAAATCTTATTAATAAGTTAACAATTAAATTTGATTTCTTTAATTCAAATAACAAATATATTGGTTCTGAATATAAGGAAATTCAGCTATTTAATGTTGGAGAAGAAAATAAATTTGATATACGCTATAATTATAAAGATGTTGAAGAAATAAAAATAAGCGTAGTTAATGAATAAAATTAGAAATTTGAAAGGAAAAAAACAATGGAAGACGAAAATTTACTTGTTCCAAATTTACAAAATAATGAAGAAGAAACTTCGGAATATTCCCTAAGACCTAAAACTTTAAAGGAATACATAGGACAAACTAAAGTTAAAGAAAATATGAAAATATATATAGAAGCAGCTAAAAAAAGAGGGGAACCACTAGACCATGTATTATTATATGGCCCTCCAGGACTTGGAAAAACAACACTTGCAAATATTATAGCAACAGAAATGAATTCAAATATAAGAATAACATCTGGTCCTGCAATAGAAAAACCAGGCGATTTAGCTGCACTTTTAACAAATTTAGCACCTAATGATGTTTTATTTATAGATGAAATTCACAGATTAAATAGAAGCGTAGAAGAAATATTATACCCTGCACTTGAGGATTTTAATCTAGATATTATAATTGGTAAAGGCCCAAGTGCCAGATCAATAAGACTTGACCTGCCTAAATTCACACTAGTAGGAGCAACAACTAGAGCAGGTTCTCTTACTACGCCTTTAAGAGATAGATTTGGAATAGTTAACAGGCTAGAATTATACACAGATGAGCAACTTGAGTTAATAGTAACAAGATCAGCAGAAATACTTGAAATAGCAATCGACAAAGAAGGAGCAATGGAAATTGCAAAACGCTCAAGGGGAACTCCAAGAATTGCAAACAGGTTGTTAAAGAGAGTAAGAGACTATGCATCAGTTTTAGGAGATGGAAATATAACCAAAAAAATTGCAGATATTGCATTACAAAAACTAGACATAGATAAAATAGGTCTAGACAATATTGATAGAAAAATTCTAGAAACAATTATCTTAAACTATGCGGGGGGACCAGTAGGTATAGAAACACTTGCATCAACAATAGGTGAAGAAGTAGAAACAATAGAAGATGTATACGAACCATACTTAATGCAAAAAGGCTTAATAGGAAGAACCCCAAGAGGAAGAGTAGTTTTACCGAAAGCTTATGAACATTTAAATTTGAAAAAAATAGGAGAATAAAATATGAAATTATTAATGCATACTTGTTGTGCACCTTGCAGTGTATATTGTATAGATTATTTAAGAAAGCAAAATATAGAACCCACTTTATATTGGTATAATCCCAATATTCATCCATATACAGAGTATAAAGCACGAAGAGATTGCTTGAAAGGATATGCAGAAACTATAAATGTAAAAGCAATATTTGAAGAAGAATATGGCTTGCAAGAATTTTGCAAAAACACAATCAATGATTTGCAAAACAGATGCACAAACTATTGCTACATTAAAAGACTAGAAAAAACAGTACAATATGCCAAAGCAAACGGGTATGACACATTTACAAGCACCCTATTTGTTAGCCCATATCAAAAACATGACAAATTAAAAGAAATATGTGAAGTACTTGCACAAAAATACAACATAAAATTCCTTTACATAGACTTCCGCCCAGGATTCAGAGAAGGACAAGCAAAAGCAAGAGAACTTGGACTATACATGCAAAAATATTGCGGGTGCATTTTTTCTGAATGGATTCCAAGCGATGACCACAATAAAGTAGAATTAAAATTACCAGAAGGGTTTGAATTCTTACCTGTTGAACGAAACATTGTTATAAAAAAAGAAAGGAAAAATAAAGAGCAATATATGAGTTTATTGCTTGAGGCAGACCCAAGTGAAAAATTAATTAGACAGTATTTAGTAGATGGCGATTTATTTGTTTTAAATTATAAAAATGAAGTTGCTTGTGTTGCTGTTGTAACTAAAGTAGATACTGATACATGTGAATTAAAAAATATTGCGACAGAGGAAAAATATAGAGGCAAAGGCTATGCTAAGAAAATGTTAAAATATTTATGTGATAATTATAAACAAAAATATAATAAGATGATAGTTGGAACAACAGAGAATAATATTCCTTTCTATGCAAAACAAGACTTTGATAAATATGAAAAAACAATAAAAAATTTCTTTATTGATAAGTATGAAGAAGAATTATGGGATGGAAATTTACACTGTATAGATATGTACTATTATTCAAAAGATTTAAAGGTGAATAAAAATAAGGAAAAAGGAAGTGATTTTAGTGAATAATTTAGAACTGAATTTTTCTGAAATTATTAGTATGATTGAGACAAGGAGAAGCAATGCTTATAAAAAGGTTAATGAGGAACTAATATCTTTATATTGGGATTTTGGAAAATATATAAGTGAAAAAGTAAATGATTCTAATTGGGGAGATAAAATTGTTGATAAATTAGTAGAATTTATGAAAAGAGAATATCCTACAATGAGAGGATTTAATAGAGCAGGAATATATAGAATGAAACAATTTTATGAAACATATAAAGATAATGAAATTGTCGCTCCACTGGTGAGACAAATTAGTTGGACTCATAATGTTATGATATTAGGTGCCACTAATTCAATAGAAGAAAAAGAATTCTATATAAAAATGTGCATAAAAAATAATTATTCCAAAAGAGAATTAGATAGGCAGATGACAAGTGGATATTTTCATAGATATATGTTGTCAAATGGCAAAGCAAATCAAAGTTTAGAAAAAGCTATAGGAGAAGAGGATTATCCAAATACAAAATTACTAGATACATATAGTTTAGAGTTTTTAGATTTACCAAATCAATATTCAGAAAAAGACTTGAAAAAGGCAATTATTTCTAATATGAAAGATTTTATATTAGAGATAGGAAAAGATTTTACTTATGTGGGTGAAGAATATAAAGTGCAAGTAGGCAACGAAGATTTTTATATTGATTTATTATTTTATAATCGAACTTTAAGCTGTTTAGTTGCATTTGAACTTAAAATTGGAAAGTTTAAACCAGAATATGTATCAAAAATGGATTTTTATTTGGAGGCATTAGATAGACAAGAGAAAAAGGAAAATGAAAATCCAAGTGCAGGAGTGATTTTATGTGCAAGTAAAGATGAACAAGTTGTTGAATATGCAATGAGTAGAAGCATGTCACCTACTATGGTGTCTCAATATACTTTAAAATTGATAGATAAAAAATTATTAGAAGAGAAATTAAAAGAGATTAATGATATTGTAGAAGAAAACAATAATAAGGATTAGAAAATAAAATTGTGGTCTTAAGTAGATGTTGCAGAGGAAGACAGATACAGTAAGCAAATCAATAAAAATTGAAAATTAATAATAGGGGATAACAATGGAAAAGAAACAGGTAATAATAATAGGTGCTGGTCCGGCAGGATTAACAGCAGGGTATGAATTGCTAAAAAAGAGTAACGAGTATGATGTTACAATATTAGAGGAAACAAATGAAATTGGCGGTATATCAAGAACCGTAAAATATAATGGAAACAGAATGGATATAGGTGGACATAGATTCTTTTCAAAAGACGAAAGAGTAATGAATTTTTGGGAAGACCTTATGCCAATTCAAGGTAAAAATTCTTTTGATGATGAGAAATTAGGAAGAACAAAAAAACTAAATATAAATGGCCCAGACCCAGAAAAAGAAGATAGAGTTATGCTTGTAAGGCAAAGAATTTCAAGAATTTATTACTTGAAAAAATTCTTTGATTATCCAGTTTCAATGAAACTGGAAACTATAAAAAATATGGGATTGTTTCGCACAATAAAAGCAGGATTTAGCTATTTAAAATCTATTTTTATAAAGAAAAAAGAAGATTCTTTAGAGAATTTTTACATTAATAGATTTGGAAAAGTCTTATATGGAATGTTTTTCGAAAAGTACACTGAAAAACTTTGGGGCAGACATCCATCACAAATTTCAGCAGATTGGGGAGCTCAACGAGTAAAAGGGTTATCTATAACAGCTGTTATAAAAGACATGTTTAACAAAGCCTTTGGCAAAAAGAATAAAAGCAAAACAGAAACATCTTTGATTGAAGAATTTTGGTATCCTAAATATGGACCAGGTGAATTATGGGAAACATTAGCTTATGAATTTGAGAAATTAGGCGGCAAAATACAAAAAAATAGCAAAGTTCAAAATATCAATATAATTGGCAATAAGGTAATATCAGTTACATGCAATAATAATAACGTATCTCAAGAAATAAAGGGAGATATTTTTATATCATCAATGCCACTTAAGGATTTAGTAGAAGGAATGAAAGGAAACAGTGTTCCTGAAAAAATCCAAGAAATAGCTACAGGACTACCATACAGAGATTTTATAACAGTTGGATTATTAGTTAAAAAATTAAATTTAAAAAACGAAACCAAAATAAAAACTTTAAACAATATAATTCCAGATTGCTGGATCTATGTTCAAGAACCTGATGTGAAACTTCGGAAGAATACAAATATTTAATAATTGGTCACCGTACATGGTAGAAAACCCAGAAGAAACAGTATGGATAGGGCTGGAATATTTCTGTAATGAAAATGATGAAATGTGGAATATGAATGATGAAGAATTTATAAACTTTGCAGCAAATGAACTAAAATCAATGGGAATAATAGATAAAACAGATATAATAGATAGTCACAGAGAAAAAGTAAAAAAGGCATATCCAGCATATTTTGATACTTATACAGAGATAGATAAATTAATAAAATACTTAAACAATTTTGAAAATCTATATTGTATAGGAAGAAATGGTCAACATAGATACAACAATATGGATCATTCAATGTGCACGGCTTTTGAAACAGTAGATAATATAGTTAAGAATAGAAAAGACAAGAATAATATATGGAATGTAAATACTGAAAAATCATATCATGAGGAGAGAGAAGATGAAAAAATGTAGTACGATTTTAGGAGTAACTGCAACTATAGCATTTTTCTTAGTAGTTTATTTGCTAACACCTGTAATTGAAACAAATATAAAGTTAATAACAGCTATAAGTATATTAGTGATTTTAAGTTCTAGTATAATATATAAAATAATAAAAAAAGACTCAAAAGTAAACACTAAAAACTTGGCAATAATAATAATAACTATAGGAATTCTTATAAGAGCAATGTATATTATTTATACACCAATAACAGAAAGACAGCACGACGTATATTCAATAAATGATGAAGGGCACTTGGGTTATATATATAGAATTTATGAAACAAGTAAGCTTCCAGATACAAATTCAGTACAATTTTACCACCCACCCCTATTTCACTATATAGGAGCTCGGCTGGTTAAAGATAAATAGCTGTATAGGTTTTGAACTAGAACGTAGTTTGGAAGGATTACAGGTTATACCTGCTATTTTTTCTTCGTTAATATTAATCGTAACATATAGCATATTAAAAGAAGTGAACATAAATAGATGGTATAAAATTTTAGTTATAACAGTAATGGCATTTCATCCAACATTCATTATATTAGCTGGAAGTATAAATAATGATATTTTAATGATATTTTTAGAGTTTGTAATTATACTTAGATTAATAAAATGGAAACAAAAACCAAGCTACCCAAACATAATATTCTTAGCAATTGCAACAGGACTTGCAGTTATGTCAAAAATATCAGCAGCGATAATGGCAATTCCAATAATATATACTTTTTTACATGTATATAAATTAGAATATGAAAAAGATGAAAAGATAATAAACAAAAAATGGATAACACAAATGTTAATATTTGGGGCAATATCATTACCAATTGGATTATGGCATTCAGTAAGGAACTATATGTTGTTTAGCCAACCACTGCGGATATGTGCTCATTCCATATCAAGGTTACAATGTTGCTAAATATGGTGTAGTTAGCAGATTTTTAACAGTATCATTTAAGGAACTTATAGACGAACTATTTGTGGTTATTCCGAGTGACCATAATATTATAGCGTATATAATTAAAACATCACTATTTGGAGAGTTTTCTTATGAAAACATTTTTGTAACTGCAAAGGTTTTGAAAATAATAAATGCTATAATTATACTTAACATAATTTATTTGAACATTATGTGTGTAATAAAAAACAAACAAAATAAAAATAATAAATTTATAACAAACCTATTGTTATTAACAGAAATTGTGAGTATAATAAGTTATTATTTATTTAATATTCAATATCCATATATTTGTACTATGGATTTTAGATATATAGCAATAACTGTATTTACAGGAATTACCCTAGCAGTAATAATAATTGACCAAACTATAGAAAACAAAATTTATATAAAAACAGTTTTCTATGTAATATTATGTTTTTGTATGCTTAGTACTATAATGTTCTTTGTTATATAAAAATTTTTGTGGAGGAAACAATGGAAAATTTAATTTTAATTGATGGAAACAGTATATTAAATAGAGCATTTTATGGAACAATGGCCAATAAATTAATGATGACAGAGGACGGCACATATACAAATGCAATATTTGGATTTTTAAACATAATGTTTAAAATAATAGATGACATAAAACCAGAATATATGGTAGTAACTTTTGATTTAAAAGCTCCAACACATAGACATAAAATGTACGACCAATATAAAGCAAATCGAAAAGGAATGCCAAATGAACTTGCAAGTCAAATGCCTATTCTAAAAGAAATCTTGCAAGCAATGAACATAAAAGTAATAGAAAAGGAAGGCTATGAAGCAGACGATGTGATTGGAACACTAGCAAAATGGGGACAAAAAAATAATTTAGAAGTAACAATTTTAACAGGAGATAGAGATAGTTTTCAATTAGTTGATGAGCACATAAAGGTAAGAATACCACATACATCACAAGGCAAAACTGAAACAGATGATTTTACAGTAGAAAAAGTAATGGAAAAATATGGGCTACCACCTAAAAGCCTAATTGAAGTAAAAGGACTTGCAGGAGATAATTCAGATAATATTCCAGGAGTTCCGGGAGTAGGTGAAAAAACAGCAATAAACCTAATAAAAGATTATAAAAATATAGAGGGAGTATATAAGAATATTGATAAAATTAAAGGCAAGCTAAAAGAAAAACTTGAAGAAAACAAAGACCTTGCATATTTATCTAGAACACTAGGTACAATAGACATACAAGCACCAATAGATAAAAAACTAGAAGAAATGAAACTAACAGATTGGGATAATAATAAAGTATATGAACTATTTACAAAGCTAAAACTAAATAGATTTATAGAAAGATTTAATTTAGAATCAAATGAAAATCAAAATGCAAAAACAATAGATATTAAATGTGTAGAAGCTTCAAATGAACAAATAAAGAGTATAAAACAAGAAATTCAGGATTCAAAGCAAATTTTCTACTATATGATAAAACAGGAAAAACAAAATTTTAAAATTTTAGGGAAAACAATAGGTGGAATAACAGTATTTTCTATTAAAGACAATACAGCATATTTTATAAAAGATGTAGAAGAACTAAGAGATGTATTTGAAGATAAAAAAATACTAAAAATAGGATATAAACAAAAGAAGGATTATATCTTATTAAAACAAATAGGAATAATTCCACAAAATTTAATGTTTGATATAGAAATTGCAGGATATTTATTAAATTCAAATATTAATAAATATTCAATAGAATATTTAGCTTCTGAATATCTAAATTTAGATATAAGTAAATATTTAGAAGATGATGAACCAGAAGAAAAACAAATGTCTTTATTTGGTGAACAAGAAACAGAAAAAATAAGCAAAACAAACTATGTATACTCTTATGTTATTAAGGAATTGTACTTAGAATTAAATAAAAAAATGGTTGAAACAGATGTAATGGAACTTTTTAAAACAATAGAAATGCCACTTTCAGAAGTTTTAGCAGATATGGAATACAATGGAATTTATGTTGATGAGGAAAAACTGCAACAATTTGGAGAAGAACTAAAAATAAAAATAAATGACCTAACAAAAGAAATTCACGAACTTGCAGGAGAAGAATTTAATATAAATTCAACTAAACAGTTAGGAGAAATACTGTTTGAAAAACTTGAATTGCCAATGGCAAAAAAGAACAAAAAAGGATATGCAACTGGAGTTGAGATTCTTGAAAAATTAAAAAATACACATCCAATAATAGAAAAATTATTAGAATATAGAAAACTTGTAAAACTTAATTCAACTTATGTAGAAGGCTTAATACCATATATAAATGTAAACACAAAGAAGATACATTCTCAATTTCATCAAACCGTTACAGCAACAGGAAGAATTAGTTCAACAGAGCCAAATCTTCAAAATATCCCAAGCAGAAATGAAGTTGGAAAAAATTTAAGAAAAGTATTTAAACCTGAAAAAGGAAAAATCTTTGTAGATGCAGATTATTCCCAAATTGAACTAAGGGTATTAGCACATATATCAAATGATGAACACATGATACAAGCATTTAATAATAATGAAGATATACACCAACAAGTTGCATCAAAAGTATTTGATAAACCAATTGAAAAGGTCACAAAAGAAGAAAGAACAAGAGCAAAAGCAGTAAATTTTGGAATAGTATATGGAATTAGTGATTTCGGGTTAGCTGAACAGCTAGGAATCTCGAGAAAAGAAGCAAAACAATATATAGACCAATACCTAGAAAAATACAAAGGTATAAAAGATTTTATGGATAATATTGTAACAAAAACCAAGGAAATAGGATATGTAGAAACACTATTCCATAGAAGAAGATATGTTCCTGAAATTAATTCAAACAACTATATGGTAAGGCAATTCGGCAACAGAATTGCCATGAACACACCAATCCAAGGCACTGCAGCTGATATTATGAAACTAGCTATGATAAATATCTATAATAAATTAAATGCTGAGAACTTAAAATCAAAGATAATACTACAAGTTCATGATGAACTGTTAATAGATACTTTTATGGAAGAAAAAGAAAAAGTTGAGGAAATAGTTAAACAAGAAATGGAAAATGTGATACAATTAAAAATACCATTGAAAGTTGATATAGAAGAAGGCAAAAATTTATATGATGCAAAATAAAAAAGGAGGTTTTTGGATATGAGTAAAATATTAGTAACAGGAGGAACAGGCTACATAGGTAGTCACACAGTAGTTGAATTACTAAAAAGTGGAAAGGAAATTGTTATTGTTGATAATTTATCAAATAGCTCAATAGAAACAATTGACAAAATAAAACAAATTACAAAAAAAGATTTTAACTTCTATAATGCCGATTTGCTAAATGAAGCAGAAATAGAAAAAATATTTCAAGAAAATGAAATTGACTCAGTTATACACTTTGCAGCACTAAAAGCTGTAGGGGAATCTGTACAAAAACCACTAGAATATTATCATAATAATATAACAGGAACATTAGTATTACTAAGGGTAATGAAAAAACATGGATGTAAAAAAATAGTATTTAGTTCATCAGCAACTGTATATGGAAATCCAGAAGAACTTCCAATAAAAGAAGATTTCCCTCTTTCAGCAACAAATCCTTATGGCTATACAAAACTTATGATAGAACAGATCTTAAAAGACATAGCAGTTGCAGATAAAGACTTTAAAGCTGTAATACTAAGATATTTCAATCCAATAGGCGCAGATGAAAGTGGATTAATAGGAGAAGTTCCAAATGGGATTCCAAATAATATAATGCCATATATAATGAGAGTAGCAGATGGACAATATGACCATGTAACAATATTTGGGAATGACTATGCAACAAAAGATGGAACAGGTGTAAGAGATTACATTCACGTAGTAGACTTAAGTAAAGGACATCTTAAAGCATTAGAAAAAATTGAAAATGGAAGCGGTGTAAAAATATACAATTTAGGAACTGGAAAGGGATATTCAGTATTAGACTTAATAACTACATTTGAAAAAGTAAATAATGTAAAGGTAAAATACGAATTTGGACCAAGAAGACCAGGAGACATACCAGCATGCTTTGCTGACCCAACTAAAGCAGAAAAAGAATTAGGCTGGAAAGCAGAAAAAGGGATAGAAGAAATGTGCCGTGATAGTTGGAATTTTATAAATAGCAAAAAATAGGAGAAAAAAATGAAACGAGTTTTATTAGGAATGAGTGGAGGGGTAGATAGCAGTGTAGCAGCCATTATATTAATGGAACAGGGATACGAAGTAATCGGTGCAACCATGAAACTTTGGGACCCAGAAGATGAAACAGGCCAAAGTAAATGTTGCGGAGATGACAGTATTTTAGATGCTAAAAGAGTTTGCGATAAACTTGGAATACCACACTATACTTTAAATTTAAAAGAAGAATTTAAAACCTGTGTAATAAATAATTTTATAGAAGAATATGCAAATGCTAGAACTCCAAACCCATGTATTGAATGTAATAAATATATGAAATTTAATTATTTTTACAGAAAAGCAATGGAATTAGATTGCGATTATATAGCAACAGGTCATTATGCAAAAACAGAATACAGCGAAAAATACAAGCAATATGTTTTGAAAAAATCAAATGCAGGAAAAAAAGACCAAAGTTATGTACTATACAATATTCCACAAAATATAATTGAAAAAGTAATTTTCCCATTAGGAAAATTTGAAAACAAAGAACAAATAAGAAAAATTGCAGAAGAACATGGTCTTTTAACTGCAAAAAAACCAGATAGCCAAGAAATCTGTTTTATACCTGACGATGATTACGCAGGATTTCTAATGAGAACAGGAAAAATAAATTCAAAAGAAGGACCAATAGTCACAAAAAGTGGAGAAGTAATAGGAACACATAAAGGACTAATTCATTATACAATAGGCCAAAGGAAAGGCCTTGGAATAGCACATGAAACACCACTTTATGTAATTGATTTAGATGCTAAAACAAACAGGTTGATAGTAGGAGAAGAAAAAGATATTTTTTCAAAAGTGCTCTATGCAAACAATTTAAACTTTACTGTAAACTTAAGTCTAGAAAATCCAATTAGGGTAACTGCAAAAGTTAGATATGGTGCAAAAGACGCTTTGGCTACACTATATTTGCAAAATGAAGAAACAATAAAGCTTGAATTTGATGAACCACAAAGAGCAATTACAAGAGGACAATCAGTAGTATTCTACATAGATGATGTATTAGTTGGTGGAGGAAAAATAATATCATAAACTTTGTATTATCATCATATATTTGCTTTAGGTGATGCAATTGATTATATATATAAAACAGACAGATAATGCAAATATTATAAAAAAAATATTTAATATATTTAAAATTGAAAGTGTTGAAAATAGAACTTTTATAGAGTTACCAATAGATATAAAGACACAAAAAAGAAAGCAAAAACATATAGCTCAAAAATTGTGCAAGTTCCTTTATGAAAATAATATTAGGAATGTAGTCTTATCTGACAAGTTAATGCAACTAGATGATTTTAAAAATATTTTATATTTTAATAGTATAAACATTTTAGATGGAACAAAATTATCAAAGTATTTAGTAATTAATTTAATAGAAAAAGTATATAGCTATAAAGAAAAGCGAATAGAAGCGGGAGAAGTTACATTTCTTGTAAATGATAATAGTGATATATTCACAGAAACAATCACAAGAACAGCCCAAATGGCAAAAAGAATAAATATTATAACACTAAATACAAAAAAGTTTGAACCAGTTGTACAAAGTTTATATGAGGAATTAGGCATAATAGTGAAATTATCAAATAATTTTAAAGCCAATTTATCAAGTACAGATTTAATAGTAAATTTAGACTTCCCAGAAGAATATATTAACAAAATAAATATTCCAAGAGAAGCAACTATATTAAACCTACCAGACAATATCAACATAAAATCAAAAAAATTTGCAGGAATTAATATTAGAAACTGGGAGATTGAAGTTCCAAACACGTATAAAATAGCTGGATTTAACAAAAATATTGTTTATGAAGCTGAAACTTATTCAGGGCTATGTTTGGAAAATATGAAAAAAATACAGAATGACAAAATAAAAATAATAAGATTAATTGGTAAAAATGGCCCAATTAATCACAAAGAATTTATAAAAAAAATGTAGTTTTGGACTTGACAAAACGCGTTTTGTAGAGTAAGATTAAGAAACTATATAAATAAAAAAAGGGGTAATGAAAAATGGATGAAAAAGAAATTTTATTAACACAAGAAGGATATGACAACCTAGAAAAACAATTAGAATATCTAAAAACAGAGAAAAGAGCCGAAATATCAGAACGTATAAAAGTTGCATTAGGTTTTGGTGACTTATCAGAAAACTCAGAATACGATGAAGCTAAAAATGCACAAGCAGATAATGAAATAAAAATAGTGGATTTAGAAAATAAATTAAGATATGCTAAAATAATAGATGAATCAGAAATAGATACAAAAACAGTACAAGTTGGTAATACAGTAAGAATTTTAGACATGGAGTTTAATGAAGAATTAGAATATACAATAGTTGGTTCAACAGAAGTAGACTTATCTAAAAATAGAATATCAAATGTATCACCAATAGGAGCAGCATTAATTGGCGCTAAAAAGGATCAAATTGTTGAAGCAAACACACCAGGTGGAATAGCAAAATATAAAGTACTAAACATAAAAAAATAATAAATTTAACTAAAAAAGCAAAGATTTGTGGAAAAAAATAAAAAAATTAACATAATTTTACCATTTTATGTAGACAAAACCAAAAAAACGTAGTATAATTAATGGTGTCTTGGAAAAAAGACTAGTCTAAAAGTGTAAAATATAAAGGCTTATAGACGAAAAAAAGGAGGAAATAAAATTGGTTACAAATTATTCACAAAACAACTATATTATGTTAGTTGGTAAAGTAACAAGTGAGAAAAAGTTTAGTCACGAAATTTATGGAGAAAGTTTTTATAACTTTAACTTAGAAATTCCACGTTTAAGTGGTATATCAGATATTATACCAATCACAATATCTGAAAGATTAATAGCAAATTTTGATTTAAATATAGGTAAGGAAGTTGTAATTGAAGGACAATTTAGATCATACAATACTTATGAAGATTCAAGAAGTAGATTAGTTCTTACAGTTTTCGTAAAAGAAATCAGAGAAAAAGGTGAGGATGAAGACATAAAAATTCCTAACGAAGTTGAACTTGTAGGTCATATTTGCAGAAAACCAATATACAGAAAAACACCATTTGGTAGAGAAATTGCTGATATATTAGTTGCAGTAAATAGAGCATACAATAAATCAGACTACATACCATGTATTACATGGGGAAGAAATGCTAGATTCTGTGAAGACATGCCAATAGGAACAGAAGTAAAACTAGTAGGTAGAGTTCAATCAAGACCTTATGAAAAGAAACATGAGGATGGAACAGTTGAAACAAGAACAGCATACGAAGTTTCAATCAGTAGCCTAGAATTTGTAAATAAAGAAGAGGAAGAAAATAAAGCCGAAGAAGCTGTAAGTACACAAGAAGCAATATAAAGGAGTAATTTTAAATGGACTATTTGTATATATTACAACAAGCACTAGTTGGAATAATAACAATATTTTGGATTTATAACATCGCAATAAGTGTTTGTTCATTAATAAAATTCAAAGAAAAACCATTACTAACAAATAAAATACATAAGTTTATGGCAATAATTCCTGCACATAATGAAGAAAAAGTCATTAAAAATCTAATAGAAAGCCTAAACGAACAAGATTATCCAAAAGATAAGCTAGATATTTATGTAATTGCAGACAACTGTACAGATGCAACTGCCCAAATTGCAAAAGATGCAGGGGCTATCGTATATGAAAGAACAGATCCAACCAAAAAAACTAAAGGATATGCAATGCAATGGTTCCTGGCAAAAATGCAAGAACAAGGTGCTGATTATGATGCACTTTGTGTTTTTGATGCGGATAATATCGTCGACAAAGGCTTCATGAAAGCTATGAATAAAAAACTATGCCAAGGTGAAGAAGTGGTTCAAGGCTATAGAGATATTAAAAATCCAGATGATACCTGGATTACAGCAGGATATGCTTTATTTTACTGGACAATGCACAGATTCTATCATTTAGCAAGATACAATGTAGGTTTATCACCATTACTTAATGGAACAGGATTTATGGTAAAATATGATTTAATTAAAGATGAAGGATGGAACACAAAAACATTAACAGAAGATATTGAATTCTCTTTAATAAATATTGCAAAAGGTAGAGCGCTAGGCTGGGCAACAGATGCAATAGTGTATGATGAACAGCCATTAGGTTTTAAACAATCTTGGTCACAAAGAACAAGATGGTCAGTAGGGCATATACAATGTTTTAAATATTACTTAAAGGATTTAGCAGCAGGAGTAGTAAAAAACAGAAAAATAATGAATGTAGACGGCTTATTATACTTAATGGGAATGCCAATATTAGTAGTAACACTTGCAATATTAGTTATTAATTTTGCAATATACATTGGAGATGGAATGACATTTGCAGGACTAATATGGAATTACATTAAATTCTTAGCAGCCACATTTATAATGCCACCATTAACAGCAATTTTAACATTGATATTAGACAAGAGACCAATAAAACCAATGATTAAAGGTATATTATGTTACCCACTTTTTCTAGGGTCTTGGATTCTAATTAACATAAAAGCTTTAATAAAACCAAATACAAAATGGGAAAAAATTGAACATGTTAGAAATATTTAAAAAAATAAAAATTGACGAAAAAACGTCAATTTTTTTTTAGAAAAAATGAAAAAATCGTAAAATTAACTTGCTATTTTTTCGAGAATATTGTATGATATTATAAGTATAAAAAGTAATTAAATTAGGGGGTAAGAAAATGAAAAAAACAATAGCAGTAATATTAATAATTTTATGTGTATTATCACTAAACACAGTTTTTGCAGCAAATGTAACTGAAAATGATTCAAATTCATCAGAAATTAAAGAAAAAATGGAAATGAAGAAAATCGAATACACTGAAAAGTATGGCGATGAGGGATACTGGCTTGCAGGTTACATTATAGAAGAAGTAGTTCAACCATATAGTATTCCATTATGTATTGCAGGAATTATAATGGGCTTAGTTTTCCAATATGTAATGGGAACAAGAAGATTAGACTATAAACATAGAGGATTTGGAGTTGTTATAATTTTTGTAACAATATTAGCAATTTGCCAAGTATTACCATTTATATATGCACTCATTGTAAGAGGTTGGAGGGGTTAAACGTATGAAAGTCTTATTTGCAGTAAATAATGATGATGTTTCAGAAGCTATTGTAGGAAAATATCAAAAAGAATATAAAGAAATATTATCTTACAAGAATGTTTATTATTTTAATGCAATTTTAAGAGAGATACAAAAGGATAAAAGTTATAGTAGAATAGTTATAAGCGAGGATTTAGAGCCATTTGCCAATAATAATTATGACTCTATAGATAAATTCCTACTTGAAAAATACAGCGTTATAGCAGAAGAAGCAAAAGAAATAAACGGACAAAAAATAGATATTATTATAATATGTGCGGATAGAAGAAAAAAAACAGATAATATATTTGCAAAATTATATAAAATTGGAATTTATAATGCCATTATAGGGCAAGATAGAAGCATTGATGAGGTTTGTAGATTAATATATCAGCCTCGAGATAAAGAGGATGCAAAAATATATTATAGTATACAAGAAAGTGAACTTGGAGAGACAGAAAGTGATACTGGCGTTAGTGAAGCTGAAGTCAGCAATATATTAACACATTATGCAAGACTTGGAAAGGATGAAGATAAATATCTAGAAAGCTTTAATAACATAGTTAGTCAGTACTCAGATGAACAGTTGAAAATAATTATAAAATTTTTACCATTAAATGTTAAAGCTGTTCTTGAAGAAAGGTCACCAAAATACCAACAACTTGTTACGGTAAATGTTTTAGATGGAATAAATGCAAAAAAACAAACACAGAATTACAAAAATAAATTAAAGGAAACTAACAAAAAGGAAAAAGATGAGCAAAATGATGTTGTAGACCAATTGCTTAAACCTAAGAAAATTAAGCAAGTTTTGATCCCAACAAATCTAAAAACAGAAAATGTTCAAAAAATCAATGTTCCACAAACCCAAAAACAGGAAATTATTGAAACAAATGAGCCAAAAGAAATGCCTAAACAAGAAAATATGGAATTTGAAGAAACAAAAATTGAAACAGCAGAAGAAACCCCAAAAAAAGGAAGAGGAAGACCACGTAAAAATCCAATTCCTGAGCCTCAAGAAGAAAATAAGGTAAAAAGAGGAAGAGGAAGACCGCGTAAAAACCCAATTCCTGATGATTCAGAGTTGCTTACAGCAGATTTGCCTCAAGAAAAAATAAAAAGCGATGTAAGCATACCAACAGTTGAAATTCCACCAAGCAATGATTCTAGTATAGATTTATTTGATTTAGATGACACAAGCAGTGAAAATGAGGTTTCAACCCCAAACAATGTAGAGAAAGATGAGGGTATTGATTTATTCAGCCTAAATAGGGAAAATGAACCAGCAGAACCATTAATTAGGGCCAATGATTTAAAAAGAGGAAACCAGCAAGTTGATTTATTCAATCTAGATGATGAACCAGAAGAGGAAGAAGAAACTGAAACAGAACCAGAAGAAGAACAAGAAGTGGATTTATTTAGTCAAGTAGATGAAGAAGAGCAACAACCAGAACCTGAACCAATTCCTAAGGTTCAAGAAATAAAACCACAACCAGTTCAAATTCCAGAGATAAGCTTAAAACCACCTGTAATTGAGAAAGAAACCATACCTCCAATTGAGGACCTTATGGCCTCAAACAGACAATACGAAGAAGAAAATAATTCATTAATATATGGAGATAGAAAAGTTGTTGCATTTGTTGGAACAACCAAAAATGGAACATCATTTGTTGTAAATAATACAGCAGAAATGCTTTCAACCATGGGAATTGAAACAGCAATACTTGATATGACAAAAAGTAAAAATGCATATTATATTTACACAAACAATGAGGAAAGCTTAAGAAACATATCTAGAAGTTGTATGGATAAACTCGAAAAAGGCATAGCAGAAGGTATAAAGGTACATAAAAACTTAACTGTTTATTCCTCAATGCCAGGTCCAGAAGAGGATTACGATATTGATGCGATTTTAAAAACGTTAACAAGTCACTACTCTGCAGTAATAATCGATACAGACTTTGAAACTCAAACAGAAATATTTGAAAAAGTTCAGGAAATATATTTAGTACAATCAATGGATGTGCTTACAATACAGCCATTAACAGCATTCTTAAGAAATTTAAAGTCAAAGGATATACTAAAACCTGAAAAACTTAGAATTGTTATAAATAAATCGCAAAAAATTAAAAACTTAAATATAAAAACTTTAATTGGAGGAATGTCTTGCTATAATTCACCAAGTATGACATATATGACAGAACTTTTCAGCAGAGACAATATCAAATACTGCGAAATACCATTTGAAACACAAAACTATGTTAAGTATTTGAACTCCCTAGTGGTATGTTCAATTAATCTAAATGGATACACAAAAACATTTATGTCTGCAATAAGAGAGTTAGCAAATATGGTATATCCGTTAGTTAATAAGCAAGTGTATTCGCCAATGAAAAATAAAAAGCGAGATAATGACCCATTTTCAAACCAAGTTAATGATACATTAAACAAAATGAGAGGCAAATACTAAAAAGAGGTGAAAGAATTTGAGTGCTGGATTAATTGCAGTAATAATAGTATTAGGAATAGTTGTAGTTGGTTTAGTTTTTTATAATATGTCTATATATAAAAAAGTAAAAGGATTAAGCAATACAAATGAAAAAATTGCAAACTTAAGAGTTTTACAAGATTTTATGGACACAATAGGAAAAGACGCATCAGCAAAAGACAAAATAAAGATAATAAATGACATTTTGATAGAAAAATACAACATAAAGTATTCAAGCATTGTTGTATTCAATGGTGCAGAATATAAGTTAAGAGCATCAAATGTAGATGAAAAACTTTGGGACACATTAACAAATTTGCATACAGACCCATTGTTTCAAGATAGTATAGCAAATGCAATACCTAAATATGTTACAATTAATAATCCAAATGAAAGATTAAGTTATCAAAGAAATGATATGACAAGGGCAAAATCAGCAATGTTTTTCCCTTTATATATCGATAATATTTATATAGGATATTGGATTATAGAAAGTGATGTAGCACACGCATTTGATAGACTAGACACAGGAATATTGGAAGTAATACGAGAAAATATTATTTCCGTATTAAAAACAATATCATATCAAAACACAATCGAAAATATATTTAGAGTAGATAAGTTTACAGGATTAAATTCTGCCGAATATTTATATGGGCTAGGAAAGCATACAGTAGATAAATATCCAAAAAGTACAATATGCATGTTCATAATAAACAACATTGAAGAAATTAACGAAAAATATGGAAGAAATGTTGGAACAGAAACTATTGTAAAAGTTGCAAACACTGTAAAAACAAGCATTTCATCAGAATATGTATTTGTAAGGTATATGGGACCCAAATTTGCTATTGCTTTTTCAGGAGCTGAAATAGAAGATAGTATTGATTTCATAACAAAAATGAAGCAAAACATAGAAAACATAAAAATCCAAGTACAGACTAATAAAGAAAAAAGCTTAGAAATTAGCCCAATAACCAACTTTGTTTTAGGAACATATTACAAAGGAACAGGACTAGAGGAAGTTACTAAAAAACTTGAAAGCTATTTAGATAATAGCGATAAAAGCGAAAGCGAAATTAATTGTATATAGGAGGGATTTATATGACAAGTGATAAAACAATGAGCTTTAAAGTTGAAAAGGACAAAAATTTAAAAACAAAAGAAATTTTAAGAGAAGTATATCAAGCTTTGGAAGAAAAGGGATATAACCCAGTAAACCAAATTGTTGGATATATTTTATCTGGAGACCCAACATATATAACAAGCCATAAAGAAGCAAGAAACATAATTAGAATGATTGAAAGAGATGAACTTCTTGAAAAAATGGTAAAAAACTATATAGGAATAGATGAATAATGAGGATTTTAGGAATAGATTATGGAGATGCCAGAGTAGGTACTGCAATTACTGATGAACTGGGAATAACTGCCCAAGGTTTAAAAACAATTGCACACAATGGAAACGATAAAATTTTATTAGCCAAATTAGATGAAATAATGAATGAATTTAGTATTTCAACTATAGTTGTAGGAATGCCACTAAACATGGATGGCTCAAAGACAGAGAGAGTTGAAAAAACTCAAAAGTTTATTCACAAGCTAAAATGTAAGTACAACAAAATAAAAATTGAAACTGTAGATGAAAGATTAACTACAGTTCAAGCACACAAAACGTTAAATGAACTTGGAATTAAGCCAAAAAACAAGAAAAATTTAGTAGACACCATATCTGCGGTCTATATTTTAGAAACATTTATGGCAAATAAATAAAGTTTTTTAAGCCCCTACAACATGTAGGGGATAATCTATTATATAAAAGCAAAATGGAGGAAAAGCAAATGTGCCTATACCCAGACTTGTATTTAAATAATGTAAAAGAAATATCAATAGAAATTCTAAAGGAAAAAAACATTAAAGGTTTAATTCTGGATATTGATAATACATTAATTGATTATGATAAACAAATTATAGAAAATGCAGAAGAATGGTGTAATAATTTAAAAAATCAAGGAATAAAGATGTGTATATTGTCAAATACAAATAAATACAAAAAAGTGAAAAAAGTAGCAGATATACTTGGGTTAAAATATCTATACTTTGCACATAAACCAAGCAAAAGAGGATTTGAAAAAGCAAGAAAGATACTAGATTTACCAGCAAAACAAATAGCAGTAGTTGGAGATCAAATATTTACAGATGTTTTGGGAGGAAATAGATGTAACATGTATACAATCCTAACAAAACCAATAGATACACGAGATATTTGGCTTACAAAATTAAAAAGGCCATTTGAAAATATAGTAATAAAAAGGTATTTAAAGAAGGAAAGAAGGAAATAAAAAATGAATATATGGCATGACATATCAGCAGATAGAATAAAAAAAGATGATTTTATAGCAGTAATTGAAATAACAAAAGGAGGAAAAAACAAATACGAGTTAGACAAAGAAACAGGAATGCTAAGACTAGACAGAGTTTTATATACAGCAACACATTATCCAGCAAACTATGGATTTATACCAAAAACCTATGCAGATGATAATGACCCACTTGACGTACTTGTATTATGCCAAGAAAACATAGACCCAATGACACTTGTAGAATGCTACCCAATAGGAGTACTTATAATGGTAGATGGAGACCAAAAGGATGAAAAAATAATAGCAGTAGCAAAGAAAGACCCATACTTAAATATGTATAATGATATTAGCGAAGTTCCAAGTCACATTGCATGTGAAATAAAGCACTTCTTTGAGGTATATAAACAATTAGAATATAAACAAACAGTTGTAGACAACATACTTGGAAGAGATGAAGCTGAGGAAATAATTCAAAAAGCTATGAACAATTATAAAGAAAAAATAAGTAATTAATGAGTCCAAAACCAAGAAAGGAAGGAACATAAATGGCTTGGCAAATACTTTTTACATCTATTGCATTCATTTTGTTTATAGATATACTACTAAAAAAAATGGTAAGAAAAAATGATACTACATACCTTATAATTCTAGGCATGCAGGCAATAGGAATATTACTTAACTTAATAAAAATCAGTTTTGATATTAAGCGGAGGAGCAATATATGATGCAATTCTTTATATGCTATGCATTATAATACCAATCCTAGTATTTGCATTAGAAGCTAGAAAGATTAATGTATCAGAAACATTAAGACTTACAATGGCTCAAACACACCTTTGGTTTGGAAACCATAAAAAAGCAAAAAGAATTCTAATAGATTTAACCCAAAAATATTCAAATAGTTTCTTAGGGCATAAAATGTTAGCACATCTGTATGAACAAGAAGGAGGACAGAGAAAGGCTATAGATGAATATGTTAAAGTATTAGAAATCAAGAATAAGGATTATGATTCATATTATAAAATATCGTTACTCCTAAATAATTTAGGAAAAAAGGAAGAGGCAATTGAGATGCTTGAAAAATTACTTAAAAATAAGCCACAATATTACGAAGCATCAAAACTATTGCGGAGAAATATATTTAAGCACAGAAGAATACAAAAATGCAATAGATATTTACACAAATGCTGTAAAATATTACTCAGATAAGTTTGAAATATATTATAATTTAGGAATAAGTTATGCATTTATAAATGATTTTGATGTGGCTAGAAAATGTTTTGAAGAAACAATAAAATTAAATAGCAATATGTATTTAGCATATTTTCATTTAGGTCAAATTGCTTTATTATATAGAGATTTTGAAATCGCAGAATATTATTTTAGCAAGTCTTTATGTGACGAAAAAGAAGCAAAATCATATCTTGAACTTGCAAAAATTCATATAATCAAAAACCAAAAAGAAAAAGCTATAACAGATATTGATAAAGCATTGAAAGCTGATTCAAGTATTTATGAAGAAATTCAAAAAGAACCAGTTCTAATTCCAATAAGAAAAACAATCACAAAGCCGAATGAAGTTACTAAAAATAAATATGAAGAAACAGAACTCGAAAAAAATATAGAACAATACTTAGATAATACATATAGTCTTACAAAGAAATTAGACGACAATGAAAAAGTAAAAGTAATATTTAATAACTAAAAAAATAGAATATTTAAGAGGAGGAATTATATATGCAAATATATCAAGCAATAATACTCGGAATTGTGCAGGGACTTACTGAGTTTTTGCCAATATCAAGTTCAGCACATTTGAATTTATTTCCATGGCTACTTGGATGGAGCCAAATGCCAGAATCTTTTGATGTGGCTCTACATATAGGAACACTACTTGCGATAATAATATTTTTCTTTAAAGACTGGATAAGATTGATTGTGGGCGGATACAAACAAGCAGTGAAAAAAGAAAAAAGCACTGACGGAAAATTATTCTGGTATTTAGTACTAAGTACAATACCTGCAGGAATTGCCAGCCTAGTTTTAGACAAAATATCAACAAAACTTTTTTCAAAAAGCTTAAATGTTGAAATGCTAGTTATTGGCTTAACACTAATGATTATGGGTATAGTATTGTATGTTGTTGATAAAAAATCAAAATCAAATGTCAAATTAGAAAAAATGACTTTAAAACAATCAATGTTAATAGCTTTATCACAAAGCTTAGCAGCAGCTTTCCCAGGAGTTTCACGTTCAGGAATAACAATGACAGTGGCAAGAGGTCTAAACTTAGATAGAGAAAGTGCAGCAAAATATTCATTCTTTTTAGCCGCTCCAATAACAGCTGCAGCAGTTATTGTAAATGTTAAAGATTTTGCATTTACCAATTTAGCATTTTGGATTGGAATTTTGGCAAGTTTTATTGTTGGAATGGTGGTAATTAGATTTTTACTAAATTTCTTGAAAAAAGGAAGTTTCAAAGTTTTTGCAATTTATAGAATTGTAATTGGAATAGTTGTATGTATTGCCTTTTTGATAAAATTATAAAATAAATATTACAAAAATATTACAAAAATGTCACACAAATGTAATCAAAAAACTATTGTACTTTAATCAAAAAAACGGTATAATTGTAGTATGAATTGAAATAAACAGAAGCAAAGGGAGGGGAGTTTACAATGCTATTTTTTAAAAAGCATAAACAAGGCATAGTAAACGTAAAAATGATAATAACCGAAGAAAAAATCTTATCTAATATTGACAAAGTACAAAAATTAATTAATCCAAACAGTAAAAAACAAATTGTTGAATTAGATGATGATGCATACTTTAAAGACTTGATAGATTCAATAAAAGTTTACTTAACAGAATATCCAAATAAAAAGAACTTTCCTGGTAGCGTTTACAATGCAGCTCATGAACTTGTTGAATTTGCAACAAACCAATTTGAGGAAAATACTAAACAAATAGAAGTTCTTATAAGACAAAGAGAAACAAATATAAATGTAGCAAATGATTTAAAATTAACTCTAGAGGCAGTTCAAAATAAGGATAAAGATTGGAAATCTAAGGTAAAAGATATATCAGGAGTAGTATCTGAAGATATTGTTGAAGCATTAACAATAATAGGAAAAACAAAGAATAAAATTCCTGAAAATTATGAAGATGCTGTAAAACTAGTAACAGCAAGAATAAATAACCTAGAAACAAATTTACATATTGAAATAGATATGGAAAGAATTGAAGACAGATCAAAGGCTTTAAGTTATATAGGAATTGAAATTGCAGAAGCTTTAAGAGGAATTCCAACACCAGTTTTTGATGCAAGAAAAGAACAAAAAGCTGAAATAAAGGAAAGCCTAGCAGAGGAAGAAAAAGAACAAGAAAAACTTGAAGAATACATAGAAGAAACTAGATTCGAAATAAAACCAACATTATGGGAAAGAATCAAACAAAGCAAATTTGTTCAAGCAATAAAACGTATTACAAAAATTAGAGTTGTTCTAGATGTACCAGCACTTCCAGAAGGTAGAGATAAGTAATTAAACAGAGATGCACGGTGCGTGTATCTCTACTTTTTAGCCAAAATCAAGATAAAGAGAGGAATATAAAATGAAAATAATAGAACCAATAGTTGAAATTGAAAATGTAGATTACAAACAAATAATGAGAAATTTAGAAAGAGCGTGCAGAACATGTTATCGTTCAGAAAACAAAATTACAGAAGAAAGTTACAAAACACTTTTGAAAAATTGCATAACAAGAGGACATGAATCAATTCTTGAACATGAAAAAATTACAATCAGAATGATTTGCGATGTTGGAGTATATAAAGATTTAACAAGACACAGAATAGCATCATTTTCAATAGAAAGCACACGATATTGCAATTATGGAAAAGATAAATTCAGCAATCAAATAAAATTTATAAAACCAGTGAATATTGATGAAACATCAGAAATATACAACGAATGGAAAACATCATGTGAAGAAATTGAAAAACACTACATGAAAATGTCAGAACTTGGAGCAACACCAGACCAAATGAGAATGATTTTACCTCATTCAACAGCAGCACAAGTTACTATGACAGCAAATATAAGAGAATGGAAACATATTTTAGCACTTAGAAGTACAAGCCATGCTCACCCCGCAGTAGAGCAAGTTATGATTCCATTACTTCTACATTTTAAAGAAAATATGCCAGAGATTTTCGAAGATATTGATTATGATAAGAATTTTGCTCCTGAAAAATTTGCTAAAATAGTAAAAATGGAATACTAATTTATTTTACAAATTATAGGCGATATGCTATAATAAAAAGAGGAGATGATGTTATGTTCAGAAGCAAATATAGTACAGTTTTAACTGTTTTTTTAGTAATAATGATAATAGCAATAATTGTTTTGGCGACAATTGTAGCAATAAAAGCATACAATAATTATCAAGCACAAATGGAAGCTAATAGAGTTTATGCAGAACTAGTACAAAGAAATCAAACGACTGAAAATAATACAGATGAACCTGAAGAAAATATTCTGATTAATGTTATTGAAAATCAAAATAATACAGAAAATTCATCAGAAAATACAACAAGCAAACCATCAAAACCAAAACGATATTTTTATAAAAATTATGTAGTTGCTGGATATATAAAAATTGAAAAAACAAAAATTGAATATCCAATTTTATTAGATATATCACCTGCAGCACTGGAAACATCAGTTGGAATAATGTATCCAAGCAATAATCCACAACTTAATAAACCAGGTATAACAGTTATTATAGGGCACAATTATAGAAATGGAAAATTCTTCTCAAACAATAAGAATTTAAACATCGGGGATAAAATACAGATTACAGACTTAGATGGAAAAACATTATCATACACAATATATGAAAAGTCTATAATACCTGAAACTGATACTGAATATATAACAAGAGATAGAGGAAACAACATAGAAATTGCACTATCAACTTGTACAGATGACGGTAAAGATAGAATAGTATTACTTGCAAGAGCAGATTAAAAAATATTGGGAATTTTTATATCAAAAATTCCCAGTTTTTTTGGGCAAAAAAACCAAATTAACATAAAACTATTTACAAAAAACAAGTTTTGTTATATAATATTAACTGTTGTATTGCAATATAATGTAATACAAATTAAAAATATTAGTAGGGGGATTACAATGAAAAAAACAAAATTTAAAATTCTTTTAGCTTTAGTTATTATAAGTATATTCACAATTGGTATGCCTATAATTGCTTACGGAGCAAATGAAAATGCAGTTATTGTAAAACAATCAGATGATGAATTTTTAATCTATTTGAAAGGCTTATTAAACGAAGATTTTGAATTTGCTTTCTCAAATGATAAAAATGTTACACCAGATGAAACAGAATTTATAAGTTTTGCAAAAGACACTGCAAACGGAGCAAATAATATTGCTTATGTAGACAAATCTTCAGTTGGAAAATTTGTAAACAAAACTTATTTGTGGGTGAAAACAAATGAGCAAATGAAAATTTCAGGACTTGAAATTGACATTAATGATAACATTACAAAAATAGAATTAGAAAATATGTCAAAAGTATCTACAATAATACCTGTAAAACTTGAAGAAAAAGATTTAGAAGCAAGGAAAGTTACAGATGCAACTACTGGAGACAAATATATACTAACTACAAGAGTTGGCGTAGCAGTTTTACAAAAAGATATTCTAAACGGTAAATATCAATTAATTAAAGAAAAATCAAGTAGAGAGTATGAAAATTTATATAGCTTAGCAGAATTACTACAAAAAAATGAATTTACAGACAAATATACAAAAATAAAAGCAAGCAAAGAATTTTTAGACTTAGCTACAAAATTACATAATGAATTAAAAGAAGAAAACTGGAAGACGGTAAGCGAGAAGATGGTATACCAACCAGAAGACACTAAAACAGGTGATAAATTCATACTATGGCTAAAAGGAGATAAAATTGAGGATGTTCATTTTCTAGAATCAAAGATGGAAGAAACACCAAAATATGAAAAAGAAAAAACAATACTACCTTATACCTTTGACGATAATACAATACTAATAGTTCTAGCAATCGTAGTAGTTGCAATAGCTGTAGTAATTGTACGAATAATGATATTGAAGAAAAAAGAGATGAACAAATAATGAAAAAGATAACAGTATACAGAATAATCCTTGTAATACTAGTTATCACAGCACTAGTTTTAGTAGTATTTGTAATAAAAAAGAATGTTGAAAGTAATAAAATAGAAAACAATACTCAATCAGTATTGCAGGAAATAAAAAAAGAAAAGAAAAGTAATCCTAATGATATAGATGTTATACAAGAAATAGACCAAGAAATTGAAGGATATAAAGTTGTGGGAATAATTAATATTCCTAAAATCAATATTGAATATCCTATCCTTGAAAAAACAAACAAAGAAAGCTTGAAATTATCTATAACAAAATTTTATGGAGAAAAAATCAATCAAATTGGAAATGTAGTGCTAGCAGGGCACAACAATTTGAACAATAAAATGTTTGGAAAAATTGATAAACTAGAAAATGGGGACATAATAGAGCTTACAGATAGCCAAATGGTTACTATAAAATATGAAGTTTTTGATAAATACATAATTGATCCAAACGATATAAGTTGTATTTACCCAGTTGATGAAAATTCAAGGGAAGTAACACTTATAACATGTACAAATAGAGACAAAAATAGACTTATAGTAAAAGCTAGAAAAACTTTTTGAAATTTTAGATGGAGGTAAAAATGAAAGGAAAGTTTTTAAACACAAAAAATGTAGTAATTGGACTTGTATCACTTGTTTTAATTGGTGCATCAGCTACAGGTGTAACAGTCTTCTTAAAAGATAGAGGCGAAGCATCAGCTGCTCAAGAACAAGTTCAAAACTTACCAGTAACAGGTAATGATAACAGTGTAAATCACGACCAAAACACCGTTAACCCAAGTGAAAATGGCAACAATGTAGCAGGAGATAACACAACAGGAATAATAACACCAGTAGAACCAATAACTCCAGGAAATACAACATCAACAACACCAGGAACAACAACAAGACCTGGAACAAGACCTTCAACAGGTGAAACAACAACAGGAACTATCGAATATGAAGGGAGAACTATTAAAGTCTCTGATGATTTAAAACTATCATGGACTACAATAGCAATACCAGCAATAACAGCGGACATGGGAATATTCAAACCTGAACTACAAATAGAAAAAAACGCAACATCAATAATAAGAGCAGGCGAAACAGAACAAATTCCAGTAATAAAAGAAAATAAACCAATGGTAAGAGCAGGAGACACAGTAATTTATACAATTCAAGTATCAAACCTAGGTAATTACAAAGCAACTAATGTAGTTGTAACAGACTCATTAGATGTAATTTTTGACGGCAAAATGGTACCAGCAAACGGAGAACTTGCAAAAATAGAAAACCTAGAAGCTGGAAAAGTTGCAACATTAAAAGTTGGATATATTGTAAAACAAGCTGACATTGATGCAATTGAAGTAAATGAACAAAATGAAACAGTATCAAAAGATATTATAAACATAGCAATAGCAACAGATGGAAAAACAACAGTAGAAGATGATGACGACATGCCAGTAAACCCAGATGTTACAATAAATGTTAATAAAAATTGGCAAGATAACAACAACCAAGATGGAAAAAGACCAGAAAAAATAACAGTTAAATTATACAGAAACAATGAAAATGAACCAATAAAAACAGCTACAATAGATGCAAGCAGTGAATGGAAATATGTATTTAGCAACTTACCAAAATATGATGAAAACAAACAAAAAATTATATACAGAGTTGTTGAAGTAACAGTTCCAGAATATGATACAGAATATGAAATATCAGACAATGGAGTAGAAATCTACAACCACCACACACCAGAAAAGGTAAGTGTAGAAGGAAGCAAAACATGGGATGACGCAAGCAACCAAGACGGAAAGAGACCAGAAAGCATAATAGTAAGACTATTTGCAGATGGAACAGAAGTAACAAGCAAAACAGTAACAGCAAACGACAACTGGTCATGGTCATTTGAAAACTTAGATAAGTACAAAGATGGAACAGAAATTGTATACACAATAAGTGAAGATATAGTTGCAGATTATACAACAGTAGTAGATGGATACAACATAACAAATACACACACACCAGAAAAAACAACAATATCAGGAATCAAAACATGGAATGATAACGACAACCAAGATGGAAAGAGACCAAGTAGCATAACAGTAAGATTATTAGCAGATGGAACAGAAGTAACAAGCAAAACAGT